>NZ_CP187333.1:0-212500 GCF_050554855.1 Enterococcus sp. DIV0712
ATGCCCGACGTGGAAAGTTTTTGGCATAGCCTTGAAGAAGCCTATCAAGCGATTTTGTCGGCGCCAAGTTTTGATGCTTGGATTAAAACCACACGCCCTTTGAAATTAGACAACAATCAATTGTGGCTAGAAGTCCCTTCTGCAGTTCATCGTGATTACTGGGAAAAAAATCTTTCGGCAAAAATTGTCGAAACTGGATTTAAATTGACCGGTGCAGAAGTGATGCCCCATTTTGTTGTTGCCGATGAAAAAGACGCAGCACTGGCACAAGAACTCGAAGAACCTGCCGAAGAAGAAGTTGTTTTTAGTGAACAAAGTAAAAAAGCGATGCTTAATCCTAAGTACACTTTCGACACCTTCGTTATTGGTAAAGGAAACCAAATGGCGCACGCTGCAGCGCTTGTTGTTGCCGAGGATCCAGGTTCGATTTACAATCCCCTTTTCTTCTATGGTGGTGTAGGGTTAGGGAAAACCCATTTGATGCATGCTATTGGTCATCAAATGTTAGTGAATCAACCAGATGCCAAAGTCAAATATGTTAGTAGCGAAACGTTTACGAATGAATTTATCAACTCAATTCAAACAAAGACATCCGAACAATTTCGGAAAGAATATCGCAATGTTGACTTATTATTAGTCGATGATATTCAATTTTTGGCGGAAAAAGAAGCAACATTGGAAGAATTTTTCCATACCTTCAACGATCTTTACAATGAAAATAAACAAATTGTTTTAACAAGTGATCGCCCGCCGAATGATATTCCAAAATTACCTGAACGATTAGTTTCTCGCTTTGCTTGGGGTTTGTCTGTCGATATCACCCCGCCTGATTTAGAAACACGGATTGCAATTTTGCGCAAAAAAGCAGATGCCGAGCGTTTAGAAATTCCGGATGATACACTAAGTTATATCGCTGGTCAAATTGATTCCAACATCCGTGAATTAGAGGGTGCTTTGGTCCGTGTTCAAGCCTTTGCAACTATTAATGGAGAAGATATTACCACTAGTTTAGCGGCGGACGCCTTGAAATCTCTAAAATCAGTTGGTAGTAAAAATCAATTGTCCATTTTACAAATTCAAGAAGAAGTATCCAAATATTATCATGTGCCTCTTAAAGATTTAAAAGGGAAAAAACGGGTGAAAACAATTGTGGTTCCTCGTCAAATCTCAATGTATCTTGCTAGAGAAATGACCGACAATTCCTTGCCAAAAATTGGTGCCGAATTTGGCGGCAAAGATCATACAACGGTGATTCATGCGCACGAAAAGATTCAGCAATTATTGGAAAAAGATCCAGCGATTCAAAAAGAAGTCAGTGAAATTAAAAATTTATTGAACTCTTAGGATGTGGAAAACTAAACAAAAAAGAACAAAGTTATCCACAACTTATGCACAAGTGGATAACTTAGTAAAATCAATGCTCTTTTGACTTTTCCACAGAATCAACATGCCCTATTACTTTTATTATTTATTTATATATAATATACAAAACAGTGGCGTACAAAATTAGAACGTATTGAAAATACTTAAAAAGGAGTTTACATTATGAAATTAACGGTCAAACGAAGTGTCTTTTTACAAGAATTACAAACTGTTCAACGAGCAATTTCTTCTAAAACAACGATTCCAATCTTAACAGGTGTTAAAATTGTGTTATCAGAAGATGGCTTATCACTTACTGGGAGTAACGCGGATATTTCAATTGAAAGTTTTTTAAGTAAAGATGATGAAAAAGCTCAAATGACCATTGAACGCACAGGTAGCATCGTTTTACAATCTCGTTTCTTTGGCGAAATTATTCGTAAATTACCAGAAGATATGTTCACAATGGAAGTTCTAGATAACAATCAAGTTGCAATTACTTCAGGAAAAGCTGATTTTACGGTTAATGGATTAGATGCTGATAATTATCCGCACTTACCAGTAATTGATACTCAAAACCAAATGAAATTACCTGTTCATTTATTGACAAAAATTATTAGTGAAACAGGTTTTGCTGTATCGATGCACGAAAGTCGTCCAATTTTAACTGGGGTTCACTTTATTTTAGAAAATCAAAAATTACTTGCCGTTGCGACAGATTCACATCGTTTAAGTCAACGTGTGATCCCGACAGAACAAGCAGTAGAAGACTTTAACATTGTAATTCCAGGAAAAAGTTTAACTGAACTTTCTCGTTCATTAACCAATGAAGAAGAAATGGTTGAAATCAGCATTATGGAAAATCAAGTGCTATTTAAAACAGAAACAATGTACTTCTATTCTCGTTTGTTAGAAGGAAATTATCCTGATACCAACCGTTTAATTCCAACTAGCCATAACACGCAAATTGAATTTTATGTACCAGAATTGCTTTCAGCAATCGAACGTGCCTCTTTACTTTCTCATGAAGGACGTAACAATATTGTTCGCCTTTCAATTTCACCAGATTCTGTTGTTTTATATGGAAATTCACCTGAAATTGGAAAAGTCGAAGAAGCTTTAAACTATGAAAATGTTTCTGGTGAAGCGTTGGATATTTCTTTCAACCCAGATTATATGAAAGATGCGTTGCGAGCGTTTGGCGATATGAATATTACCGTGAAATTCCTTTCTCCAATTCGTCCGTTTACATTGGAGCCAACCGAAACAGAACTAGATTTCATTCAACTAATTACACCGGTTCGTACAAATTAATCATGTTTAAAAAAGACCTTCGGAAAATCAATATGATCGCCGAAGGTTCTTTTTTGTCGTCTGTTTAAAGCCGATAAACGCTGCTAGATAAGCTTTTTATAACTAGAATAGCTTTTACGCTAATATGATTGTGAATGTTTGAACTATCGTTTGGCGAATAAATTCTGCCTTTTTTTTCGTGGATAAAGAAAAAAGCCCTTTAATTTTTCGTTTAAGAGCTGTTCATTTTTTTATGAACATTTCCTAGTGAAAGAAGTTTACGTTGCTTAAAACGACGCTCAGACCTCTACAAGCTACTTTTCTTCATTGCGCGCCCTCTTCGTTTGTCTTTGAGTTACCCCTAATTGTTTTTTAGTTAAACGCTACTCGTCATTTCTGCCAAATCAGGCCCCTTTTTTCTCAAGAAAATATCAATTTCCGTTTTAAAATGCTTTTTAAGAGTTTTTTTATCCTAATAATATTTTCGGTCATTTAGAATTAAAATTGCTTAGAATGAAAATTAGACAGATAAATTTGTTTTCTCTTATGAAAAAGGGTATAATATATATGAGAACGTATTAGAAAAAAGAGGGATGCACATTGAAAAAAACGTTTGTTTTAGCAACTGAGTATATAACGCTTGGTCAGTTTCTTAAAGAAATCAACGTCATTGGTAGTGGCGGCCAAGCCAAATGGTATTTGGCAGATAATAGCGTGTTTGTTGATGGCGAGTTGGAAAATCGTCGCGGACGGAAACTTTATGCGGGCATGATGATTGAGATACCTGAAGAAGGTACTTTTTTTATGGTGAAAAACGGAAACGAGTCCGACGATGCGGCTGAATGAGCTGACACTTCAGCATTATCGTAATTATGAAACAGTCAGCTTAGATTTTCCAAAAACGTTAAATCTTTTTTTAGGCGAAAACGCCCAAGGAAAAACCAACTTGTTAGAAAGCATTTATGTTCTAGCAATGACACGAAGTCATCGAACCAGCAATGAAAAAGAATTAATTGACTGGGAACAAGCAGCAGCTAAAATTAGCGGTGTGGTTGAAAAAAAGACAGGCACCGTGCCGTTGGAAATTTTAATTTCCAACAAAGGACGTAAAACCAAGGTTAATCACATTGAGCAAAAAAGGCTCAGTGCGTACATTGGGCAACTGAATGTTATTTTATTTGCCCCAGAAGATTTATCTTTGGTGAAAGGCTCACCTCAAGTCCGCCGGAAATTTATTGACATGGAACTCGGACAAGTGAGTCCTATTTATCTTTATGATCTTGTCCAATATCAGTCTGTTTTAAAGCAACGGAACCAATACCTAAAACAACTAGCTGAAAAGAAACAAACAGATACTGTTTATCTGGATATTTTGACAGAGCAGCTAGCTGAATTTGGCGGGAAAGTTCTATACGCTCGGTTAGGTTTTCTTAAAAAATTAGAACACTGGGCAAACTTACTCCATCAAAAAATTAGTCATGGACGCGAAACGCTCACCATTGACTACGCATCAAGCATCCCAATTGACAACACGGATCTTTCCTTAGAAGCACTTCAAAATCAATTGCTCCAACAATTAATGAACAATCGTAAGCGTGAATTGTTTAAAGCGAATACTTTTTTAGGCCCTCATCGTGACGATTTGCTATTTATTGTCAATGGTCAAAATGTTCAAACGTATGGCTCACAAGGCCAACAGCGAACGACAGCTTTAAGTATTAAATTGGCAGAGATTGATTTGATGCATTCAGAAACAGGAGAATATCCTGTGTTATTACTAGATGATGTCATGAGTGAATTAGATAATGAACGTCAAATTCACTTGTTAGAAACGATTGAAGGCAAAGTTCAAACGTTCTTAACGACAACTAGTTTAGATCACATAAAAGACAAGCTAACAGTTGAACCAGATATTTTCTATGTTCAACAAGGCAAGATAGAAAGGAATTCAGCGACATGACAGAAGAAGAAAAAAACATGAGAGAACGTGCGCAAGAATATGACGCTAGTCAGATTCAAGTTTTGGAGGGCTTAGAAGCTGTCCGGAAACGTCCTGGTATGTACATAGGTTCTACTAGTGGCGAAGGGTTACACCACTTAGTATGGGAAATCGTTGACAACTCTATCGACGAAGCCTTAGCAGGATTTGCTAAATCAATTCAAGTAATTATCGAACCAGACGATAGTATTACTGTTATCGATGATGGTCGTGGAATTCCAGTCGGGATTCAAGCCAAAACAGGTCGCCCAGCTGTGGAAACAGTGTTTACAGTGCTACATGCCGGCGGGAAATTTGGCGGTGGCGGCTATAAAGTATCAGGTGGCTTGCACGGTGTTGGTTCCTCTGTTGTTAATGCTTTATCGACCAGTTTAGATGTTCGTGTTTATAAAGATGGCAAAGTGTATTACCAAGAATATCGTCGTGGTGCGGTTGTTGATGACCTAAAAGTTATCGAAGAAACGGATCGTCACGGAACCACTGTTCACTTTATTCCAGATCCTGAAATTTTTACAGAAACAACCGTTTATGATTTTGATAAATTAGCAACACGGGTTCGTGAATTAGCCTTTTTAAATCGAGGCTTACACATTTCAATTGAAGACCGTCGTGAAGGACAAGAAGATAAAAAAGAGTATCACTATGAAGGCGGGATTAAGAGTTATGTTGAGCATTTAAATGCCAATAAAGACGTTATTTTCCCAGAGCCAATCTTCATTGAAGGAGAGCAACAAGATATTACAGTGGAAGTGTCAATGCAGTATACAGATGGCTACCACTCAAATATTTTAAGTTTTGCCAACAATATTCATACTTATGAAGGCGGAACGCATGAATCTGGTTTTAAAACTTCTTTAACACGTGTGATTAATGACTATGCACGTAAACAAAAATTGATGAAAGAAAACGATGAAAAATTAACTGGGGAAGATGTTCGTGAAGGCTTAACCGCAGTGGTTTCCATCAAACATCCAGATCCTCAATTTGAAGGACAAACCAAAACGAAATTAGGAAACTCAGAAGTACGGACCGTCACGGATCGTTTATTCTCAGAATACTTTACAAAATTCTTGATGGAAAATCCAACAGTCGGCAAACAAATTGTCGAAAAAGGCATGTTGGCTTCAAAAGCTCGTTTAGCCGCTAAAAGAGCCCGTGAAGTCACCCGTCGTAAAGGCGCGTTAGAAATTAGCAACTTGCCAGGGAAGCTGGCTGATTGCTCAAGTAAAGATCCGGAAAAATGCGAATTATTTATCGTCGAAGGAGACTCGGCCGGCGGTTCAGCAAAACAAGGCCGTAGCCGTGAATTCCAAGCCATTTTACCAATTCGTGGGAAAATCTTGAATGTCGAGAAAGCCAGCATGGATAAAATTTTAGCCAATGAAGAAATTCGGTCATTATTTACAGCTATGGGAACAGGCTTCGGCGAAGATTTCGATGTTTCTAAAGCACGTTATCACAAACTAGTGATTATGACCGATGCCGATGTCGATGGTGCGCATATTCGAACGTTGTTATTAACCTTGTTCTATCGCTTCATGCGGCCAATTGTTGAAGCTGGTTATGTGTATATTGCCCAACCACCACTATATGGTGTGAAACAAGGGAAAAACATCACCTACGTTCAACCGGGCAAACATGCTGAAGAGGAACTAGCAAAAGTGTTAGAAGAATTACCTGCTTCACCAAAACCAAGTGTTCAACGTTACAAAGGGTTGGGTGAAATGGATGATCACCAACTTTGGGAAACAACAATGGACCCAGAAAAACGATTAATGGCGCGAGTGAGTGTCGATGATGCCATTGAAGCTGACCAAATTTTTGAAATGCTAATGGGCGATCGTGTGGAACCACGTCGTGCGTTTATCGAAGAAAATGCCCATTACGTGAAAAACTTGGATATTTAATGTGTCGCAACGTTGTAAGAGACGCTAGAACATATATTTAGAGGGGAAAAAATTCATGAGTGAAGAAATTAAAGAAAACATTCAAGACGTCAATCTGACCAGCGAAATGAAAGAATCTTTCATTGACTACGCAATGAGTGTTATCGTAGCCCGCGCGTTACCTGACGTTCGTGACGGTTTAAAACCTGTTCATCGCCGAATCTTATATGGAATGAACGAATTAGGGGTAACCCCTGATAAACCACACAAAAAATCAGCCCGGATTGTTGGGGATGTTATGGGTAAATATCACCCCCATGGGGACAGTGCGATTTACGAATCAATGGTGCGGATGGCACAACCTTTTAGTTATCGGGCTATGTTAGTTGACGGCCACGGAAACTTCGGTTCTGTCGATGGTGACGGCGCTGCCGCTATGCGTTATACCGAAGCACGTATGAGTAAAATTGCTTTAGAAATGCTACGAGATATTAACAAAAATACAGTCGATTTCCAAGGAAACTATGATGATTCAGAACAAGAACCAGTAGTTTTACCTGCTCGTTTTCCAAACTTACTAGTTAACGGAACAACGGGGATTGCGGTGGGGATGGCAACAAATATTCCACCACACAATTTAAGTGAAGTGATTGATGCAACAAGTTTATTGATGGACAATCCTGATGTAACGACGAATGAATTGATGGAAGTGTTACCTGGACCAGATTTTCCAACAGGCGGTTTAGTGATGGGGAAATCAGGGATTCGCCGAGCATATGAAACAGGGAAAGGTTCGATTACTGTTCGTGCAAAAGTTGAATTGACTGAAATGCCGAATGGAAAAGAACGTATTTTAGTAACTGAATTGCCTTATATTGTGAATAAAGCCAAATTAATCGAACGAATTTCTGAATTACACAGAGATAAACGAATTGAAGGAATTACTGATTTGCGGGATGAATCTTCTCGTGAAGGCATGCGGATCGTCATCGATGTTCGTCGAGATGTGAGTGCCTCTGTTGTGTTAAACAACTTGTACAAAATGACTGCCTTACAAACATCTTTTGGTTTTAACATGTTAGCCATTGAAAAAGGCGTACCGAAAATTTTAAGCTTGAAACGTATTTTAGAAAATTACGTCGAGCACCAAAAAGAAGTCATTACTCGCCGGACGATTTTTGACAAAAACAAAGCAGAAGCACGGGCGCATATTTTAGAAGGTCTACGAATTGCCTTAGATCATATCGATGAAATCATTGCCATTATCCGTGGATCACAATCAGATGACGAAGCAAAAGCAACGTTAATTGAACGCTTTGAATTTTCAGATCGTCAAGCGCAAGCGATTTTAGATATGCGTTTACGCCGTTTAACAGGCTTAGAACGCGACAAAATTGAAAATGAATATCAAGAGCTATTGAAATTCATTGCGGACTTAGAGGACATTTTAGCCCGCCCAGAACGCGTCATTGAAATCATTAAAACAGAGTTAAATGACGTTCGCACAAAATTTGGTGATGCACGACGCACAGAATTATTAGTAGGTGAAGTCCTAAGTCTTGAAGATGAAGATTTAATCGAAGAAGAAGAAGTCGTGATTACGTTAACCAATAACGGCTACATTAAGCGGATGGCAAACTCCGAATTCCGGGCGCAACGCCGCGGCGGACGTGGTGTCCAAGGGATGGGCGTTCACGATGATGATTTCGTGAAAAACCTAGTTTCTTGTTCAACACACGACACGTTATTATTCTTTACGAACACTGGGAAAGTTTACCGAGCAAAAGGTTACGAAATCCCTGAATACGGTAGAACAGCAAAAGGAATTCCAGTAATTAACTTACTGGGAATTGATTCTGCAGAAAAAATTCAAGCGATTATTTCTGTTGAGGGCAAAGCGGAAGCAGGTAAATACTTGTTCTTCACAACCTTAAAAGGAACTGTCAAACGGACAGCCGTAACAGCCTTTTCTAATATCCGTAGTAATGGATTAATCGCCATTAGCTTAAAAGAAGATGATGAGTTAGTTAACGTAGTAACGACTAATGGCAATCAGAAGATGATTATCGGAACACATGCAGGATACTCTGTCACATTTGATGAAAATACTGTACGTGATATGGGCCGGACAGCATCAGGCGTTCGGGGAATCCGTCTCCGCGAAAATGATTATGTGGTCGGCGCAGCGATTCTGGATGAAAATAAAGAAGTCCTAGTCATTACTGAAAATGGTTATGGTAAGCGTACAAAAGCTTCTGAATATCCAGTTAAAGGACGTGGCGGTAAAGGGATTAAGACAGCAAATATCACTGAGAAAAATGGTCCATTAGCTGGTTTAACCACGGTCAATGGGAATGAAGATATCTTATTGATTACGAACAAAGGCGTCATTATCCGCTTTAACGTTGATTCTGTTTCTCAAACAGGACGCGCAACATTAGGGGTTCGTTTAATGAGAATGGAAGATGGTGCCAAAGTGGTAACAATGGCCGTTGTAGAACCAGAAGAAGTGGAAGAAGAAATCGTTGAAGTTGTAGAAACAACAGAAAACGAAACAACATCAGAAACAGAAGAATAACATAAAAAAGTTTCGCCAGTTGGCGAAACTTTTTTATTGGGGCTTTTCAAAACTATTTCTTGCTTTTGTCCATCAATTAGCATATAATTAGAGATTGTGAACTACCTTTTTAGGTATGTTCTCCTTGCTCTTAGCCAACTAAGAGCCTTGAAGTCCATAGGGAGGTGAAAATCAATGAGTCAAGATACGAAGTACGAAATCATGTACATTATTCGTCCGAACATTGATGAAGAAGCAAAAACTGCTTTAGTAGAACGTTTCGACACAATCTTAAAAGATAACGGAGCAGAAGTTATCGAATCTAAAGATTGGGAAAAACGCCGCTTAGCATATGAAATGAACGGATTCCGTGAAGGCATCTATCATATCGTTAATGTTACTTCTCCATCAACAGCTGGCGCAATCAACGAGTTTGATCGTTTAGCAAAAATCAATGACGATATTATCCGTCATATGATCGTGAAGGTAGAAGCATAATTTGTTTCACATGAAACATTTATTGACGAAAGGAGATGTTTTGAATGATTAATAACGTTGTATTAGTCGGAAGATTGACAAAAGATCCTGACTTACGTTACACCGCTAGTGGTTCAGCTGTTGCGACCTTTACACTTGCTGTAAACCGTAACTTTACGAATCAAAATGGTGACCGTGAAGCAGACTTTATCAACTGTGTGATTTGGCGTAAACCCGCAGAAACAATGGCTAATTATGCCCGTAAAGGTACATTATTAGGTGTTGTCGGAAGAATTCAAACTCGTAACTACGAGAACCAACAAGGTCAACGTGTCTACGTAACTGAAGTGGTTTGTGAAAACTTCCAATTGTTAGAATCTCGTTCTGCTTCAGAACAAAGAGGAACTGGCGGCGGTAGCTTTAATAACAACGAAAATGGTTATCAATCACAAAATCGTAGCTTTGGTAATAACAATGCCGGTTCTGGATTTAATAACAACAACAATAGTTTCAATCCATCATCTTCTCAGTCGCAAAACAATAACGGTATGCCTGATTTCGATAAAGATTCTGATCCATTTGGTGGCTCAGGTTCATCTATCGACATTTCAGATGATGATTTACCATTCTAAACGAATTTGATAGGAGGGAACAAGAATGGCACAACAAAGAAGAGGCGGACGTAAACGTCGGAAAGTCGACTACATTGCAGCAAACCACATCGAATACATCGATTATAAAGATACTGAATTGTTAAAACGATTCATTTCAGAACGTGGCAAAATTTTACCACGTCGTGTTACAGGTACTGGCGCTAAAAACCAACGTAAATTAACGATTGCTATTAAACGCGCACGTATCATGGGATTATTACCATTCGTTAGTGACGAACAATAATTTTATGACAATTTCCAGAACCAAAGAGCTTGCTCTTTGGTTCTTTTTTATCTTGACTAGTGTTTCACGTGAAACATAACAAGGTTCGCAGAATGAAGTGTTTTGTGATAAAATAAAGGATGAAATAACTAGTGAATCACCAGAGCAATATGCTCGTTGGAACAAGTCGCCTCAAAGGTCTGCAGAAAGATTGGAGGCAAAAAAATGCAAAAGAAGAGAATTCAAAAAAACGGTTTCTTAATTGTTGTGGGTCTTCTCTTAGTAGAATTTCTCCTCTATTACTTACTAACAAATAAATGGCTGCTATTGGCGGTAATTATCGCATTAGATATCTTTCTCTTAGTGGTTATTCGGCTGTTGATTAGAGATGTAGAAATTACGAACGTAGAAAAGATTCAAGAAGCAAGTTCCATTGCTGAACAATCGTTGGATTATGTTGTGAATGAAGTACCTGTGGGAATTATTACGTATAACGGGGAAACACGCGCGGTAGAATGGCTTAATCCTTATGCTGCTTCTATTTTTAATAAAGACAATCAGCTAACGTTAACCGCTAGCCAAGTTACGTCTTATTTAGAATTAGCAGAACGAAACCAAGATATCTTTACGATTGACGAAAATACCTATCGCTTTAGCGTCAATAAAGAACAACATACAATTACTTTTGAAGATATCACTAAAGAAAGTAATTTGTATCAAGAAAAAGTCGAAATGCAAACGGCTATTGGCATTGTGTCTGTCGATAATTATGATGATGTCACCGATACAATGGACGAGAAAGAAATTTCTTATTTGAATAGTTTCATTACGACGATGGTTTCTGATTGGATGGACCAATACAAAGTTTTTTATAAGCGAATCAATGCAGAACGTTATTTTTTCATTGCCCAATGGGAAGATATTCAAAAAATGATGGACGAAAAATTTTCTATTTTGGATACGATCCGTAAGGAATCAGCTAACCATGAAGTAGCCATTACGTTAAGCATGGGGATTGCTTATGGGGGGCCAACCTTAGATCAAACCGGGACCACGGCTCAAACAAACCTAGATACAGCTTTAGTACGTGGCGGCGATCAAGTGGTTGTAAAAGAAGCCAAAGATGAAGCGAAGCCGTTATTTTTTGGTGGAAAAACGGCAGTAACGACGAAACGTTCCCAAGTACGTTCTCGCGCAATGAGCATGGCAATTAAGGGAATTATTGCGGAATCAGCTGATATCTATATTATGGGCCATCGTTATCCAGATATGGATGCGTTAGGTTCAGCATTTGGTGTTGCTCGTTTAGCCTCGTTTAATAATCGAAAAGCGTGGATTGTTTTAGATGAAAATGAAATCATTCCCGATGTCAAAAGAGTGTTAGAGGCGATTAAAGAGTACCCAGAATTAGAAGAGCGCATTATTAGTCCTAAAGAGGCCATGAAGCGCAAGAAAGAAAGTAGCTTATTAGTTATGGTAGATTACCATAAACCGTCTCTATCGATCTCACAAGAGCTCTATGAGCGTTTTGATAAAGTGGTAATCATTGATCACCATCGACGAGGAGACGAATTTCCAGCAAAACCCTTGCTTTCTTATATTGAATCTTCTGCCTCTTCTGCTTCAGAATTAGTCACAGAATTGATCGAATACCAAAGTAATAGCGCAAATAAACTGCAGGCCTTTGAAGCAACCATGATGTTGGCGGGAATTGTGGTTGATACGAAAAGTTTCAATACACGAACGACGGCGCGAACATTTGATGTGGCTAGTTATTTACGAACTTGTGGAGCAGACTCATCTTTAGTACAATATCTATTAAGTTCTGATCTTACAAGCTATCTGGAAATGAACAACTTAATCTCTAAAAGCGAATATGTCACAAAAGATACCGTCGTTGTTGCAGGGAGTGAAGACAAAGAATATGATAGTGTCACAGCTGCCAAAACAGCGGACACATTACTTTCTATGGCAGGGATTAATGCAGCATTTGTCATTACCAAGCGGACGGATCAACAGATTGGCATTAGTGCTCGGAGTAACGGTTCAATTAATGTCCAAATTATTATGGAAAATTTAGGTGGTGGCGGTCACTTTACTAATGCGGCAGTACAATTATCAAACGTAACAGTAGCAGAAGTAAAAGAGCAACTACTTGATGTAATTCGTCAAAATATTAATGAAATGTATGAACAGGAGTGAAGGAAATGAAAGTCATTTTTTTACAAGACGTTAAAGGAAAAGGAAAAAAAGGGGACGTAAAAGAAGTGCCAACTGGTTACGCCCAAAACTTTTTAATTAAAAATGGTTATGCGAAAGAAGCCAATAAAGGGAGCATGAGTGCGTTAGCGGGTCAAAAGAAAGCCCAAGAAAAACATGAAGCAGAAGTTTTAGCACAAGCAAAAGAAATGCAAGCCTTTTTAGAAGATGAAAAGACTGTTGTAGAGATCAAGGCAAAAGCTGGAGAAGACAGCCGTTTATTTGGCTCAATTCCTTCAAAACAAATTGCAGAAGCCTTAAACAAACAATACAATGTAAAATTGGATAAACGCAAAATCGAATTAGCCAACCCAATTCGTTCTCTAGGCTACACTAACGTACCAGTCAAACTACATCATGAAGTTACAGCGAAAATTAAGGTTCATGTCGTAGCGGAATAATACAATCGATAAAAAAGAAGCCGATTTCTCCGGCTTCTTTTTTATACCGAATAAATTACTCGAATTATTTTTATAATATTTAAAAATCAAATATACAACACTTTAAATTAACGAAAGCATTATATTTTTATTATTTGTATATTTTTTGAAATTGAAAAGTGAACTAAAAATAGAGAAATCAGCAGAGAAAAAATGTACTTTTTTTAATGAAATTGTGTTAAAATGGATAGACTAAATGAACCAGAAAGTAAGACATCGTGGGAGAGAACAAAATGAATGAATTATTGCAAGATAGGGTACCGCCACAAAATATTGAAGCGGAACAAGCCGTTTTAGGTTCTATTTTCTTAGATGCAGATGTGCTAATAGAAGCGATGGAATATGTGGAACCTAAAGATTTCTATCGTCGTAGTCATCAGTTGATTTTCCAAACGATGATGACCTTAAGCGACCGAAATGAAGCAATTGATGTGGTAACAATCAAAGATCGCCTAGAACAAGAGAATTTGTTAGAAGATGTTGGCGGACTAAGTTATCTGTCAGATTTAGCTTTAGCTGTACCGACAGCTGCCAATGTCATTTATTATGCAAAAATTGTTGAACAAAAATCGTTGCTGCGCAACTTAATCCAAACCGCTACAGAGATTGTAACTAAAGGCTTTGAGCAAGGTGAAGATGTTGAATCTATTTTGGATGATGCAGAACGAAGCATTTTAGAAGTCTCCGAAAAGCGGAATCGCAGTGGCTTTTTATCAATTTCAGATGTTCTAAATACAACTATTGCGAATATTGACCAATTATACCAAAATGATGAAGAGATTACTGGTTTACCTACAGGCTATCAAGCATTGGATAAAATGACTGCTGGCTTGCAAGCGGAAGAGCTAATTATTCTAGCGGCCCGTCCAGCGGTAGGGAAAACCGCTTTTGCATTAAATATTGCCCAAAATGTCGGCACCAAAACAGATAAAGCTGTCGCTATTTTTAGTTTAGAAATGGGGGCAGAATCATTAGTGAACCGGATGCTTTGTGCAGAAGGATCCATTGAGGCCAGCCATTTAAGAACAGGGCAATTATCTGAAGAAGAATGGCAAAACTTAATTATTGCGATGGGTAGTTTGTCCCGTGCGAATATCTATATTGATGACACACCAGGGATTAAAATTACCGAAATTCGTGCGAAATGTCGTAAATTAGCACAAGAAAAAGGCAACTTAGGTCTAATTTTGATCGACTACCTACAATTGATTGAAGGAACTGGAAAAGAGAACCGCCAACAGGAGGTTTCTGATATTTCACGTCAATTAAAAAAATTAGCGAAAGAATTAAAAGTCCCAGTTATCGCTTTGTCACAGCTTTCTCGTGGCGTGGAACAACGTCAAGATAAACGTCCTGTGTTAAGTGATATTCGTGAATCAGGTTCCATTGAGCAAGATGCCGATATCGTTGCCTTTCTTTATCGTGATGATTACTACGATCGTGGTGAAGGAGAAGACGGCGATCATGAGCCACCAGAAGTGGACAATGTTGTAGAAGTTATCATTGAGAAAAACCGTAGTGGTGCGCGTGGAACGGTCGAATTACTTTTCATTAAAGAATATAATAAATTTTCTTCGCTTTCGCCGAGGACAGAATTTTAAAAAAACGAACTCATTTTTTGAGTTCGTTTTTTTGCTTATTAAGGGATTAAAATCAGAGAGTAAAACACGAACAATATTCGTATATTTTATTATTTTACAAAAACATAACTAAAAATGTTCGTATTTTTGACAGAAACGCTTTTGATTGTGAAAGAATATTCGATTTTTACCCTTGAAAGGGACTGGTTTTACTGGTACAATGATTCAGGACAAAAAAATTATGAACGAGGTGTTCGAATGTCATCAGTAGTAGTTGTTGGAACGCAATGGGGCGACGAAGGTAAAGGAAAAATTACAGACTTTCTAAGTGAAAACGCAGAAGTGATCGCTCGTTACCAAGGCGGAGATAACGCCGGACATACCATTAAATTCGACGGCGTAACGTATAAATTACATTTAATTCCTTCAGGGATTTTCTATAAAGAAAAAATTAGTGTAATTGGTAACGGCGTAGTTGTGAATCCAAAATCTTTAGTAAAAGAATTAGCTTATTTAAAAGAAAATAATGTTGCCACTGATAATTTACGTATTTCAGATCGTGCCCATGTCATCTTGCCGTATCATATTAAATTGGATCAATTGCAAGAAGATGCGAAAGGTGAAAACAAGATTGGGACAACGATTAAAGGAATTGGCCCAGCCTACATGGATAAAGCAGCACGGGTGGGAATCCGTATCGCTGATTTATTGGATAAAGAAATTTTTGCGGAACGTTTGCAAATTAACTTAGAAGAAAAAAATCGTCAATTCGTTAAAATGTTTGATAGCGAAGCCATTGAATTTGATGATATTTTTGAAGAATACTATGAATACGGACAACAAATTAAACAATATGTTACAGATACTTCGGTTATTTTAAACGATGCATTAGATGCTGGAAAACGGGTTTTATTTGAAGGGGCACAAGGTGTCATGTTGGATATCGATCAAGGAACCTATCCATTTGTTACTTCCTCTAATCCAGTAGCTGGTGGCGTAACTATCGGTAGTGGCGTTGGTCCATCAAAAATTAATAAAGTGGTTGGTGTCTGCAAAGCGTACACTTCACGTGTCGGTGACGGCCCATTCCCAACAGAATTATTTGATGAAACAGGAGAAACCATTCGTCGTGTCGGTAAAGAATACGGAACAACAACAGGACGTCCGCGTCGTGTCGGTTGGTTTGATTCAGTAGTCATGCGTCATTCAAAACGTGTATCAGGGATTACAAACTTGTCATTAAACTCGATTGACGTGTTAAGTGGTTTAGAAACGGTGAAAATTTGTACAGCTTATGAACTTGATGGTGAATTAATTTATCATTATCCAGCAAGCTTGAAAGAATTAAGCCGCTGTAAACCAGTTTATGAAGAATTACCAGGTTGGTCTGAAGATATCACTGGTTGCAAAACTTTAGCCGATTTACCAGCTAATGCTCGTAACTATGTGCATCGGATTTCAGAATTAGTTGGTGTGCGCATTTCAACATTCTCTGTAGGTCCAGACCGTAACCAAACGAACGTTTTAGAAAGCGTTTGGGCACAAATTTAAGCAGATTTTTAAGGGAACGTAAAGGATGGCTTATGCCAGTTCAGCCTTTACGTTCTTTTTTAATTTTTATATAAAAATTAAAAACTATGGTAAAATAAAAGAAAACATGAAGGGGGCAATTGTCCGTGAATTATCAATTAGTGACAGATTCTTGTTGTGACTTGCCGTATACATACTTAAAAGAAAACCAAGTACCTTTTATTAGCATGAATATTCAAATTGACGGGAAAGAATATCGCGATGATTTAGGCGAAACGTTTGATTATCAGAACTTCTTAACGGCTATTAAAAATGGAAGTATGCCCACTACCTCTCAAGTTAATGTAGGACGCTACAATGAATTTTTCCGTCCTTTTGTGGAGCAAGGGTTACCGGTGATTTATTTAGCTTTTTCATCTGGGTTAAGTGGCTCTTATCAAAGTGCGTTGCAATCAGTAGAGATGTTAAAAGAAGAGTACGATAATGTAGAAATTCATATTATTGATACAAAAGCAGCTAGCTTAGGTCAAGGGATGTTAGTCCGAGAAGCCATTCGATTACAAACAGATGGTCATTCATTAGGAGAAGTTGTTGCCTATCTTGAAGAGCAAAAAATGAAACTTCACTCGTGGGTAACGGTAGATGATTTAAAACATTTAGAACGTGGCGGACGGATTTCTAAAACAGCGGCAGCACTTGGTGGCTTAATGAACATTAAACCAATTATTCGCGTGGATGCGGCAGGCAAACTAGCATCCGTTGGTAAAACTCGTGGACGAAACAAGTCCTTGCAAAAGATTGCGCAAGAAACGATTCAAGGCATTGTAGAGCCAATGAAACAAACACTGTTGATTGCATATGCGGGAACGAAAGATGACGCGGAAAAAGTCAAAGAATTAATTGAAAAAGAAATAGAGGTTAATGAGATACTGATTTATCCTCTAGGCCCCACCATTACTAGTCATACTGGAATAGGTTGTATTGCTGTGTTTTCTTTTGGTGAAAAAAGAAAATAAAAAATGAGCCTGGGACAAAAATCACTTTGGATTTTTGTCCCAGGCTTAAAAATTGATAAACGGCGGGAACAGAAGCAACACTACGCGTTGCTCCGATCTCAACAACTTCTAAGGTGTTTTCTCGACATGCGTCTCGTCACAGTACAGCCTTCAAAAGAGCTAAAGCTCTAAGAGTTGAAGGTCCTTCGGAAATAAGCCGAAATTGTTGAGAATCACGAAGAACGTAGTGATTCGATGATGAACAATACCTACTTGGTCTCCAAAAATTATAGAACACCGGGTAGGTATCATGCAACATCAACTCGTTCCTCGTTGTGTTTTATGACAATTTTCGGAAATTCCTTCTTATTGCTGAGAAACACTATTTGCAAAGTAAATAGATGACATCTGCGATTACTCGATGTATTTGAGCCTTTGAGAGTGTTGAACAGTACCTACTTGGTTCTCGGAGTTAAACGCTTCTGTCCCGACCTCATTTTTTAATAATCTGAACTGAATAAAACGTCCATTTGTTTTTGAATTTCTGGGTTTTCCAAGAATTCATCATAGGTTGTTTCTGCTCGATCAATGACCCCTTTATCAGAAACAGCAATAATTCGGTTCGCTAATGTTTGGATAAATTGGTGGTCATGTGAAGCAAAAAGAATTGAACCAGTGAAAGCCATCAACCCATCATTTAATGCAGTGATTGATTCTAAGTCTAAGTGGTTCGTTGGATCATCTAAAACCAAGACATTGGCTTTAGAAAGCATTAATTTTGAAAGCATGACACGCACTTTTTCGCCTCCGGAAAGAACATTGACTGGTTTTAGTACCTCTTCACCAGAGAATAACATCCGACCTAAGAAACTACGTAAGAACGTATTGTCATCTTCTTCTTTACCAGCAAATTGACGTAACCAATCTAAAATGGTTAATGGCTCTTCAAAGTCTTTGCTGTTGTCTTTTGGTAAATAAGCTTGGCTAGTTGTAACGCCCCAACGAACAGAACCTGTATCGGGAGTAATTTCGCCCATAATCACTTTGAATAACGTAGTCGTTGTAATATCTGAGTCAGCGATGAATGCCACTTTATCATCTTTTGTTAAGTTGAACGAGATATTATCTAAGATTTTTTTGCCATCAATCGTTACAGAGACATTTTCAACTTGTAATAAGTCATTGCCGATTTCACGTTCTGGTGTAAAGCCAACGAATGGATAACGACGAGAGGAAGGTTGAATGTCATCTAAGGTAATTTTATCTAACATTTTTTTACGAGACGTTGCTTGTTTTGATTTTGAGGCATTGGCGCTAAAACGAGCGATAAAGTCTTGTAATTCTTTGATTTGTTCTTCTTTTTTGGCATTAGATTGTGCTTGCAATTTTGTCGCTAGTTGGCTTGATTCCAACCAGAAATCATAGTTACCAACGTAAAGTTTGATTTTACTAAAGTCTAAATCTGCCATGTGAGTGCAGACTTTGTTTAGGAAATGACGGTCATGGGAAACCACGATAACGGTATTTTCAAAGTTGATTAAAAATTCTTCTAACCAATTGATTGAGCGGGTGTCTAAACCATTTGTCGGCTCGTCTAATAGTAAGACATCTGGTTTGCCAAAAAGAGATTGAGCTAATAATACTTTGACTTTTTGACCAGCTGTTAATTCGCTCATTTTTTGATCATGTAATTCTTCTGGAATGTTTAGCCCTTGGAGTAAAACAGCTGCCTCAGGTTCTGCTTCCCAACCGTCAAGTTCAGCAAATTCGCCTTCTAGTTCTGCGGCACGAATCCCATCTTCATCTGAAAAATCTTCTTTCATATAGATAGCATCTTTTTCTTTCATTACTTCGTAAAGACGTTTATGTCCCATAATTACAGTTTCTAAAACAGTGTAGTCTTCGTAGTCAAAGTGATTTTGTTTCAGCGTTGCTAGTCGCTCATTAGGACCCATTGAAACTACGCCAGTTGTCGGTTGAATCTCACCTGATAAAATTTTAAGAAACGTTGATTTTCCTGCACCGTTTGCGCCGATTAAGCCGTAACAGTTGCCAGGAGTAAATTTAATATTCACTTCTTCAAAAAGTTTACGATCTGGAAATTGTAAACTTACATCATTAACAGTAATCAATTGTTTTCCTCGCTTTTAATATATTCTTGAACCTCTCTGCATTATATCGGCTACAGAACCTTTTTTCAAGGAGTTTCAATCTTTTTACAGAAACGAATAAAAAGGTGGGTTTTTTATAGAAAAAAGGCGCTTTTTTAAAATGTTTCATGTGAAACAGAAATTTTTTTCATGAAAGGGTTTTTAGTGTATTTTTTTAATGATACACTGTATCATGTAAATTAATTAGTGTATCGATTAAAGGAGCCATCAAAAATGAAGCGGATTGAAAAAATCTATCAATATGTTAAAGAGCAAACGAAGAATTTAACGCCAATGACCTTAACAAGTGATGCGGGAGTCACGACACAAGAAATTTCAGAACGTTTAAACATTCAGCGGACCAATGCTAGTAAAGATTTGAATCAACTGGTTCGTGAAGGGCGCTTGAAAAAATTATCTGGTCGACCAGTAAAATATGTCGCGCAGGTGGCGTTTCAGCATCGACCATTAACCAAGCCAGTTAAAAGTTATCGGGAAAAATCAATGGATCACTCCACAAAAACTTTTATCGAACCATTGGTTGAACCAGTAGTCACGACAAGTAAAACCCCAGAAGTTGAAGATATTTTCAAAAAAATTATCGGTTCAGCTGGAAGCATGAAAACGCCGGTGGAACAAGCCAAAGCAGCGATTTTATATCCGCCAAAAGGCTTGAATTGTTTAATTACTGGACCAACAGGTTCTGGGAAAACTTATTTTGCTCATGCCATGTTTCAATTTGCGAAGCTGAACCAAATTGTGGCCAAAGAAAAAGAGTTTGTGGTGTTTAACTGTGCAGACTATGCGCATAATCCAGAACTTTTGATGTCGCATTTATTTGGGTATGTAGAAGGGGCCTTCACAGGCGCTACGAAAGCGAAAGAAGGGATTATTGATGAAGCAGATGGCAGCATTCTGTTTTTAGATGAAGTACATCGGTTACCACCCGAAGGACAAGAAATGATTTTTTATTTTATGGATCACGGCGTGTACGCGCGTTTAGGTGAAACAGTGAAATCACATCATGCGGATGTTCGGATTATTTGTGCTACGACGGAGAATCCTACTTCTTCTTTATTGAATACTTTTGTGCGACGCATTCCGATTATCATTCAATTACCGAACTTTAGTGACCGTCCTGCGAAAGAAAAAATTGACCTCCTAAAAGTGATGGTTTCAATGGAAGCAGCGCGGATTCAACGGCGAATCTCTTTGTCAGAAGATGTGGTCAAAGCGTTAATTGGAAGTGTTTCTTATGGAAATGTCGGTCAGCTAAAATCGAATGTGCAACTTGTGACTGCGCGAGGGTTCCTTAATCAGATGGAACAAGAGGAATTAATGATTACGATGGACGAATTAACGGACAATATCAAAGAAGGCATTATGCAACTTGCCAGTAATCGAGAAGTGTTGTCGGAGTTATCGAAATATCTGGAACCGCAATTAGTGGTATCACCAAATGAATCTTTAGTAGCTATTCAGTCAGATGCCTATGAATTGCCTTACAATCTATATGAGATTATTGGAGATAAAGCGGCTCTCTTAAAAGCAGACGGCTTGGACCAAGAACTAATTAATAATTTTATTACAACGGATATCAATGTTCATTTAAAATCTTTCTACAAAGATTATGGATTCACCTTTGATACAGAAAATAAATTGGCTGAAATTGTTGACCAACGAATTATTGATGTCACTAAGAAAATTTATAATTTTGCAGCGAAGCGGTTATCGTATTCGTTTCAACCCAATTTTATTTATGCAATGAGTTTACACATTAGTTCTTTCTTGAAACGCATCCAATTAGGTAAAGATCCTAAGCATCCTTTAAATGAAAGTATTCGAAATATGGTTTTAGATTATCCAACAGAGTTTGAAACAGCAAAAGAAATTAAAAATATTATTGAAAGTAGTTATCAGATGGAGATTCCTGAATCTGAAAGTTACTATTTAGCTGTTTTGCTCATTTCTTTAAGAGAAAATCCTGAGGCTGGCCGGATTGGCATTGTCGTGGCTGCGCACGGAAATAGTACCGCTAGCAGTATGGTACAAGTGGTTTCTCAATTGTTAAATGTTGATAATTTGAAGGCTGTGGATATGCCTTTAGATATGCCACCGAAAGAAGCTTTGCGTAAAATCGTTGAAGCAGTTGGTGAAGTGAATGAAGAGAATGGCGTACTATTATTGGTGGATATGGGTTCATTAAGTACGTTTTCAGAAGAAATTGTACGCCAGACAGGCATTGATGTGCGGACAGTAGACATGGTGACCACGCCAATTGTTCTTGAAGCGGCCCGCAAAACCGCATTAATTGATACGCAATTGGAAACACTTCACGAGTCTTTAAAAAACTTTCATGGCTATGCCGATATTCGCCAAAGTGAAACGAAACAAATCATTGAAAATTGGAAAACAAGAGCAATTATTGCTATCTGCGCTTCTGGAGAAGGAACTGCGCGCCGAATGAAAGAGCTTATTGAGGAAGCTGTCTTGCCACAAATAGACTGGCATTTAGAAGTGATTCCTTTGTCCATTGTAAATATGAAAGAAGTCTTGCCTAAAATTCAAGAAGACTATGAAATTATTGCGACAACTGGGATTACCAATCCCAAAATTGGAGTTCCTTATATTTCCATGGAAAATTTCTTTTCCGGTGAAGCAGAAAAAATTATTCAGCAATTACTAGCAGAGCGGAAAGAAGAAGTAATGAATAAGCCGTTGGACGAAGCGGCAGCAAAAGAAATTTGTCTAAAATATATGGAGCAAAGTTTCACTTTCATTAATGGAAAAAAAATCATTGATCTGTTGTGGTCATTCGCTAAAAATATCCAAACCCAATTAGCGATGCCAGAAGAGTACACATTTTACATCAATTTGATTATGCACACATCGGGCATGTTGGAGCGTATTTTACGGAATGATACACTGACGGTTTCAGAAAAGGAACTTGGTCGATTGGTTCAAGAACCAATTTATCCAGTGATTGTGGCCTCAATTGAGACTATGGAAGAAGCTCTTAATATGGATGTTCCAGCAGAAGAAGTTTATTTTATCGCACAGTTAGTCAAAAATGCTCAGTGTATCGAAGATAAAATCACCGAAATTGATACACTAGATTAATACAGAAAAAACGATACACTATTTATTAGTGTATCGTTTTTTTTTATTTTCTTAAAAAAACCTATAATTTTCTAGGTTTCGAACCGATACACTAAAGTTGGCACGAAACTTGCTTATAATAAGGTGTCCCTTTTTACCTAAAATTTTTAAGTAAAAAGACAAAGGTCCTAACCTTTAAAAATGAATTTAAAGGAGCATTCCCGATGGTAATGGATATTCGTTTAGCTCGAATTGATGATCGATTAATTCATGGCCAAGTAGCAACTGTTTGGGCAAAATTGACGAACATTAATCGCATTTTAGTGGTTAGTGATTCCGTTGCTCATGACAATTTGAGAAAAGCCTTGTTGGTTCAAGCTGCTCCACCTGGTGTCAAAGTAAATGTCATCACTGTTCAAAAAATGATTGATGTTTACCCTGATCCTCGTTTTGATTCGTTTCGAGCCATGTTGTTATTCACTAATCCTTTGGACGTGAAACGAGTGGTCGAAGGCGGTGTACAACTAACTTCTGTGAATATTGGCGGAATGAGTTTCAGCACAGGCAAGCGAATGATTACGAATGCAGTCGCAGTGGATGCCAACGATTTAAAAGCATTTCTGTTTTTAAATGAACAAGGTATTGAATTGGAAATTCGAAAAGTCGCAGCAGACAGCCAAGTGAATTTGATGGATTTACTGAAAAAAGAGCGTAGCAAAGAAAATAACGCCAGCTGACGTTAATTTTTACAGACGAAAGACATTGAAAGGATGTGGTGGCCTAGGACCAACATCATTGCTTCATGAACTGTATTGATAAAGGCAAGTGCTGATGTTGAAAAAAATCAAGAACTATTGAAATTTTTTCATTTATTTTTGTCAGAATCTGATTTATCTGATTTTTTTCAAAAAGTGAAAGCGTTTAGCAGTACAACCATGAAAAAAAACATCAATTATACAGGAGGTATAAAAATGGTAGGAATTATCCTAGCAAGTCACGGTGAATTTGCTGAAGGGATCTTGCAATCTGGTGCAATGATCTTTGGCGAACAAGAAAATGTAAAAGCAGTTACGTTAATGCCTAGCGAAGGTCCCGATGATGTAAAAGCAAAAATGCAAGAAGCCATTGCATCGTTTGACAATCAAGACGAAGTACTATTTTTAGTTGACCTATGGGGAGGAACACCATTTAACCAAGCGAACTCATTGTTAGAAGATCATAAAGACAAATGGGCAATCGTTGCAGGTATGAATTTACCAATGGTTATTGAAGCATATGCTTCTCGTTTCTCTATGGAATCAGCACAAGAAATTGCGACACATATTCTTGAAACAGCAAAAGATGGTGTCAAAGTTAAACCAGAAGAGTTACAACCAGCAGAAGCACCAAAAGCTGCTGCGACAGAAGATGCACAGCCAAAAGGTTCGTTACCACCAGGTACAGTTGTTGGCGATGGCAAAATTAAATTTGTGCTAGCACGTATTGATTCACGTTTATTACATGGTCAAGTAGCAACAGCTTGGACAAAAGCAACACAACCAAACAGAATTATTGTTGTTTCTGATGCCGTTGCAAAAGATGACTTACGTAAGAAATTAATCGAACAAGCAGCTCCTCCAGGAGTAAAAGCCAATGTTATTCCAATCAGTAAAATGATTGAAGTAGCGAAAGATCCACGTTTTGGCAATACAAAAGCATTATTATTATTTGAAAATCCTGAAGACGTCTTAAAAGTGGTTGAAGGCGGCGTAGAAATCCCAGAAGTAAACGTTGGTTCAATGGCTCACTCTGTTGGAAAAGTCGTTGTAAGCAAAGTATTATCAATGGGTCAAGAAGACGTTGATACGTTTGATGAATTAAAAGCCAAAGGCATCAAATTTGATGTGCGTAAAGTGCCAAATGATTCAAAAGCGAATATGGACGAAATTTTGAAAAAAGCAAAAAATGAGTTAGCAAACGCGTAACTCGCCAAATACAAATCAAAATAGGAGGCTTATCATGTCTGTTATATCAATTATTTTAGTTTTACTCGTTGCCTTTCTAGCTGGTATGGAAGGGATTTTGGATGAGTTCCAATTCCACCAACCGTTAGTAGCATGTACATTAATCGGATTAGTTACTGGTAATTTAGAAGCCGGAATTGTTTTAGGTGGTACTTTACAAATGATCGCGTTAGGTTGGGCGAACATCGGGGCTGCCGTTGCACCGGATGCCGCTTTAGCATCTGTTGCCTCAGCAATTATTTTAGTTTTAGGTGGCCAAGGTGTTAAAGGTGTTCCTTCAGCGATTGCCATCGCAGTTCCTTTAGCGGTTGCAGGTTTGTTCTTAACAATGATCGTTCGGACAGTTGCGGTTCCAATCGTTCACATGATGGATGCGGCTGCTGAAAAAGGCAACATTAAACAAGTTGAAATGTTACACATTTTCGCTGTATGTTTACAAGGTATTCGTATTGCGATTCCAGCAGGTGCGTTACTATTCATACCTGCTGACACTGTTCGTAATTTCTTAGAATCAATGCCAGCTTGGTTAACTGATGGTATGGCTATCGGTGGTGGTATGGTCGTTGCCGTAGGTTATGCATTAGTAATCAACATGATGGCAACAAAAGAAGT
The DNA here is from genome assembly GCF_050554855.1 of Enterococcus sp. DIV0712. Classification (NCBI taxonomy): domain Bacteria; kingdom Bacillati; phylum Bacillota; class Bacilli; order Lactobacillales; family Enterococcaceae; genus Enterococcus; species Enterococcus sp. DIV0712. The sequence continues at coordinate 25,119 of NZ_CP187333.1, forward strand.
ATGGCCATTCTTCATTATCGGTTTCGTAGTCGCAGCGATTTCTCAATTAACATTAATCGCATTAGGTGCTTTAGGTGTCGCTTTAGCTCTTATTTACTTGAACTTATCTAAAATGGGCGGTTCTTCTAACTCAAATGGCGGAGGCAACTCTGGCGACCCATTAGGCGATATTTTAAACGACTACTAATTCTGAAGGAGGAGCAAAGAAAATGGCAGAAAAAATTCAATTAACTAAAAAAGATCGTTTAGCTGTAGCTTGGCGTTCAACATTTATCCAAGGTTCTTGGAACTATGAACGTATGCAAAACGGCGGCTGGGCATTCTCAATGATTCCAGCAATCAAAAAATTATATAAAACGAAAGAAGAACGTTCAGCGGCGTTAAAACGTCACTTAGAATTCTTTAATACACACCCATACATTGCCTCACCAATCCTTGGTGTAACATTAGCTTTGGAAGAAGAACGTGCCAATGGCGCACCAGTTGATGACGTAGCGATTCAAGGGGTTAAAGTTGGGATGATGGGTCCTTTAGCCGGTGTCGGTGACCCAGTTTTCTGGTTTACTGTTCGTCCAATGTTAGGCGCTTTAGGTGCTTCCTTAGCAATGGGTGGTAACATCTTAGGCCCAATCTTATTCTTCGTTGCTTGGAACTTAATTCGTTGGTCATTCATGTGGTATACACAAGAGTTTGGTTACAAAGCAGGTTCTAAAATTACTGATGACCTTTCAGGTGGTTTACTACAAGATATTACAAAAGGTGCTTCTATTTTAGGGATGTTCGTACTGGCCGCATTAGTTCAACGTTGGGTATCGATTAAGTTCTTACCAATTGTCTCACAAGTTAAGTTAGACAAAGGTGCTTATATCGAGTGGGATAAACTTCCTGCTGGCGGTGAAGGAATGCATAAAGCCTTTGAACAAGTGAACCAAGGCTTGGCGCTTTCACCAACGAAAGTTACTACTTTACAAGATAACCTAGATCAATTGATTCCAGGTCTAGCACCACTACTACTTACATTCTTATGTATGTGGTTATTGAAGAAAAAAGTTAGCCCAATCGTTATCATTCTTGGTTTATTCGTAGTCGGCGTTGTCGGCCACTTAATCGGCTTATTATAAGAATGACGAGGTAAGTTTATTACTTCTAATCAAAAAAAGCGGAAGAGAAGTCGAGAAACTTTTCTTCCGCTTTTTTAAACAAAGATGTAATTTTGTTTGTTTCGATCAGGAAAGAAACGTATAATAAAGAGGAATTAGTCGAATGAAATGGAGCAGATAACATGGTACAATCATTAAACACAAAAGTTGATTTAGTTATAGATGCGACGGCATTTACAGGATTAACAGATTATGGACAAATTATGATAGGTGACCGCGGGTTTGAATTTTACCATGCCAAAGATCCACGTAAGTTTATCCAAATTCCGTGGGAAGAAGTCGATTACGTGTTGGCTTCAGTAATGTTCAAAGGAAAATGGATTCCTCGTTATGCGATTCAAACCAAGAAAAATGGGACGTATACGTTTGCTTCAAAAGAGCCGAAGCGAGTGTTACGAGCTATTCGTGAATATGTTGACCCAGATCATATGGTCCAATCTTTGAGTTTCTTTGATGTCATAAAAAGAGGGATTCTCTCGATTGGGAAAAAGAAAAAATAATTTATAACTGTTACTTTTTTATAAACTAGATGAAAAAGTAGCGGTTTTTTTGTGGGAAAACGAGGGACTTATTTATACAAAAAAGGCACAATTGTGCACCAAAAAAGAGACAATCAAGTGATACGTTGTTTTTAATGGAGTTATCATTGAAATGGTTTTCAGAAAGCACGATGAAAATATTTGACACCTTGTAAAATAGTAGTAACATAATAAGTGTAATAAATTATTTTATAGAGGAGTGAGTGTCATGGAACAACGACAACATCATGGAATGGACTGGGGTTCATTAGTATTAGGAATTCTATTTGTTCTGACTGCATTAATTTCTTTCCAAAATCCTGCCGGTAATTTAATTGCCATTGTGATGGTTTTTGCGATTTTTGCTATTATTAAAGGGATTTTCGAAATTTTTGTACGTAATCGTATGAAAGAATTGCTAGGCTACAAAGCTTATGCACCAATCATCTTAGGGATTATTGATATCCTAATTGGTGTTTACTTATTGTTTAACTTAAATATTGGTGTCGCTGTGTTACCATTTGTTTTTGCAATTTGGTTTTTATTCGACTCAATTTTCGGCTTATTTACTTTAGATTTTGCTAAACGAGTAAGCACAGGTTACTTCTGGTTCACATTAATTGTTGACGTTTTAGGGATTATCTTAGGTGTAATGTTATTATTTAATCCATTGTCTTCAGCATTAACTCTAAGCTTCTTAGTTGGCTTCTACTTTATGATGTTTGGTATTAGCAATATTGTATATGCTTTTAGATAAAAGAAGTAAAAAAACAGGTTTTCCGAAAAGGAAAACCTGTTTTTTTTAATAACGACGGCGGCAGTTGCCATTATTTCCCGAAATTGTTCGAACAAGCCACACGATAATCGCTACGGGAACTAAAATTTTTACTGCTAGCCACAATAAGCTTCCCACGATACCGACAACGGCACTAAAGAGTGAACCGACAACTAAAAATAAAAGGACCACTAAAAGAATATTTATAAACATTGGTCGTTGATTATTCATACGTACTACCTCCAAATTTTTCCTGTTTTCTATATACAGAGTATAGCAAGAAAGCGCAACAAGCACCTCCATCGGAAGGCTGATTTTTTTCTCTGGCGAATGATGGAGCCGCTGTTGGTTATTTTGGACTTTCTTATTGAAATAATCAGAATATTCTGGTGTATAATTATAAAAAAGGATTTAAAGTGAGGGATTGGATGTCGACTGAGGGATTAATCGCTTTGTTAGAAAAGAAACGAAATCATTTAAGTAAAATTGAAAATCAAGTACTGGATTATATTTTGACGCATATGACGGAAATTAGTTCACAAACCATTTATGAGGTGGCGCAGACGTTGTTTGTCTCAACAGCCACTATTTCTCGAACAGCAAAACACTTAGGTTATCGAGGCTTCCAAGAATTAAAATACGCGATCGTCCAATCGGTGCAGAGCGAGAGCACAGAAAGCGATAGTCGTAGTTTTCAAGCCATTACACAACAGTTGATCGCCAATGTGCAAGACAGTTTTCAACAAATGGATGAAGCCAAAGTCGCGGAAATGCTTAAAATGATTGAGCGTGCGAATACGATTGAAGTGTTCGGTGTTGGTGGCAGTTTTCCTATTTGTACTGATTTTGCACGAAAGCTAACATTTTTAGGAAAAAAAGCCTATGCACGATCTGATTGGGATGAACAAGCGGCAGCAGTTAAGAATCTGGATGGACAGGATTTAGCCATTTTTGTCAGTTATACAGGAGAAACTAAGGGGATTTTAGCGTATGCACGTGTAGCGCAGGAACAGCAAGTGCCGATGATTAGTTTGATTTCGACTAAAGGAAGCACCTTGGAAAAATTGTCGACGACGACGTTATTTGCCAAAGGGACGACACGTTATCATCAGCGCGTGGATTTAAGTTCAAGAATTGCTGTCATTTGTTTGTTCGATACGGTTTTATTAATGTATGCAGAGGCAAAGCAGCCGCGGTAATTTTATGCAACACCATACTAAATGATGTAAGGGGATACAGAAAGAGTGTAGCCTCTTTTTTCTTTGTTTTGGGCTAGTTATAATGAGGGCAATGAATGTAAACGCAATCATTTTTAGTTTTGTAAAGAATGAATGGAGGAGTTAAGAAATGGCAGTAAAGAAAAAGAAAGCGACTTTCTGGGAGTTTTTCCAAGGATTAGGTAAAACGTTTATGTTGCCAGTGGCTTTATTAGCTTTTATGGGGATTTTGTTGGGATTAGGAAGTTCTTTTTCCAGTGAATCAATGATTGAAACGGTCCCGTTTTTAGGAAAGCCCGCAGTGAAAATTATTTTCCAATTTATGTCGACAATTGGTGGTTTTGCGTTTGCCTATTTACCTGTCATGTTTGCAATGGCCATTCCGTTGGGGTTAGTTCGGAAAGAAAAAGGAATTGCTGCGTTTTCAGGTTTCGTAGGCTATACGGTGATGAATTTAGCGATTAATTTCTATTTAGTGCAGACGAATCGCCTCGTGGATCCTGAGCAGTTGCGGGAAGCCGGCCAAGGAATGGTTTTTGGGATTCAAACGATTGAAATGGGCGTTCTTGGTGGAATTATCGCTGGGCTTATTGTCTATAAGTTGCATAATCGATTTTATACGGTGCAACTACCAGATAGTTTTGCCTTTTTTTCTGGCGCACGGTTTGTACCAATTATTACTTCATTAGTGATGGCCTTCGTGGGCTTAGTAATTCCGTTAGTTTGGCCACTTTTCGCGCTAATGATTATGGCGATTGGCCAACTTATCCAACGTTCTGGTATTTTTGGGCCTTTTCTGTTTGGTTCAGGGGAACGTCTACTGTTACCGTTTGGGTTGCATCATATTTTGGTTTCCATGATTCGTTTTACTGAAGCAGGGGGTTCAGCGGTGGTGGCTGGCAAAGAAGTGTTTGGTGCGTTAAATATTTTCTATGCAGAATTGCAAAATAATTTACCGATTTCACCAAGCGCAACAGCTTTCTTGTCACAAGGGAAAATGCCGACCTTTATTTTTGGCTTACCAGCGGCGGCACTTGCGATGTATCATACTGCAGCTCCGGCGAATCGACATAAGATTAAAGGCTTACTCCTTTCGGGTGTAATTGCTACGGCTATCACTGGCATTACAGAACCAATTGAATTTTTATTCTTATTTATTAGTCCATTATTATGGCTGTTTCATGTCATTATGACTGGTCTAGGTTTCATGGTAATGGCTTTATTAGGTGTTGTGATTGGGAACACTGATGGCGGGCTACTGGACTTTGTTATTTTTGGCTTGTTACAAGGAACTTATACAAAATGGTGGTGGGTTCTCATTGTCGGCGCTATCTGGTTTGTTGTTTATTATTTCGTCTTTAAAACAGTCATTGTAACCTTTGATTTAAAAACACCTGGACGAGACAAGGTCTTAGATGAGACTGAATATACCGATCAAGAAGTTCAATATAAGAAAACGGGTGGCTATGATGCGCCTGGGATTTTAGCGGCTTTGGGTGGGCAAGAGAATATTCAAGCTATTGATAATTGCATTACGCGTTTACGTTTAGTGTTAGCAGATGCTAATAAAGTAGATGATGACAAATTAAAGCAATTAGGGGCTTTAGGCGTTGTACATTTAGATGCGCAGAATGTACAAGTGATTATCGGAACCAAAGTGACAACGGTCCGTAATCAATTAGAGATGATTTTAGGTTAGAAAAAAGACAGAAGGTGAAGAGTGTGTCGTTTGATAAAGCAATTGATCGACGAGGAACGTATTGTACACAGTGGGATTTTGTAGAAGACCGATTTGGGGAAGCGGACTTGCTTCCCTTCACTATTTCCGATACGGATTTTGCTGTGCCAGAGGCAGTTCTGGCAACATTACAGGAGCGTTTGAAACATCCAGTATTTGGCTACACGAGGTGGAACCATCCGCAATTAAAAGAAGCAATTCAAACGTGGTACCAGACAAGATTCCAGACGAAGATTGAAGAACACTGGATTATGTATACCCCGACCGTTATCTATGGTATTTCTGCTTTGATTCAATTATTGACTAACGAAGGGGAGGGCATTATTTTACAAACACCTGCCTATGATGCATTTTTTAAAGTTATTCAGGAAAATAAGCGGCAAGTAGTGGCGAATGAACTGCTTTATCAAGAGAAGCGCTACAGCATTGATTTTATTGATTTAGAAAAAAAACTAGCGCAACCAGAAAATCGCTGTTTGCTTTTATGTTCCCCGCATAATCCAACAGGACGTGTTTGGGAGCAATGGGAATTAGAGCGAATGGTTTCATTGTGCCAACAGTATGATGTGTTTTTACTTTCTGATGAAATTCATATGGATATCGTTAATAAAGGCCAAGTTCATCGACCAATTACGCAATTTGATTATAAAAAATCTGCCATTATTACCAGTGGCACGAAAACCTTTAATTTTCCAGGGCTGATTTTTGCTTACGCCCTAATTCCAGATAACGAATTACGTGACGCTTTTCAGCTCAAATTAAAAAACGCCGATGGTTTATCATCAACAAGTATTTTGGGAATGCTAGCAACCATGACGGCCTATCAAAAATGTGGTACTTGGGTTGACGAGTTGAATGATTATTTAGCGGAGAACCAACGTTACGTGAAAGATTTTTTACAGACATATTTGCCAAAAATTAAAGTGACGGAGCTGGAAGCCACTTACTTAATGTGGTTGGATATATCAGCGGCAGTTCCAGATGTGGCCCGCTTACAAGAGACTTTAGTTTCTGTGGGGAAAGTCGCCATTATGGACGGCTCGATTTATGGCGGTAATGGGCAACGATTTTTACGGTTAAATATTGGCTGTTCGCAAGCAAAACTACACGAGGGACTTGAAAGGATGCGCCAAGGTTTTGAAGCTGTTTTACAAAAGGATGGCACAGCATCAGCGCTTGGGAATAATTGAGAAAAGATAGCATTCCGAAAATGGTTGCAGTACAATGGAAAAATAGAAACAAATAAAATAACAAAAAGTAACAACTTGTCATTTACTGGGGGAAAAGAAATGAAAACAATTAAAACAAAGCAAGCACCACAAGCAATTGGGCCATATTCACAAGCAAAAATTGTGAATGGTTTATTGATTACTTCTGGTCAGATTCCACTGGATCCTGAAACAGGCAAGGTGGTTGGTACAACGATTAAAGAACAAACCAATCAAGTACTGAAAAATATTCAAGGGATTTTAACAGAAGCTGGTAGTGATTTTGCTCATGTAGTCAAAACGACATGCTATTTACAAAATATGGCGGATTTCACGGCATTCAATGAAGTCTATGCTGAGTATTTTAGTGCGGAATATCCTGCACGCACAACGATTGAAATCTCTAAATTACCGATGGATGTGTTGGTGGAGATTGAGATTATCGCAGAAGTAGTGGCGTAAAAAATACAGATAAAAGAGTGAGAAAAAAATCGTCTTAGATTTTTTTCTCACTCTTTTTTTCAATAAAACAATACGATTCAGCCAAAATGTCTAGCCGTGCTGGAAAATTTTCAGCAAATAGGCTACCATGGAAGAAAATCGATAAAACGAAAGTTAAATGAATAGAAAAGAGATATGAAAGAGGCTACAAGATGAAAAAAAATATTAGCCAACTAACGCAGTGGTTGAAAGAACACAGTTTATTATTGAAACTAATTTTTCTTGGTTCTGTATTAGTTTTCGTGGCTAACCAAGTGACACATATCGCTCAAGGCATGACCTGGGCGGATATTTTTTCCACGATGGAACAACAAAGTACGGGGCGTTTAATTGGTATGGTCTTGGCAGGACTATTAGGGGTTATTCCGATGCTCCTTTATGACTATGTAGTCGTTAAGTTATTGGAAAAAGAAGGTAAGCCACCAATGAAACGAATGGATTGGTTAACTTCGGCTTGGGTCACTAATACCATTAATAACTTAGCGGGTTTTGGCGGCGTGGTTGGTGCAACGCTACGGATTAATTTTTACGGAAAAGATGTACCGCGGGGCAAGGTTGTAGCAACGGTCTCAAAAGTTGCTCTGTTCTTGATTTCAGGGTTATCTATTTTATCTTTTGTGGCGTTTGTTGATTTATTTTTTATTCGAACCCAAAATGTTTTTCGTGAATATTGGCTTTGGTTATTATTGGGCAGTCTGATTGCGCCAGCGCTCTGGTTTTTCACGTATTTAAAACGGCGAACATTGTTTAAAACATTTTTTCCAAAAGCGGTGCTCCTATTATTCGGCGCTTCATTAGGTCAATGGCTAGGTGGGATGTTTGCTTTCTTGATGATAGGTCGTTTGATGCAGGTGCCAGTTTCGATGGTTTCTGTTTACCCAATGTTTGTTATCGCTACGTTAATCGGGATGTTAACCATGGTTCCTGGTGGTATGGGAACGTTTGATGTCTTAATGATTTTGGGCTTATCACAATTAGGGATTGATCGATCACAAGCGGTCGTCTGGTTGTTGTATTATCGTTTGTTTTATTATGTGACGCCTTTTATGACAGGAGTTATTTTGTTCTTGCAACAAGCAGGCATGAAAGTTAATCAATTTTTTGATAATTTACCTCGGTTATTTTCACAAAAAGTGGCGCATTTTATTTTGGTGGCGGCGTTATATTTTGCAGGGATTATGATGGTTCTATTGTCGACTGTGACGAATTTGTCGAATGTCAGTCGTTTATTCCAAGTGTTACTTCCCTTTTCTTTTAATTTTTTAGATCAAACATTGAATTTATTTGTAGGATTCTTGTTATTAGGTTTAGCTCGAGGCATTTCTATGAAAGTGAAAAAAGCTTATTGGCCTACAATTATTTTACTAGGATTTTGTATTGTAAATACGGTGGCACGAACGACTTCGTGGCAGTTAATTGCTGTTTATGCCGTTATTTTATTGGCGGTTATTTTGGCTCGTAAAGAATTTTATCGTGAAAAGTTTGTTTATTCATGGGGCGCTTTAACGGTAGATAGTATTTTGTTTGGCTGCTTGTTTATCGGTTATGCGGTTGCTGGCTATTACGCCGCACGACCAGCTGGTGGCAATCAAGTTATCAATCACTTTTTGTTGTTTCCGTCAGATGATGTTTGGTTTAACGGATTGATTGGTTTAAGTATTTCCTTGATTGGTTTATTCTTTTTGTATCAATATTTAGCCGAAACAACTGTTACTTTAGGTGAGGGGTTTGAGGAAGCGCGGTTGACACGCTTTTTGGAAAAATTTGGTGGCAACGAAGGCAGTCAATTTTTGTATTTAAAGGATTATGGTCATTTTTATTACCAAGAAGAAGGCGAAGATCAAGTACTTTTTGGGTTTCAAATGAAGTTTAATAAATGCTTTGTCTTGGCGAATCCAATTGGGCAACGAGAGAAATGGACAGCGGCGACACTGGCGTTTATGGATCAAGCTGATTTGTTAGGCTATCAATTAGTTTTTTATCGTATTTCGGAAGAATATGTTATGAATCTTCACGATTGCGGCTTTGAATTTATGAAAGTTGGGGAAGAAGGCTTGATTCAATTTGATGAGCCGTCAACAGTGAATCAAACAGCCTGGACGGAAACAGTGACTGAAAAAATAGCAGCAGAAGCAGCGGATTTTCAGTTTGAATTTTATCCCGAAACGATTAGTGATGCCTTATATCAAGAGTTAGAACGAGTTTCTGCGGACTGGTCACGGAATCAAAAAGAGCGCTACTTTATTGGTGGACGGTTGGATCCCGAGTACTTGAAATGCAGTAGCGTGGGCTTGGTGAGACAGAAACAAACGGTCATCGGTTTCATTACTGGAAAAGAAATGGAAAAAGGCAAAAGTATTTCGTATGATTTGTTACGTATTCGTTCAGAAGCACCTGCTTTTACTAGAGAATATTTGTTCACTCATTTTATTGAAACCTATCAACAGCAGGGCTATCAATTAATTGATATTGGGATGGCGCCGTTGGCTAACGTAGGGGAGAGCAAGTACTCTTTCTTAAAAGAACGCTTTGTTAATATTTTTTACAAGTATAGTTATCAAATTTATGCGTTTCAAGATACACGCAAGCGCAAAGAACAATATGTCACTAGTTGGCAACCACGTTATTTTGCTTATCCTAAGCGGACCAGTGTACTCTTTGCTTTTGTGCAACTTTCCTTGTTGATTACGAAAGGGAGACATCAAAGTGTTTCGCTTGTGGAAGAAGCAATGACTGAAATTTAAATCTAATATAAATAAAAAAGTTAGACTTTGGTCTAACTTTTTTATTTATCACAAATTATTAATCAAAGAATATATTTTTTTATTAAAGAATGGTTGACATTAAGTTTGCGTATTATTAGAATTTAATTAGAGTGGCGGTTGTTTATCTTTTAATATGGAATCTCGTTATGTCGATATTTAACGTAAAATCTTGAGATTAGTAAGGCCGATAAACAGAAAGAACATAATTTTATAAGACCAGAAGTTAAGTATTCAAGTGAATAATTTGGCTAAGTATGTAATTGAATATTGTTTAGAACACTATCATAATGGCCTGTAATGTAAAAATGTCGAGCTGTTTTATTCAAATTCATGGACTAGGGTTAACTAAATCAAAATTAGAATTAATCAAGATGTTTTACAATGATGATAAATAATTAGCCATTTTGGTAGAAAATGCCTCACTAGGAATGCGATTGGAAGCAGTAGGTGCATTTAATTATTTTAGTTTTACATAACGAATCAGAATATAACTATTTTGCTATAAACTTAGATGAGGTAGGTGAGCCAATTGAATACGAAGAAGTGGAACTGGTCGATACTTGCATTTTTTATACCGTACCTTGTTTCAAATATTTTTTTATTTTTTACTCTTACAGAAAAAGATAATAAGCTATTAAAAATGATTGAAGAGTCGTCAAAACTATTAAATATTTCAAACGGAGAATTTAATTTTTTTATGATAGTTATTGTTATAATCGCTAATTTGTGTATCTTTTTTGTTACGTTCATAATTTTGAAAATTGTTTTACTTATTTTTGGGTTTAAAAAAAATTATAATCAAGATATATTTATAAGTCTGCTATTGTCAGTAAGCGTAGTTAATCTTCTTGTTCTTTTTATATCTGAAATAGTAACAATTGATAGATTACCATTATCAATTAGTACTTCTTCTATTGAAGTGATAATCTTTTTATTGCTATTTTACAGTAATACCAAAGATGTAAAAGCAACTAAATTGTTGTTTTTTGGTAAATTATGGTTGCTTTTATTTAATATAGTGTCATTAGTAGTTTAAATGGAAATCATAGGAATTACATAAAAAAATCAAATTAATGTTTGTCTTGTTGGATAAAATTAGCAATTTGAAATTAAAAGGTTGAAAAAGCATAGATATTTCATAGAATAAACGAATATCTATTCTAACTGCCTAAATCATTTATAACAAAAAAATCTGAGACAGAATGAATCCCATTCTGTCTCAGATTTTGTTTTTCACAACTCATCAGACCTTATTGATAAAGAGTCATTTTAATAATAACCCTTAGTTTTTTGTGAAAGATTTTTTATTTGTCTTCTTTTTTACGGTTTCGTCTAGCAGGAATCAAGGTTACGTAGGCAACGAAACCACCAGTACATAGAACGAATAACACGATGCCAGGAATCAATCCTTCTGGTAAATAAGAGAACTGAATAGTATGGGTTCCAGCGCTGACAGGAACGCTTAGAAAGGCATCTTTAAAGGCTTTTGGGGTAACTTTTTTGCCATCAATTTTGACACGCCAACCTTTGTCATAAGGAATTGTAGTGACGAGTACTTGATCTTTGTCCGCGGTAAAGGTACCTGAAGCAGAGCGTTTGCCAGTTGTTAAATCAACGCCTTTTTCTTGCACGGCGGAAATGGCTTTTTCAAATGCATTGGTATTTAAGCCAACTACTTGCGGCTGAACAAAACTTACTGCTTTGGTTCCATAAAAATTTACTTTGAAGTTAACGGTTGTATCTTTTGGATAGTAGCCTAAATTATAATATTGGCCAGTAATGCCAATTTGTGATTGCTGACTCGAGCCGTTCACAGTGACCGTCGCAGTGGAACTTTCCAATTGAGCAAAATCTGTTGGGAATAAACTCAAATAAGCTTGCGTATTGGCGGGCACATTGACTGTATAAGAAATCTCTTTGGCTACGTTATGTTGTTTCTCCGTAAAAGTTACGCCAGCTGTATTTTGCGTAATTGTCACGTTATTTTGAAGCGTCATCGTTGGTTGATAAAAGGTAAAATACCGTTCATTGGTATTGGCTAAAGCATTTAGTAAATTTGTTTGACTACCTAAATTATCATTGAGAGGTTGCCGGACATTGTAAATCTCTTTGTCTGCTAAAAATCCTAACGGCAAAGCATTTTCGTTACGATAAAGCTGATATTTACCAGCAGCTGCTTGTCGCTCAAAGCCGAATTTCATTGGATTGTTTTCAGCAATATTGTATTTAATGCCCATCAAAGCATCCATTAACAAGGTATTATTTTGGTAACGAATATTTAAATTCGTGCCTCGCGAGCGGAAACCTAAGGCGTTTAGGTATGTTGAAGAATGTCGGTTCCGTACGGAAGAAAACATGCTAATGCCACTGTAGCCATAGTTAATGCCGTCATTGGCCGAAACACCATTTAAATTTTCCAAGCGGTAAAAGGTATCATTTTCTTTTTTTGTTTGATCGACTAGATTTTTTAAGTCAGGATAAGGTTCAGAATACAAGCTGCGTGATGCGTAGTTCCAATCATCTAAAATACCAGTGACCATCGCCCGTGTATTAATGATTGCTTCACCAGAAACGAGCAGCAATAGTAAAATCACTAAGTATTGCATAGGCGCTTTTTTCAATTGATAAAAAGCAATCCCGAAAAAGTATAATAGTAAAAAAGTTGCCGTTAATACGAAAGAGGTTAAAGTCACATACGTATAACTAGTAGCACCTTTTGTGCCCATTGCAAGAGCAAAAATTGCTAAAAGAATCAAAATCAAGCCGCTTAAGACGCCGAGATCATCCTTTTCAAATTTTTCCCAACCATAACCAGCAAGCAAAATAACTAGGAATGAAAAGAGGAAACTATAGCGGAAAAGAAACATGTTCGGCGCATGCATACCGTGCCAGAATAAATTTAAGGGCGTGATGTAAAAGCTAGCAATCAATAGGACAAACAAACTGCCAAAAAGTAGTTTGTTTTTCAATGGAATTTCTTTCGTAACGAAATAGAAGAGACAAAAAATCAAAGGCAACAACCCAATGTAAATAAAAGGAATAGACCCATATTTGGTTGTATCGTAAACGCCAATCATATTTTTCATAATAATATCTAAAAAGGCAGTCGCTTCTGTTTTAAAGGTTGTAATTTCAGAAAGAGTTTCACCATTGGTTCGTAAATCTAAGACAGCAGGTAAGACCATAATCATGGATGCTCCACCAGCTAAAAGAGAAGTAGTAAAATACGCAACGATTCGAGATTTATATCGTTGCCAGTCTGTAAACGTTCGTGCAAAATAGTACAGGAAGGAAAACAACCCAATCATAAAGCCAAAATAATAATTTGTAATGAAAAGCAAGAAATAACTGACAAACAATAATGTCGGTTTTCGTTGGTCCATTAAACGATGAATTCCTAAAATTACGAGTGGCAGATAAATAAAGGCATCCAGCCACATAATTAATTCTGAATGGGCCACAATGAAGGACATTAGCGCATAAGACACACTTAAAGTCACATGGGACCATTTAGGAATCTTAAAGGTTTGTTTTGCCAAGAACCAAAAACTCAAGCCGGCACTCCCAATTTTCAACAACGTTAGGAAATAGAGCGCATCAGGCATGTTTTGATTGTTAAAGAAAAAGACGAGCGGCGTAAATAAGCCACCAAGATAATAGGAAATTAAGGACAAGTAGTTTAGTCCCAAAGAAGCATTCCACGTATAGAAAAGACTTTGTTTTCCATGAAGAACATTGTTAAAGCTTGCGTGAAAATTTGAAAATTGAGAAAAGGCATCGCTGGCTAAAACACTGCGACTACTTCCTGGATAAATCCCAATACTCAAATAGATAATTGCCATAATTAAAAATGGAATGAAGAAACTGGCTAACATATAAGGCCAGTTGTTTTTTAAAAACTGCCTACTTTTATTTTTCATAAATAACCTCACCTGATTTTTCGAAAGTACCTATAGTTTATCATACTCTTTATTTGATGTACCAATAGAAGAAAAACTTTAAAATTTTATTAGGATCCTAAAGGTGGAGTGAAGAAGAATTAGTAGTAAGGGATTGACATTCAAATGCTAAATCACCAGATTAAACAACGAATATTCTCCGAAAAATTGCTGAAAACGCCCTGTGGATAACTTTGTGCATAACTCTGTTGAAAACCACAAAAAAGCTTTTTATCTCGGTTTATCCACAAGGATAAGTTTTCGAGTTGCTAAAAAAAATAAACGCAAGTTCAGAAGGGCTGCTTGCTAAAAGTAAAGGAGCCCCTAAAGTTGAAAGAAGATGAAAACGTTATTAAAACAACGTTTTCATCTTCTTTTTTCTAGAATTTACAAAGATTTAATGTCGAACAAATAAGCATTGTGGAAAAGTTTTTTGGAAAAAATAAGAAATTTCATCCACAAAGTTTTCTGTAGAGAATTTAAAAATGCTTGTCAAGCTTTTTTTGAAAAAATGTGGATAACTTTTTAAAGACACGCTTTTTTCCATTTGCGAATTTGCGTTCGGAAACTAGTAAAAGGGGCAACGCTATTAATGTGAATCCATTTCCAAAGAGGCCATTGTGCTTTGGTAGTCGCCCAAGCCCGTTGTTGAGGTAAAAATAATTCGTCTTCGGAAAGCGAGTCAATCCAATGAAGTAATTTTTCTAAGGTGTCTTGCAACGCAATCAGCTGACTTTCTAAACTCATTTGTCCATAGGTTTGATAAAATGATTGATAGAGAGCACCCAGTTGATTCCATTTATAACCTTCAGCTGGCGTTTGAACGGTCAGACCACGTTGTTCTTGTTCTTCCCAAGAAAGCAGCAAGTTGAGCCAACCTAATTGATAGGCTAAGTTCTCTGAAGGTGTTTTAGCTACTGTTTCAATTCGGTGATCTTTAAGTGTTTCAGGAATTTCTGCAAATTCAGCTAAATATTTTTGTGAAGCTATTTGAATGGCCTCAATCAAGGCTTCTTTTGATTCATAGGTTCGCATTCTTCGGCTAACGTCCTTTCTTGGTAGGATCTGCTTGTTTTTCTTGAGTAATTTGAGTGACTAAACCAAAAGGATCTTTCACAATCGCATAAAATGTTGCAAATTCATTTTCAATTGGTTCTTGGATAATACAGGATTCGGGATGGCACGTGAGTTTTTCAAAAATTGTTTTGGCAGAGTGACGGCTCTCGACGGTTAAGCTGAGGGTCAATTGTTCTGTGGGCGTGGTATTCATTCCTGCAAACAAAGGATTATCAGCTAGTTGTAATTGAAAAGTGTCCATTTGTAAAATCGAGTGAGAAAGCCAGTGTTCTTCGCCAGCGGGAATGGTCAAAGAAGGATTTAAACGCTCTTTAAATTCTTGATTAGTAATTTTAAAAAGAATATCACCAGCAAAGGCTTCTTGGTAAAACGTCAAGGCTTCCGTTGCTCGTCCGTTTAAGACCATAAAAAGGGCAAATTGTGTGTTTTTCATTGTTTGAACCTCCTAAGATTGATAAGATAAGCATAACAATAAAAGGTGTCAAAAAGTGACACCGATGGAGGGAAAAATGAAAAAATCAGAACGTTTAAATCAGGAACTTTTTTTCTTGAGAACCCATCCTCAGTTTAATTTAAATCAGTTAATGAAAACTTTTGGGATTTCTAAAAGCACAGCTTTGCGGGATATTGAAGCTTTGGAAAATTTAGGCGTGCCGCTATATGTGGAGAATGGTCGTTATGGTGGCTATCGAGTTTTAAACAAACCGTTGTTGCCGCCGATTTATTTTAATGAAAACGAAGTGTTAGCGATCTTTTTTTCGTTACAATTACTGAAATTAGTCGCAGAGTCACCGTTTGGTCATTCCTATCAGCAAATTCAGCAAAAATTATTGCATTCTTTAGATGAACCAACCCAATTTAAAATCAGTCAAATGAGTAAGGTCGTCTATTACGAAGGAATTGAACAAGTAGAAGCACCAGGCAATTTAGAGCAGCTGTTTCATTGTATTTTGGCGCAACAAGTAATTCAGTTTAACTATACCAGATATGAAGCAACAACGAAAAAAATCTTACCAACCCGGTTAACTATTTTAGAAGGGTATTGGTATTGTTCAGGCTATGATGTGACTAAAAAGGCTTGGCGTACTTACCGCTGTGATTTTATGGAGGCTATTCAGCAGTTAAACCAAACACTGGATTTTACGACTGAAGAACTGAAAGAATCGTATCGCCATCAACAAACGACAGCACGTACGATTCCATTTAAAGCAATCATTACAGAAAAAGGCAAAGAATTTTTTTATAAACATCGCTTTGACAATATTCAGTTGGAAGAAACGCCCACGCAGTGTTTTTTAGTTGGACAGATTCATCCAACAGAAACACAATTTTTAGCCAACTATTTTATGGGCTTTGGTGAAGAAGTGACAATTTTAGAGCCAGTCCAAGTGAAACAAGCATATGTAGAAAGTATAATGAGGATTCAAAAAAAATATCAAGAATAGATTGTGGAACTGTGAACAATCTCATGTGTAAAAATGCACATTGGAGAGGAGAAAGAAAAACCCTTGATTTTTAAATCAAGGGTTTTTCTTTCTAAGAACGTGCTTGCCCATTTCCATAAATAACATATTTTGTCGAAGTAAGCTCTGCTAAGCCCATAGGTCCACGGGCATGTAATTTTTGCGTACTAATGCCGATTTCGGCGCCAAATCCAAATTCAAAACCGTCCGTGAAACGAGTTGAAGCATTCGCATAAACAGCGGCTGCATCCACTTGTTGTAAAAATTGTTGTGTGGCAAAGTAATTATCACTAATAATACTTTCAGAATGTTTTGTATTGTAGCGATTAATATGCTGGATGGCTTCGTCCAAAGAATCAACGACTTTCACTGCTAAGATAAAGTCGAGAAATTCCGTTTCCCAATCTTGTTCAGTCGCTGGAATGGCTTCTTCAAAAATCGCTAACGCACGTTCATCTGCTCGAAGTTCCACGTGAAACTCCTTCAAGGCTTTTTCAATTGTTGGTAAAAAGGCTTCAGCCACCTCTTGATGAATTAATAACGTTTCGGCGGCGTTACAGACAGAAGGACGTTGACATTTAGCATTGACAATAATTTCAGTTGCCATTGTTAACTGGGCGTCTTTGTCCACGTAAATATGACAATTGCCCGTGCCCGTTTCAATAACAGGAACAGTGGCTGTTGTCAAAACAGTTTTGATTAAGTTGGCGCCGCCACGTGGAATGAGGACATCCAAATAGTCATTTAAGCGCATAAGTTGTTGAGCTGTTTCTCTAGAAGTATCATCAACAAATTGAATGAGATGGGGAGAAACGGCTTCTTGGATTAGCGCTTCTTGTAAAATTGTCACCAATATCTGATTGGAGTGAAACGCTTCTTTTCCGCCTCGAAGAATAACAGCATTTCCTGATTTGAAACAAAGGCTAGCGGCATCTGTTGTCACGTTTGGCCGCGATTCATAAATGATTCCAATAACACCTAAAGGCACGCGTTGTTGCCCAATTAACAGCCCCGCTTCATTGCGCCACATTTTATCTACTTCCCCAATTGGATCGGGTAAAGTAGCGACTTGGCGTATGCCCTCGGCCATCGCTGTGATCCGTTCTTCTGTTAAACGTAAGCGGTCTTGCATTGTTTCAGAAATTCCGTGGGTAGCGGCTTGCTCTAAATCTAATGCGTTTGCTTGTAAAATGCGGGGCGCATTGGCTTCAATGGCTGCGGCCATTTTGTTTAACAAAGTATTTTTTTGACGAGTATCCATCAAGCCTAGCGTATAAGAGGCTTCTTTAGCTTGTTGCCCTAGTTGCTTTAAATCAGTCACTTTCATGCCCTCCTTTAATAAATAACGTACCGATATCTTTTCCTTCTAAAATTTCAAAAATGATTTTTGGCTGCTTTCCGTTTGCTAAAATCATCGCCTGTTGATTAGCTAACACACGTTCAGCAGCTTTTAATTTACTAGACATCCCACCAGTGCCAAAGCGGCTCCCCTTACCACCGGCTAATTGGAACAAGTCTTCATTAATTTCATTGATTTCAGAAAATAACGTGGCTTCTTTGTTGACAGTAGGGTTGTCTGAAAAGAAACCATCAATATCTGATAACATAACTAACAAGTCAGCTTGAACAATTTGGCAGACAATGGCAGACAATTGATCGTTATCCCCGAACTTGGTTAAGTGATCCAATTCTTCAATTGCGACAGTATCATTTTCATTGACGATAGGAATAATATTCATTTTTAACAGTTGTTCAAAAGTATTGGTAACATTATTGCGACTTTCAGGATATTCAATAACATCACGAGTTAATAAAACTTGTGCCATTTGTTGGCTATAGGTTGAAAACCGCTGATTATAAATGTTCATTAATTCTGCTTGGCCGACTGCAGCGACTGCCTGTTGTTCGGGAATTGTCGTTGGGCGCACAGATAGATTTAATTTATTCAGTCCGACACCAATTGCGCCAGAAGAAACTAAAATAATTTCTTTGCCTTGGTTGCTTAAATCACTCAAAGTAAAGGCTAATTGATCAATTGCTTTTAAGTTAATATTGCCATTGGGATAAATCAGAGAACTGGTTCCGACTTTGATCACAATTCGTTTGGCCTGTTGGAGTTTGTTTCTCATAAGTGCCTCGTTTCTTTTTACAGTAAAATTTGACACTCATTATAACAAAATCAGCGGCTACTAGAAAGTGCTAAATAATGAATAGTAAAGAAAGTTTAATGAAAGTGTGAACTTTTTGAGGGAATCTTGGGACTTTTTGGGATTTGGTCTGTTTATTTTAAGAGAAGATGATAGACTAAAAGAAGGAAAATAAACAAAAATTCTCCTCTTTTTTGCGTAGTCTAGATTAACTGGGCTTTTAGAAATGAGAAACTTACTAAAAACAACCAGAGTATCAGAGATTATGGTAAAATAGGAGTAGTTTAGACAGTAGGGGAGAATGAATATGAAACAACGTGGTTTTGAGATTATTTCTAAGTATCAAGAAGAGGGCTTGAGTGTCCCACAACGAGCAACAAAAGGTGCCGCGGGGTATGATTTTCAAGCAGCCGAAACGGTCGTTGTACCAAGTCTTTGGAAGTTACAACAAGCTGGAGAAAATCCCAAACCAATTTTAGTTAAAACAGGAATTAAGGCGTATATGCCTGATTCTGAATATTTAGAATTGGTGAGTCGTTCTTCGAACCCGCTAAAACGGTTCCTACTTTTAGCGAATGGTGTCGGAGTCATTGACAGAGATTATTATAATAACGAGAATAACGAAGGACATATCATGTTCCAATTTTTAAACTTTGGATATGAAGATGTTGTCATTGAAAAAGGTGAACGAATTGGCCAAGGGATTTTTAAGCCGTTTTTATTAGCGGATGATGACCAAGTCGAGGCAGAAAGAACGGGCGGTTTTGGTTCGTCTGGACAAAAATAAAGCCCATTTTTTCAGTAGGCAACGTTATTCAAACCATTTAATAAATGTTAAAATAAACAACAGATAAGGAGATTCTACATGGCAAAAAAAGCAAAAGTTCAATTTGAATGTCAAAGCTGTGGGTATGTGTCTCCAAAATATCTCGGCCGCTGTCCTAATTGCGGACAATGGAATTCGATGGTGGAAGAGGTTATTCAAGATACTTCTGATCGTCGTGCTAGAGTAAGTTTGACTGGTAAAAAGACACAACCACAACGGCTATCTGAAGTCGTACCTAAAAAAGAGCCGCGTGTAAAAACTGAATTAGTGGAGCTGAATCGGGTTTTAGGTGGTGGCGTTGTTCCAGGTTCGTTAGTTTTAATCGGTGGCGATCCCGGAATAGGTAAGTCAACATTGCTCTTACAAGTATCGCAACAATTAGCAGCCACAGGTGGTACGGTTTTATATGTTTCTGGTGAAGAAAGTGCTGAGCAAATTAAATTACGAGCGGAGCGTCTAGGCACCGTCAACGAGACATTTTACTTATACGCAGAAACAGATATGCACGAAATATCACGAGCCATTGAAAAATTAGAACCAGACTATGTCATTATTGACTCGATTCAAACAATGACGCAGCCAGATGTTACCAGCGTTGCTGGTAGTGTCAGTCAAGTCCGAGAAACAACTGCCGAATTATTGAAACTGGCAAAAACGAATGGGATTGCCATTTTTATTGTCGGACACGTAACGAAGGAAGGGTCTATCGCAGGGCCACGGATGTTGGAACATATGGTAGATACGGTTCTTTATTTTGAAGGAGATAAGCATCACACCTTTAGAATTTTACGGGCTGTCAAAAATCGGTTTGGCTCAACGAATGAGATTGGTATTTTTGAAATGCAGACACATGGATTGGTTGAAGTTATGAATCCTTCTCAGGTCTTTTTAGAAGAACGTTTAGAAGGAGCCACCGGATCTTCAATTGTGGTAGCAATGGAAGGTTCACGCCCTATTTTGGTGGAAATCCAAGCGTTAGTTACCCCAACGATGTTTGGCAATGCCAAGCGAACGACCACCGGGTTGGACTTTAATCGCGTTTCTTTAATCATGGCGGTTTTAGAAAAACGGGCAGGCCTTTTATTACAAAACCAGGATGCGTATCTAAAAGCGGCTGGTGGAGTCAAAATTAATGAACCAGCTATTGATTTAGCGTTAGCAATCAGTATTGCTTCTAGCTATAAAGAAAAAGGAACCTCATCTTCGGAATGTTTCATTGGTGAGATTGGTTTAACTGGTGAAATTCGCCGCGTGAATAGTATTGAACAACGAGTGCGTGAAGCGCAAAAACTAGGCTTTACAAAAGTCTATGTTCCTAAAAATAACCTTGGTGGCTGGGAAGCGCCTGAAGGGATTGAAATTATTGGCGTTTCAACAATTGGTGAAACGTTAAGAAAAGTTTTTAAATAATGAAAGTAGAAATAATCCGTTTAGGTTGTTGGTGGCGTATGATTTTTGTACGCCCCACAACACTAGACGTCTTTATTAAATAAACGAGGAGGATGGCTATATGCAAAAACGAATCATCACGTTGCTGATGATCATTGCTGGTGCAAGTTTAGGAATTTCTCTTTTCCCAATGGCTTGGGAAATGGCTAAGCAAGGCAATAACAGTTGGTTAAACAATAACTTTACGAACGGATTAATCGGTGCAATTATTTTCTTTATTTTATCTTTAGGGTTAGCAAAGTATATTGTTTCCGCTGTCAAAAAAATCGAAGCAGCTTTAAATGAAATGAGTTTAACCTATTTATTATTTGGAAGTATTGGTGCCATCATTGGTTTAACAATTGGCGTCATTATCTCCATTCCAATGTACAACTTACAAATTCCTGTCGTGAATAGTTTACTACCAATTCTAGTTATGATTATTCTGGGTTACTTAGGTTTCCGAATGGGAACAACACGGATTGAGGAGTGGAAAAAAGTTTTCACACCTCGCCAAAAGAAAGCAAATACGGAAGACACCGAAGGACAAATGTTGGAACGTAAAGTGGAAGACAACTTCCATAAATACAAAATTTTAGACACCAGTGTCATCATTGATGGCAGAATCTACGATATCGCTAAAACAGGCTTTTTAGAAGGTGTTTTGCTCATCCCTAACTTTGTTTTATATGAATTACAATACATTGCTGATTCTGGAGACAGTTTAAAACGGGTGAGAGGTCGTCGTGGCTTAGATATTTTAAATGCTTTACAAAAAGAAGAAGGTATCTCCGTTGAGATGTATGACGGAGATTTCGAGGATATCTCTGAAGTAGACAGTAAATTAATCAAATTAGCAAAATTATTAGATGGCGTGGTTGTGACCAATGACTACAACTTAAATAAAGTCTCTGAATTTCAAAATGTGCCTGTTTTAAACATTAATGCTTTAGCTAATGCTGTGAAACCAGTGGTGATTCCAGGTGAAACGATGAATGTGATGGTTGTAAAAGCCGGAACAGAGCGTCAACAAGGGGTCGCTTACTTAGATGATGGCACAATGGTTGTGGTAGAAGATGGCCAGCATTACATGAATGAGCAAATCGAAGTGGTCGTCACAAGTGCTTTACAAACCGCAGCTGGGCGTATGATTTTTGCCAAACCGGCACACGCGGGTCGCGGGATTAATGATCGCAAGGATAACCATCCTAAAAACGATAAAAATTAAGCAAAGTGAGGACTTAGTATGATTCGAATCGGTCAAGGTTTTGATGTTCATCAATTAGTTCCGCAACGACCTTTAATTATTGGTGGGGTTACTCTTCCTTATGAAAAAGGTCTGTTAGGTCACTCAGATGCCGATGTTTTAACACATGCAATTATTGATGCAATCCTTGGTGCCGCTGGTCTGGGTGATATTGGGCAACTGTTTCCCGAAACCGATCCGCAGTTCAAAAATGCGAATTCTGTAAACTTATTAACAAAAGTAAATGAAAAAGTTGGGCGGTCGGGCTTTACTATTGGCAATATTGATTGTACAATTTTAGCGGAAGAGCCAAAGATGAGCCCATACTTGGCAGAGATGAAAAAGAATCTAGCCGCGAGTTGCCACTTAGCGGTCACACAAGTGAACATTAAGGCAACGACCATGGAAACGATGGGCTTTGTTGGTAAAAAAGAAGGAATCGGCGCAATTGCCGTTGCTTTATTGGAAAAATAACTGAAAACGACGTTAAACCGTCTGTTTTTAAAAAATGGAAAGAGGAATGAACATGACGAAAGTTCGTGTGCGTTACGCACCAAGTCCAACTGGACACTTGCACATTGGGAATGCAAGAACAGCATTATTTAACTACTTATTTGCCCGCCACAATGACGGAGAATTTATCATTCGTATCGAGGATACCGACCAAAAACGGAACATCGAAGACGGCGAGAAAAGTCAGTTGGAAAACTTAGCATGGTTAGGGATGGAATGGGATGAATCACCTGCTCATCCGGGAGAATATGGTCCATATCGTCAATCAGAACGTAAAGAAATTTACCAACCATTGATTGATCAATTATTAAGTAGCAATCGTGCGTATAAGTGTTATTGTACGCCAGAAGAATTAGAAGCAGAACGTGAAGCACAACAAGCTCGTGGGGAAATGCCTCACTACGCAGGCACTTGTGCGAATTTAACACCTTCTGAACAAGCAGCCAAAGAAGCGGCTGGTCTAGAACCAGTGATTCGTTTCCGTGTGCCACGTAACACAGAATACAAATTTGATGACATCGTGAAAGGTGAAATTACTTTTGAGTCAGATAACATTGGTGGCGATTTTGTCATCCAAAAACGCGATGGGATGCCAACGTATAACTTTGCCGTTGCAGTAGATGATCACTTAATGAAAATTTCTCACGTTTTACGTGGCGATGATCACATTGCGAACACACCAAAACAATTAATGATTTACGAAGCGTTTGAATGGACACCACCTGTCTTTGGCCATATGACCTTAATCATTAATTCAGAAACTGGCAAAAAATTGAGCAAACGTGATGAAACAATTTTACAATTTATTGAACAATACCGTGAATTAGGTTACTTACCAGAAGCCATGTTCAACTTTATTGCTTTACTAGGATGGTCTCCTGTTGGCGAAGAAGAAATCTTCTCACAAGAAGACTTGATTAAATTGTTTGATGAACAACGCTTAAGCAAGTCACCAGCGGCCTTTGATGCGAAAAAATTAGAATGGATTAACAATCAATACATGAAACAAATGGACTTAGGTGAACTAACAGATATGTGTATTCCTTATTTAGTCGCTGACGGTCGTGTTGAAGAAAATCCATCTCCTGAAAAAATCGAATGGTTAAAACAATTAGTTAGCTTGTATCAACCACAAATGAGTTATGCAGCTGAAATTATGGAACTATCAAACTTGTTCTTTAATGAACATCCAGTTTTAGATGATGCTGCGAAAGAATTCTTGCAAGGAGAAACAGTGCCAACTGTGTTACATGCGTTTAAAGAACAATTAGAAGCCTTGGACGTTTTCGATGTCCCAAGTATTAAAGCAGCGATTAAAGCCGTCCAAAAAGAAACCGGCGTTAAAGGCAAAAACTTGTTTATGCCAATTCGAATTGCTGTTTCTGGACAAATGCATGGCCCTGAATTAGGCGAAACCATCGAATTATTAGGCAAAGAAAAAGCATTAGATCATTTAAATAAAGTGTTATAAAAACACAAAGAATAGAAGAAGTAGACAATCAGATGGATTTCAGAGACGCTGTGGGTGGTGAGAACAGCGAGCATCTTTTGTCGAAATGCATCTATGAGTGGCTTTGGTGAAAAAAGTAACCGAAGACGTCGGCAGGCGTTAACTGTATCGAGGCAAGAGCTAGTTCTTGTGAAGAAAAGTGGAACCACGCATGGGCGTCTTTTAAGCAACGTTTTTTTGTTGCTTAAAAGACGTTTTTTATTTTTGTATAATAGAAAGGAGTTCACCCTATGAGTTGGTTGAAACGTAGCGTCGCAGCTGTTAAAAGAAACGATCCTGCAGCGCGGACCACACTAGAAGTTCTTTTAACGTATCCTGGCTTGCACGCCCTGTTTTGGCATCGCTTGTCTCATTTCTTATATAGGCATCAGTTGTTTTTGTTGGCGAAGATTCATGCACAATTTTGGCGTTTCATAACGGGCGTAGAAATTCATCCCGGAGCCACAATTGGAGCGGGAGTTTTTATCGATCACGGCATGGGCATTGTGATTGGGGAAACCGCGGAAATAGAAGAAGATGTTGTTTTGTTTCACGGAGTGACGTTAGGTGGGACCGGTCGTGATACGGGTAAACGCCATCCAACAGTGAAAAAAGGAGCGATGATTTCGGCACGAGCTCAAATTTTAGGGCCAGTTGTGATTGGTGAACGTTCAAAAATTGGTGCGGGTGCTGTTGTTATTTCAGACATCCCAGCAGATGCCACAGCTGTGGGTGTTCCTGCGAAAGTCGTTCGTCTAAATGGAAGAAAGGTGGAAAAAGGGCATGATTAAAATTTATAATACATTGACCAGAGAAAAAGAAGTATTTACGCCAATTGAGGCGCGTAAAGTTCGGATGTATGTCTGCGGACCAACCGTGTATAACTATATCCATATCGGTAATGCGCGCAGTGCGATCGCCTTTGATACGATTCGTCGTTATTTTGAATATCGTGGGTATGAAGTGAATTATGTCTCGAACTTTACAGATGTCGATGATAAAATTATCAAGGCAGCTAAAGAATTGAAAATTACTGCGCCGGAAGTGGCGGAGCATTTTATCAAAGCCTTTGAAGAAGACACGCAAGCATTGAATGTCCAACCAGCAACGTTACATCCTCGGGTGATGGACCACATGCCTGATATCTTAGCTTTCATCGAAGTTTTAATTGAAAAAGGTTTTGCTTATGAGGTCGCAGGTGATGTGTATTATCGCACCCGTAAATTCCCTAATTATGGTAAATTAAGCCATCAATCGATTGATGAACTAGAAGTGGGGGCAAGTCAACGAACTGGCGTTGAACAACAATTAAAAGAAGACCCATTGGATTTTGCTCTTTGGAAAAGTGCCAAAGAAGATGAAATTTCTTGGGATTCTCCTTGGGGGAAAGGACGTCCCGGCTGGCATATTGAATGCTCTGTCATGGCGACAAAACACTTGGGAGAGACGATTGATATTCACGGTGGTGGACAAGATTTAGAATTTCCACATCATGAGAATGAAATTGCACAGAGCGAAGCCAAAACAGGCCATACCTTTGCCAATTACTGGATGCATAACGGCTATGTCACAATTGGTGAAGACGATGAAAAAATGAGTAAATCCCTAGGTAACTTCATTACTGTTCATGAAATGATTCAAAAAGTGGATCCGCAAATTTTACGTTTCTTTATGTCCACCACCCAGTACCGTCGCCCGATTCGTTATAGCGAAAGCACTCTAAAAGAGGCAGCAGCCAATTATCAAAAATTGAAAAATGCGTTTGAAAATTTACGTTTTAGACAAGCAGATGCGGTCGCAAGTTTGCCAGAGGATGAACACTATTTGGCTCAATTAAACGAATTAGAACAACGTTTTATTACGGAAATGGACGATGATTTCAATGCAGCTAACGGGATTACGGTCGTTTATGAATTAGCGAAGATGATGAATCAGTACAGTGAACAAGCAACAGTTTCGGAACCAATTCTAGTGGCGATGGATAAGCTTTTCAGTGGCTGGTTAGCTATTTTTGGTTTATTCTTTAAAAACGAAGAATTAGTGGACGCACAAGTCGATGCGTTAATTGAAGAACGGAACCAAGCACGGAAAGACCGTGATTTTGCCCGAAGTGATGAAATCCGCGATTTATTAAAAGAACAAGGCATTGTTTTAGAAGATACTCCGCAAGGAACGAGATGGAGAAGAAGTGAATGAGAGATTACAAACAATTAAACGGTTTAGCTTTGGCCTATGTTGGCGATGCGATTTATGAAATTTACATTCGTGATTATTTAGTTTCCTTGGGACAAACGAAACCGAATGTTTTGCATCGCATGGCGACACATTACGTGTCAGCAAAAGCCCAAGCAAGCTTAATGCAAGCGATGTTAGCGGGAGAAATGCTAACGGAGGAAGAAGAAGTGATGTACAAACGCGGTCGGAATGCGAAAAGTCACACCTTTGCCAAAAATGCTGATGTGACGACCTATCGGGTAGCGACCGGTTTCGAATCCTTGATGGGTTATTTACATTTAACACAACAAAAAGAACGTTTAGAAGAATTAATTAACTGGTGTATCAAGAAAGTAGGTGAAACCAATGAAAAATGAAAAATCTCGTCCTTTTAAAAAAGGTAAGAAACGTCCAGAACGTTCAGATAAGCGTTCAAAAGAACGGAACCCACGACCAGCGACAGCAGGTGCTGATGGAACCTCAGAAGAGCTAGCAGATAACTTTGTCTTTGGTTTCCATGCCACTGTTGAGGCGTTGCAGCAAGGACGCGGGAATAAATTGTTTTTACAAGAAGATGCTCGTGGCGAGAAAATTGAGCAATTAAAACAAGCAGCGAAAGAACAGGCTGTTCCAGTCAAATGGGTGCCTAAAGCAAAATTAGATACGATGAGTGATCACGGCGTGCATCAAGGCATGGTTTTAGCAATCACGGCGTATCAATATTTAACTTTAGAAGAATTATTGGAACAAACAAAAGAAAAGACAGCAACACCATTTTTCCTAATTTTAGATAGTCTAGAGGACCCACATAACTTTGGCTCAATTTTGCGAACAGCTGATGCGACAGGCGTGGACGGTATTATCATTCCGAAACATCGTGCAGTGGGAATTACACCAACCGTAACCAAAGCGTCAACAGGGGCCGTGGAACATATTCCAGTGGCTCGTGTAACGAATCTAGCGCAAAGTATTGCAACGCTAAAAGAGAATCAATTTTGGATTTTTGGTACAGATATGTCTGGGACGGATTATCGTCGCTGGAATACACAAGGCGCAATTGCCTTAATCATCGGAAATGAAGGTCGTGGCATGAGTCAAGGTCTTCATAAAGAAGTGGATGAATTATTAACGATTCCAATGACTGGACACGTTCAAAGCTTAAACGCTGGTGTGGCTGCAGGCTTGCTAATGTATGAAGTCTATCGTGGCCGCAACCCATTATAGAAGAAGGCGATTGTATGAAAAAACAATTGTTAATCGTTGATGGCTATAATATGATTGGTGCTTGGCCAGAATTGGTCCAGTTGAAAAAGCAAGAGCGTTTAGAGGATGCGCGTGAACTGCTTCTTAGTCGTCTGTCCAATTATGCCAAATATGAAGGGTTGGAAATCATTGTGGTCTTTGATGCCCAGTTAGTCCCAGGCATTCAGCAAACGTACAAAAAGTACCTTTTGACCGTGGTTTTCACCAAAGAAGATGAAACAGCAGATAGTTATATTGAACGTCTAGCTGGTGAAAAAAATGATCGTTTAACGCAAGTAACAGTCGCAACGAGTGATTTGGCTGAACAATGGGTGGTCTTTTCACAAGGTGCATTGCGGACTTCGGCCAATGAACTTTACAAAGCTGTCCAGAAAGCAGAAAAGACGATTGCCATTCATGCAACGGATATCCATTTCCAGCAATTTCGTCGAAATTCTCCATGGAACGTGGAGCAGTTATCAAAACTTTCTGAGAAGCTAGAAGAATTGTCTCAAAAAAAAGATTAAACAAATGTTCGCTTAAGTCATAAATTTCTAACATGCTATGCTCTCCTAAATCATTCGATACGTTTATCGAAAAGGAGGGCTTTTTATGTTAGAACAGATTCAACAAGCATTAGCAGGAGACCAAGAACAATTTCAAGCCTTATATGGGCAATATCAGCCAGTGATTTATAAGTGCATGAAAAAATACTATTTAAAAGATTATGATACTGAGGACTGGCTTCAAGAAGGACGAATTGTCTTCTTTCGGACGTTAGAACGATTTGATTCAGAAAAACAAGCATCATTAGGAAAGTTTTTTAAACGAAATTTTGAAAATCACGTACATAGCTTAATTCGCCATCAATGCGCCTATAAGCGGCGAACAGATACCTTGTCTATTTCTCTGGAACAACGATTAGAAAGCGCTGGTGAAGAGTTAGTGGACTATTTAGGGACAGCGGCTACCGACCCATTAGGTCAATTAATGATTCAAGAAAAATTGGCAGCTTTTCCGACACGTCTTTCCTCGTTGGAACAACAAATTTTAAACGCATACTTAAAAGGCTACACGTTAGAAGAAATCGCTAAAGTACGTGGGGGAACTTTTTCAGCTGTCCGAAGTGCCTATGATCGTGCCAAAGCAAAAATGAAATATACATTAGAAAATGAATAAAAATTCGACAAAACAGCCGGTTTGTCGAGCAAAAGTAGTTGCAAACAGACTTCTAGTATGATAAACTTGAAATTTTTTAAAAAAAGTGATATAATGTTTCTCGAGGTGAATGCAATGCCAACAACGTTATCGTCAATTAAGAAAGATTTGGAAGGCCGTATCGGCAGTGAAATTATGTTAGTTGCTCAGACTGGAAGAAAGCGCCAAACAGAACGTAAAGGAATCTTAACGGAGACTTATCCATCTGTTTTTGTTGTTGACTTGGATCCAGACGAGAACTCATTTGAACGTGTATCTTATAGCTATTCAGATGTTTTAACACGCACCGTTGAAATCGAATTCATCGGTCAAGCCGTATAATTTAGAAAGTCCGCTTAGGAGTGAAGGAAGAGCCCTTCGTTCCTAAGCTCTTTTTAATTTCAGCCATCTGTCGTCAGAGAAAGAGCAATCTTCGGTGTACTTCTTCATGGACATATGATAGAATCTAAAAGATTAAAATGTTGGTAGACAAAAGATTAAGGAAGGTGAATCAGGGAACCGATGGAAATAATCGAACGAGCTCCTGCGAAAATTAATCTTGGGTTAGATGTTCTGCATAAACGTGTGGATGGCTATCATGAAGTTGAATCTATTTTTGCAAGTGTAGATTTAGCCGATCATTTAACTTTTGAAAATCTAGAAGAAGACATCATTCGTATTGAAACGGACAGCTCTTTTTTACCCGTGGATCGACGGAATCATGTCTATCAAGCAGTTGACTTATTAAAGCGTACCTATAATATTCATAAAGGAATTAAAATATATATTGAAAAACGTATCCCTGTGGCAGCTGGTTTAGCAGGTGGTAGCAGTGACTGTGCCGCAGCATTACGAGGCTTGAACAAGCTGTGGAATCTGGGGTTGACGATGGACGAACTCTGTGAAATTGGCAGCCAAATTGGTATGGATGTTCCTTATTGTTTAAGGGGCGGAACAGCCTTTGCAAACGGACGTGGGGAGAAAATTGAAGCATTACCGACCATGCCTCAATGTTGGATTGTGTTAGTTAAACCAAGAATTAGTGTATCCACTAGTACCGTTTTTAATGATTTAGCGGTAGATGAATTGCACCATCCAGATATTGCTGGACTAAGAATAGCTATTGAAAATGGTGATTATACTGGGATGACCCAAACGGTCGGCAATGCGTTGGAAAGTGTCACGATTGCCAGACATCCGATCGTGCAACAAATCAAGGATCGCATGCTGAAGTACGGCGCTGATGCAGCGTTGATGAGCGGCAGTGGACCGACAGTCTTTGCTTTATGTGAAAAGAAAACACGAGCACAACGGATTTATAATGGACTTAAAGGCTTTTGTGAAGAAGTTTATTTGGTTCGGACATTGAAATAAATAAAAACAACAGAGCGTGGAGCAAAAACCCAAAGTGATTTTTGTCCCACGCTCTGTTGTTTTTTTAAATTTATTCCTTGACGTCCCGTGATCCATTTGGTACATTATTCCTGGCAAATCGTAAATATTACGGTTTATAATAGGTAAATCGAAAAGAGGACAGAACATGACGAAAATCTACCGCCGTTTGATAATCGGCGTTACTTTAGCAATCAGTGCTTTTCTTTTAGCTAGCTGTGGGCAAACCACACAATCGCCAAAAGAGAAGAAAGAGCTCACGGTAATGACTACTTTTTATCCGATGTACGACTTCGCAAAACAAGTCGTTGGTGATGAGGGAGAGGTTGAGCTGTTGATTCCAGCTGGAACGGAACCACACGATTATGAACCAAGCGCAAAAGACTTAGCGAAAATTACTGATGCGGATGTCTTTGTTTATAATAGTAAAGAGCTAGAAACTTGGGTTCCGAATGTTATTGAAAACTTGGACACGAAAAAAGTTTCAATCGTGGAAGCCAGTCAATCCATTCAATTGATGCAAGGAACAGAAGAGGAAGAATCTGGCGAAGAAGGTCATGAAGGCCATAACCATTCCCACGAACTGGATCCGCATGTCTGGTTAGATCCCGTGTTAGCGCAAAAAGAAGTAACAGCGATTCGGGATGCGCTTATCAAAAAATATCCTGAGAAAAAAGCCGTATTTGAAAAAAATACCGCTGCTTATTTGGAAAAATTGATTGCGCTAGATAAGGAATACCAAGCTGCGTTTGCAGGCGCTAAAAATCGGACCTTTGTGACGCAACATGCTGCATTTGGCTATTTGGCAAAACAATATGACTTGACCCAAGAACCGATTGCTGGGATTTCTCCAGACCAAGAACCTTCGCCAAGTCGTTTAGCCGAATTAAAAAAATATATTAAAACAAACAATGTTTCTGTGATCTATTTTGAAGCATCGGCTTCTACAAAAGTAGCCAAAACATTGGCAGATGAGACAGGCGTCGAATTAGCCGTATTGAATCCTTTAGAGAGTTTAACTCAAAAAGAACAAGAAGCAGGCGAGAACTACGTGTCTGTCATGAAAGAAAACCTCGCTGCTTTACAAAAAAGCATTCATTAATCTGGCAACAGAAAGGAGCCAACTTATGCATTATATTGAAGTCGAAAATTTAACCTTCTATTATGATGATGAACCTGTTTTAGAAGATGTTTCTTATTATGTTGATCCAGGGGAATTCGTTATTTTAACAGGAGAAAATGGCGCTGCCAAGTCAACGCTGATCAAAAGTACCTTAGGGTTATTAAAACCAACAAGTGGCAAAATTACGGTCGCTAAAAAAAATAGTGCTGGTGAAAAAATCAGCATTGGCTACATTCCACAACAAGTCGCTTCTTTCAATGTGGGCTTTCCTAGCACCGTCATTGAATTAGTACGTTCAGGTCGTTTTCCCAGAAATCGTTGGTTCAAACCGTTGACGAAAAAAGATCATCTTCATGTGGAAAAAGCTTTGAAATCAGTGGACATGTGGGAAATGCGCCACAAACGAATTGGCGAGCTTTCTGGCGGGCAAAAGCAACGAATTAGTTTAGCACGAGTGTTTGCGACTGATCCAGATTTGTTTATTTTAGATGAGCCAACAACAGGTATGGATGAACAATCGCGAAACGAATTTTATCAATTGTTGCAACACAGTGCGCATGAACATGGAAAAGCTATTTTGATGATTACGCATGATCATGAAGATATCAAAACCTATGTGGATCGTCAAATTCGTCTTGTCCGCAAAGAAGATTCGAAATGGCGTTGCTTCCATATGAGTGAAGAATCGTATACGTAAATTTTCCAATAAAACGTTATCTGGCTCGATAATAACGAAAGCCTAGGAACGGCTTAAAGAAATGTTGGAAAAATTTAAAAAATAAGCAGGAATTAAAAAATTAATTCGCTTAAACGTCGCTACAATGGTAGTGTTCATTTTAGCGGTAAGGAGTGAATCGTATGGCAGAAATGCTTTCTTATGCATTTATGCAAAAGGCCTTTTTAGCAGCACTGTTTATCTCAGTGATTGCTCCAATGCTCGGCGTCTTTCTAGTTATTCGCCGACAATCTTTAATGGCAGATACCCTTTCACATGTGTCATTAGCCGGTGTGGCTCTAGGCTTCTTTTTTAATTGGAATCCTAATTTAATGACCTTAATTGTCGTGATTGTGGCTGCAATCATTCTAGAATATTTACGAATGATTTATAGCACCTATTCAGAAATTTCGATTGCTATTTTAATGTCAGGCGGTTTGGCTTTGGCGTTAGTTTTAATGAATTTAACAGGAGGCAATTCAGCTGCTAGTATTCAATCGTATTTATTTGGTTCCATCGTCACGATTACGTGGGATCAAGTGGTTATGTTGGCAATTTTATTCGTAGTTTTAGTTCTATTGTTTATGTTATTTAAACGTCCAATGTATGTTTTAACATTTGATGAAGATACTGCTCATGTTGACGGGCTACCTATTCATTGGATGTCGATGCTTTTTAATGTAATTACTGGTGTGGCGATTGCTGTGATGATTCCGATCGCGGGAGCCTTGTTAATTTCAGCAATTATGGTCTTACCAGCTGCGATAGGTATGCGAATTGGTAAAGGCTTCAACACGGTGATCATCATCAGTGTGTTTATGGGCTTGATTGGCATGCTAACAGGGCTGACTAGCTCGTATTATTTGGAAACACCACCGAGTGCAAGCATTACCCTAATTTTTATTGGTTTATTCTTATTAGTCAATATTTATCGCCGAGTGGTTGTTATGGTCCAACGAAAACAAAAAATGCAAAGAAACTAAGGAGAAAAACGAAAGTTTTTCTCCTTTATTTCTTTTTTTTAAAAGAAATGGCGAACTATTTTCAGTTATTTGAAAAAAATCCTCGAATTTTTCGGTTAAACCCCTTATAATAAGGAACGATAGAATGAAAAGGAGTGACGAATTTGAAAATTCGGAGAAGTGAACGATTAATCGATATGACCCAATATCTTTTAGATCATCCCCATACATTGGTTTCTTTGACATATTTTGCTGACCGATACCAATCTGCCAAGTCTTCCATTAGTGAAGATTTAGCAATTGTTAAAAAAACATTTAAAGAACGTGGAACAGGTATTTTAGAAACGATTCCAGGCGCTGCAGGCGGTGTCCGCTTTATCCCTGAAATTCCTTATGAGGAAGCGGAGCAGTTGATTATGGATTTGTGTGATCGTTTGTCAGAACAAGATCGCTTATTACCTGGGGGTTATGTTTATCTTTCAGATTTACTTGGGGAACCGAATTTATTAAGACAAGTGGGCCGGATTATTGCTTCTAAATATTTAGGCAAACAAATTGATGCGGTAATGACCGTTGCGACCAAAGGAGTGCCAATTGCGCAAGCTGTGTCTTATTACTTAAATGTTCCGTTTGTGATTGTTCGTCGCGATTCTAAGATTACTGAAGGTTCAACGGTGAGCGTGAACTATGTATCAGGGTCTTCAGAACGTATCGAAAAAATGGAACTTTCAAAACGCAGCTTAAAACGCGGATCAAAAGTTTTAGTCGTGGATGACTTCATGAAAGGCGGCGGCACCGTCAATGGTATGAAGAGTATGATTGAAGAATTTGAAGCAGAACTTGTGGGCATTACCGTTTTTGCTGAGTCAAAATTCAATGGCCGTCGTGCAATCGATGACTATACTTCGCTATTGTACGTGGAAGATGTGGATACACAAACAAAAACGATTAGCGTAGTCCCAGGAAACTATTTCACAGAGAAATAATTTGAAAAAGAACCTGAAAATGGTCCATTCCATTTTCAGGTTCTTTTTTTCTGTTTTATTCCTTTAAAAAAAGATGAGAAAATAAATTGGTCTACCTTTTAAATGCCTTATTTTGTTGAAAAAGACAAAAGAGTAAGATAAACTAGAAAAGGTATAATGAAGACGATTTAGAAGAAAATCAAACAATTTAGTTAATTTGAGGTGGCAAACGTGGAAAATAGATACGCAATTATTTTAGCAGCTGGTAAAGGAACACGCATGAAATCTAAACTTTATAAAGTATTGCATCCAGTTGCTGGTAAACCAATGGTCGAACATATTTTAGATCAAGTAGAACAAACAGAACCAACAGAAATCGTGACGATCGTTGGACACGGGGCGGAAATGATTAAAAGCCATTTAGGTGAACGTAGTCAATATGCCTTACAAGCTGAACAATTGGGAACTGGGCATGCAGTCATGCAAGCACAAGAGTTATTAGGTGGTAAACAAGGAACAACATTAGTTATTACAGGGGATACGCCGTTATTAACTGCGGAAACCTTGAAAAACTTATTCGATTATCATCAAGGTAAGAATGCAAGTGCGACTATTTTAACAGCGCATGCGGAAGACCCAACAGGCTATGGTCGAATTATTCGTGACCATGTGGGCATTGTTGAACGAATCGTGGAACAAAAAGATGCCAGTGAAGAAGAAGCACGTGTTCAAGAAATTAATACAGGAACCTTCTGTTTTGATAATGAATCATTGTTTGAAGCGTTAGCGAAAACAGATACAAACAATACACAAGGGGAATACTATTTAACAGATATCATTGAAATTTTGAAAAAAGAAGGCAAAGCTGTCGCTGCTTACCAAATGGCAGACTTTGACGAAGCAATGGGTGTAAATGATCGTGTTGCTTTATCCACTGCTAATAAAATTATGCATCGTCGTTTAAATGAGATGCATATGCGAAATGGTGTTACATTTATTGATCCAGATACAACATATATTGATGAAGGCGTGGTAATTGGTTCAGACACAGTCATTGAAGCGGGAGTCACTATCAAAGGAAAAACAGTGATTGGCGAAGATTGCTTGATTGGCGCACATTCAGAAATCGTTGATAGTCATATCGGCAATCAAGTGGTTGTTAAACAGTCTGTGATTGAAGAAAGTGTGGTTCACGAGGGGGCCGATGTGGGTCCGTATGCACATTTACGTCCTAAAGCAGATGTGGGGGCAAACGTACACATTGGTAACTTCGTGGAAGTAAAAAATGCAACAATCGATGAAGGAACAAAAGTGGGCCATTTAACATACGTTGGTGATGCAACATTAGGCAAAGATATTAATGTCGGTTGCGGCGTTGTTTTTGTTAATTATGATGGCAAAAATAAACACCAAACAGTCGTGGGTGATCACGCGTTTATTGGCTCTGCAACGAACATTGTTGCGCCAGTCACGATTGGTGATCATGCGGTGACTGCTGCTGGTTCAACCATCACAGAAGATGTCCCTTCAGAAGATTTGGCGATTGCCCGGGCACGTCAAGTGAATAAAGAAGGCTATGCTAAAAAGTTACCTTACATGAAGGATTAACCTCAAATAAAAAAGAACGCTCTTTTGCTTAAGCAAAAGAGCGTTCTTTTTCCTCCTTAAAGACTAGACCAATTTCTGCTAATATTTGTTTAGAGGCATTCAAGGACTAGACCAATGCTGTTTATTCGGTATTTTTAGTTATTTTTTTCAAAAAAATAGTTTTTGTTCTGCTTTTCCAATATAAAAAGACTTTCTTTTTTTATAAAGTTCGTGTTTTGGTCAAAATTACTATTTTTTTCACAAACAAATCCGCTGTATTGTCCAAAAATAAAAACAATTTACAGGAAAAACATCTTATTTTAACGGAATTTACTGTTTTTTATTTAACGGATATATTATGATAGGAAAAGAAGAGCAACGTGATGGGGGAAGGCTCTTTTTGTTGTTTGTTACTTTGACAATTGTTTGTTGCAAATGGGTTGAAACACAAGGAGGAAATTTGTGAAAAAGTTGAGCTTTAAAAAAGTGAAGTGGGGCATGCATTTTTTAATGGCTGTTGCGTTGATAGCGCCAAGCGTTACTAGTACGGCATATGCAGTAGAAACAACGAGTCAACAAAGTTCAGAAGCAGTAACAAGTACCACCGATTCAAGTAGAAAACAAGAACCAGTCATTACACAGGAAACAACAGACATCAAACAAGAAGCACCAAATCAGGCTACGAGTGACAGTGTCAAGCAGTCACAAGAAACCACAGCACCAACAGAGACGACGAATTTAGAAACGTCAACCGCTGAAAAAGAAGAAACGAGCACGCCGCAAAAAATAACAATTTTAGGTACGTCAGATGTTCATGGTCAATTATGGAATTGGTCTTATGAAGATGATAAAGAACTACCAGTTGGTTTGTCCCAAGTAAGTACAGTCGTCAACCAAGTCCGGGCGCAAAACCCAGCAGGCACCGTTTTAATTGATAATGGCGACAATATTCAAGGCACTATTTTAACAGATGACTTGTATAATAAAGCGCCTTTAGTGAATGAAAAGACCCATCCAATGATTACCGCCATGAATGTGATGAAGTATGATGCAATGGTTTTGGGAAATCATGAGTTTAATTTTGGTTTACCGTTAATCCAAAAAATTCAACAAGAAGCCACTTTTCCAATCTTGTCTGCGAATACCTACAATAAGGAAGATGGTCGTCGTTTTGTTAAAGGGACTACCACGAAGGAACTTGATTTTAATCAAGATGGGCAGCCAGATTTAAAAGTTGGGATTATCGGCTTAACAATTCCGCACATTCCTTTGTGGGATGGCCCTCGTGTTACTTCGCTTAATTTTTTACCTTTGAAAGAAGAAGCAGAAAAAGCAGTTGCTGAGTTGAAAACTAACGATCAGGCTGACATTATTGTTGCTTCGATTCATGCGGGACAACAAAATAGTGATCCGGCTGCCAGTGCCGACCAAGTAATTGAAAATGTCGCGGGGATTGATGCGTATATTCTAGGTCATGACCACCTTTCTTTTACCAAACAAGGAGCAGCGCCGAATGGAAAAACTGTACCGGTAGGGGGACCGAAAGATACGGGGACAGAAGTTGTCAAAATTGATCTTTCAGTTGCTAAAAATGCCGATAAGTGGGAAGTGCAAGAAGGTACAGCAACGATTGTACCAACAACGAATGTTCCAGCAGATGAAGCAGTTAAGGCAGCGACAAAAGAATACCATGAAAAAACGCGAGCGTTTATTCAGGAGGAGATCGGCACAGCAACAGCTGATTTTTTACCAAAACAAGAAATTAAAGGAATTCCCGAAGCACAATTACAACCAACAGCGATGATTTCTTTAATTAATAACGTTCAAAAAGAAGTAACAGGCGCACAATTAAGTGCGGCAGCGCTGTTTAAATACGACAGTAAATTACCTGCGGGGAAGATTTCCTATGCTACGATTTTTGATATCTACAAATACCCAAATACCTTAGTGAGTGTTCCCATTAACGGTGAAAACTTACTGAAGTATTTAGAAAAACAAGGGGCGTACTATAACCAAACGCAGCCAGATGATTTGACCGTTAGTTTTAATCCAAACATTCGTGTATATAACTATGACATGATTTCTGGAGTGGACTACAAGATTGACATTTCAAAACCAGTGGGTGAACGAATTGTAGATGCGAAAATTGACGGCCAACCGTTGGATCCTGCCAAAGAATATACGATTGCTATGAATAATTATCGTTACGGCGGTTTAGCTAGCCAAGGGATTCAAGTAGGAGAACCTATTAAAAATTCTGATCCAGAAACCTTACGAGGAATGATTGTTGATTATATTAAGAAAAAAGGAACGCTTGATCCAGAACAAGAAATCGAACGAAATTGGTCAATTATTGGGACAAATTTTGATGAAAAATGGCGTGCCAAAGCAATCGAATTAGTGAATGACGGCACTCTTCAAATTCCGACTTCTCCTGATGGACGTACACCAAACGCCGCTGCTATTACGAAACAAGATGTCCGTAATGCGGGCTTTGATTTAGATAATGCATATACCATTATGCACACAAATGACGTTCATGGCCGACTAGAAGCAGGGAAAGGCGAATTAGGTATGGCGCGTCTAAAAACCTTTAAAGACCAAGAAAACCCAACCTTGATGGTGGATGCAGGGGATGTTTTCCAAGGATTACCAATCTCCAATTTCTCCAAAGGCGCGGATATGGCCAAAGCAATGAATGAAGTTGGTTATGATGCCATGGCGGTGGGAAATCACGAGTTTGATTTTGGTTTAGAGATTGCACTAGGTTATAAAGACCAACTGAATTTTCCGATTTTATCTAGTAATACGTATTACAAAGATGGCAGTGGACGGGTTTTTGATCCGTATACAATCGTAGAAAAAGCCGGGAAAAAGTTTGCCATTGTAGGTGTGACGACCCCAGAAACAGCAACGAAAACACACCCGAAAAACGTGGAGAAGGTGACATTTAAAGACCCGATTCCAGAAGTAGAAGCAGTGATTAATGAAATTAAAGAGAAGTACGCGGATATTCAAGCTTTCGTAGTTACTGGGCATTTAGGCGTAGATGAAACGACGCCGCATATCTGGCGTGGTGATACGCTAGCAGAAACCCTTAGTCAAACATATCCTGAGTTAGATATTAATGTGATTGATGGACATTCGCATACAGCCGTCGAAAGCGACAAACGTTATGGCAAAGTGATCTATGCTCAAACAGGTAATTATTTAAATAATGTTGGGATCGTCACAGCACCAGAGAGTGAACCAACTAAGAAAACAGCAAAATTGATTTCAGCAGCAGAGTTGCTAGAATTGCCAGAAAACCCGGCAGTTAAAGCCATCGTTGATGAAGCACGAACGAATTTTAACGCTGAAAATGAAAAAGTAATTGTCGATTATATTCCATTCACATTGGATGGACAACGAGAAAATGTGCGCACACGAGAGACCAACTTAGGGAATTTGATTGGTGATGCGATTATGTCATATGGCCAAGACGCGTTTAGTCAACCTGCTGATTTTGCAGTAACTAATGGTGGCGGCATTCGCGCTGATATTAAACAAGGGCCAATTAAAGTTGGGGATGTCATTGCTGTGTTACCTTTTGGCAATAGCATTGCGCAAATTCAAGTAACCGGCGCTCAAGTTAAAGAAATGTTTGAAATGTCTGTTCGTTCGATTCCACAAAAAGATGAGAATGGCACAATTTTACTAGATGATGCTGGCCAACCAAAACTTGGCGCAAATGGTGGTTTCCTACATGTTTCAAGCTCCATTCGTATCCACTATGATTCCACAAAACCAGGTACTCGCTTGGCTAGTGACGAAGGCAATGAAACAGGACAAACGATTGTCGGTAGTCGCGTATTAGGAATAGAAATTAAAAATCGGCAAACACAAAAGTTTGAACCATTGGATGAGAAGAAACAATACCGGATGGCTACCAATGATTTCTTAGCTGCTGGTGGTGATGGTTACGATATGCTAGGTGGTGAACGAGAAGAAGGGATTTCACTAGATGCTGTCTTAATTGAATACTTAAAAAGTGCAACCAGCTTGCGGTTGTATCGTGCAGCAACGACGATTGATTTAGCACAATATAAAGAACCATTCCCAGGCGAACGAATTGTTTCTATTTCGGAAGAAGCTTACAAAGAGTTAATCGGTGGAGGAGAGACGCCAAAACCAGATCCAAAACCAGATCCAAAACCAGATCCAAAACCAGATCCAAAACCAGACCCGAAACCAACACCAGAAACACCAGTAGCAACCAATAAACAAAACCAAGCGGGAGCAAGACAGAGCAATCCATCCGTAACAGAGAAGAAAAAGTATGGCGGCTTTTTACCTAAAACGGGTACAGAAACAGAAACGCTTGCATTATATGGTTTACTGTTCGTTGGACTTTCTTCTTCTGGCTGGTATATTTATAAACGACGTAACAAAGCTAGTTAGTCATTTTTTAAGAACCGTCCTTCGGGATTGGTTCTTTTTTTATTTTAATGCTTGCCATTTGTTTTTAATTTTAGTATTATAAGAATATTCTAAAAATTAAAAAATGAAGAGTTTTTTCTGTGAAGGGAGAAAGGCATGAAAAGTAAACGTATAAAAGGACTTATCGGGTTAAGTTTAACAACGCTGTTAGTTTTAGCTGCTTGTGGTGGTGATGGGGGAGCTGGCGCCGAAAAAGCAAAGGGCGGATCAGAGAAAACTGCCGCTAAACAAGAATTTAAAGTAGTAGTTCAACAAGAAATGCCTTCTGCAGATTTATCTTTAGGAACAGATACAATTAGTTTTACGGCACTGAATAATGCGTATGAAGGAATTTATCGTTTAGATGATAAAAGCAAGCCGCAACCAGCAGGGGCTAAAGAAAAAGTGCAAGTCAGTGATGATGGTCTGACGTACACAGTGAAACTAAGAGAAGAAGCAAAATGGTCCAATGGTGATCCTGTCACAGCTGCCGATTATGTTTTTAGTTGGCAACGTACAGCAGATCCTCAGACTGGCGCTGAGTATGCTTATTTTCTAGAAATGATTGAAAACGGCGCAGATATTGTAGCTGGTAAGAAACCAGTTTCTGAATTAGGCATTAAAGCAAACGGAGATTACGAGCTAGAAATTAAACTGGCAAAACCAACACCATATTTTGATTATTTACTGGCCTTTCCACTATTTTTCCCGCAACATCAAGCAACCGTAGAGAAATATGGCAAAGATTACGCTGCTTCCAGTGAAAAAGCAGTCTATAATGGTCCGTTTGTCTTAGCTAACTTTGAAGGGGCTGGTTCAGATACCAATTGGACTTTGGAAAAAAATGAAAACTATTGGGATAAAGACAATGTCAAATTAGATAAAATCAATTTTGATGTTGTCAAGGAGGCGCCAACTGCCTTGAACTTATTCCAAGATGGTCAAGCAGACGATGTTATTTTAAGTGGCGAATTGGCCCAGCAAATGGCGAAGGATCCAGAATTGGTTATCGAAAAAGAAGCACGAACCAGCTATTTGGAATTTAATCAGCGAGATAAAAATTCACCGTATAATAATGTGAATTTACGCAAAGCAATTTCAGCAGCGATTGATCGCAACGCATTAGTAGATAAAATTTTAGGCGACGGCTCAGTAGTCGCTACCGGCTTAATTCCAGAAGGGATGTCGTATTCGCCGACAGATGACACAGATTTTGCTGATGAAAATAAAAAAATTGTTGAATATAGCCCAGAAAAAGCAAAAGAATATTGGGCAAAAGCGAAGAAAGAATTGGGCATAACAACACTCAAAATGGATATTGTTGCCGATGATGTCGATTCTACGAAAAAGTTAGCGGAATATATTCAAGGTACGTTAAAGGATACTTTAGAGGGCATTGATGTAACAGTGAGCCCAGTGCCGTTTTCAGTTCGAATTGATCGAGGTAGTCGCGGCGATTTTGAGACAATCTTAGGTGGTTGGGCTGCGGATTACGCAGATCCAAGTAGTTTCTTAGACCTTTTTGTTACTGGTAATAACTATAATCGCGGGCGTTTTTCAAGTAAAGCCTACGATGAGTTGATCGAGGCTTCAGCTACAAGAGATGCTTCAGATCCTGAAAAACGTTGGGAAGACATGGTTAAGGCTGAGAAGTTATTGATTGGTGAAGAGACCGCTTTAGCACCACTTTATCAAAAGGCGACTGCCCATCTACGCAGTAAAGAAGTGAAAGGCGTCGTTGCCCATGGTGCTGGCGCACAATATGATTATAAGTGGACATATGTGACAGAAGAGTAGTTAAAAAGAGACACAGAATAGTCAAATCGACTGTTCTGTGTCTCTTTTAATCAAAATATTTCTGCTGTTCTTCTTTTAATTTTTCTGGGGTTACATCTTCACCAGTAGGATCATAAATAGTGACGCCCATTAATGTTTTATTGAATTGTTCACGAATGGTCCGCAAATATTCTTGTCGCAAATCGACACGAAGAGCTTGTTCTTCAGATGTTAAACCTTGTTCACGCTCTTTTTGTGCAAGCGTATTAATTCTTTTTAAAACCTCTAACATTTCTCATTTCCTTTCTATAATAATTCTTTTGCTAGGCGTTCAAACGATTGAAAGCGCGTTTGTTTGTCATAACCTGGGGTGATTAGCATCGCTTCTGTCAACCCTAGTTCTTCTTGTTGGTGGAAAAACTCCGCAACTTCTTGGCTACTACCAATGACAAAGCGTTGTTTATTTTGTTCTAAAACCAGTTTGTCCATTTCACTGTAAGGGAAAGCTAGGGCTTCTTCTGGCGATAAAAATTTATTAGGAAGCCCGTGTTCGGTGGCAAAGATATAATGCTCGAAACTAGCCGCATGGTATTCTGCTTCTTCTTTCGTGTCGGCGGCGAAAGTGAAATACGCAGCGCTCACTTGAGGCTCTTGTTGTTCAGTTACTGGTCGGAAATGCTTGTAATATGCTGACAATACTTCTTTGGGCAAATGTCCATGAATAAACTGCGCAAAGGAAAAATTAATGCCATATTCACCAGCTGAACGTGCGCTTTCTTTACTAGCACCTAGTAACCAGGGTTGTGGTAATAGAACTTCCCGCGGAACAGCTGAAATTTTAGAATATAAATGATCTTCAGGAAATTCCTCTCTTAAAAAGAGTAAAATTTCAGGTAATTTATCAAATTGGTCTAGCTGTGGTGGCTGACCATTATTTAACGCCAACGTAGTTAAAGGGCTGCCGCCAGGCGAGCGGCCCATGCCTAAATCGATTCGATCAGGATATAAAGCTGCTAATGTTTTAAACGTTTCTGCGACTTTAAATGGCGCATAATGCATGGTCATGATGCCACCCGCGCCAACACGAATTTTTTCGGTGGCGCTAGCAATATGTGCAACTAAAATTTCTGGCGTTGCACTGGCAAAGGCGTCTGAACCGTGATGTTCGGCATACCAAATTCTTGTGTAGCCAAGTTTTTCCGCTAATTGAGCGAGCTCTTTGGCTTCTTGTAATGTGTCGCTTGCTGATTGATTTTTAGGAACCGTTAATTGATCTAAGATACTTAATTTCATGTATGTAGTCTCCTTTTTGGTTATTTTTTTGAAGCTACCGCTATTATCACGCAAGCATGTCAAAAAAA
Organism: Enterococcus sp. DIV0712; assembly: GCF_050554855.1. Taxonomy (NCBI): domain Bacteria; kingdom Bacillati; phylum Bacillota; class Bacilli; order Lactobacillales; family Enterococcaceae; genus Enterococcus; species Enterococcus sp. DIV0712. Next base: position 68,120 of record NZ_CP187333.1, read on the forward strand.
ACAGTACGCACTTTTTAATTCCCTAGTGAGCGAAAAGTAACAAATAGATGTAGCCAAGATCGATGATAAAAAATTCTCCGCTATGGCTTTTTGATGCTTTGTGTTAAAATGGAACATATGTACGCAATCAGCAATTGGAAAGGTGACAACATGTACGAATATATTATTGGAAAAGTAACGTTTGTTAGCCCATACTATATTGTCGTTGAAACAAATGGCATTGGCTATCAGATTTCAGTCGATAACCCGTATCGCTATTCAGGAAAAATGGATACGGATATTAAACTATATCTTCACCAAGTCGTGCGGGAAGATGCACAGCTATTATTTGGTTTTGGCAGTTTAGAAGAAAAACAATTGTTCTTAAAATTAATCAGTGTCTCTGGAATTGGACCTAAAAGTGGCTTAGCTATCATGGCTTCTGTGGCTGATCATGGTGGTTTAATCAATGCAATTGAAGGGGAAGATGTTACATATTTAACGAAGTTCCCAGGTGTTGGCAAGAAAACAGCCCAACAAATGATTTTAGATTTAAAAGGAAAACTAGGCGAATTAGAGTCTTCCGAAGCAGCGGTGGCGGCCATGACCGCAACCGAAGTAGTGACAACAAGCAATCAAGCATTGGCAGAAGCGTTAGAAGCATTAAGTGCCCTAGGCTACAGTGACCGAGAGATTAAGCGTATCACTAAGCAATTGGAAGCGTTAGGTGAGACAACGACAGATGTTTATTTGAGCAATGCGTTAAAATTCATGATGAAACGCTAAGGAGGAATAACGATGACAGAAGAAGAACGGTTGCTTTCAGCTGCAAGTCAAGAAGCAGAAGCTTCAATTGAAAAATCGTTACGTCCACAATTTTTAGCACAATATATTGGTCAAGACAAAGTAAAACAAGAACTAACGATTTATATTGAAGCGGCGAAAAATCGGAATGAAGCGTTGGATCATACCCTTCTTTATGGTCCGCCAGGTTTAGGGAAAACGACAATGGCGATGGTCATCGCCAATGAAATGAATGTGAACATTCGTACCACAAGTGGACCAGCCATCGAACGGGCGGGAGATTTAGTCGCTATTTTGAACGAATTAGAGCCTGGTGATGTGTTATTTATCGATGAAATTCATCGTTTGCCGCGAGTTGTGGAAGAAATGCTGTATTCCGCAATGGAAGATTTTTACATTGATATCATGGTCGGTCAAGGAACCACGGCACATCCCGTTCATTTTCCATTACCGCCTTTTACTTTAGTGGGCGCTACCACACGGGCAGGGATGCTTTCAGCGCCATTACGAGATCGTTTTGGGATTATTTCTCACATGGAGTATTATCAAGAGCAGGATTTAAAAGAAATCGTTCTTCGTTCCGCGGATATTTTTCAAACGGAGATTTTTGAGGAAGGTGCCTTTGAAATTGCGCGCCGCTCAAGAGGAACCCCCCGAATTGCTAATCGTTTGTTAAAACGTGTCCGTGATTTTGCCCAAGTCCAATCAGATGGCAAAATCGACCGAGCGATTGCAGACAAAGCGTTAACCTTACTGCAAGTGGACCATCAAGGCTTGGATTATGTCGATCAAAAATTGTTGAAAACAATGATTGATTTATACGGTGGCGGTCCGGTTGGTTTAAGTACCTTGTCTGTAAACATCGGTGAAGAAACCGAAACGGTGGAAGATATGTATGAACCCTATCTTATTCAAAAAGGTTTCATTAAACGAACACCGCGAGGACGAATTGCAACGCCATTTGCGTATGCACATTTTGGGTATGATTATTTAGAGGGTCGTAAAAATTAAAAATAAGTCAAAAGAAAGCAAGCCTTAACCGCTTGCTTTCTTTTGTTTCACGTGAAACGTTTGTTCTTATTTAGAAGAGTGGCATATTTCAGCTGTTGTAGTTATACTGTGTTTGTAATCGCTTTTAAATTGGAGGGATCAATGTTGAATAAAGAAATCAAAGGGGCATTAATTGTTTCTTGCCAAGCGTTGGCAGACGAACCGTTGCATAGTTCTTTTATCATGTCCAAGATGGCTTTGGCCGCTAAACAAGGAGGGGCTAAAGGTATTCGAGCAAATTCTGTGGTAGACATTCGAGCAATCCGGAAAGAGGTTGATTTACCAATCATTGGGATTATTAAACGAGATTATCCTGACGCAGAAGTATATATTACCGCAACTATGCGTGAGATAGATGAATTAATGGCTGTTCAGCCAGAAATTATCGCTCTCGATGCAACCCATTCAAAACGACCAAATGGCGAAACGTTAGCCACATTTTTCAAAAGAATAAAAGAAAAGTATCCTAACCAAGAATGGATGGCGGATTGTTCCACACTGGAAGAGATGATTGAAGCGGCGGAGTTAGGTTTTGATTATATTGGCACAACGTTAGTCGGCTATACGCCGCAAAGTGAAAATCAGCGGATTGAACAAAATGATTTTGAACTGTTAAGAGAAGCAAAGAAGCATTTTACTACACCAATTATTGCAGAAGGAATGATTGATACGCCAGCAAAAGTCCAACGTGTTCTGGAGCTAGGTGCTTATAGCGTGGTGGTGGGATCTGTTATTACACGACCGCAAAAAATTACTGAAAAATTTGTGGAAGCTACGAAAATAAAACAGAATCAAGCATAAACTAAATACACTATCGATACACTCGTTATTTTTTGATCAATACACTTCGATACGGTCGCTTTTTTTCTAGAGAAAGTTGAATCTTTCAATAATAAAAAGGGATACACTCCGTTTGGCATAGTCCTTGCTGATAATAAATCAGTGTATAAAGCGCTATCATTTTTATAGGAGGGGTTTTATGAAGGGTTTATCAAAAAAGAAACGGGTGTCTACTTGGTTAGCGTTAGGAATCACCGTAGTCAGCTGTTTTGCGTTAAGCGGGGAAGTGCAAGCAAGTGTTGAAAGAACAAAAGTTGATGAATTTGCAAATGTTTTAGATGTGAGTGCATCACCAACCGAACGGACGAATGGCGTATACGATACCAATTATTTTAATAATTTTTCTGATTTAGGTGCATGGCATGGCTACTATTTACCTGAAAAAAGCAATAAAGAGCTACTGGGTGGTTTTGCGGGGCCATTGATTATTGCGGAAGAATATCCAGTAAACTTGGCGGCAAGTTTAAACAAATTAACGGTCAAAAATAAAAAAACGGGAGAAACCTATGATTTAAGCCAAAGCAATCGCATGGACCTGTCTTATTATCCTGGGCGCCTAGAGCAAATCTATGAATTAGACGATCTAACGATTCATTTAGCTTTAATTTTTGTCAGCAATCGAACGGCGCTTATCCAAACGACACTTGAAAACACTGGTGAAGAGCCCTTGTCACTTGAAGCAAGCTGGACAGGTGCGGTCTTTGATAAAATTCAAGAGGGAACGGAAACCTTAGATATTGGAACTCGTTTAACTGCTAAAGACAATGACATTCAAGTGAATTTTGGTGAAGTCAGAGAAACGTGGAATTATTTTGCTACGAAAGACACAAAATATACGATTCATCATGCGGATAAAGTTTCAACAAAAATTGATAATCGGAATTATACAGCAACCGCTGAACCAATTGAATTGAAGCCTAAACAAACGTACAACACCTATACGACAGAAAGCTATACTTTTACAAAAGAAGAAGAGGCAAAGGAACAACAACAAGCACCCGAATATACCAAAAATGCGGCGCGCTATTTCAAAGAGAACAAGCAAAGATGGCAAGGATATCTAGATAAAACGTTTGATCAAAAGAAAACAGCAGAATTTCCTGAATATCAAAATGCGCTAGTCAAATCGATTGAAACGATTAATACCAATTGGCGAAGTGCGGCAGGTGCCTTTAAGCATGACGGGATTGTTCCGTCCATGTCTTATAAATGGTTTATTGGTATGTGGGCTTGGGATTCGTGGAAAGCGGATGTAGCAACGGCTGATTTTAATCCTGAGTTAGCTAAAAATAATATGCGGGCCTTGTTTGATTATCAAATTCAAAAAGATGATACCGTACGTCCACAAGATGCAGGAGCGATCATTGATGCTGTCTTTTACAATCAAGACAGTGCGCGTGGTGGTGAAGGTGGCAACTGGAATGAACGAAATTCTAAACCACCATTGGCTGCATGGGCAGTTTGGCATATTTATCAAGAAACCAAAGATAAGGAATTTTTAAAAGAAATGTATCCCAAACTTGTGGCTTATCATAATTGGTGGTATACCAACAGAGACCACAATAAAAATGGGATAGCAGAATATGGAAGCATGGTCAGTGATGCTCACTGGCAAAAAGACGACAAGGATCAAATCATTAAAGATAAAAATGGCCAACCTAAAGTGGACGATGATGCTGTTATTGAAGCAGCCGCGTGGGAAAGTGGCATGGATAACGCTACACGGTTTGACAAAGAAGGTGTGGGCAAAGGCGACGTTGGAGTTAAAGTTTTTGAAAACAAAAATAAAGGAAAAGTAGTGGGGTATTCGATTAATCAAGAATCAGTGGATTTGAATGCGTATCTCTACGCTGAAAAGGGCTATTTAGCTTCGATAGCAGAAGAACTAGGCAAAAAAGAGGACTATAAGAACTATCAAAAAGAAGCGAAGAAACTAAAAAAATATATTCAAGAAAATATGTTTGATGAAAAAACGGGCTTCTTCTATGACTTACAAATAAATGAAGACGGCTCGAAAACAAAATTGTTAGTCAATCGTGGCAAAGGAACAGAAGGCTGGTTGCCGCTCTGGGCAAAAGTAGCGACCAAAGAACAGGCGGCGGCAGTTAAGAAAAACATGATGAATCAAGAAATGTTCAATACCTTTATGCCATTCCCAACAGCATCCAAAGACAATGAAAAATTTGCTGCAACGAAATATTGGCGGGGACCAGTTTGGCTTGATCAAGCCTTGTTTGGCGTAGAAGCTCTTCAAAACTATGACTATACAAAAGAAGCAAAAGAAATGACACAAAAACTCTTCTTACATGCTGAAGGATTGATGGGAGAAGGCCCTATTCATGAAAATTATGATCCACTGACAGGGAAGGGCCTAAGTACGAAAAACTTTAGTTGGTCAGCGGCAGCGTACTATTTACTGTATAAAAACACCTTATTAAGTAATAACCCCACAACGCAAACCGCTTTTGAGATAAAATAGAAAAACAGCTCTTGAGAAAATATCTCTCAAGAGCTGTTTTTTTCTTCACTTGCTACAATCTGTTTCCCTCTGATTCAATTAAATGTAATTTATTTGTTTAAATAAATATATTTCAAATAATTAAATAAAATATCTGAAAATAAACTGTATGTACTTTTATTAAAAATGTTATTTAATAAAAATGAAATAGATATTAAATGGAATTGATTGTACAATGGTTAATGAAGAGTGGGTTTAACGGAACCGAGTAATAAGAAATAAACTAATATTGAAACCAAACATTGCGACACCTCCTACTCTAAGTTATATTGAATTTCATTATAAGACAGATATCTTAGTTTCTTCAAGAACGAATTAGAAAAGTTTTTTTTAATTTGTTGACGTCTAACAATTATAATGTGCGAAAAAATAATTCAAACAAATATATTATTCGACTATTTGATAATATTAAAGTTCGTAGAAATAATTTTTTAGAAAATAGCATATTTTAGTTAATAAAAAAATAATACTTAATATTAACTTATTAATAGAAAGGAGCATATTATGGATGTGTTAGAGGCATTAAAGTATTTTAGAAAAAAGAAAAAAATTGCTCAGAAAGATGTTTTACCAAAAAAAGGGAAACAAACCTATCGAAGAATCGAAATTGGTGAAGCCAAGCTAAGTTACGAGGATTTAATGACAGCATTACAGTCACTTGGGATTACCTTTAATGAATTTTTTCATATGGTCTCTGAAACAAGAAGTACGGCTTCATCTAAAATTATGCATCAAATTGAATGTTGTCAAATGGGGTTGAACAATACAAGTGAAAAAAAGAACCTGATTCATTACTTTTATCAATTAGAGCGCAATCCCCACAAAAACGCAGTAGAGATGTCTATTTATACAGATATTAAGCTAACTTTCAGTAATGATTGGGAGGAAATTCCAGAATTTGATGAAACTGATCGAATAGCAATTCTCGCACTTATCTCTAGCAAAAGCTACTATACATATTACGATTATCAAATGGTGACTAATACAGGGGCGTTATTTTCTGAAAACGAAGTCCTTCAAATTCTTGAGCAGATGTTTCCCGTCAAAGATGCTGAATTACGTGATACCCAAACACTAAATGTTGCCTATGGTTTTTACCTAAATATCATTACTGGGGAACTTTATAAGAAAAATTATGCGAAAGCCCGGGAGTATTTAGCGTTGATGAGTGTTACCACGATTCCTGCCGAAATCTACTATATTCATTTTAACTTACGTTATTTAAAAAATCTTACGTATTATCTGTACACTGGCAAAATGAGATATTATAAAGAAGTAATCACCGTTATTGATATGATTGAAAGTTTTGGGGATGCACGTTTGGCGGAAGGCATGAAAAAAGAAATGCTTCAGCTGACGGCTGGTCGGACATTTAATTTAGATTATGGACAATTTCCTGTGAATATTGTCACTGAAAAATAAAAAGCACCCCCCGCAAGGTCAAACTTGCGGGGGGTGCTGATGTTAAACAATAATGTTATCTCTAATCATATCTAAATCTTTAATCAAAATTTTGCGGTTACGTAGTTCAATTGCCCCTAACTCTTTTAGTTGCTGCATCATCCGGTTAACGCTACTAGCAGAAGTTATCCCACAAAAATGCGCAATTTCTTCATTGGTCACCACGAAATCAATTAAAATACCTTCCTCTGTTTCTACGCCAAATGAATCGTACATTTCATAGATTTGTGTACAAACGGCCCCAAATTTGCCATTCATCAACATTTGCTGCATCTTTTTCATGGAATGCATTAAACGGTCCCGATAGTATTCTTTGACATACATTTGCAAGTCTTTACTATTATTGATATCCCGCCAAAATTGAACACGGTCGATTTGGTAAAGTTCTGCTTGTGGAGATTCGATGCGAATATTAAAAGGTGCATCAATAAATTCTGAATATTCATCACGTAGCAATGAAACAATTTCCAAATTGTTGATATAACGTAAATTAAATTCACGACCGTCTTTGGAAATAACGCTAGTTTTGATGATGCCACTTTTTAAAATATAGGCATAACGATCTTGCAGTCCTTCATAAGTTAAATAATTTTTCTTCTTTTTTACAACGACTCGAAAGGAATGTTCATCTAAGTAGTCTTGTAAAACATTTCTCATTGGCGGTAACTCCTCAATTATCTCTAAATATTTTTGTTTTTGCCTGTTGGGCTTCTTTCTTATTTAAGCGAATTGGACATCATATGTCAATAACAAATGTTGATAAAAAAGGTCAATTAAACGCTATTTTGAAAAATAAAATCAGCTTTTAGATAATTTTGCCAAAAATTTCGCTTAATGAGTATTAAAAATATTTTTTTTATTTTATGTGCTCAAATATTTTTCAAAAAGAAAAAATTGTATTAAGGTAATAGTAGAAAGGGAGGAGATTTAATGACAGAACCAAACTTAAAAGACCCAAGAAAGTTATTTTATAGTGATGGATTTCCGCAACAAGATCAAGAAACTCCCGCATTACAGGACAAAATGGTCCCTAAACCAGATTGTGGGGAAGACAGCTATGTCGGAAATCACAAATTAGAAAATCGTCGGGTATTAATTACAGGCGGTGATTCTGGGATTGGACGAGCGGCGGCGATTGCTTTTGCTCGCGAAGGCGCAGATATCGCCTTACATTTTTTCCCAGGTGAAGAAAAAGACGCCGAAGAAGTGGCGCACTATATACGAGAAGCTGGCCGAAAAGTCGTTCTTTTGCCAGCAGATTTAAGAGATAAACAGGCACCTGAAGAATTGGTTGCACAAGCTCATGAAGCATTAGGCGGCTTGGATACCCTTGTTTTAAATGCAGCCCAACAAATTTCCTGTGTTGCTATTGAAGAATTGCCAATGGAACAAGTGATAGACACTTTCCATGTCAATATTATTGCGATGTTTGGCATTGTCAAAGCAGCAGTGCCTCACTTGCCTACCGGAAGTAGCATTGTGACAACGACTTCCGTCCAAGCCTTTAATCCCAGTGAGCATTTGTTGGATTATGCAGCAACGAAGGCATCAATTGCCAACTTTACCGTTGGTTTAGCAAAACAACTGGCACCAAAAGGCATTCGGGTAAATGGCGTGGCTCCAGGACCAATCTGGACACCGTTACAGTTAGATCATGGACAACCAATTGAAGAGTTGCCAGAATTTGGGCAACATTCTTTACTGGAACGTGCGGGTCAGCCTGCTGAATTAGCCCCTGTTTATGTTTTCTTGGCGTCCAATGATGCAAGTTATGTTACGGCTCAAGTTTATGGCGTAACTGGTGGAGAAGCAATTAATCTTTAGGAGGGATGTTCCGTGAATAAAGTTGTTAAAATACTTTTGCTTCTAGGTTCACTGATTTTAATGGCATTATTTGGCGCGGTGGCCATCACCACTTGGTCAGCCGATACAGCTTGGCAACCACCAGATAATGTCCAATGGTTCTTGCAAGACAACGAGTACGCACGTCAAGCAATCTTTTGGGTAGCGCTGGTTTTACTAGGAATTATGCTCTTTCTATTTTTATTCATTCTTTTATTCCCAAGAAGAAAAGGCACGTTTGAATTAAAAGAAGAGCAAGGAAAGTTAGTGTTACACCGTAAAGCAATCGAAGGATTTGTACGCTCTAGCTTGCAAGACAGTGACTTTCTGGAAGCACCAACCATTCGTGTAAAGGCGACAAAACGACGCATTAAGGTCAATGTTAAAGGCACACTGAAACGAACGGCAGATTTAATTGGACAAACAGAAGCTTGGTCAAAAACAATGGAAGAACGGCTTGCTCGTTTGGTGGGAACTGGTCACAAGATTACGATTGATGTTCATTTTGAAGATATTCAATCAATGAAACGACCACAACAACAGCAAACACAAGCACGTGTGGAGTAGGAGGGATGTACAATGGTTGAATGGATAAAACAATATGCCGTTCCGTTAATTGGTGGCCTAGTCGGCTTGGTTTTTGCAATCTTGTTTCTGTCAATCGGCTTCTTTAAAACATTGTTAGTAGTACTCCTGACAGGACTAGGTATTTGGCTAGGTTTGTATTTGGAACAGACAGGCATTGTCAAAAATTATTTTCATCATAAATAGGAGGTTTTGGCTATGGAAAATGCAAATGTATCGATTGTTAAAGGTGAGTTGACGTTTGAGGATAAAGTAATCCAAAAAATTATTGGCATTGCTTTGGAAGAAGTCGACGGTTTGTTAACTGTGGACGGCGGTTTTTTCTCGAATTTACGAGATAAAATGATTAACAGTGAAGATGTTACAACAGGCATTCACACCGAGGTCGGCAAAAAACAAGTCGCAGTGGATATGGACATTGTAGCCGAATACGGGAAAGATATCGAGACCATTTATGATCAAATGAAAGAGGTTATTACTCGCGAAGTCCAACAAATGACTCACTTGGAAGTAATCGAAGTCAATGTCAACGTAGTAGATATCAAAACACAAGCAGAGTACCAAGAAGAAAGTGAAACGGTCCAAGATAAACTTGGCAACGCCGCTGAAGCGACAGGTAGTTTTATGTCAAAACAAACCAACAAAGCCAAACATGCGGTAACTAAAGGCAAGACAAAAGTCAAAGAAAACACGGTACCTCGTGTTCAATAATGGGTTATTATTTTATTAAAAATAAAGCAATAATAGAAGAAACTAGGAGGAATGAACCATGAGTAACGAAAAATTCAATAATGTACCAAAACCAGCAGGAAACGGACCACACACACCAGAAGATCATGCAATCAAAGGTGAATTAACATTTGAAGATAAAGTCGTTCAAAAAATTATCGGTTTAGCCTTAGAAAATGTCGATGGTCTATTAACAGTCGATGGCGGCTTTTTCTCAAATATTGCTGAAAAATTAGTAAACACAGATAACGTCACAGCGGGTATTGATACCGAAGTTGGTAAAAAACAAGTCGCTGTTGATATGGATATCGTGGTAGAATACGGCAAAGATATTCAAGACATTTACGAAAAAATGAAAGAATTAATCAGCCGTGAAGTGAAAAAAATGACCCACTTAGATGTGATTGAAGTGAATGTTAACGTAGTTGATATCAAATCAAAAGAAGAATACGAAGAAGATAGCGAAACGGTTCAAGATAAAGTCACAGGCGCTGCCAAAAGTACCGGTGAATTTGCTTCTGAACAAACAGAAAAAGCAAAAAAAGCTGTGAATAAAGGAACAGAACAAGTCAAAGAAAATATGGAACCACGTGTAGAATAAACGGTTAAAGGGAGGAAACAATCATGGGCTTTATTTGGGCATTAATTGTCGGTGGTGTCATTGGGGCAATCGCTGGAGCAATTACTAAAAAAGGATCATCGATGGGCATTATTGCCAATATCATTGCAGGGTTAGTTGGTTCAACAATTGGTCAAGCCATTTTAGGCACATGGGGACCAAGCTTAGCTGGGATGGCTATTGTGCCATCGATTATCGGGGCAGTGATTTTAGTTGCCATCGTTTCATGGATTTTAGGACGAAAATAGAGAAAGTTTAAAAAAATAGGGCATAAGTCGTTTCGACTTATGCCCTATTTTTCTTTTTCTATGTATGAGGAAGTTTCGTATGAAAAGTAAATTTTGAGCAATTAGCCAAGAGCTTATTTTAATTAAAATCATTAGTCATTTTGGCTTTTCAACAAAAATCAACAACATTTGTTGAAGTTATTTGTAGATAACGTTTATCATTCACAAATTTACATTTTTTTGTAACGGATATCTCGTATAGTAATAACTGCAAATGAATTTCAGAAAATTTTTTGATAAGTCATCAAAGTGAGGGGATAGCGGTCTTTTATTGAAAAATAGCAACACAAAATAAACAGAACAAAAGAGAGAGGAATTCAAAGAATTATGACAGAACAAACACCAACAAAGCTTTTGAATAAAGGCTTTATCAGTATTACAGTGATTAATTTCATTGTCTATCTTGTTTATTATTTATTAATGGTTATTATTGCGGTGATTGCGCAAGATAGCTTACACGCTACTTTAGGTCAAGCGGGTTTGGCCTCAGGAATTTACATCATCGGGACATTGCTTGCACGACTTTTCATGGGGAAACTCCTTGAACTGATTGGGCGCAAACAAGTCTTACGTTATGGGGCTTTGTTTTATCTTTTAACGACTGTTGCGTATATGTATATGCCAAGTATGGGCATTCTTTATCTGGTCCGTTTTTTAAATGGGTTTGGTTACGGAACCGTTTCGACAGCGACCAACGCAATTGTTACCGCCTATATCCCTAAAAACAAAAAAGGGGAAGGGATCAATTATTATGGTTTGAGTACTAGTTTAGCAGCCGGCATTGGGCCATTTATTGGGATGTTATTGTTAAATGTTTCCAACTTCCATGTCATTATTAACTTTTCAATTATTTTAATTTTGTTAACAACCATTGCTTGCTTCATTTTCCCAGTGAAAAATATTGAGTTAACACCTGAACATCGTGAAGCTTTATCTAAATGGAATTTTGATAGTTTTGTTGAAAAGAAAGTTTTATTTATTACATTTATCGCCTTTTTAATGGGTCTTGCTTATTCAAGTGTCTTATCTTTCTTATCTTCTTATGTCAAAGTAATCGATTTAGTTGACGTCAGCACCTTCTTCTTTATCGTCTATGCGGTCGTGATTACCTTAACACGTCCATCGACAGGTCGGATTTTCGATGTCAAGGGTGAACGCTACGTCATGTATCCGAGCTACATTTTCTTAACACTAGGCTTATTCTTATTAAGTATGACTACGTCTGGTTGGATGTTATTAGTCTCAGGTGGGTTAATTGGCTTAGGTTATGGTACCTTCATGTCAAATGGCCAAGCGGTTTGTCTTCAAGAAAGCCCAAGTCCTCACCGTATCGGGATTGCTTTATCGACTTATTTCATCGGTTTAGACCTTGGATTAGGGGTTGGTCCGTACGTTTTAGGTGAATTACGTAACTTTATGTCATTCCAACAAATGTACTTCTTAGCAGGCTGTATCCCAATCGTTTGTACTATTTTATATATGGTCTTCCACAAAGCTAAAAATGATGCCAAAGATTTGTCTCTTGAAACGATTGAAGAGATTGAACACGGCTCAGAACTATAAATGGACAAGGAGTGATTTCAATGCCTAACGATGAACGGATTTTAAACGTTTTACAACAAACACTAACGGAAATTCAACGCATGAACACGCGTTTAGCTAAAATTGAAACAGAGTTAGCCGATGTCGATCAACATCACGCGACTTTGGATCATTACTTGCAAGAGCTAGAATTGGTGACAGAAAATAACAACGTCATGTAAAGTGAGTAGTTAGTAAATGAATGTTCTACGTTTCGGTATCACTAGAGTGGAACATTGAAAGTTTTCGTAAAAAACGCCAAAAGGTAGCAGTTTTTCTGCTACCTTTTGGCGTTTTTTGTAATTTTTATCACTTAAAATGTTTCACGTGAAAACTTTTAAAAGTGGCGTGGACTTTGTTTGGTGACAATTTGTGTATTTAAATTTTCTAAGCTTTGCGCTAGTTCACCAATGCTAGCAGAAAAATCAACATAATAAGTGGGAACCGTTGATTTGACACTAACTTCTGAAAAGATATCTGTAATAATTACATCGAAAGGCTTTTCTGGTGAAGCGACAAAAATTAATTTTTTATCCACGGCTTTACTTAGCTTTTCATAAAGGGTATCTAAAATTAAATTACTTTGATTGGTCCTTACTAAGACACGAATCGGTGGTAAAGATTTCGTTTTCAATGTACAAAAAAGAATAAACAAGCAGTCAACTAACAATTTTTCATTGCCAATCAATGTCGGAAGCATTTCAATTGTAAGGCGCTTCACATCTTTGTAGAGACTTGGATTTTTTTGAAGTGCTTCTTTTAAAAAGCTTTCTTGCACAAATGGATTGGCAATCGTGACAAAGGTCTTAAAAAAGACACTTAAATTTTGGATAGAAGTATATAGATAAAGATACTCGTGAAATGTCAATTTAATTTGATAAAAAGACGTTAGTTGATAAATGATCTCTTTAATGGGTGAGCCTAATAGCTGGACCATATGCATCCGTGCTGCTGGAATTTCCAAGACATCTTGTGTGGCGTAGCTGACACTAATCGTCAATAAGAAAAAGGCAAAAAGGCCTTCTTTTTGTATAAATTTTGTTGGAACTTGGTGTAAGGCTTCTTCTTTAAAAAACAATTCAAATTCACTCAGATTAACAAAGGGATTAACAATCGCTTCTTCCTCCACGAAAGTTTCTTTGATAAAAAAGCCCTCTTTCCAACGCGCTAAAATCACAGCAGAAAAAATTAAGTCTTTTGTAAAATCTTGTGTTGTATTGAAAGAAACAGAGTGTTTTAAACGTCGAAAGAGACTATGGACTTCTTTTTTAGTAATCGTGTGCAACGGCCAATCGCCTTCAGAGTAATTGTTCCAAAAAAGCATCATAAAGAAAATCCGGATATCTTTTTCTTTGCCCACCAACACATTGGTACGTTTTAAATTGATTTCAATCTGATATTTTTGGAGCCATTGGTTTAATTGTCCAATTTTTCGCGTAAAGGTTGATGAAGAAATTTCTAGGACTTTTTCAAAATGTTTGCTATCAATTGCATTATGGTTAAAGGCATAGGTCAGTACTTGATACGCGAAACTTTTTTTGACAAAGTAGGGCATCAAAAACGACAGTTGGAAATAGGGTGCAAACCAAAATGTGATTTCTTTGGCATTTGCCGACAAAGAAAATAAGTTCTCCCAGCCGTTTTTTTCAATTTCTGTTTGGAGCAAAGCTACAGATTGTAGAATGGTATTTTGTTGCATTTTTAATTGAGTCGCTAAAGTAGAAATCGCCAATGTTTGTTCTTCTGCTTCACGACGTTCGAGTAACTCTTCTAAAAGAGCAAAACTTTTACGATAAGGTACATCAAGTAATCCTGTTAACATCCGATTCCCTCCAAACTGTTTTCCCCACGTAATTTGGCAAAATAAATTTTGCGAACTACTTGTTTTAGGTTATAGTATTCGTCTAAATAAGGAACGGGATGCCAATAAAAAGTTTTACTGGCGTGAAAAAGCGGATTATTTTTGTCAGTAATGACTAAGTCAGGCACTTCTTGAATATGATTAACAAATTTCAAAGGAACATCGCAATAATTATTGATTTCCTTCGCTAACCAATTTTCTTGTATCTGATTAATAGATGAATGAAGTAAAATTTTAACAGGAATTTGTTTATTTAATAAAACGCTCCGAATAATTAAAAAAATGGTTTCTTTAAATAACGCATCTAGTGGATGTTGTTTGTCAAAAGGCAAACGCTTTAAGAAATAGTTGGTTGTTCGTGAAACATTTGGGTATTGTTTTTCATACAAAGAGACATTAGCAACCTCATAGCTCAATTCCTCTTCCACAGGGAAATGAATCAGTCGTTCACTGGCATTGGATAAATTAACCAACAAAAAGACCACTTCTATTGCGCTTAAATCCAACTGTAATTGCGTACATTTTTCAAAAATCCAAGTAGCGTGTGGACTGTTATCCATTCCCATGATCGCTAAGTTGGCAAAGTTGATGGTTTCCATTTGGACCAGAGAGTACATCGTTAATGTGCTGAAGAAATCATAATAAAAATGAATCTCAGCTTGCCAAGTGTCAGGCTCTTTTTGTTCATCAATAAAACAATCATTCACTAATAGTTGGAATTCTGAATAAGGAAAGGCCAAATTAATAGCAGCAACTTCTGGATAATTGGTGATTGTAAAACCGGATTGATAACGGAGTAAACCTATGGACATAATTAATTTTAATTTGCGTAAATCAGTATATGTAAAGTAAGGGTAACGGTTTTTGATGATTTCAATGAAGTTCTGCAATTGTGCTTGATTAGTCTTAGATAGAAATGGTACTAGAGAAGTTCCTGAAATGAAGAATAAGGAATAAAAGAAACTGCGAAAATCTTTCTCGTTACCACAAATTTTTTCTCGTCTTTTTAAGTTTAAATAACAATTAAATCTAGCTAGATGATTATTTAAACGGTCACTGACTTGTTTAAAAATAGAAAAGTTAATAAAGTGCTCTTCACAAAAATCTTTGGCTGATGTGTAGCGTTTTAAAAGTAAATCCAGGGCTAACATATAGGTTAGTGACCCGCGGACAACAGCTTCTTTCATTAACTCAATCGGGATATTTTCATCGGCAACTAATTCTATGGACTGTTGATTATTAATGATGCGAATATGTACATTTTCATGTGTATTGACTCGAGAAATTAACAAAGTTAATTGATTCAATAAATTGTTGATATTGTAATGGGAAAATTCATATTTTCGCCGAAGTACTTGCATGGGGACTTTTTCTTTACTGTCATACAAGTATTCAATTAGGGAAAGTAACTGAATTTCCTGTTTGGTTAATAAGTTATACATAATAACCACCTTTCTAATTGGTTATGATTGTTTGATTTTTCAGATAATACAGATAGGGCATTCTTTTCTAAATGACATTTGACAATTGCCAGTGAAAGAACTAGTTGTTCTTATGCTACTGTATCTATTCTTAAAAATCAAGAAGAACTGAATGTGTCAAATGGAAGAAAACATGGACAAAAAATGATAGAGCAAAAAATTATTAAGAAAAACAACCAGTTTATATAAAACATTTAAATAACAAAAATGATAATTTGAGTCTATTGATTTTTTAGCTTAAATAGCTTATACAAATAGGCTTTTTTGTCTGGTTAGTTCTTATGAAAAAAATTAAAAAAAACGGTATAGTGGAAGAAGGAATAGTAAAAATAAGAAAGGATAAGGACGTGTTTTCATAAAGATGAAAAGGGTTTCTGGGATTTCATCAACTTTTTCTATTTGGAGGAGAAGTTGTTGATAATTTTTGCTGAAAAATCTCGTTATACTCTTCTTATTCTTATAGAAGAGTCTATAGGAAAAAGCAGAAAATGAATCCGCATTCGAAGTAAGAGTGCGTTTTGAGGAGATAAAAAGAAAAGGTGTGTTGGCTGTCTGTTTTAGCAAGGAAGAAAGACAACAGAAGAGCACTCACTTATTTGGTTTAAAATAAAAAATTGGTACGAAGTGAACGTTCTCTTCTATGTGTCGTTAGTAGAGGAAGGATGAAAGAAATGAGAAAGAATGGTCCAATGGTAAACCGTTGGCTCTACGGGTTGATGTGTTTGTTACTTGTTCTAAATTATGGCACACCACTCATGGCTTTGGCGGAAGATGTTAACAGCGATGGCCAGTTAACGTTAGGAGAAGTGAAGCAAACCAGCCAACAAGAAATGACCTTAGCGCTTCAAGGAAAAGCACAACCAGTAACACAAGAGGTTGTAGTGCATTATAGTGCCAATGTGTCAATCAAAGCTGCACATTGGGCAGCGCCCAATAATACGCGCAAGATTCAAGTGGATGACCAGAAGAAACAGATTCAAATTGAATTGAATCAGCAAGCGTTAGCAGATACGTTAGTCTTAACGTTGAACCCTACAGCTACAGAAGATGTGACGTTTTCTTATGGACAACAGCAACGAGCGTTGACGTTAAATACTGGTACTGATCCGACAGAATCAACGGCAATCACGAGTTCGCCAGCCGCATCAGCGAATGAAGGTTCAACAGAAGAAGCATCTACAAACTCCTCTGTTCCTCGTTCGTCCGAAGAAACTGTCGCCAGCACGACAAAAGCGATAGAAAGTAAAACAACCGAGTCTACGACTGTCAAACCGCGCGTAGCAGGACCAACAGATATCAGTGACTATTTTACAGGTGATGAAACAACGATTATCGATAATTTTGAAGATCCGATTTATTTAAATCCTGATGGCACACCAGCAACACCGCCGTATAAAGAAGATGTGACCATTCATTGGAACTTTAACTGGTCGATTCCAGAAGATGTGCGAGAACAAATGAAAGCAGGCGATTACTTCGAGTTTCAATTACCTGGCAATTTGAAACCTAATAAACCAGGTTCAGGTGATTTAGTTGATGCAGAAGGAAATGTCTATGGAACCTACACAATTAGTGAAGATGGTACGGTTCGTTTTACCTTTAATGAGCGAATCACGTCTGAAAGTGACATTCACGGGGACTTTTCTTTAGATACTCATTTGAATGATTCAGATGGGCGGGGCCCAGGAGATTGGTTGATTGATATTCCTACACAAGAAGATTTGCCGCCTGTAGTGATTCCAATTGTCCCAGATACCGAACAACAAATTGATAAACAAGGCCATTTTGATCGAACGCCCAATCCTAGTGCGATTACTTGGACGGTAGATATCAATCAAGCGATGAAAGATCAAACAAATCCAACTGTGACGGAAACATGGCCAACAGGGAATACCTTTAAGTCCGTGAAAGTCTATGAGTTAGTGATGAATCTTGATGGAACAATTAAAGAAGTGGGTCGCGAACTTAGTCCAGATGAATATACCGTTGATAAAAATGGCAATGTGACGATTAAAGGTGACACCAACAAAGCGTATCGTCTTGAGTACCAAACGACGATTGACGAGGCGGTTATTCCAGATGGCGGCGGCGATGTGCCTTTTAAAAATCACGCGACGTTAACAAGTGATAATAATCCAAATGGGTTAGATGCTGAAGCAACTGTTACCGCCACATATGGCAAAATGTTAGACAAGCGCAATATAGATTACGACGAAGCCAATTAAGAATTCACTTGGGAAATTAACTACAACTATGGTGAACAAACCATTCCAAAAGACCAAGCAGTCATTACAGACACAATGGGCGATAATTTAACGTTTGAACCAGATTCTTTACATTTATATTCAGTGACATTTGATGACAAAGGAAATGAAGTCGTTGGAGCAGAACTTGTGGAAGGAAAAGATTACAAAGTGGTAATCAACGGAGACGGTTCCTTTGCAATTGACTTTTTACATGATGTGAATGGCGCAGTCAAGATTGATTATAAAACCAAAGTTGATGGAATTGTCGAAGGCGATGTTGCCGTGAATAATCGTGTGGATGTCGGCACTGGTCAGCATTCAGAAGGTGATGGCACAGCCAGTCAACAAAATATTATTAAAAACACTGGTGCAGTTGATTATCAAAATTCAACGATTGGTTGGACGTTAGCTGTGAATCAAAATAATTATTTGATGGAAAATGCCGTGATTACGGACACATACGAACCAGTTCCTGGCTTAACCATGGTACCCAATTCGTTGGTTGTTAAAGATACAACCACTGGTGCTCAGTTGACGTTAGGTAAAGATTACATGGTAGAAATAACTCGTAATGCAGAAGGTGAAACAGGCTTTAAGTTAAGTTTCATGGGGGCGTATGCCAAAACAAGTGATGCCTTTTACGTAACCTATACTACCTTTTTCGATGTTACCGAGTTAGATGCTAACAATCCTGCATTGGACCATTACCGAAATACCGCTGCCATTGATTGGATGGATGAAGCAGGAAACAATCATCACTCAGAGGATAATAAACCGTTTAAACCTTTACCTGCTTTTGATTTAAATGCGCAAAAAAGCGGTGTTTACAATGCCGTCACCAAAGAAATCACTTGGACGATTGCGGTGAATTTAAGTAATAACCGTTTAGTCGACGCCTTTTTGACGGATCCAATTTTAGCCAATCAAACCTATTTGGCTGGGAGCTTGAAAGTCTATGAAGGCAATACAAAACCAGATGGTTCGGTTGAAAAAGTGAAGCCAACGCAACCGTTGACGGATATCACAATGGAAGAACCAAGCGAGAAAAACCAAAATACTTGGCGTGTTGATTTTCCTAATGATAGTCGTACGTATGTGATTGAATTTAAGACGTCTGTTGATGAAAAAGTTATCGAAGGTTCGGCTAGCTATGACAATACCGCATCTTATACAAACCAAGGTTCTTCACGTGATGTGACAGGAAAAGTTTCCATTCAACATGGTGGCGAATCAGTGAAAAAAGGTGGCGAATACCACAAAGATGATCCAGATCATGTGTACTGGCATGTAATGATCAATGGCGCCCAATCGGTTTTAGACGATGTGGTTATTACTGATACACCCTCACCAAACCAAGTGTTAGATCCCGAGTCATTGGTGATTTACGGTACCAACGTAAAAGAAGACGGAACGATTACGCCAGATAAATCTGTTATTTTAGAAGAAGGAAAAGATTACACACTGGAAGTTACCACCGATAATGAAACAGGACAACAAAAAATTGTCGTTAAAATGGCCCATATTGAAGCACCTTATTATATGGAATATCGTAGTTTAGTGACTTCTTCAGCGGCGGGGAGTACAGACACGGTATCCAACCAAGTGTCAATTACTGGAAATGGTTCAGAAGTCGTTCATGGGGATGACAATGGCGATGTGGTCGTTGACATTGATCACAGTGGCGGGCATGCCACAGGGACTAAAGGCAAAATTCAGCTGAAGAAAACAGCCATGGATGGGACGACTATTTTAGCAGGCGCCCATTTCCAAATTTGGGACCAAGCTAAAACACAAGTCCTACGTGAAGGTACAGTAGACGCCACTGGGGTTATCACATTTGGTGGGTTGCCGCAAGGGCAATACATTTTGGTGGAGACAAAAGCACCAGAAGGCTATACAGTTTCGGACGAATTAGCTAAAGGCCGAGTCATTACTATTGATGAAGAAACTTCAGCCGAAGGAGCACAACCAACCATTATTAAAAACGATGTCAATAAAGTATTTTTAGAAAAAATGGATGAGAAGGGTAAAAAGTTAGTCAATGCTCGCTTTAAATTAGAGCATGCCGTAACCACGCCGTTTACTCATTGGGAAGAAGTTCCCCTTGCGCCGGATCGAACCAACGCGAATGGCCAGTTAGAGGTGGATAGTTTAAAACCAGGGCTTTATCAGTTCACAGAAATCGAAGCACCGACAGGCTATCTTTTAGACACGACACCCAAACGATTCATTGTGACACAAAACACGAGCGGACAAATTCGTGATGTTCATGTTAAAATGCTTAATTACCAAGGTTCTGCTGAACTAATTAAAAAAGACCAAGCAGGCAATCCATTAGCAGGTGCTGAATTTTCAGTCCTTGATACCACAGGACAAGCGGTTCGAGAACACTTAGTTTCGGATGCAAACGGAAAAGTCACAGTGACGGATTTAGCCCCAGGCAAATATCAATTTGTGGAAACCAAAGCGCCAGCAGGGTACCTTTTAAACACTGAACCAAGTGCTTTCACGATTGCAGCAAGCGATCGGGGCAAACCAGCAACAGTTATAGCAACGGCTAACTTTGTTAACTATCAAGGCGCAGCTAAATTAATCAAAAAAGATGTGAATGGACACTTATTAAGTGGTGCGACATTTAAAGTACTTGACGCGAAGGGACAAACGATTCAAACAGGCTTGACGACAAATAATCAAGGGGAAATTGTTGCAGAGCACTTAGCCCCAGGTAAATATCGCTTTGTAGAAACCAAAGCGCCAACAGGCTATTTATTAAATACCACGCCAGTCCCATTTGAAATTGCTGAGAAAAATGCTGGTAAACCAGCGGTCGTTGTTGCTAGTGACAACTTTGTGAATTACAAAGGGGCTTTCCAAATCGTGAAAACGAATAGCGCAGACCAACCATTAGCAGGTGCTGTTTTTGAACTATATGATCACAATAAACAATCATTAGGGATTACAGCAACGAGTGGCAAAGATGGCAAAATTATCTTTAGAGACTTGGCGCCAGGTACCTATTATTATAAAGAAATCAAAGCACCAAAATTACCAGATGGCGCAGATTATATTATTTATCCTGAATTAGTAAAAGTAGAAATTCGTGGTGATTTCAAAGGCGATCCGGAGATCTTCCAATTAGGGGCCTTCGCCAATTTCAAAGGACGCGCCGTCTTTAAGAAAATTGATGCCAATGCGAACCCACTTCCAGGAACGATTTTTAAATTGTATCGAATCGAAAACGGGGAAAAAATCTTTGAAAGAGAAGTAACTGCTGAAAAAGATGGTTCATTGGCTATGGAGGATTTAGGCGCTGGTAGTTATGAATTAGATGAAATGGATGCAACGGATGGCTATATCGTCAATAAACAACCCATTTATTTTGTAGTGAAGAAGAATTCAAATGATAAACAACCACTAGATGAGTTAGAGTTTGTAAATTATCAAGCGGAAGTAACGGGACGTAAAGTCAATGAGCAAGGTCAAACCTTAGCGGGTGCAGTTTTTGCAATTTACAACGCCGATGAGCAGAATCAGCCACAAGGTTCACCAATAACATTCTTGAATCGTGCAGGAGAGAAAGTTTCTGAAATAACAACGGACAAGACTGGCGAAATTTACGCTAAAGGTCTGAATGAAGGGCATTACGTTTTAGTGGAAACGAAAGCACCAACAGGCTATCTGTTAGACACAACGCCACATCCATTTGATGTAACCGCCCAATTAGGAAAAGAGCAGCCAATTGCTTTAGGCGATCTTATCAATTATCAAGGAACTGCTCAATTAACCAAAGAAAACGAAACAGGTGAAGCATTGGCAGGTGCGGTGTTTAAGATCATTGATGAAACAGGGCAAACTGTAGCTGGACAAACCAATCTGATGTCTGACAAGCAAGGCAAAGTCATTGCGAAAAACTTAGCACCGGGAACGTATCGTTTTGTGGAGACACAAGCGCCAACTGGCTATCTTCTTAATGAAACGCCAAGCGCAAGCTTTACGATTGCGAAAGACAACCAAGGCAAACCAGCCACTGTGGTACTTAAAGCACCTTTTATTAATTACCAAGGTGCTGCCAAGCTGGTGAAAATTGACCAGCAAAAGAATGCCTTAGCAGGTGCTGAATTTAAAGTGACAGATGCAGAGACAGGGCAAACTGTCGCTCGTTCATTACGTTCTGACAACCAAGGGTTAGTTCAAGTGAACCACTTACAACCAGGAAAATATACCTTTGTGGAAACAAAAGCACCGGATGGTTACCAACTGTCTAAGCAAGCTGTCGCATTCACTATTGCGGCAACAGCGAAAGACAAACCTGAACTCGTGGATGCGGGCACGTTTGTTAACGAGAAACAACCTGTATCCAAAAAAACAAAACCAAATCAGCCAACAACGAAACAAGCAGCTAGAGAGACAGGTTGGCTTGGTTTACCGAAAACCAACACACAAGTCAATTACTTCTTTGTCTTTATCGGCCTCCTGTTGGTCGGTTTGGCAAGTTGGCTCTTCTATAAAAAGAGCAAGAAATAAGCAAAAACTATAAAAAAACAGGCCATCCGTCCTTTCGACGGATGGCCTATTTTTTTCCATCTTAAGCTAATCAACTGAACAAAAGTAGCTCCTTCTTATTGATATTCTTAGGTAACCCTTCATCTCAGTTTAGCCTTTGAACAGAACTTACTGGGTTCTTGGAGATAACCGCTTGTGCCTAAGCCTTTGTTTTTCGATGCTATCTTTAGGTATTTTGGCTAAAATATTGTACACTTTACATGTGCAAGAAATTTAGTTAGAGATATGAGGATAGAATGATGAAAAAGATGATGGTTTTATACAACGAAACTTCAGGAAGTAGTGAAAGTAAAGAGATTGCAGAACGCTTTAAAAAAGCTGCAGAAGCGAGAGGGGAAGCGGTTATTTTGCAACCTTCCAATCCAGACATTGATCCTGAAGAAATGCGGAAAAATGCCCAAGAAAATCAAGTGGGTGTCTTGGTCGTTATTGGTGGTGACGGGACCATTCATCATGCCGTTCAAAATTTTAAAGACACCATTCGTGACTATCAAATAGGGATTATTCCAGGTGGAACAGTCAATAATTTTGCACGTGTGTTAAGTATTCCTTTGAAAGAAGAAGACGCCTTTGAGACCATTTTGGCAGGACAGACCACGCCAGTTGACTTTGGGATGGTAAATCAAGATGTGATGATTTCGACCTTAACAATTGGACTATTAGCGGACACAGCAGCAAATGTGACCCAACAGGAGAAACAAAAATATGGTCCTTTAGCCTTTACAAAGCAATTTTTCCGCTTATTAATGAAAAAGAAAAAATACAAACTAAAAATTGATGGCGATGAAAGACGTTGGCATGGCAAAGCCCAATTATTAACGATGACCATGACGAATTCTGCTGGCGGCTTTACCAATTTCGATGCCAATGCCACGCCAGATGACGGCGAAGTCCACATTATCATTTTACCTAAGTTAGTTTTTTACAAGTTTGTCTATTATTTACCTAAAATTATCAGAGGACAATTAAATGAAATTCCTGGTGTCGTGTATTTCTCTGGGAGTCAATTTAAAATTAGTGGCGAAAAAGACAAGAAAGTCCAAACACGAACAGATGGCGACCCTACCGATGATTTACCGATTAAAGTAACGGTGGAAGCTGGGGGACTCAACGTGTTTGTTCCTGAAACGTCCACATCTACGAAAGAATAAAAGAAACAACTGTTATTTTT
The DNA here is from genome assembly GCF_050554855.1 of Enterococcus sp. DIV0712. Classification (NCBI taxonomy): domain Bacteria; kingdom Bacillati; phylum Bacillota; class Bacilli; order Lactobacillales; family Enterococcaceae; genus Enterococcus; species Enterococcus sp. DIV0712. The sequence goes on from NZ_CP187333.1 coordinate 91,737, forward strand.
TCGTGGAATAGATTTCTCATTTTGTGTACAATAGAACAGAAGAGAGGCAGTTGAGTGAACAGTGAAATGGGATGAATATGTTGATATATTCGATACAGATGTCGTTTCTAAAATTATTATTTTAAGAAACTTGCCAATTAATGAAGGCTGGATTGACATCAATGAGTTAGCAGAAGAATTACAATTAAACAAAAAATCAGTCAAAAAATACGTAGAACTTCTAAAAGATGACATTACGTATTATGCTGTGGATAATGATGCTTCTTTGGCTTTTGAAAAGGGGCATGGCTATCGCTTGAACTTGGCGTCCAGTCAAGCATTCCAGAAACTTTATACAGCAATTTTTCGGGATAGTTTAACTTATCAAGTAATGGAAGATTTATTCTGGGGTCGATTTAATGGAATTGTGCCAGCGACAGCAAAGTATCATACCAGTGATGCCACGATTCGGCGCTTGCTCAAAGGGTTTACAGAAATTTTAGCGCCATTGGGGTTAGTGATTAATAAAAGCACCTGGAAAATTGAAGGCAATGAAGCGTATTTGCGCCATTTTGCTTACACTATTTTTATGGACTTAATCCGTGATACTTGGCCTTTTGACTATATACAAGAAACGGAAGTCGCACAAACTGTCCAAAAAATGATGGCTTTTTTCAACGTAGAAGTTGCGGAAACGGTGACACGCCGAGTTAAATATATGGTCGCTATCTCAAAAGTCCGGAGTGCGCAAGGCGCCGAATATCGACCTTCAGCCGAGCAAGAAACTTATTTAGAAGGTAATAAACATTACCAAGCCTTTATAGAAGAGATGACAGCTACAACCCTTTTCCTTAACAAAAACGATTTAACTTTTGTGTACTTTTTCTTGTTAGCCAATGACCAATTTTATCAAGATGAAGCCACTGCACAAGCAATTTTAGCGCATTTTGATGAGACTGAAGCGCCTGTTTACATGTTGACTCATTTAGTCCAACATTTCTTATTAGAAGAAATACACATGACGCCGCAATTGGAGAAAATTCGTCCGCAAATTTTTTATTATTTGTTTGCTACACATTTATTTGCCGAACTTTACTATGTCCAAAATGTGAAAATGTATAATGTCTTTTGGAATAAAGTCAAAGAAAAATATCCAGTTCTTTTAGAAGAATTAAGCCAAGGCTTAAATCAACTTTACGAACAAACAGGCAATGAATTATTTACAAATAAAGAATTTTTGGCTTTGCGTTATTCTAGTGTTTTGGCGCTTTCTAATGATTTAATTCATCGTGAACAAAAAATTGTTTTAGGGTTAAAATCAGGCTTGCCAGTACTGGAAGAAGAACGGGTGAAACTTTCGATTGAAAATAATTTTCGTCGGTTTTATGCATTGGAAGTCTTACGATACAGTGAAGCAAGCAAAGAAGAATGGCAAAATATTGATTTACTATTAGTGACTTCTTTGGCAGATGTAGAAACGGGCCATCCAGAGATCTTTTTACTTTCAAGTGAGTTAACGTTTGAGCAATATAATCGTTTGAACCAAAAAATAGTAAAAATTAACGAGAAAAGAACCACGTCACTTTAATAAAAAATCAAAAAAATGGGCTTTTTTGAGGTATATGTCCGATAAATTGTAAAAAAATTTTTCTAAAAAGTAAAAAAAGACAAGAAGAAAACGTCAATAAGTAGGTAATCAACACCTACTTATTGACGTTTTCTCGTTGTTTTTTAATAAATACTGCGTCAATTCTTCTGGAAATTATGTCAAAAAGGTACTTTTTTTGCTTTTTTTATCGTAAATAATAGATGATTAGCTATTGATAGTAAAGGAACTACTACTTTTTTTAACAGTCAGTTAAAAAATATTGAGGGTTCTCACAAGAATTTTTCTATATAATAGAAAGAGCAAGGGAAGGAAGGCGGGATAGAATGAAAAAACGGATGGAACAAATTGAAGAAATCTTAAGTTGTGAAGAAAATAGTGCCGGTGTTCGATTAAAGGAGTTGGTTGAGGCCTTAGAATTAGAAGTCACAAATCAAAACTTGTTAAAGGTAACAAGTATCTTACATATGAATCCAAAATTCAAAAAAATTTATGCATACGAAGACAGTCGTGTTATTACGCTGTATCAACTTTTACAAAATAAGCCGTTGGAAGTAACGGAATGAAAAGAGGAAAACACATGAAGAAAACAATACTTATTCTTCTAATTGGTTTATTGACGGTGGTTGGTCTACCAATGGTGACTGAAGCGGCTGAACCAGTTGATGCAACAGATGCAACAATTTTTGGTGCGCAAGCGATGGTACCTAATAGCACAGAGGATCAAACAGAGAAGTTACAGACATTACTGAGTCAGACAGCAAAGGAAGGACGGGCATTATTTTTACCACAGGGAAGTTATGCTCTGTCAAAAGATATTGCGATTTCTTCAAATTATCAATTAATTGGCGATACAACAGGAGCCACTATTTTACATAATGCTACAGGTACACCGATTCAACTAACAGACACAACGTACGGGACGAAAACCAATGTACGACTTCAAAATATTGCTTTTGACGGCATCAATGTGACCTTAAAATTGACGAATCAATTAACGCTAGCAAACAATATCTTTTATAATCCATTAAAAGGATTCGTGGTCAATTTAAATGCAGATATTGGCGTTAAAATTTCAGGTAATATTTTCATGCGAGACACAGCACATATGCAGCCAGGGATTGATTTTAACCGAGCGATTTACATTGGTGGTTATTCAACACCAAGTCGCTTCCAGTATATGTCAGATGTAGACATCGTGGACAATTTATTTGGGTTAAAAGTGACGGAATTAGATGCGATTAAAAGCACCAGTCGTTCAGACTTAGCAGCAACTATTACACGTTTACAAACAGCCATTGAAGCAGGTGCTATTTCAGTACCTAATGAACAAAATTATCTATCCACCGGGGTTAATTCTTTTAATATGTTGAAGGATGTAACTGTCCAACATAATTTTTTCTATTCACCCTATGACAATGAAAACTTAAACGGCTTAGGTGGCGATCATGCGATTTATTTCCGTGGTGCCCAAAATATCACGGTGGTGGGGAATCACTTACGTGGACTACAAAATGGTCCAGCTGGCGGATTTAAGTTTAAATCAGGCCGTAATATTACGATTATGAATAATTATTTGCGAAATACAGGTCTCATTATGTATGGAACACCAGAGATTGGTTTGGCAGAAACGCAAGCAGAGGGTGCTATCTCAGAACTCTCTAACTGGTTAGTGGCTAATAACATTTTTGATTGGAAGTATTGGAACAATCAATATGCAATTGGAATGGAATACAATCGACATACAGGAAATAACAATGTGTTCAATGGCGTATTTATCAACAATCAGTTTGTTAACTACCACAATATTCCACAAAACCGACGTCGGGAATTGTTAATCGCTAGTGGCGGTGGTTTCCGACCAGAAACGAGTTTTGTGAAAGACAATACTCGAGATGATGGCCTTAAAAACGGCCAATTATTGGTAGAAAATTGGACAGAGGCGGACTATCGCTTAATGCCAGCAACATGGGAATCGTTAATTTCACCAACACTTTATGAGCAATATAAAAATACGCCAATTCCGGTTAGAAATACTTTAGCAACCCCTGTGGCTACAACGATTGTGCAAGGACAATCAATCGATCCGCAGCAACTGGTTGCTAATACAAATGACGCGGATGAAGCAGTCCCAGCCGCTAAAATCGTCAATCCAGAGGTCTTAAATGAAATCGGCCAACAAAAAGTGACTGTTCAATTAACTTATGAAACAGGGTCATTGGTAACAGTGAACGTACCGGTGACGGTAGAGGCCCCTGCAAAAAAGCTTGATTTGTCCCAGCTACAAACCGTTTATGCTTCGATTGGTGAAGCAAACCAATATACAGTTTACTCTTGGCAGCTATTCACTGCCATTGGGCCTAAAACGATTGTTCCTTCCTATTATCAGCAGGCGGCACAATTGTTAGCAGAAGGTCAGGAGAGTCAGGACAAAACCCAAGAACAAGTGGATCAGTTAACAAGTAATTTGCAATCTGCAATGAAAGTATTAGTCAAAAAAGCCGATATCACGCTAGAGCGTGCAGAAGCAGAAACTGAACTTGCAAGCGTCCATAAATTAGATGAATCTGTATATACCACAGACTCTTGGCAAGCCATGCAAGAAGCCTTAATAGATACAACAACTGGCGAAGGAAGCTCTAAGCAGTTACAACAACTGCTTGCTTGGTCAGATGAAGAATTATTAGAGCCAACACTTGGTGGCTTTAAAACGCCTGCAGATGCACAAAAGCGTATTAACCAATTAACACAAACCATAAAAACGGCGTTACTTCTGTTAGTTGAAAAATCAACAGAGACAACTAGTAACACAAGCGAAAGCAGCACCTCAAGCACGACAAGTGAAACCAGTAATACCAGCGAAAGCAGCACGCCAAGTACAACTAGCGAAACCAGTAATACCAGCGAAAGCAGCACCTCAAGCACGACAAGTGAGAGTAGTAATACCAGCGAAAGTAGTACCTCAAGCACGACAAGTGAAAGCAGTAGTACCAGCGAAAGCAGCACGCCAAGCACGACAAGTGAGAGCAGTAGTACCAGCGAAAGCAGCACCTCAAGCACAACCAGTGAAAGCAGTAGTACCAGCGAAAGCAGCACGCCAAGCACGACAAGTGAGAGCAGTAGTACGAGTGAAAGCAGCACGCCAAGCACGACAAGTGAGAGCAGTAGTACGAGTGAAAGCAGCACGCCAAGCACGACAAGTGAGAGCAGTAGTACGAGTGAAAGCAACACGCAAAGCACAACCAGCGAAAGCAGTAGTACCAGCGAAAGTAGTACCTCAAGTGAAACAAGCAATACAAATGAAAGCAACACACCAAGTACAACCAGTAAAACCAGTAGTACCAGCGAAAGCAGTACTTCAAGTACGACCAGCGCAACCAACAATACAAGTGAGAGTAGCACCCCAAGCACTGTAAACGAAAGCAGCCAAAACAAAGGCCAGAATTCTGTCATTTACGCGGTAGAGTCTAATCAAGATCCTAATGACGCTCAAAGTAATTCAAAGCCCTCTGCCAAGGCTAGTCAAACAAAGGAATCAGTAGCAGAAAACCAAGCAACTAAACAGATACAGACAAATAAAGAATCGTCAGGAACAGTCAAAAAAGCGGATAATACGACCAAAATTGCCAAGAAAAAATTCCCCAAAACAGGGGAACAATCTTCAGCAGTTGGGAGCTTCCTAGGCCTGAGCTTTTTATCGTTAGCCATAGCAACCTATTGTTTTAAAGTGAAAAGATAACTCTTTAAAAACGGATAAGTAAACATCCTGAAACAAGAAATAGGACTTGTTTCAGGATGTTTTCATATAAAATTAAAAGAACTACGGTTTTTAGTGAAAAAATACACAAAAGTACTTGAATTTCTGTGATATAAGGGTAAAGTAAAGGAGGACAAAAAACAAAGGAAGTGAAATGTTTGTATACACCAGATGAAATTTTAAGTATTAGTATTGAAAATGGTCAGAAAAAAATTCAAAAGCCTTTGGTAGCAAAACTCATTTTAGGATTTATCGGCGGGGCTATGATTTCCCTCGGCTATTTGGCTTATGTGCGTGTTTCCGCCTCTATTCCAGCAGATTTAGCCAGTGTTCAAGCTTTAGTGGGAGCTGCGGTTTTCCCAATTGGTCTAATTGTTATTTTAATGGCTGGTGGTGAGTTAATCACAGGAAATATGATGGCAGTGAGTACGGCTTGGTTTGCTAAAAAGGTCTCTTTCAGAGAATTACTCGTGAACTGGGTCACAATTACATTGGCAAATATGGTTGGCGCCCTATTTGTTGCCTATTTTTTTGGTCATTATTTAGGTTTAACCAGTAGCGGCGCCTATTTAAATCAGGTTCTTTCTCTTGCAGAACATAAAGTTGCAGCAACTTGGCTTCAAGCAATTATTTCAGGTATTGGCTGTAACTGGTTCGTAGGTCTGGCCTTATGGCTTTGTTATGGTGCGAAAGATGCAGCGGGGAAACTATTAGGCATCTGGTTTCCAGTAATGATTTTTGTTGCAATTGGCTTTCAGCATAGTGTGGCGAATGCATTCATCATTCCAGCCGCAATTTTTGAAGGCGGCGTTCAGTGGGGAGACTTTTTCCGTAATTTTATTTTTGTTTATTTAGGTAATATCATTGGTGGTGCCATTTTTGTTTCTGGCTTTTACTATTTAAGCTATCGCAAACATTAAATCCATTTAGCAGATAAAAACCTACACAAAGGCTAAATGCCTTTGTGCAGGTTTTTTCTTTTTAAACAAAAAGGAAAACGGTTGAAAAATTATTGCTAGATTTTTAAAACAATGTTACATTAATGTTACAAAAAGATTTCTGGAGGTAACGAAAAATGAAAAAAATTGCTTTGTTCAGTATGTTAACGTTCAGTGTATTGTCTTTAAGTCTAGCAGGATGTGGAAACAAAAAAACAGCAAGCACAAATGATTCTAAGCCAAAGCAAGAAACAAAGAAAGCCACGCAGAAATCCTCTAGCCAACAAGAAATGAAAAGTAGTCATTCGTCTGTCACGGGTCAAAATTCTAATGTGACAGGGGAAAATCCGTCAGAAAATGCCACGCAGCCTTCTGCAGGAACTGATGAAACGAATGAAGTCCCTCAAAACCAAGCACCTGATACAAACATTACAATTACCAATGTTGTTTTCAATCCTGAAAGAAATGAAATTAATGGTACTACATTACCTAATGCAACCATTACAGCAACGGTAGTCGGTGATGCTTCTGCACAAGCAGGTGTTTTTTATGCGGATGCCAATGGCAATTTTACAGTAATTAGTCCCAGAGCGGGAGCGACTACTCAATTAATCGCAACCGTTGATCAACGGAATAGTGCACCTGTCCAAATTGATATTCCAAGTTCAGGACAAGAAGCAGCGCTTTCTTTTAGCAATATTACGATTGATCCGAAACAAGGGACAATTTCTGGTAAAACAGCACCGAATGCAACTATTTTAGTGTCACGTGCAGATGATGCGCGGGTGATTTTAGCAAGTTTTACTGCGGATGCCCAAGGAAATTTCACAGCCAGTAATTTAGTTCCCGGCACAAAAAATCGCTTAGACGTTACGTTAAATGGAGAAATAGGGACACCTTACTTGTTTGATTTACCAAATTAAAATAGAAGAGAAGTGATCAAAGCCACCAACGCTAGTTAGCGTTGGTGGCTTTGATGTTTTAAGCTTCTTCTTTTTTATGATTGCGGATATGTAAATAGATGGTATTTTTTGAAATACCTAATCGATCGGCAATCTTTATGACAGAATCTTTGAGATTAAAAATTCCTTGATCATATAAACGAATAACAATTTCTTTATTTTGATTCAAATGTGATACATTTGGATCGCTTTCTACTGCTTGTTTTACTTTTGTCAGTGAAGTAGTGATTAATTCGTCAATATTGTCAGAAAAATGTTCAGAATTTTTAAGCTCTTGGGACATATCATTTTGTTGTCCTGAAGGTAATAAGTCTTGCAAGTAATCAATTAATGGCATTTCTAAATGCATATTGATACAGATCAATCCAATAATACGATCATTTTCACCGATAACTGGAATGGTGGAAGATTTTAAAATAACCCCTTTTTGATTTTTATTGTAGTAGGGTTTCACAGCGTAATCATGTTCCGACTCTACTTGACTTAACATTTTTAACGCCATATCAGTAATGGGGGCACCTTCCTTGCGGTTACTGAAATGGCCATTGATGACTTTGATAGCTGAACTTTCCAAATTTTCTAAACTATGAAGAATGACTTCATGGGTACTACCAAAGAAGTTCCCTAATCCATCAAGCATTAAGGCATGTGAATGTAAGATTTGTTTATCTACTTCACTTAAACGTAAATATGACTCCAAGTGATATCCTCCCCTACACTGAAATTAATTTTAGTGTAATACTTTTTTAATGGAAAAGCAATAAGATTCTTTACGTTAAAAAAATACATTGACTAAACTTTTGTTTAGTCGTATACTCTGAATGTGGAATGAAATTTTTGTTACTCATTGTACTTTAGTTCATCGGAATGCTCGTTCATTCTTTCACTTGTTGAGCAATAAAAATTTTATTCAGGAGTACCATCCGTTATAAAAAAATATAGTTGGAGGCAAAGAAATGAAAACGTTATCAGGAATCTTGATGTTAGTCTTAGTTTTATGTGGCATGTCCCTATTCTCTTTTAAAGCACCGCGAGGGAAAAAATCTTTAAGTGCTTTGTCTGGTGCAGCTTGTGCCACCTTTCTACCAGAGGCGTTTTTGCGGTATGCAGTAGGCGGCGTTTTTCATTTAGATTATGTGTCGCAAATTGGTGAAACTATGGGTAGTCTAGGTGGTTTAGCAGCTGGAGCTCTTGTGCCGCTCGCTTTCGGGATTAGTCCAGTTTTTTCAATTATTTTAGGTCTGTCATTGATTAAAGTCAGCTTGTTACCAGCCTTTATTACCGCATATCTTTTATCTTTTGTTGTTGAGCAGATGCAAAAACGTATTCCAGAAGGGATTGACTTATTAGTCGTTATTTTAGTCATTCCAGTCGCTGCTTCGTTAGTTGCTGGTTTTATTCAACCCGTTGTATTAGGTGTCCTAGAAGTTATTGGGGGCACGATTTTAAGTGCAGTAGATGGCAATCCATATGTGATGGGCGCAATTTTAGGTGCTATTATCCCGATTGTTGGTATGACACCGTTAAGTTCAATGGTTTTAACTGCCTTGATTGGTTTGACTGGTGTACCAATGGCTGTCGGTGCGTTGACTTGTTACGGCAGTTCCATTGTCAATGCGGCGCTATTTAAAAAGTTAAAACTAGGCACAGCTTCAACCCCGTTAGCTGTGGCAATTGAGCCATTAACACAAGTCGATATCATCAGCTCCAATCCAATTCCTATTTACGCAACGAATTTATTTTCAGGAATGGTTAGTGGTATTGTAGTGACTTTCTTTGGCTTAAAAGTACCTGTGACAGGAATGGCAACGCCGTGGGCTGGTTTACTTGTGACATTAGGTAACAATGCCATTCAAACGACTTTACTAGCAGTAGCGATTATCACAGTGGTCAGTCTGATGTTTGGATTTTTAGGTGCGCTGGTCTTTAAACGTTACAGAATTGAAGCGGTGGATAATACACCAGAATTTGAAGGAACGACGGAAGTAACCAGTGAAAAAGAAAAAGAAGCAGTAAAAACCAAAGGAGGAGTTACGTATGAACACAGCTATGGCCATCAATAAACCTAAAAAAGTGAACAAAGTAATGAACTACAAAAGTTGTTTTGACATTATCGGTCCTATTATGATTGGTCCTTCTAGTTCGCATACAGCTGGGGCCTTAGCGATTGGCTTAGCGGCAAGAAAGTTATTCGGCGGAACGCCAGAAAAAATTGTGATTAAATACTATGAATCTTTTGCAGACACGCATAAAGGACATGGAACTGATTTTGCAATTATTGGCGGAATTCTTGGACTAGCAGCAGATGATGCCAACGTAACACAATCCATTGAACTTGCGGAAGAACAAGGAATCGAGATTCAATTTTTAGAAATGAGTGAAGAAAGTCCAGTGAAGCATGCTAATACAGCATGTGTGACACTCAGTGATGCAACGCACGAAATTCATTTAACAGGAATTTCTGTAGGTGGCGGCACTATCGAGGTGAAATACATTGAATTAGACGGTTTCAATGTCCAACTACATGGTCCTTTACCTATTTTGTTAGTCATTAATCAAGAAGAGCAGGCGATGCAAGCTTTTAAAGATACGTTACAAAAAAATAATATTCAAGTGAATGCGGTGTCTCGTTATGTGGAAGGGAATCAAATTTTATTCATCTTTGACTTAGATTCGGCACCAATTTCCTCGGTGAAAGAACAACTGTTTTCACTAGATGACACATCGAAAATAATCTTATTATGATAGGAGTTTGACATATGTATCTTTCGATTGAAGAATTTATCGATAAAGCTGAAAAAACAGGAAAAAAAATCTCTGATTTAATGATTGAGCAAGAAATGGAACGTAGCCAAAAAAGCTATGAAGAAATTTGGACACAGATGGGTCAAAATTTGGATGTCATGGATGCTGCTGTCAAACGCTCGCAAGAAGGAGCAGGCGTTTTTTCTCCTACTGGTTTAACGGGCGGTGATGCAGCGCGTTTAAAAAAATACCGCGCAGCTGGCAAAACGTTATCAGGTGATTTAATGATGTCTGCAGTTCAAGCCGCACTAGGTACTAATGAAGTCAATGCAGCAATGGGCGTTGTTTGCGCAACGCCAACTGCTGGTGCAAGTGGCACCTTACCAGGGGTTTTAACAGCGATTAAAAATACCTTGAATTTAACGCGTGATCAACAAATTCGTTTCTTGTTTACCAGTTCTTTATTTGGGATGGTCACAGCCAACAATGCGATGATTGCTGGTGCTGTTGGTGGATGTCAAGCCGAAGTAGGCAGTGCTTCAGCGATGGCCGCCGCTGCAGCTGTTGAAGCGGCTGGCGGAACACCACGCCAATCTTCTGAAGCTTTTGCTATGGCTTTAGGGAATTTATTAGGTTTAGTTTGTGACCCAGTGGCTGGGTTAGTCGAAATTCCTTGTGTCAAACGAAATACAGTAGGTGCAGGCAATGCGTTAATCGCTGCAGATATGGCTTTAGCTGGAATTGTAAATAAAATACCAGCAGATGAAGTGGTGGAAGCCATGAATAAAGTCGGCCGTCAATTACCACGAGAATTGAGAGAAACGGGTTTAGGTGGCTTAGCTGGCACAGCGACTGGCCAACGAATGAAGAATGAGATTTTTGAAAAAGTAAAATTCACCATTGTTTAAAATTTAATCATGAAGAGGGAAATAAGATGCTGGATATGAAAAAAATTCGCCAAAATGTAGAAGTGGTACAGAAAAAGTTAAAAACACGTGGTGTGGACGAGGAAGTTTTATTACGCTTTTTGGCTTTAGATGAAGAACGGAGAGCGTTACTTGTTAAAGTTGAAGAACTGAAAAAACACCGTAATCAGGTATCAGGAGAAATTGCACAATTAAAGCGTGCACAAAAAGATGCTTCACAACAATTACTAAATATGCAAGAAGTTAGCGAGCAAATTAAAGTTTTAGACCAAGAAGTTGTTCATTTGCAAGAACAATGCACAGCAATTGCAGAACGTCTGCCTAACTTACCTCATGAGAGCGTACCTGTTGGCGCAGACGAAGCCGCCAACGTAGAAGTTCGGCGGTGGAGTACGCCGAAAACTTTTTCATTTGAACCGAAACCACATTGGGAAATCGGTGAAGCCTTAGGAATTTTAGATTTTGAAAGAGGCGCGAAAGTATCTGGTAGCCGTTTTCTTTATTACAAAGGCTTAGGGGCTCGTTTAGAACGAGCGGTCTATAATTTTATGTTAGATCAACATGTTAATGAACATGGTTATACCGAGGTGATTCCTCCTTATTTGGTCAATAGCAAAGCAATGTTTGGCACTGGTCAGTTTCCTAAGTTCAAAGAAGATGTCTTCCAAGTTGCAGAAAGTGATTTGACGCTGATCCCCACAGCGGAAGTCCCATTAACTAACTACTATAATAATGAAATTTTAGATGCGCAAGAGTTACCGATTTATTTCACTGCTTTAAGTCCTTCTTTTCGCTCGGAAGCGGGTAGTGCAGGTCGTGATACCCGAGGATTAATTCGTTTACACCAGTTCCATAAAGTAGAAATGGTTAAATTTAGTGATGCAGAACACTCCTATGAAGAATTAGAAAAAATGACCAACAATGCTGGAGACATTTTAGAAAAATTGGGCCTCCCTTATCGAGTGATTACTCTTTCGACAGGTGACATGGGCTTCTCGGCAGCGAAAACCTATGATTTAGAAGTTTGGATTCCGGCACAGAAAACGTATCGAGAAATTAGTTCTTGTTCAAACTGTGAAGACTTCCAAGCACGTCGGGCGTTGATTCGTTATCGTGATAAAACGGGTCATGTTCAATATGCCCATACTCTTAATGGATCAGGACTTGCTGTTGGTCGAACAGTGGCTGCCATTTTGGAAAATTATCAAAATGAAGATGGTACCGTAACGATTCCAGAAGTTCTACGTCCTTATATGGGTGGTTTAACGAAAATAGATTAAAAAAGAAGGTTGATGTCACAACATCAACCTTCTTTTTTAATTCGTTAAATCCGTTAACCAATGCCCAATTTCTTGAAAAACTGTAGCTTTTTCCGTTTCTAATAAAATTTCATGACGCAATGTGGGAAATAGTCGTAACGTCACGTGCTGAAAACCTGCATGCTTTAATTGCTTTTGAATTTTCGCTGGCCCCTTGCTGAAATCACCAACTGGGTCTTCAGCGCCACTAATGATTAAAATAGGCAATTCTTTTGGGATCGCTTGGTACCAATTCCTTTGATTGGCTCGTTTAACAAGCGAAAAAAGGGTAGCAAAACCATTATTGGTAAATACGAAGCCCATTAATGGGTCATTTTCATAGTCAGCGACATTGGCTTGATTTTTAGAAAGCCAATTAAAGGAACTTGCTTCAGGAAATTTTTTGCTAAAAGAACCAAATGCCAGCTTATCAATGAACGGAGCTGGTTTTTTCGGCTGTTTCTCGGCCATTTTTTTAATAAAAGGCAATGCTGCGGTTAAAGGTAACGGACTTGTTCCAGTGCCCATGAAAATGACTCCTTGCACAGTCACAGGATAGTCTTGCAGATAGTTCCGCAAGGCGAAAGACCCCATGCTGTGACCCATCATAAAATAGGGCAATTGTGGATAGCGATTCACAGCCCATTGTTTCACTTGATGAATATCTGTAACGACATTTTCAGGCCCTTGTTCTCCAAAAAAACCATAGATCGGTGCGTTTGGTTGTACAGATTCGCCATGACCTAGATGATCATGACCAATTACGGCAAACCCTAATTGATTTAAAAAACGAGCAAATTCATCATAACGTTGGATATGCTCTGCCATGCCGTGAATCAATTGAACTACGGCTTTGGGTGAAGGGCAGGGCCAATGACGTACATTGAGCTGAGTTTGTTGATCGTTTGAAGTGAGTATGAATTGTTCAGTCATAAGAAACCCTTTCTTTGCTTTTTGATTATTATACAAAAAAAAGACGGTGTTCAAAAGAAAAACTCATGAGAAAACGCCTCAGCTTTCACTGAGACGCCTTTTTTTATTTATCTTTAATAAAAATAGCAATGATGTCAAAAAATAGTCGATTTTACTAAGTGATGAATTATGGGTGGTACAAATACTGCTGGAAATAGTTGTTAACTTCAAGGGCATCTTCTTTATTTTTTGAAAGAATTAAGATGGTATCATCCCCAGCGATGCAGCCCAAGATATGAGGGTTGTGGATACGTATGCGATCAATTAAAACCCCAATGGCTTGCCCGTTGCCAGGTAAGACGGTTAAAAGATTTGTGAACTCTATTTGTGTTAAAGAAACACCAGTTTCAATAATAATGTCAACAAGACGTTCTTCATCTGTTTTATATTTTGGACGAAGGGCAGAATTATTCAAGATACGATAATAGGCTTCTCCTTGACCATTGTCTACTTTGTTTAAATTCAGCTCACGAATGTCACGAGAAATAGTTGCTTGTGTGGTGTGAATATTTTCTTTTTCCAATAATGCTAGTAATTCACTTTGTGTATGGATTTCATTTTCTGTGACCAATCGCTTAATCATCGTTTGGCGTTTTAATCGGTTCATTACTTTCCTCCAGTTCAGTTAATCATGCAAAAAAACATCATTGCTGTTATTTAAAACGGTGCCAGTAATTCCCTAAAATCACTGTACAACGTTTTACTAAATTGTGCAAGTCTCACTTTTTTAAATGCGAAATATCCGACAAAATCAATGAGAACCTTTTAGCTAAACGACCCTTTTTCTATTCTAATTAGAGAGATTCTGCTAGTATTGCTTTGTAAATGTCTGTAGGAAGGGTGTTATTTGTGAATAAGCAAACACGCCAAAGTTTGATTAAAAAAATCATTCAAACAACTGTAATTCATAGTCAAAATGAGTTGTTAAGAGAATTAAAAAAGCGCGAGATAAATGTCGCACAAGCAACGATTTCACGGGATTTATGGGAATTAAAAGTCGTCAAAGCATTGGATGAGTCTGGCGAGATGCGGTTAACGATTTTTGAACAATTCACTTCTTTAGAAGAACGAAAAAAAGAACAGTTGATACAAGCAATTCGTGAGGTAGTGACCAAAGTTGAACGTGTCGCCTTTTTACTAGTGGTTCATACATTACCAGACAACGCAACATTGTTTTCAGCTGTACTTGATGAAGTGTCTTTGTGTGAAAAGAAATGTTCTGTCGCTGGCTTTGACACTGTTATTATTGTTTCATCATCCGAGGAAAAAGCACAAGAACTAGAGCAGTATTTTCAACAATTTATTCAGCCAACACTTTTGTCAAAAAGTAACGCATAAAAGGAAGGGAGCCAGAAGTCGTTTTGACTTCTGGCTCCCTTCCTTTTATCTCTATAAGATTATAACTTTATGAAGTGTATGGAGAAATAATTTTTTTTGAATAAATGCATTTTTTTTTATTTAATTATGCATTATTTTTTTAGAATATCTATGAAAGCGCATTCTTTTAGGCTGGAAATATGCATAAGAAAGAATACCGTTGTATATTTGGTATTTTGTTTGGCAAATGGCTCACGTCCTAGGTTAATCAGGTCTGTTATTCTGTGTTTGTAATTAAGTTGAGGAGGTTATTTCACATGAGTCATCCAATTAATGTATTTTCTGAAATCGGGAAATTGAAAACAGTGATGTTACATCGTCCAGGTAAGGAATTAGAAAATTTAATGCCAGATTATCTGGAGAGACTGTTGTTTGATGATATTCCGTTTTTAGAAAAAGCACAAGCAGAACATGATGCATTTGCAGAGTTGTTACGATCAAAAGATATCGAAGTGGTCTATTTAGAGGACTTAGCTGCTGAAGCGTTGATTAATGAAGAGGTCCGCCGACAATTTATTGACCAATTCTTAGAAGAAGCCAATATTCGCAGTGAATCAGCAAAAGAAAAAGTTAGAGAGTTAATGTTAGAAATTGACGACAACGAAGAACTTATTCAAAAAGCGATTGCTGGCATTCAAAAACAAGAATTACCTAAATATGAGCAAGAATTTTTAACAGATATGGTTGAAGCGGATTATCCATTCATTATTGATCCAATGCCTAACTTATACTTCACACGTGATAACTTTGCGACAATGGGCCACGGGATTTCTTTAAATCATATGTATTCAGTAACTCGACAACGGGAAACCATTTTTGGGCAATACATTTTTGATTATCATCCTCGTTTTGCTGGAAAAGAGGTTCCTAGAGTCTATGATCGTTCAGAATCAACCAGAATTGAAGGTGGCGATGAATTAATTCTTTCAAAAGAAGTGGTGGCCATTGGGATTTCTCAAAGAACGGACGCCGCGTCAATTGAAAAAATTGCGAGAAATATTTTTGAACAAAAATTAGGATTCAAAAATATCTTGGCTTTTGATATCGGTGAACATCGTAAATTCATGCATTTAGATACCGTTTTTACCATGATTGACTATGATAAATTTACGATTCATCCAGAAATCGAAGGCGGCTTGGTTGTTTACTCGATCACTGAAAAAGCAGATGGAGACATCCAAATTACAAAAGAAAAAGATACATTAGATAACATTTTATGCAAATACTTGCATTTAGACAATGTTCAACTAATCCGTTGCGGCGCTGGAAATTTAACAGCAGCAGCCCGTGAACAATGGAACGACGGTTCAAATACATTAGCAATTGCCCCTGGGGAAGTTGTTGTTTACGATCGGAATACGATTACGAATAAAGCGCTAGAAGAAGCAGGCGTGAAATTGAATTACATTCCAGGAAGTGAACTAGTACGTGGCCGTGGTGGCCCTCGTTGTATGAGTATGCCACTTTACCGTGAAGATCTTTAAAAAACACCCAAAAATAGGAGGAATCATCATGAATTCAGTATTTCAAGGACGTAGTTTATTAGCAGAAAAAGATTTTACAAGAGCAGAATTAGAGTATTTGGTAGACTTCAGTATTCACTTAAAAGAATTGAAGAAAAAAGGGATTCCACATCACTATTTAGAAGGAAAAAATATCGCTCTTTTATTTGAAAAAACTTCGACACGGACACGCTCTGCGTTTACGACAGCAGCGATTGATTTAGGGGCACATCCTGAGTATCTAGGCGCCAACGATATTCAATTAGGTAAAAAAGAATCTGTTGAAGATACAGCGATTGTTTTAGGTAGTATGTTTGACGGGATTGAGTTCCGTGGGTTTAGTCAAGAAGTAGTGGAAGATTTAGCGAAATATTCTGGTGTTCCTGTTTGGAATGGTTTAACGGATCAATGGCATCCAACACAAATGATTGCGGACTTTATGACAGTGAAAGAAAACTTTGGTCGTTTAGAAGGAATCACTTTAGTATATGTCGGCGATGGCCGTAACAACATGGCAAACAGCTTGTTAGTGACAGGTGCTATTTTAGGCGTAAATGTTCGCATTTGTGCACCAAAAGAATTGTTCCCTTCTGATGAAGTCGTTAATTATGCAAAAGAATTTGCGAAAGAATCTGGTGCAGAATTAATGATTACAGACGACGTTGCTAAAGGTGTTAAAGGAGCCAACGTGTTATATACAGACGTTTGGGTGTCCATGGGTGAAGAAGATAAATTTGAAGAACGTGTCAATCTGTTGAAACCTTATCAAATTAATATGGCTATGTTAGAAAAAACCGAAAACATGGATGGCGATTTAATCGTATTACACTGTTTGCCAGCCTTTCATGATACGAAAACACAATACGGAGAAATGGTTGCTGAAAAATTCGGCATTACTGAAATGGAAATCACGGATGAAGTCTTCCGCAGTAAATATGGTCGTCAATTTGAAGAAGCAGAAAACAGAATGCATTCCATTAAAGCAATCATGGCAGCTACTTTAGGCAACTTATTCATTCCTCGTGTGTAGGAAGCAACTGAAAAAACATTGAAAAAAGAATAGTTGTTTCGCCCTTTAAGAGTTTCTTTTGAAGGGCGGCCTATTCTTTATTATGATAGGAAAGAAGGATTTGTAATGGGGAAAAAAATGGTCGTTGCACTAGGCGGAAATGCCATCCTTTCAAATGATGCTAGCGCACATGCACAACAGCAAGCATTAGTTCAAACATCTGCCTATTTAGTTCATTTAATTAAACAAGGGCATCGGTTGATTGTTTCACATGGCAATGGTCCACAAGTCGGTAATCTATTATTGCAACAACAAGCAGCTGATTCTGAAAAAAATCCAGCGATGCCGCTAGATACGTGTGTTGCTATGACACAAGGAAGTATCGGCTACTGGTTGTCCAATGCGCTTAATCAAGAATTAAACAAAGCAGGAATCAAGAAACAAGTGGCTACTGTTTTAACACAGGTGGTCGTAGATCCAGCAGATGAGGCATTCAAAAATCCAACAAAACCGATCGGTCCATTTTTAACAGAAGCTGAAGCCAAAGAAGCAATGCAAGCAGGTGCTATTTTTAAAGAAGATGCAGGACGTGGCTGGCGCAAAGTCGTTCCAAGTCCTAAGCCAATTGACATCCACGAGGCTGAGACTATTAATACCTTAATAAAAAATGATATAATTACCATTTCATGTGGTGGTGGCGGCATCCCTGTCGTAGGACAAGAATTAAAAGGTGTCGAAGCAGTAATCGATAAAGATTTTGCTTCTGAAAAACTAGCAGAATTAGTGGATGCGGATGCACTAGTTATTTTAACTGGCGTGGATTATGTGTACATTAATTATGGCAAACCAGATGAAAAACAATTAACCAATGTCACTGTAGCAGAGTTGGAAGAATACAAACAAGCGGGTCATTTTGCACCAGGTAGTATGTTACCGAAAATTGAAGCCGCCATTCAGTTTGTAGAAAGCCATCCCAATAAACAAGCAATTATCACTTCTTTGGAAAACTTAGGAAGTATGAGCGGCGATGAAATCGTAGGAACGGTTGTGACAAAATAAAGTATAGTATTTAGGAGAATTAAGATGATGATAGAGAAAATAATCACTAAAAATAATCAAGATTTTCAATACTTTTCTGAATCAGAACTAACAGAATTGCGCAACGAGAGTTTCGTTCGCTCCTATAAAAAAGGCCAAGTCCTTTTTTATCCAGGTGATCCGAGAAATCATTTGATTTTACTGGTTTCAGGTGTCATTAAAATTGAAAAAAATGATCGCAGTGGTAATTTTTCCTATCTGCATTTTATGAAAAAGCAGGCTCTTTTTCCGAGAATCGGACTGTTTCAAGATGAGGTTCATTACGACTCCGCGATTGCCTATACGGATATTGAGGTTGTGTTTGTGCCAGTTAAACTGTTTGAGCGTTTTCTCCAAAATAATCCCCAGCAATTGATTCATTGGATTCAAGAACAATCGGTCCTTTTAAAAGAAAGCATGATCAAAATCCAAAAAGGAACAACCAATGATGCATGTGAACGGATTGTGACATCACTGGCGATGTTATTAAATGATTTAGGAGAACGAATTGACAACAGAGAGCGCGTTGCAATTGCTTGTCCAATTACCATTAATGACATTGCACGGATGAGTGGAACTACGCGGGAAACAGCAAGCAGTGTTATGAAAAAATTAGTCCAAATGAACCGTATTAGCTACAGTCATAAATTCTTAACTTTTCTAGATACGCCATTCTTTATTGATCGATTGAGTAATTAATCATAGAGAAGGGAGATACAGGAAAGTAGGTTCCTGTATAAAAGGATATGGCAGAAAAAAAGAAGAAAAACAAAAAACAGCTTTCGTCTTTTAGTATTTTATTTATTATTTTAATTGTTTTAGGTATCGTAACGGTCTTGCTAAATGGCCAGCCATTTACCCCAAGAGAAATTGATGGCAAAATGGTTGACCACGTGGTAGGGGCCAAATTATCGGATATTATCATGGCTCCATTCAATGGGTTTAAAGATGCCATTGAAATTAATATTTTTATTTTAGTACTCGGTGGCTTTTTAAATATTGTGACGCAAACTGGGGCTCTTGAAGCAGGGATTCAATCAGTCGTTAAAAAGTTAAAAGGGAACGAATTGAAAATCATTCCGATTTTAATGATTTTATTTTCTATTGGTGGTTCGACTTATGGAATGGCAGAAGAAACAATTCCTTTTTATGGTTTATTGAGTGCCACCATGGTCGCCGCTGGTTTTGATACGTTTGTCGCAGTGGGTACTGTGCTATTGGGTGCAGGATCAGGTGTTATCGGTTCAACGGTTAACCCTTTCTCCACAGGGGTAGCGATGGATGCGTTGCGAGGTATTGGCATTCAGCCGAATACAGGAATTATTTTAATTGTCGGTGCTATTTTGTGGGCGGCCTCTACTAGCTATTCTATTTTCATTGTGATGCGTTATGCGAAAAAAGTGAAGGCTGACAAAGGTTCAACAATTTTATCTTTACAAGAACAAGAGGATATGGAAAAAACGTATGGACAAGCAGCGTCGAAAGAAATGCCATTTACGAATCGTCATAAAAAAATCTTAATGGTATTCGCTTTCTGTTTTGTCATTATGATTGTTTCCTTAATTCCATGGAACGACTTTGGAGTGACGATTTTCAAAGGCTGGACGTCTGTTTTAACAGGCAACAGTTTCGGTGACTGGTACTTTGGCGACTTAGCGATGTGGTTCTTCCTTTTAGGGATCATTGCTGCCTTGATTGGTCGCTTTACTGAAAAAGAAACCATTGAAGCATTTATCGACGGTGCCAAAGATATGTTATCCGTTGTTTTAATTATCGTAGTTGCTCGCGGGGCATCTGTTTTGATGTCTAAAACGTATTTAGATTCATTTATCCTTGATAAAGCGGCAGGCTTATTACAAGGACTCTCCCCAGTCTTATTTGTCATCGGTGCCTTTGTTTTATACTTAGGTTTATCTTTCCTAATTCCTTCAACTTCTGGTTTAGCGTACGTTTCTATTCCTGTAATGGGTGCGTTAGCTAAAAACATTGGTTTAAGTCCAGAAGTGATGGTTATGATTTTTGCTTCAGGTTGTGGCTTGATTAATTTGATCACGCCAACATCTGGTGTCGTAATGGGTGGTTTGGAAATTTCCAAAGTTCAATATGCCACTTGGACAAAATTCATGGCCAAACCAATGATTGTCTTAGGCTTAATTAACCTAATTATCTTAATTGGCGCGATGTTACTCTTTAGCTAATCAAAAATTTTTTATGTTAGGGCTTCGGCTTTCGGAAAAAAGAAGAAGCAATGAAACAACAGCGACTACCTAAAAGTAGTCGCTGTTGTTTCATTTTGATAGTTGTTGAATTAACAATCTTGCGACAGCGCGGACAGAAAAAGGATTTTGCCCAGTGATTATACGGCCATCTTGATACGCAAATTCTTTATAGGGACGCTTTTTCGCAAAAGTAGCACCATGTTCTTTGGCAATTGTTTCGTTTAAGAAAGGAACAACTGCTTTTTTCATGGCTAAAATTTCTTCTGCAGTAGTGAAGCCAGTAATGGTTTTATCTGCAATCAAATAATTTCCTGACGCATCTTTGACATTTAAAAGACCAGCAATTCCGTGACAAACAGAAGTTAGGTACTTGCCCTGTTCGTAAAGGCTACGAGTGATTGCTTGCAACTGAGGATTATCAGGGAAGTCCCACATAACGCCATGGCCTCCTGTAAAGTAAATCGCTGCGTATTCATCTGGATCAATTTCTTCAAGAGAGAGGGAATGCGCTAGCGCTCGTTCTTGAAAATCGGCACTTTCATAAACCGCCATAATGGATGAATCTACATATTTCATACTCCGGGGATCCAAAGGGACATAGCCTCCTTGGGGACTAACATAGTCAACTGAAAATCCTGCTTTGGTTACTTCTTCCACGAACTCCGTGGCTTCACCTAGCCAGAGGCCCGTTGGTTCTTCGGTGCCGTGATAACGGGAGACGTTTGTGAGGACCACGAGAATTTTTTTCATGCTTGCTTCCTCCCTGGCATAATCGACGTAATGTGGGTCAATAGTTGTTGGAGTTGCTCAATTTTGGTGGTATCGTGAGAAAGTGAGTAATAATTTTTAGTTCCTTCACTGCGACAATCAATTAATTTGGCTTGTTTCAAAATTTTTAAGTGGTGAGAAACAGCGGGACGTGAGAGTTGTGTCGCCTCTGTTAACTCAGTGACACGACGGCCAACACAGGCCTGGTCTTCTAACAGTGCAATAATAATTGCTTGGCGTTTTTCATCACCCAATGCGATTAAAAAATCACTAAGCGCAGTAAATTCTGTTTGAATTCCTTCTAATTCTTTCATATTCTTTCGCCTCTTTGGTTCGTATTTTTAAACGATTAAACCATTTTTCGTGTTTTTTGTCAATAAAATACGCTGAGGGCTGAAACTTGACGTGGATCCCATTTTTCGTTAAGATACTAATTGATTAAAGGTTTAAACTTTTAAACTTTTAAACCAATAAAAGGGATAGAAAGAGAGGAAAGATTCAATGATGAAAGCCGCTTTAATTCATAAATACGGACAAAAAGAATTAGCAATCGAGGAGGTGCCCTTACCCACCATTCATGACAATGATGTTTTGGTCAAAATTATCGCTGCCAGTATCAACCCGATTGATTTAAAAACAAAAGATGGCAAAGTAAAGATGCTTTTAAATTATCAAATGCCACTGATTTTAGGCAGTGATTTTGCTGGGATTGTTGTTTCTGTTGGAAAAAATGTTCAAAATTTTAGGCTGGGCGATGCAGTTTACGGGCGAGTACCCAAAAATCGCGTGGGAACTTTTGCTGAATATATTGCAGTGGATCAAGCGGCTGTAGCTATGAAGCCGAAAAATTTAACGTTTGAAGAAGCTGCGGCCATTCCGTTAGTCGGTTTGACAAGTTATCAAGCGCTACATGATATTATGAATGTACAGCCAGGCCAGAAAGTCCTGATTCAAGCAGGTTCAGGAGGGATTGGAACCATTGCGATTCAATTAGCAAAACTAGCAGGCGCTTACGTTGCCACCACAACGAGTAGTAAAAATAAAGAATGGGTTCAAGCGTTGGGAGCAGATGAAGTGATTGACTATCGGACACAAAATTTTGAAGAAGTTTTATCCGACTATGATTATGTGTTTGATACAATGGGGGGGACAATCTTAGAAAAAGCTTTTTCAGTGGTTAAACCTCAGGGAAAAGTTGTTACATTGTCAGGCATTCCCAACGAACGTTTTGCTAAAGAGTATGGCTTGCCGCTTTGGAAACAATGGGCCTTTAAAATAGCTACCCGCAAGATTCATCGATTGGAGCAAGCCACAGATGTTAGTTATCATTTTTTGTTTATGCGTCCAGATGGCGAGCAATTAGCTTTACTCACTGAGCTCATTGAACAGGGAAAATTACAGCCGATAATTGACCGAGTCGTACCTTTTAGCCAAATTCAAGAAGCAGTGGACTATTCACTGACAGGGCGAGCACAAGGGAAAATTGTTGTGAAAATCGCCGATGTTGATCACGACTAAGTAAAGGAGACTTGCAAGAAAAACAGGCCTATTTTTCTTGCAAGTCTCAAAGTTTACCATTTAAACGCCGTCTAACAAAAGTGATTTTAGGCGGGAAAAGATTTTTATAGAAAATCCTCATTTTTCCAGTTTCTATTTTGCAAATTCGTTATTTTTTGTTATTCTATTGATGGTTGTGTATGCGCTTTCTTTTTAGGTGGATACACAAAAATGAACGGAGTGCAGAAAGGAATGGTGTTCAAAGTGGGGAACAATTTATCGACAAGAAAAGGAGAAAACAGAGAAACAATTGTCAGTTGGCTGGGTCTTTCGTTATTGGTTGGCTTGGCGTTTATCTTATTTAGTCTGTTTCATCAACCAATGATCAGCCAAGCCAATGAGCCGACCCAAGAGAAACATTTTATGGTTTATTATCGGGCCTGGCGTGACAAAACGATGCAAGGAGTTAATACAACATTGCCAGATGAAAATTGGCTAACGATGCACGATATTCCTTATGGTATTGACATTGTGAATGTCTTTAGTTATGTGCCAAAAGGACAAGAAGCACTTGCACAGCCATTTTATGATACGTTAAAAAATGAGTATGCGCCAGCACTGCATGCACGAGGTGTTCGTTTAGTTCGTGGGATTGATTACAGCGAGCTATTAAAAGTTCCTTACGCAGGAACAACGCCTACAGAAGCAGAATTTGATGCTTATGCGAAAGAGTTGTTAACCAAATTTGTCGATGATTTAGGAATTGATGGGTTAGATATTGACATGGAAACTCGTCCAAGTGAAAAAGATATTGTTCTATCTAATGGGGTCATTCGTGCATTATCAAAATACATTGGACCGAAGTCGGGAACGGATCGTCCATTTTTGTATGATACCAATGCAGAATATTTACCACCTTTACAAGATGTCAGTGACTGTTTCGATTTTCTCGCGTATCAACAGTATGGCAGCGATGACCAACGCACGCAACGAGCATTAAATAATTTAAGTCCGGTTCTCAATGGGGAACGATTTGTTCCAGGATTAACTTTCCCAGAAGAGCAAGATCGCAACCGCTGGTATGACACAAAAGAGCCGTATATGGAAAGTAACATGTATAAAGTAGCTCGTTATTCTTATGAAAATAATTTAGGGGGCATGTTCCTCTATGCCTTAGATCGCGATGGTCGCACCTATAATGAAGACGATTTAAATCAGATAAAACCTTCTAATTTGCTTTGGACAAAAACGGCCATTGCAGAGAGTAAAGGCGTTTCTCTTGCAGAGATGAAAGCGGCTGCGCAACACTATTTAAAACGAATTAGCTACGCCAACACAGACCTTGAAGCACAAAATAAAGCCGCAGAAGCAGTGACACAAGCAACAACGCTTTATGATGTGAATAAAGCTATTTTAGGTGGCGATTATGGCCAAGGGATTTCAAACATCTATGATGCTGAATTAGAAAAAGGCCTGTTAGCCATTGACTTAACCACTTTATATCGTGCGTTGGATCAAGCAGTTACAGCCATTGAAAAGGCAGAAAGCTATACACCAGAAACGATTCAAGCACTACAAACAACAAAAGAGACAGTCGCAACAGAACTTGCGGGAAAAACGTATACATCCGCGCAAGTGACTACTTGGCAAACGGAGGTCCAAACAGCTTTGGATAATTTAAAAGAGAAACAAACACAACCTTTAAAAAGTGTCTTTTCCATTGATGCGGGAAGAAAATATTTTTCCGTGGAACAACTGGAAGAATTAGTGGCCAAAGCCAGTCAAAATGGGTACACAGATGTCCAATTAATTTTAGGAAATGATGGCTTACGGTTTATCTTGGATGATATGTCGGTCAATGTGAATGGTAAAAAATACAACCACAACCGGGTTTCAAAAGCAATCCAACGAGGCAACAACGCGTATTACAATGACCCTAATGGCAACGCGTTAACACAAAAAGAAATGGATCGGTTGTTGGCTTTTGCGAAAGCGCGCAACATCAACATCATTCCCGTGATTAACAGTCCAGGACATATGGATGCCTTGTTAGTGGCCATGGAAAAACTAGCGATTAAAAATCCCGCTTTTGATGGCTCAAAACGAACAGTAGATTTAGGGAACCAAAAGGCAGTGAATTTCACAAAGGCGATTATCAGTAAGTACGTGGCTTATTTTTCCACGCATAGTGAAATTTTCAATTTTGGCGGCGATGAGTATGCAAATGATGTCGACACGGGCGGTTGGGCGAAACTGCAATCTTCTGGGCGCTACAAGGATTTTGTCGCTTATGCGAATGATTTAGCTAAAATAATTAAAGATGCGGGCATGCAGCCAATGAGCTTCAATGATGGCATTTATTACAACAGCGACGATTCTTTCGGTACATTTGACCCAGAGATTATTATTTCTTATTGGACAGCCGGTTGGAGTGGGTATGACGTAGCCAAACCTGAGTACTTTGTTCAAAAAGGACACAAAATTTTTAATACCAATGATGCGTGGTATTGGGTAGCTGGCAATGTTGATTCTGGCATTTATCAATATGATGATGCTTTAGCAAATATGTCGAAAAAAGCATTTACAGATGTGCCAGCAGGTAGCCCAAATCTTACAATTATTGGAAGTATTCAATGTGTTTGGTATGATGACCCTCGTCGTGACTATGATTTTGAACGAATTTATACGCTAATGGATACGTTCTCGGAAAATTATCGTGAGTATATGGTGGTTAAATAAAACTAGTTAAAGCTAACGAGTTATCTATAAAGACTGATCCTGGGACAAAAATCACTTTGGATTTTTGTCCCAGGATCAAAACCTGATAAACGGCGGGAACAGAACCAACTCCTTCGGAAATAAGCCGAAATTCTCCAAAAATTAAAGAGCAATTTTCGGAAATTTCTTCTTATTTCTCGGAGCTAAACGGTTCTTTCCCGACCTCAGCCTTCTTTACTGAAGAAGATTTGTTTGCGGGCCAACAATCAATTTAGGAATGCCTTATTGAAATGTTCCTGTTCTTATTGTAGACTGAAAGAAGTGGTGGTGGAAAGCTATCACCATTAATAGAAAAGCAGGAAAATAAAAAGGATCTTGTTGGAAGTTTAATGCTTGGAAATGTAAGCGGAATCATTTTTGTTGGAATGCTAAAAAAGGGAGTAGAGTTATGAGTAATGAAAATATCGTCTTAGCAAGAAATACAGAGCGTGCACCAAAGCATCCTCTCGCAGCCCAAACAGTCGCATTTTCCCACTATAATCATTTGTCGGCACAGTTACCTATTGAGCCAACCTCTGGACAATTGGTAGAAGGTGGCATTCGGGTCCAAGCGACACAATGTTTGAAAAATATCCAAGCGGTTGTTGAAAGTATCAACCATGTGATGAGTGACATTGTCAGAATGACCATTTTTGTCAAAGATATGCGGGATGCTGCCGCAGTTGAGGAGGTCTATGCGGCCTTTTTTACCCATTATTATCCAGCTAAAACAGTGGTCGCCGTCGCAGATTTGCCGTTAGGCGCTTCTGTTCAAATGGAGGCACTTGTTTCAAATGGGGAAGGAACTATCCCTAATGCACCTCAAGCTGGGGATTTAATTAAATTAACAAATCAGACTGTTCAGGCACCAATTGATGCTCTAGCCAGTCAAACGGTCGCGTTTTCTCACTATAACAATCTGTCTGCACAATTGCCTATAGATCCTCAAACGGGCAGAGTTGTGGCTGGCTGTGTTAAAACGCAAACAAAACAATGTTTGAAAAACATAAAAGCCATTTTAACCAGTATTGATGTGCCTTTTGATGATATTGTGAAGGTCAATATTTATTTAAAAGATTTATCTAAGCTAGAAGCTGTCAATCAAGTATATGCCGCTTTTTTCCCAGATTCAGGAATTGCGCGTACGGTCAATTACATGCCAGCACGAACAGTGATTGCTGTTGCTGATTTACCAATGGGGGCGGCGGTGCAAGTAGAAGCGGTGGTTTCTCATGGGGATGGTACGCCACCACAAGCGATTGAAGATCGACATGGATTAATTATTGAAGCAAATAATACAGATCACGCACCGAAGTGTCCATTTTCGACACAAACTGTTGCTTTTTCTCATTACAACCATCTATCAGCTCAGCTACCATTGGCCCCTAAAACAAATGCGTTAGTCGCTGGTGGAATCAAGGAACAAACGACGCAATGTTTAGAAAACATCAAAGCGATTATTGAAAGTGTGGATCACAGCTTAGCTGATCTGGTGAAAGTGAATATTTTTGTGAAAGAGATTGAAGAGCTGGCGGTAGTAGATGACGTCTACCAAACGTACTTCCCTGAAGGCACGCCTGCCAGAAGAGTGATTGGTGTGACGGATTTACCAAAAGGTGCCCAGATTCAAATCGAAGCGATTGCTGGGAACGCAGAAGGTACGCCACCAATTGGCTAAACAGTAAAATAAACAAACGTCAGCTGGCTTCTGAAGCCAGCTGACGTTTTTAGTATTTAGATAAATCAGTAAAGTAAGTTAGTTGCCATTTTTGTGTTTTTTTGGCGGTTTGATTAAGGTTTTGGCACCAAGAAGGATAAAAACGGGCCGCCATTTTGCCTTTTTGTTGGTGCGTTTTGAGAATTTTTTGTTGGATTAAACATTCTTTCGGCAGAAGAAAGAGACCTTGCTTTTCTTGATCAGAAATGACAATTGCTAACATTTCAGGGGCTTCCGTTGCATCAAAGGCTTCGTTCTGATTTTGTTGATTTTTTTCCCAAAAGGCTACAAAATAGCCTTCTTTTTTCGGCGTTTTTTTGGCTAAGCGACTGCGGATAAGTTGTTGCGATTCATTAACTTGGCATAAAAAGCCTTCATATTCGGCATTTTGTTGTTCTTCGGAAAGCAGCGTGATCGCGCCCACTGCTTTTTCAAGTATCGGTAATGAATTCATAGGGAATGTCCTTTCTTTTCGTTTAATGTCGGTAAGAGTTCTTGGATAATGGTTAATCCTTTCGCCAATACCTCAAGCTGATTGGAGGCCAAGGAAATTCGTAAAAAAGCATCTGGCTGATTTTGCACAGTAAAGCGGCTCGAGTGAAAAAGACGTACCCCATTTTGGAGAAATTCTTGTTCAATTTGCGGCGCCGTTTTTTCGGTAGAAAGGGGAATAGTTCGGTAGTACGGCAAAGGATTGCTAGGTCTAGCTAACCCAAAAATGGTATCAAATAAGTCATTGGCTTGTTTTGTTAAAGCCAATTTTTCTATCACTAATTCTTCTGCAACTGGTGAGCGTAAGACTTGGGTGACAATTTCAGCATCAAAGCCAGAAGTTTTAACGTTAATATTAAAAATCGCACGCTCTATTTCTTGGCGAAGAAGCGGAGGGAAAACAAGGTACGCAATGCGTAAGCCTGTACAGACAAATTTTGTCATCCCCGCTAAGTAAATCGTTTGTTGAGGTAAGAGTTCTTGAAACGTTGGTAAAACTGCTTGCTGTGCATAAGTTGTTAAAAAAGAATGAATGTCATCTTCAATTACCCATAAGTGTTCTTGCTGAATGATTTCAGCTAAAGTCATTCGGCGGGCGCTAGACATTTGGAAACCAATCGGGTTATTACATGCGGGCATTAAGAAAATACCATGTATTTTTTTCTTTTTGCATTCTTGCAGTAAATGCTCTGGGTCCATCCCCTCGGAATCATAGCCAATCGGGACGATTTCTAAATGATAAAGCTGGGCGAGTTCAATAAAATTTGAATACGTGTATCGATCTACGGCAATCCGCTGACCTGGAGAAAAAGCGGCGGCTAACGTCACGGCCAGCCCATTCTGGACACCAGATACAATGGCAACTTCTTCGGCATTGGTCCGAACGCCTTGTGTCTGAAGCCATTCGGCAGCGGTTGCTCGTTGAAAGTGCGTACCTAAAGGATCGCGATAATTTAGCAAACTGTTAAGGGCCGCATTTTTACTAACGGATTCAATAAAAGGTAAAATCCGCTGATTACACATATCAAAGGAACTAACCAGCCCTAAATCAATTAGATGGTCCGCTACTTGGTTGGTAGAGATTGTAATTGAGTGAAACGCGTTGGGAGAAACGAAAGTGCCGCTACCGATGTTGGTATAAAGTAAGCCTTTTTCCATAGCGTGTTTATAGGCTTGACCAATCGTCGTGAAATTCAGATCCAAGTAATCAGCTAATTCTCTTTGCGAAGGCAATTTCACATTTTTTTGAAGTGCACCAGATAAGATATCCGCTTCTAATTGTTGAACCAATGATTGGTAATAAGGTCTTGTTAAACGTTCTTTAACAGGGCGCCATGACAACGCATAGTTCTCATAGGAATTAATCGGCATGAGGGGAACTTCCTTTCTATAAAATTGTATTCCATACAATTATAGCATTGAGTGTATTGTTTGTCTGGTTTATGATAGCGCAAAGGGAGGAATTCAGATGGACATTATTTCTTATGAGAGGGTTATTCAACAATTGTCGTTTTCCGAAGCAATTCAAGTGATGAAACGTTGCTTTGCAGAGTTGCAAAAAGGAAAAATTTCGCAAAGTGAGCGCCATGTAGAGGTTTTACCAGATGGGGAAAATCAGAATCTTTTTGCATTAATGCCTGCTTACTTAGGAAAAAATCGCTTTTTTGGAGCAAAAATCATTACAGCTTTTCCAGAAAATCCACAAAAAAATTTGGCCTCGCATCTTGGTCAAATTTTATTGTTTGATAGTTCTACTGGAAGACCAGTCGCGATGATGGACGCCAATGCGATTACGTGGCTTCGCACGGCAGCTGTTTCTGCTTTGGCAACCGATTATTTAGCAGCTCCAAAGGCAAAAAGTATCGCTTTGATTGGTGCAGGTCAACAAGCTTCATCTCATCTCGCAGCGCTACAAAGCGTTCGGGCGATTGAAAAGGTTTTTATATATGACCGCACAGCAGAACGCGCACGAAAATTAATCGCTAAGCAACAGCACAATTACCCCGAATGTACCTTTATTGGTTGTTCTTCTGTCCAAGAAGCCGTCCAGGAAGCGGAAATTATCTGTACACTAACTTCCAGTCAGGACGCATTTTTAGAAGAAAAAGACGTTTTGCCGAATGCCCATATCAATGCGATTGGCACATTCACGCCGACTTCCAGAGAATTAACAAGCGACCTTGTTAAAAACAGTCAAGTGTTTGTAGATGAGTACGCGGCTGCATTAAAAGAAA
The DNA here is from genome assembly GCF_050554855.1 of Enterococcus sp. DIV0712. NCBI lineage: Bacteria > Bacillati > Bacillota > Bacilli > Lactobacillales > Enterococcaceae > Enterococcus > Enterococcus sp. DIV0712. Next base: position 121,569 of record NZ_CP187333.1, read on the forward strand.
GCGGGGATCTTTTAATTCCGATTTCAGAAGGTGCCTTTTCAGCTGAAAAAATTGTAGGTTCTCTCGGCGAATTAGTGACTGGCAAAGTTAAACTAAAGGCGGAGCAGAAAGGCCGCACGATTTTTGATGCGGTTGGCTTAGCAGTTGAGGATTTGTGTTGCGCGGAATACATTTATCAAAAAATACAAGGAGAGAATTAAAATGAGTTATCCCTATTATATTGTCGATGCTTTTGCGGAGGAAGTTTTTAAAGGCAATCCCGCCGCTGTTTATGTTTTGGAAAAGTGGTTGCCAGAAGCGGTGATGCAAAACATTGCGATTGAAAATAATTTGTCAGAGACTGCTTTTACAGTCAAAGAGGGAAAAAGTTACGCCCTGCGCTGGTTTACGCCGGAACGAGAAATCGATCTCTGTGGACATGCTACATTAGCGACGGCTTTTGTGTTATTTAACTATTATTCCGTTGCGGAAGAAACGCTTCATTTTACTAGTCAAAGTGGACCGCTCGCAGTGACCAAAAAAGAGGAATACTATTATCTAGATTTTCCTTATATCCTACCGGAAAGGATTCCAATTTTGCCAGAGTATGAAGTCGCTTTAGGCGCGAAAATTTATGAAGCTTATTTAGGCCGCGATTTATTTTTTGTCTTAAAAAACGAAGAGACAGTGGCAAAAATCACACCAGATTTTTCTGCATTAAAAGCATTGAATTTAGGAGTAGGAGTCATTGTAACGGCACCAGGAGACTCGGTGGATTTTGTTTCACGAACTTTTTTCCCGAAACTAAGAATTAACGAAGATCCAGTTTGTGGTTCTGCGCACGCCAATTTAATTCCTTATTGGGGAAAACGGCTCAATCAAACGACCCTTTCGGCCTATCAAGTGTCCCCAAGAGGCGGCTTTTTAACTTGTGAAGTGAAAGAAGATCGAGTCATTATTGGTGGTACTGCTAAACTATTTGCAAAAGGGGAAGCGTACTTGCCTGTATAAAAGTACACCGACCGCTAGCAATTCATCGTTAGCGGTCGGTGTACTTTTTAAATAGAATAGTTGCGAGAAACAAAGGGGACTTCTTCACCATTTTCGAGCTGATTTAGATACAAAGCTAACATGAAAAAGTAACCTGAGAGTAAGTTGACTACATCATACAGCTGCGGATCAATTTTTTTACCACCATAGTCCATGCGATAAAGTAAACGAACAATATCTTTGGCTTTGGCTCTTAAAATGTGTGCATAAGAGGAACAGATTGTGCCCATCGGTAAAACAAAAGGACGATTTTCTTCGTATGTCAGTTCATTCATAGCATTGACACGTTCCAAAAGCCAGGCTATTTCTTCCTCTGTGACTGTTAATTTTGTTCGAGTCGTTGGATTGACATGGTAGATTAACTCGCAAATTTTGGCTAGTTCTTCTGTTAGTGCAGGCTGTTCAGGGACGTCTAATTGTTGCACATATCCTCGTAGAAGACCTGTCATCGAGGCTAATTCATCAGTCATTAATTCAAAATCACATCGTAAATCTTCTGGTTTAGAAGATAGATACGGGTACGCTTCATACGGACTGCGGTACATTTTTTCCATTCAATTTCCCTACTTTCTAAAAATAAAAAGCCCTCAAAAAGAATGCACGAAAGCCAATCTTTTTGAGCGCCGTTGCTCGACTGTTCACAGTACACCATTGTACTTGCTAAGGTAATCATAGCCAAGAGTGAAGGGAGAGTCAAGGGGGGAATGAATATGAGATAACTTTATTGATTTATTTTTTGCTTAATATAATCAATCACATCTTTCTTTTGTTCTTTAGCCTCTGATATATATTCCTTTAGTTCTTTATCCGTAATTGTTGAACTGTTAATTCCTTGTTCATACAATTGTCGTCTAGTTTTTGAAACATCATCTGTTGGATTCAATTCTCTATTCTTTAAATTCTCGGTTGTTTCAATTGTTATAGATGATGTAGAAGTTGGTGTTGTGTCCGGATTACTACTATCTTTTTTAGAAGACTGGGTAGTTTGCTGCTTAGTTGATACTTCAGTAGAAGAAGCGTCGCTATTTTTTCCCCCAGTATTATTACTACATGCCGTTAAAAATAAGGCTAACAATAGTACAATAAGTTTTTTTTTCATTATATCCTCCTATAAAATAACGAAACATGGTCGGCCTTCTGTCCAATCAATTGGATCATTTGACGGAGTATTCCAAAGTGCTTGTGTTGACACCCAACCTGAGTAAAACTGGCGGCCGTATGGATCATAGGTTAAAGTGTAACCATTTTTGTACTCATGAACGACAATAGCATGTCCAATCCCAACATTTTGATATAAAATAACAGGATATCCTTCAGAAAGATAGGCGTTCAATGTAGCTACATCATTAATAACTTTGATCGAACGGCCATATGATTGAGCTGTTATCACTAAATCAGTTGCAGAAGCGCCAAAGTATCTTTGATTTAACCCGCCATAAGATGCCATTCTTGTTGCAACACTGACAGGATTTACATTATAACCGTAAGAGCCTCTTAAAATCATAGATAAACTTGTTGGAACACATCCTGCTGCGCCAATGGTATAGTTTCCGATATAAGTATTAATCCATTGTGGGTCACGTTGAGAATAATAATAAGGTTTTTTCTTTAATCTTTCTGCACGTAATCTGTTTGCTATCTCTGCTGGTGTGCGAGCTTCATCGCCAACTAAAAAAGCTTTTCCAGATCCTTTAGGAGCCGTTTCACCCTTTCTAACTATTTTGATTTGAATAGCTTCCAACCGTTTAGATGCAGATTGACTTCCAGCTGGGGCGCCATTAGCTGCCCAATTTAACCAACCTTTATCTTGGATATGGACACGGTAATAGACATCATAATATCTTGAAACATCACCGGACAGTTTAATTTTAATGGCTTCTAATTGTAAATTTTTTCCAGTTGTGCCAGATAATGCCCCATTGGCTTTATAATCTTGCCATCCGATATTTTGGATGTGCGTAGAGTATTCTATGTTTCCAGCTAGAGCAGCATCACTCAGGTTGATTTTGATTGCTTCCAGTTGTAAATTTTTCCCACTTGTACCAGCTATTTCGCCATTCTTGACAACCCCTTGCCAACCAATATTTTGCACGTGTGTTTGATAATTGACAGTTGGTTTGATTTCATCTGGACGTTTTGCTTCATTTCCAATTAAAAAGGCTTTTCCATTTCCTTCAGGTGCCGCTTCGCCCTTCTTCACTAATTTAATTTGAATGGATTCTAATCTTTTAGCGGCGCTTTGACTACCTGCGGACTCACTGTTTTTTGCCCAATTCAACCAACCTTTATCTTCTATATGCACACGATAATAAACATCATATGCGTTAGCTATTTCTCCAGTTAAGCGAATTTGAATCGCTTCGAGCCGCAAAGACTTTCCGCTTGTACCAGACAATTGATTATCTTTCACATATCCTTGCCACCCAATTTCTTGGACATGTGTTCTATATTCTACAGATCCAGCCAAATCTGAATTTGAAATATTCATTTTAATTCCTTCAAGACGTAAAGAGCGTCTGCTAGTCCCAGAAATTTCCCCGTTTTTGACAACCCCTTGCCATCCGATGTCTTGGATATGTGTCTGATAATTAATATCAGGAACTTTTTCTTCTGCTTTTGCCGGTGCTATAGGTGTGTCCTCATTACTTTGTGATGTTTCCAAAGTAGTTTCAGTATCGTCGCTACTATTTTCTGTATCATTAACAGTTGTTACTTCTGATGTAGAAACTTCAGTGGTGGAATCGGAGGTTGAGGAAGTGGAAGTTGTTTCTGTTTCCTCTTGAGAATTTATGATGCTTGGATTCATTTCTTCAGTGACACCGCTACTCATTTGTTGCTCCGTTAGAGATGTTTCTGAAGCCACCGTTTCTTCAGTAGTTCCCTTAGAGCGTTCTAAAGCGTAAGCAGAAATAGGGGTAACGAGAAATCCCGACAACAAAACCGCTAACATAGAACTAGTTATAACACTTTTTTTCATTAATTTACTCCTTCATAGCTTATTTATTATTTATAGTATACGACAACGTCAAAGGCCAAACAAGAACGTCTTGTTTTTATAAGAACAATAGTGAAAAAGTGTCTATAAAATGACTGAAAAAATTACCAGAAGTAAACCAATCAATAAACTGACAAGACCAGAAAGGTTGACCTAATCGTTGTTGGGTAGAAGAAGGCTGGTCGGTAACTGTGAGCAAACTTGAGAAAAAGTTCATTTTTTTCACGAGTATTAAATACGCAACAATAAGCAAAAGAATACCCGAAAAAAGGTACGAAAGGGGCTCAGAAATAAATTTTTGGGCACGAAGTAAAAAAATTCCTATGAAGAGGACAACAAAACCATACTTAAGAAAAGTTGCTTTTGACATGTTGAAATCGCTTCCTTTTAATTGATGAATTTTATTAATAGCCACTATTCTTATGATTAAATTATAGGACTTTGAGGGCGGTGGAGCAAAGGAAAAATGGAGAATGGTGGGAGGAAAGTGTGATAATACAAAAGAAAACCCGCTAGAAACACCTATAAAATAGGTTTTCTAGCGGGTTGATTGTTATTCCCACTCCACAGTTGCAGGTGGTTTTGAAGTAATATCGTACACGATACGGTTTACATGTGCGACTTCGTTCACGATGCGCACAGAGATTTTTTGTAAAACATCCCAAGGGATACGGGCAAAGTCAGCGGTCATGCCGTCGATAGAAGTCACAGCACGGATACCGACTGTGTAATCGTAGGTACGGCCATCGCCCATAACGCCTACTGAGCGGATGCCAGGTAAGACAGTAAAGTACTGCCAAATGTCACGATCTAAGCCAGCTGCTGCGATTTCTTCACGTAGGATAGCATCTGAATCACGAACGATTTGTAATTTATCTTCTGTAATTTCACCAAGCACACGAATACCTAATCCTGGTCCTGGGAATGGTTGGCGCCAAACGATTGCATCAGGCATGCCAAGTTCAGTTCCTAAGGCACGAACTTCGTCTTTGAATAATGTATTTAAAGGTTCAATTAATTCAAATTGCATGTCTTCAGGAAGACCACCAACGTTGTGATGTGATTTAATTGTTTGCGCAGTTTCTGTACCAGATTCGATGACGTCTGTGTAAAGAGTTCCTTGTGCTAGGAATGAAACGCCTTCTTCCCCAGCAAGTTTAGTTGCTTCGTCATCAAAAACATACACAAATTCGTTACCGATGATTTTACGTTTTTGTTCAGGGTCAGAAACGCCTGCTAATTTGCTTAAGAAGCGTTCTTTCGCATCTACTTTAATAATGTTTAAGCCAAATTTACCGCCTAAACTTTCCATTACTTGTTCCGCTTCACCTTTACGTAATAATCCATGGTCAACGAAGATACAAGTTAATTGGTCGCCAATGGCTTTTTGTAAAAGCACGCCGACAACACTTGAGTCAACGCCACCTGATAAACCAAGTAAGACTTTTTTATCGCCTACTTGTTCACGGATTTTAGCGACTTCCATATCGATGAAGTTTTCCATGCTCCAGTCACCAGTACAGCCACACACATCAAAAGCAAAGTGACGTAATAAGTCGTTACCATATTCTGAATGACGAACTTCTGGGTGAAATTGTACGCCGTAGAATTTGCGGTTGGCATCTTCGATAGAAGCGATTGGACAATCATTGCTTGTCCCAACTTTTTCGAATCCAGGAGCGATTTCTGTTACTAAATCACCGTGGCTCATCCAAACGGTTTGTTTCGCAGGTGTTCCTTGGAATAAGGTCGCATCACCAAGGATTTCTAATTCTGCTTTTCCGTATTCACGGTTTGCGGCAGGTTCTACTTTTCCGCCTAAGTTATGAGTCATTAATTGCATACCGTAGCAGATGCCAAGAATGGGAATTCCTAACTCATAAATTTCTGGATCAATGCTAAAAGCATCTTTGTCATACACGCTGTTTGGTCCACCTGAGAAGATGATTCCTTTAGGCGCGATTTTGCGAATTTCTTCTGCCGTAGTTCGGTGGCTTAATAACTCAGAGAATACGCCAAATTCACGAATACGACGAGTAATCAATTGGTTAAACTGACTACCAAAGTCTAAAACAATAATTTTTTCGACAGATGTCAAATCGGCAACGTTAGTCACGTCTATTACCCCTTATCCATTTAAATTTATCTAAAGAAAAGGCGGTTAAAAAGTGGTCAGCACCAAGAATTAAGAAAGGATTTTCAAAAATTGTTTTACGATTTTTAGAAAATTTTGGCTTAATTCCGCAGGGGCTACTTTTAAACAGCCGAGAATCAGGCGGTTAAAAAGTGGTTCACTTTTGTTCCGTACTCTTCTTTGTCTAGCTATACTTATTAAAACATTTTACTCCTTGAAAGTCATGCATTCTGCTGAAAATTTTCAAGGATATTTCTACAAAAGATACAGGATATTTCTTAGCTCGTCAACCCTTAATATTTACGTAGATAGATTTGGTCAATCAAATGATTTTCCGTTTTATGCAAAATAATGTCCGCACGTCCGCGCGTTGGCAAGATATATTCCTCCAAGTTCGGTAAGTTCACGGTTTTCCAAACATTCCGTGCCATGGCGAAAGCATCTTCTCGTTTGCCAATTGCATATTGGTAATAATAATTATTAGGATCTAAGAAAGCCGTATCTAATAAGGCCCCAAAACGTTCTAAGTACCATTTTTCAATTAAGGCTGGATCGGCATCCACAAAAATAGAAAAATCAAAAAAATCACTCACATAAATTTGTTGATTGGCGGGTAACTGTAAGGTGTTAATGCCTTCAACAATCAAAATATCTGGTTGTTGAATCAACTCATATTCGCCTTCGATAACATCGTAGACACTGTGAGAATAGACGGGTGCTTTAATTTCGTCTTTGCCGCTTTTGACTTCGTTTAAGAAATTAATTAGCTTCTCCATGTCATAACTTTCAGGAAACCCTTTTCGGTCCATAATTCCTTGTTCTTCTAACACTTTATTGGGATACAAAAATCCATCCGTTGTAATGAGTTGAACGTTTCTTCGTTTAAACGTTCGGGCCAGAATTCTTTGCAAAAGACGAGCGGTGGTGCTTTTGCCAACGGCGACACTGCCGGCAATTCCAATGATGAATGGTGGTACAGAGACATATTCATGTAGGAATAATCCTTTGCTAAGTGTTAGCGATTCAAATTCTTTCATGTACAAATGAATAAGATGCGTTAAGGGTACATAAATTTCTTGTACATCTTTTAGTGAAATTTGGTCGTTCACACTTTTAATGTTATCCAATTCTGCTTCGGTTAACGGTGCTTTGCCGTCATGATAAAACCCATGCCATTCTTCTCTGGAAATTGGGTAGTAATTCATTTTATCGTCCATTGTTCCTCCACCAAACCCTGTTCAATCTTTGTACATTTTACCATAATTTCACAAGGGAAACACAGGATTTTACAAAAGAATTCCCTTCTTCGCCAATTTATGATGAAAATGGTATCATGAAAAGAGAAAACTGTTAGAAAAGAGGGGAAAAGCCATGAGAAAAATTGTATTATTTGGTGATAGCATTACTGCTGGTTATTTAGACGAAGCCGTCTCACCTGTTCTTGTTGACTTAGTGAAACGGGATATTGTTGCGATGGGTCTAGAAGAAGTGGCTGTTATTAATGCTGGAATGCCTGGCGATACAACAGAGGATGGTTTAAAACGATTAAATAAAGAAGTACTAATTGAGAAACCTGATGAAGTGGTGATTTTCTTTGGCGCCAATGATGCATCACTGGATCGAAATATAACAGTAGCCACGTTTAGAGAAAACCTTGAAACAATGATTCACGAAATTGGTTCAGAAAAGGTGATTTTAATTACGCCACCATATGCGGATAGTGGCAGACGTCCAGAACGTCCACAGACGCGTATCAAGGAATTGGTCAAGGTTGCACAAGAAGTCGGAGCGGCACATAACTTGCCAGTTATTGATTTGTATAAAGCGATGACTGTTTATCCTGGAACGGATGAATTTTTACAAGCGGATGGTTTGCATTTTTCACAAGTGGGCTATGAATTATTAGGTGCCTTGATTGTTCGAGAAATAAAAGGTAGACTAAAACCAAAACAAGCATAGATAGGAAGAACAAAATGGCGAATCATTATTATACAGAAAATCCAGAATTAGCACATGATTTAGAAAGCTGGTCTTTTCCATTACGTGGTCGGACCTTTCAGTTTACGACCGATAGCGGGGTCTTCTCAAGAGGAACAGTGGATTATGGTTCTCGTGTGTTGATTGATGCCTTTGAATGGGAAAATTTACCAGCAGGCCGTTTGTTAGATGTTGGTTGTGGCTATGGACCAATTGGGTTGTCCTTAGCAGCGGCGACTGGTCGACTGGTGGAAATGGTGGATGTCAACCAACGGGCAGTTGGGCTAGCTCAAATGAACGCCCAACGTAACCAAATTACTACTGTGGATATTCATTCTTCCAATGTGTATGAAACCTTAAACGAAACGACCTACGCGGCGATTGTTAGCAACCCGCCCATTCGTGCAGGCAAAAAAGTTGTCCATGGCATTTTAACAGGGGCTTTTCCGTTGTTGAAAGTTGGTGGCACACTAACGGTAGTTATTCAAAAGAAACAAGGTGCACCTAGTGCAGAAAAGAAAATGGCTGAAGTATTTGGCAATGTTGAAATTGTGACAAAAGACAAAGGCTATTATATTTTACGAAGTGTTAAAGAAGCAGAGTAAAAAAGAACCTCCACTTTAGTGGAGGTTCTTTTTTAGAATAGATACGCTTGATCAATTTTTTGGTTCAACAGTTTTTTTTCGTCTGGCGATAAAAAAGCACCTGCAAGCGCATTTTTAGTGAGTTGCTTCATTTCGTCATAACTTAATTGATACCAAGTGGCCAATTTCATGAATTCTTTCGTTAACGTAGTATCTGAAACAGTGCGATTATCGGTATTGATGCAGACGGCTAAGCCAGCCTCTATAAATTGTTGAAAAGGGTATTCAGCCAATGTTTTGACGGTGCCTGTTTGGAAGTTGCTAGTTGGACACATTTCTAAAAGAACCTTTTTTTCTTTTAAGAGCGCCAAATATTCGGGTGTATCTTTCAAAGCAATACCGTGGCCAATCCGAGTAGCACCTAAAGTGACAGCATCAGCGACATTTTTGCCACAGCCGCATTCCCCAGCGTGGAGTGTTAATGGAATTGACAATTGGTTGGCTAAAGCTAATACGTCTTCAAATGTATATGGAGGAAAATCGACTTCATTGCCAGCTAAATCAAAGCCGACAACGCCTGTTTCTCTGAAATCATGCGCTAAGTGAACGATTTTTTCTATGGCTTGTTGTTGGTCATGTCGCATGCCGCATAACAGTGCATTGCTTTTTACACCAAAATCTTCTTCGCCTTGTTTTAAGCCAGTTAAAACAGCAGTCACGATTTCAGGTAACCGTAAGCCTTTTTCTGTATGTTGGGAAGGCGCAAAACGCACCTCTATGTAAGCCACGCCATCTTCTGCAGCTTGGCTAATCACGTCATACGCCGCTGCTTGCAAAGCTTCGGCCGTTTGTAGACAGGTGAGCACGAAGTCAAACCGAGTTAAATAATCATTCAAATCGGTGCATTTTTCAGGGGCAACCACTAACTCTTTCAAGGCTTGTTCGTCTTGGGGTAATGGAATGTTTTGTTTTTCAGCAATGGTGCGTAAAGTGGTTGGTCGAATCGACCCATCTAAGTGACAGTGCAGCTCGATTTTTGGTAATTGACGGACACGGGATTCTTCCATGAAAAAAATAGCCTCCATTTTCTTTTGTTTTTTAATCTTTTTAGTCTATTTCTTTTGTCTTTTTTTTGTTAAAATGTAAAAGATTCGATAAGTATTTTGAAGACTGTAACACGTCTACAAATGTCTGTCAATGCAAAAGGAGACGTTGGGAGGGGCGCGATGAAACTAACGATTAAAGAAATTGCTGATATGGCTGGTGTTTCTGTCACAACCGTCTCACAAATTCTGAATAATAAAGGGAGTCGTTTCAGTGAAAAAACCCGCAACAAGGTGTTGGCGGTAGTCGCTGAAAATCATTACAAACCAGATTACTTTGCTTCGAATGTAATCAACCGTCATTCCAAAACCATTGGTATGATTGTGCCAGATGTGACGGATTTCTTTTTCTCAAAAGTGATTGAAGGTGTAGAAACATATTTAAATTCGTTAGGCTACATGATTTTGTTATGCAATTCAAAGCATGATTCCGAGCAAGCGATGCAATATGTTAGCGAGTTGATTCATCGGTCGGTGGATGGCATTATTTTTGCCACGCCGAATGTTTTGCCAGAAAATCATATTTTAAAAGACCGACGAGAACATCCGATTCCTGTCATTCTTGTCGATCGTGGGATTAATCCACGAGATAGTGGACGATTAATCGTTAAAGAGTACGAAGGTGCTTATCAAGCGGTCCATCATTTGATTCAACAAGGGCATCAGCATATTGGCATGTTGCGTGAAAGTGCCGGCTATTATCGTTTAACGGAACGAGTGACGGCGTATCAGCATGCGTTACAGGACAACAATTTACCTTTTCGTCCGCATTATGTTTGTGCTGGGGAATTGAACTTGCATGGCGGCTATGCTGCGGCGAAAGAAGTTTTGAAAAATGAAGAAATCACAGCAATTTTTTGTGGCAATGATGAAATGGCGATGGGAGCTTATCAAGCCATTGAAGAAGCGGGCAAGAAAATTCCTGACGATATTTCGGTGGTTGGTTTTGATGGCTTGGAAATTTCCGAATATTTGGTGCCGAGTTTAACAACCGTCTATCAGCCGAGTTTTGATATTGGCTATTATGCAGCAAAATTTTTGGTGGAAGCTATTGCAGATCCAACAGGGAAAGTTCCAAATAAAGTTTTTGATGCGACGTTTATTGCTAGAAAAAGCACAAAACCGATTTAAAAAACAGCTTAGAAATAGAACGTTCGTGTTGTTTGCGTTTTCACAAGAAAAAAATAATAGTAAACTGGTTTACTAAATGGTTTAAAGCTGAACGATTTTGTTGTATAATACATTATCGGGAAATCGGAGGGAACGAATTCATGAGAATGGTAGACATTATTGAAAAGAAACGTGACGGGCATCAACTAACAAGCGAAGAAATTCAATTTATTATCAACGGATACACAGATGGTTCAATTCCAGATTATCAAGTAAGTGCCTTTTTAATGGCTGTTTTTTACCAAGATATGACAGACGAAGAAATTACACAAATGACGTTAGCGATGGTCCATTCAGGCGAAATTGTGGATCTTTCTTCTATAGAAGGAATCAAAGTCGACAAGCATTCTACAGGTGGCGTAGGCGACACTACGACGCTTATTTTAGCGCCGTTAGTTGCTAGTGTCGGGGTCAATGTAGCAAAAATGTCTGGTCGTGGCTTAGGCTACACGGGCGGTACGTTGGATAAATTAGAAGCGATTCCTGGTTTTAAAGTTGAATTGACAGAAGAACGTTTTATTCAATTGGTGAACGATACAAAAGTGGCAGTGATTGGTCAGTCAGGTGACCTAGCACCAGCAGACAAAAAACTTTATGCGTTACGTGATGTGACCGCCACTGTTGACTCAATTCCATTAATTGCAAGTTCCATTATGAGTAAAAAAATTGCCGCAGGGGCAGATGCGATTGTCTTAGACGTGACTACTGGTGAAGGGGCCTTTATGAAAGACCTAGCAAGTGCTCGTCGATTAGCGGAAACAATGGTTCGCATTGGGAAACTGGCAAATCGCCAAACGATGGCAGTAATTTCAGACATGTCACAACCTTTAGGGGAGGCTATCGGAAATAGTTTAGAAATCGTTGAAGCAATCGAGACCTTGCAAGGAAATGGGCCAGAAGATTTAGTGGAGATGTGCTATGTCTTAGGAAGTCAGATGGTCGTTTTAGCTAAAAAAGCCGAGACGTTAGACGAAGCACGGGCTTTATTAGAAGAAGCATTAACAAGCGGTCGAGCGCTCGCAAAATTTAAAGAAATGATTGAAAATCAAGGCGGCGACAGTTCCGTTGTTGACCAGCCAGAAAAATTATTAACCGCAACTTATCAATTTGATTTACCTGCCAAAGAAACAGGCGTGGTACAAAAAATCGTTGCCAATGAAATTGGCGTTGCCGCAATGTTGCTGGGCGCTGGTCGGGCTACGAAAGAAGATACGATTGATTTTGCAGTTGGCTTGAAACTTCACAAAAAAGTAGGGAGCCCAGTTGAAAAAGGCGAATCATTACTAACCATTTATGCCAATCGTGAAGACGTGACAGAAGTCGAACAATTGCTTTATAAAAACATTGAAATTGGACCAACCGGCGAAGAGCCTATTTTGATTCACGATATTATTACGGAATAAAACAAAAAGAAAAGAGGAATTCTCATCATGGAATTAAACCGCATGATTGACCACACTATTTTGAAACCAGAAGCGACAGAAGCCGCTGTCCAAAAAATTATTGACGAAGCTAAGGAGTACAACTTTTTCTCTGTATGTATCAATCCTTGTTGGGTCGCTTTTGCTAGCGAGCAATTAGCAGATACCGACGTCGCTGTGTGTACCGTTATTGGCTTTCCCTTGGGGGCAAATACACCAGAAGTTAAAGCATACGAAGCAGCTGATGCGATTAAAAATGGTGCGAATGAAGTGGATATGGTGATTAATATTGGTGCATTAAAATCACAACAATACGATTACGTACGTCAAGACATTCAAGGCGTAGTAGATGCAGCCAAAGGAAAAGCGTTAGTCAAAGTGATTATTGAAACAGCATTATTAACAGACGAAGAAAAAGTTAAAGCTTGTGAATTAGCCAAAGAAGCAGGTGCCGATTTCGTTAAAACATCTACTGGCTTCTCAACAGGCGGCGCTAAAGTAGCAGACATTCGTTTAATGCGTGAGACAGTTGGTCCTGACATGGGCGTTAAGGCTTCTGGTGGCGTGCATAATGCAGAAGAAGCGTTAGCAATGATTGAAGCTGGGGCAACACGCATCGGTGCAAGTACGGGTGTAGCAATTGTTTCTGGCGCAACTGGCGAAGGGTATTAATTCGTATTTCAAATTAATCGAAGGTGTGGCGAAAAAGATGACAGTAAAACAAGAATGGCTTGATTGTGCCGTAGAAGCATTGGCGCACGCCTATGTACCGTATTCTAACTTTCCTGTGGGCGCTTGCTTAGTGACTGCAGACGGGAAAATGTATCAAGGAGTCAACATTGAAAATGCCTCCTTTGGTTTAACAAATTGTGCAGAAAGAACGGCGATTTTTAAAGCCATTTCAGAAGATGAACGGACCTTCCAACATTTAGTTGTAGCAGGTAATACAGAGGCACCCATTTCTCCATGTGGCGCTTGTCGTCAAGTAATGGCTGAATTCTTTGATCCACAAATGCCGGTCACGCTAGTTGGTAAAGATGGCGCGACTAAAACAATGACAGTTGAGGCATTATTGCCCTATTCATTTACAGATAAAGATTTTTAAAAAAAGGACATAAGGTTTCGTTGGGCTCAAAGTAGATTTCAATAGCATAAATGCGAATGAAATAATAGATAAAATAGTAGGGGGCTTTTCGGAAAGTGAAACAAGCAAAATTTTTAGGTCTAGGATTGGCAGCAGTTGCCTTAACCATTGGGTTAGCTGCATGTGGTGGCAATAGCAAAAAGAACGCCAACACAAAAGGTGATCCACAACATAGTGTCGTAATGGTCACAGATACAGCCGGCATTGATGACAAATCTTTTAACCAATCTGCGTGGGAAGGAATGCAAGAGTGGGGCAAAGAGCACAAACTTCCAGAAGGACCTCAAGGGTATGCGTATATTCAATCAAATGAAGCATCTGATTATACATCAAACATTGACCAAGCCATTTCAAGTCAATTTAAAACGATTTTTGGCATTGGCTATTTACTAAAAAATGCAGTAGTAGATGCAGCGGACGCCAACCCAGAAACGAATTTCGTTCTAATCGACGATACAGTTAATGGGAAAAACAACGTCGCTTCTGCAACATTTAGAGATAATGAATCTGCGTATTTAGCAGGTGTGGCAGCAGCTAACACTACGAAAACCAACAAAGTAGGATTTATCGGCGGGGTTGAAGGACCTGTTATTGGCCGTTTCCAAGCTGGTTTTGAAAAAGGTGTAGCAGACGCTGGCAAAAAATTAGGCAAAGATATTCAAATTACGTCTACTTATGCAGGGACATTTGCAGACGCTTCAAAAGGACGGGCCTTAGCTTCTTCTATGTATCAAGCAGGTGCCGACATTATTTATCACGCAGCGGCGACTACAGGACAAGGAATCTTCCAAGAAGCCAAAGCGCTAAATGAAACAGGTTCAAAAGATAAAGTTTGGGTGATTGGTGTTGACCGTGACCAAAACGAAGACGGTAAATATACAACCAAAGATGGCAAGGATGATAACTTAACGTTAGCTTCAACCATTAAAGGTGTAAATATTGCTGTGAAAAAAATCTCTGATCTTGCATTAGAAGATAAATTCCCTGGCGGCGAACATTTAACTTATGGATTGAAAGATGGCGGTGTTGATTTAACAACAGAAGCCTTAAGCGATCAAGCCAAAACGGCAGTTAAAGAAGCCAAAGAACAAATCATCTCTGGTGACGTAAAAGTCCCAGACCAACCTTAGAAACAACTTAGTTGTTTAAATACATTAAACTATTTTTAGGAGGCTTTACAGAAATGAAAAAAGCAAAATTATTCGGTTTTAGTTTGATTGCATTAGGTTTATCAGTTTCACTTGCAGCATGTGGTGGTGGCAAAGGCAAAACCGCTGAAAGCGGCGGTGGCAAAGGGGATGCAGCGCATAGTGCTGTAATCATTACAGATACAGGCGGCGTGGATGACAAGTCGTTTAACCAATCTTCTTGGGAAGGATTGCAAGCTTGGGGTAAAGAACATGATTTACCAGAAGGTTCAAAAGGGTATGCATATATTCAATCGAATGATGCAGCTGACTATACAACAAATATTGACCAAGCGGTATCAAGTAAATTCAACACAATCTTTGGTATTGGCTACTTGCTAAAAGATGCAATTTCTTCTGCAGCAGATGCCAACCCTGATACAAACTTTGTTTTAATCGATGATCAAATCGATGGCAAAAAGAATGTCGTTTCTGCAACATTTAGAGATAATGAAGCAGCTTACTTAGCCGGTGTTGCTGCTGCAAACGAAACAAAGACGAACAAAGTCGGTTTTGTTGGTGGTGAAGAAGGGGTCGTAATTGACCGTTTCCAAGCTGGTTTTGAAAAAGGTGTGGCTGATGCTGCGAAAGAATTAGGTAAAGAAATTACTGTTGATACAAAATATGCGGCTTCATTTGCTGATCCTGCCAAAGGGAAAGCTTTAGCTGCTGCAATGTACCAAAATGGCGTTGATATCATCTTCCACGCTTCTGGTGCGACTGGACAAGGGGTCTTCCAAGAAGCAAAAGACTTGAATGAATCAGGTTCTGGCGACAAAGTTTGGGTAATCGGTGTTGACCGCGATCAAGATGCTGATGGCAAGTACAAAACAAAAGACGGCAAAGAAGACAACTTCACGTTAACTTCAACGCTTAAAGGTGTCGGCACAGCGGTTCAAGATATTGCCAACCGTGCGTTAGAAGACAAATTCCCTGGTGGCGAACATTTAGTTTATGGATTAAAAGATGGTGGCGTTGACTTAACAGACGGCTATTTAAACGACAAAACAAAAGAAGCTGTTAAAACAGCAAAAGATAAAGTAATCTCAGGTGACGTAAAAGTCCCAGAAAAACCAGAATAATTTAAGCTCCTAAATGAAAAAAGAAGGGCTCATTATTGTTCCTTCTAAAAATAAAGTGGTCCTTGGCAGCGACGGCTGCCAAGGGAACCCTTTATGATGTTTGGATTTTTAACTAAATAGTTGAGGTTCTTCAACTACTTAGTTAAGGGTCAAAATTACCCTCTAAAGTATTGCCAATATAATTTTGTTAGGAAGTGAATAGACCTTGTCTCAAGAAGAAAACGTAATTGAGATGCGTAAAATCACCAAAGAATTTGGGACGTTCAAAGCCAACGACCAAATTGATTTACAAGTAAAACCTGGTGAAATCCACGCACTGCTAGGTGAAAATGGTGCAGGCAAGTCGACCTTGATGAATATCTTATCAGGGCTATTGGAACCGACCTCAGGTGAGATTTATATGAATGGCGAAAAAGTCAACATTACAAGTCCTACTGCAGCCAATCGTTTAGGAATCGGAATGGTCCATCAGCATTTTATGTTAGTTGAAGCCTTTACTGTGACTGAAAATATTATCTTAGGTAGTGAACCTACTCATGGCGGTATTTTAGACCGGAAAAAAGCGAAAAAAGAGATTGAAGAAGTGTCTAAGCAATACGGGTTGGATGTAAATCCCAATGCCTATATTCGCGATATTTCTGTGGGTATGCAACAACGGGTTGAAATTTTAAAGACCTTATATCGTGGTGCGAACGTTTTAATTTTTGACGAACCAACCGCAGTATTAACGCCACAAGAAATTGATGAATTAATGATTATTTTGAAAGAACTAACCGATGAAGGCAAATCGATCATTTTAATTACACATAAGTTAGATGAAATTAAAAAAGTGGCGGACCGTTGTACGGTTATTCGCCGGGGGCAAAGTATTGGCACCGTCAATGTGAAAGACGTTTCTTCGCAACAGTTAGCCGATATGATGGTGGGTCGTTCTGTTTCCTTCAAAACAGAGAAAAAACCAGCGCAACCGAAAGAAACAATTTTATCAATTAAAGATTTAGTAGTGAAAGAAAGCCGCGGCTTAGATGCAGTGAAAAATCTTAGCTTAGATGTCCGAGCAGGGGAAGTTGTTGGAATTGCGGGGATTGATGGCAATGGACAAACAGAATTAATCCAAGCCTTAGCAGGATTAACCAAAGTCGAAAACGGGTCCATTCATTTGAATGAAAAAGAGATTACTAATCGCAAACCTCGGGAAATTACGGAAATGGGTGTCGCCCACGTTCCTGAAGACCGACATAAATATGGCTTGGTATTAGAGATGACATTGGCTGAAAATATTGGCCTACAAACGTATTACCAAAAACCATACAGTTCAACAGGTATTTTAAACTATCGAATGATTAACAAACACGCCCGTGAATTAATTGAAGAATATGATGTACGGACTCCTAATGAACTAGTACCAGCTCGGGCGCTTTCAGGTGGGAATCAGCAAAAAGCAATTATTGCCCGAGAAGTGGACCGCGATCCAGATTTGTTGATTGTTTCTCAACCAACACGCGGTTTAGATGTCGGAGCTATTGAATACATTCATCGTCGACTAATTGAACAAAGAGATAAAAATAAAGCTGTTTTATTAGTAAGTTTTGAATTAGATGAAATTTTGAACGTTTCTGATCGTATCGCTGTTATTCATGCGGGGGAAATTGTCGGAATTGTTGATCCGAAAGAAACGACAGAAAATGAATTGGGCTTGTTAATGGCTGGCTACTCATTGGAAGAAGCCCGTGCTGAGTTATCAAAAGTAGAGGCAGGTGAAACTGTTGAATAATCGTTCTGAAAAAATAAGAAATATTTTAGTCCCTGTGTTATCTGTTATTATGGGTTTCCTCTTAGGGGCAATTATTATGGTTATCTTTGGCTATGACCCAGTGGCTGGGTATCAAGCGATGTTTGAAACAGCTTTCCAAGGAAAGAAAAGTATTGGTGAGATTTTTGTCACCGCAGCACCGTTGATTTTTACCGCTTTAGGATTCTCGGTGGCAAATTCGGCTGGATTCTTTAATATCGGGCTTTCAGGACAAGCCTTATGTGGTTGGGTGGCTAGTATTTGGGTCGCTTTATCCATGCCTGATGCACCCCGGATGATTGCGTTGCCGGTGGCGATTATTGTTGGCGCGGTTGCAGGAGCTTTAGCAGCAGCCATTCCAGGTTTCTTGCGTGCCTATTTTGGGACGAGTGAAGTTATTGTTACGATTATGTTGAATTATATTTTATTATACACAGGAAATCATATTGCTAATAATGTCATGAAACCAAGTATTATGGCGAACAAAGGGATCACCAAAATGATTGGTGCGAATGCATCATTACGCTCACCGTTTTTAACAAATATCAGTGATGGCTCTCGTTTGAACATCGGCATTTTCTTGGCCTTCATTTTCCTTATTCTTGTGTGGTTCTTGATGAAAAAAACAACGCTTGGTTTTGAAATTCGGTCGGTGGGGTTAAACCCATTTGCTTCTGAATATGCTGGAATGAGCAGCAAGCGAACGATTATTTTATCCATGATGATTTCAGGAACGCTGGCTGGTTTAGGTGGTGCGGTCCAAGGATTGGGGACTTTCCAAAACTTCTTTATTCAAAACACATCGTTGAGCATTGGGTTCGATGGTATGGCCGTGTCTCTATTAGGAGCAGGTAGCTCAATCGGGATTTTACTTTCCGCATTACTGTTTGGAATGTTAAAACTTGGTGGACAAGGAATGCCGTTGATAGCTGGTGTACCAACCGAATTAGTTGATGTTGTTATTGCAGCAATTATTTTCTTTGTGGGAATTAGTTATTTAATTCGTTTCTTGTTAGCAAAAGCGTCTGGTAGTAAAAAAGAAGTAGCGATTGTAGAAACAATTGAAGTGGCGCCAGACAAAAACAATCAAGAGGGGGGAGACATCTAATGGATTTAGCAACAATTTCCTCAATCATCACGCAAACATTAGTGTATGCAACTCCGCTCATCTTGACAGCATTAGGCGGAACGTTCTCAGAACGAAGTGGTGTGGTTAACGTTGGTTTGGAAGGTATTATGGTAATGGGCGCTTTCAGTTCGGTCGTTTTTAACTTGACGTTTGCTGATACATTTGGCGCGGCGACACCATGGATTGCTTGTTTAGTAGGAGGCGTTGTCGGGATTGTCTTTTCTCTCTTACATGCCGTTGCAACTATTAACTTACGAGCAGATCATATTATCAGTGGTACTGTCATTAACTTGATGGCACCGGCGCTAGGGGTTTTCCTAGTAAAAGTTATTTATCAAAAAGGACAAACAGATATGATTACACAATCATTTGGCTATTTTTCTTTCCCAGGATTGTCAAAAATTCCAGTGATTGGTGAACTATTCTTTGCAAAAACCTCTTTACCAGCTTTCGTAGCAATTTTGATTGCGATTTTAGCTTGGTTTGTCATTTATAAAACACGTTTTGGCTTACGGTTACGTTCTGTGGGGGAACATCCACAAGCGGCAGATACATTGGGAATTAATGTCTACTTAATGCGTTATTCTGGCGTCTTGTTATCCGGCTTCTTAGGCGGTATGGGCGGAGCTGTCTTTGCTCAAAGTATTGCGGGTCGTTTCGGGATTACCACAATTGCAGGACAAGGGTTTATTTCAATGGCCGCAATGATCTTTGGTAAATGGAATCCACTTGGGGCAATGGGCGCAGCCTTATTCTTTGGTTTTGCACAAAACTTAAGTATTGCTGGGGAAAACTTACCAATTATTTCAGAAATTCCAAAAGTTTATCTACAAGCAGCACCATACGTATTGACCATTTTAGTCCTAGTTGTGTTCTTCGGAAAATCATCGGGACCAAAAGCGAACGGGAAAAATTACGTCAAAACGAAATAAGAAAAGAAATGGGCCCTCCGTCAAAGCGACGGGGGGCCATTTCTTTTTTTAGGATAATCAGTTGAACACAGCGACATTAGGTACTGCTTCACTGCAAAAAAGCGAGTTGATAAAGGTAACTTTTCTTTTTTCTTTTGGCTGTTTTTTACAATTCGAAGGAAGTGTCGAAATTTTGAAAAAAACCAACAGGTCTAGCAGCTTTTTTTCAAAAATCGTTGGTTTTTCTGCTATACTTTTGTTTGTAGTAAGCATAGGAAAAGTGGAGGACGTTCAATGAATAAAACACGTGTAGAAGCATTTAGTGATGCAGTCATTGCCATCATCATGACCATCATGATTTTAGAAATTAAGACTCCTCAAGTGGGTGTTTTGGCAGGTTTGATAGAAAATATCCCATATTTTTTATCGTTTATTGTCAGTTTTATTTTTATCTGTATCGCATGGTACAATCATCATTACATAATGTCCGTAACTCATTGGTTTTCTAAAAAAGCGTTTTGGGCAAATAATTTTTGGTTATTCTCCATGGCCTTCATTCCGGTAGCAACTGCTTGGGTGAGTGAATTTTGGTGGATGCGGGCACCCGTTTATTTTTATCTTGTTGTGTATACGGTTTGGGATTTTGCTTACTTCTTGCTAACAAGGATCATTTATGAAGACAATGCAGTGAAAGATCCACAGGGTGCAGCTAAGTTAAGAAAATCGAAATCTTATAGTAAGGCAACAAAAATCATTCATCTTTGTCTTTTCGCAATCGGATATATCGGCATTTATTTTTATCCGCCCATTGGCATTGGTGTGATTTTATCAGAAGCGGTTATCTGGTATTTAAATGTGCCAAAAGAGGGAGACCGCTTGGAGTGTTAAAAGTTTCGATTGGATAAAGAGTCGTGTTCTTTTTAAGGAGCAGGCTATTCGAAAAAAACAATAAAAAAGTTTCCTAATTACGGTGGGAGACTTTTTTTCTTTCAGTTTTTAAGCCCTGCTAAAATCGAAGGAATCAGTGAAAATTTTAATGCTCTTTCACGCAATAATAGCGGATTCATGGTATAATTGAAGAGCTGAGAATAAATAGATTATTCTGTTTGATTCTCGAGACTATTTAAAAGGCTAGCGTAAAATAATTGTCATTCTTGACGTATTTACGACCTTAGAGGAGGAAGCAAGTGTGTTTAAACGTGTTCATTTAATCGTACTAGATTCAGTCGGTATTGGTGAAGCACCAGATGCTGAAAAATTTGGAGATGTCGGCAGTGATACACTAGGTCATATTGCCAAAGAAGCGGGACTAACCATTCCTCATTTAGAAAAACTTGGATTGGGAACTATTGCTCCTTTAACAGGTGTCAAAGCAGTGGCAGACCACGATGGCTATGCCACCAAATTAGAAGAAATTTCTGTTGGAAAAGATACTATGACCGGTCACTGGGAAATTATGGGCTTGAACATCAAAAAACCTTTTCGAGTATTCCCAAACGGCTTTCCTGAAGAATTGCTGAAACAAATTGAAGATTTTTCTGGGCGAAAAGTTGTTTGTAACAAACCATATAGCGGGACAGCAGTCATTGATGATTATGGCGAACATCAAATGAAAACAGGGGATTTAATTGTTTATACTTCAGCAGACCCTGTTTTACAAATTGCGGCGCATGAAGACATTATTCCATTAGAAGAATTGTATAAAATTTGTCAATATGTTCGTGACATTACGAAAGACGAACCTTATATGATTGGTCGGATTATCGCTCGCCCGTATGTTGGTGAACCAGGTAATTTCACTCGAACCAGTAACCGTCATGACTATGCTTTAGATCCTTTTGGCCATACTGTTTTAGATTCGTTGAAAGAAAACGGCAATGATGTGATCGCTGTTGGGAAAATTAACGACATCTTTAATGGACAAGGAATTACTGAAGCTATCCGCACGAAGAGCAATATGGATGGGGTGGATCAATTATTAACGGTCATGAATAAAGATTTCACAGGTTTAAGTTTTACTAACTTAGTGGATTTCGATGCGCTGTATGGCCACCGTCGTGATGTGAAGGGCTATGCAAAAGCCATCGAAGATTTTGATGGTCGTTTGCCAGAGATTATGGCAGCTATGGCCGAAGATGATTTGCTTTTAATTACAGCAGATCACGGGAATGACCCAACTTTCCCAGGAACAGACCACACACGTGAATATGTGCCTTTATTGGCTTATAGTAAAAAAATGACAAAACAAGGCAGCTTGCCACAAGGATTTTATTCAGATATTTCAGCAACGATTGCTGAAAACTTTGAAGTTCCTGCAACGGAAAACGGTCAAAGCTTTTTAAATCAATTACAATAATTCGAGGAGGCAACACATGACAACGTTAACGAACCATTTAAACGAAACAACTGAGTTTTTGAAAGAAAAAGGGGTGCAACAAGCAGACTTCGGTCTAATCTTAGGTTCAGGGTTAGGTGAATTAGCTAATGAAATAACCGATGCGATTGCTATTCCTTTCTCTGAAATTCCCCATTTTTCTGTTTCAACAGTCGTTGGACATGCTGGACAATTAGTTTACGGAACGCTTTCTGGAAAAAAAGTTTTGGCGATGCAAGGACGTTTTCATTATTATGAAGGACATTCGATGCAAACGGTCACTTATCCCGTTCGTGTGATGGCTGCTTTAGGCATTCATTCAATGATTGTAACCAACGCAGCTGGTGGCGTAAATGAAACATATACACCGGGGAATTTGATGTTAATCAATGACCACATTAATTTTACAGGCGATAATCCGTTAATTGGTGAAAATGATGAAGAAATCGGGCCGCGTTTTCCAGATATGAGTCATGCTTACACGCAAGAATATCGGGAAGTGGCAAAAAAAGTGGCTGCGGAACAAAATATTGACTTAAAAGAAGGCGTCTATATGGGCTTTTCTGGCCCGACATATGAAACGCCTGCAGAAATTCGGATGTCACGGACGATGGGTGCAGATGCAGTTGGCATGTCAACTGTTTCGGAGGTCATTGTAGCTGTGCATAGTGGCATGAAAGTACTAGGCATCTCTTGTATTACGAATTTAGCAGCTGGTATGCAAAGTAGCTTAAATCATGCAGAAGTAGTTGAAACAACTGAACGCGTTAAAGGACAATTCAAAGAGTTAGTGAAAGCAACACTAGCAGCTTTATAAAAAAGGAGTAAACCAGAATGAGTGTGCATATCGAAGCAAAACCAGGTGAAATTGCCGATAAAATTTTACTACCAGGGGATCCCCTCCGAGCAAAATATATTGCGGAAACTTTTTTAGAGAATCCTGTCTGCTATAATCAAGTTCGTGGGATGTTAGGTTACACAGGAACGTATAAGGGACAGCGTGTTTCGGTCCAAGGAACAGGGATGGGGATGCCTTCAGCAGGTATTTATGCCCATGAGTTAATTAACTCTTACAATGTGAAGAAGTTAATTCGTGTTGGTACGTGTGGTTCTATTTCAGAAAAAGTCAACGTTCGTGAATTAGTTATCGCACAAGCAGCAGCGACACCTTCTTCCGCGATTCGCAATGATTTTCCTAAATATGATTTTCCACAAATTGCGAGCTTTGATCTTTTACTCAAATCTTACGAAATTGCTAAAGCAAAAGGCTTTACTACCCATGTTGGTAACGTATTGTCAGATGATGTTTTTTACAAAGATAGCTTAGATGATGTCTTTCGTTTAGGTCGATACGGGGTATTAGCGATTGAAATGGAAGCGGCAATGTTATATTATTTAGCAGCAAAATTTGATGTAGAAGCATTGGCGATTATGACGGTAAGTGATAGCTTGGTGACAGGCGAAGAAACAACGGCAGAAGAACGCCAAACGACGTTTAATGAAATGATTGAAGTTGGTTTAGAAACGGCAATTGCTAATTAAAAAAATGCTTGGATGAAAACAATCATCCAAGCATTTTTTTAATTTAAGAGCGCTTTTTTTACATCTTCAACAATTTGAGTATTCGCAATAGGTCCGTTGTATAACCAACTACTTTTTTTATCATAGGTATGAACTTGGTTATTTTTCACAGCAGGTAAGTTCTTCCAAATTGCTTCTTGGAAAAGAGGTGCTGATTCATCGCTGTTTACAAGGAAAATGTGGTCTGCGTCAAGCTCAGCTAATTTTTCTAAAGAAACTTGATTCCAATCCGCAGTAGCGTTTTTAGAAATTTCTTCCACTAATTTTGGAACTTGGAGGCCTAAGTCCTGATAGAGCACGGTTCCGCTTGAGCGATTATCGCTAACCATAAAGACTTGGTTGTTGGTTACCCATAAGACTGCCGCAGATTTGCCAGCATCCTTTTTGCCGAGGTCTTCTTGGACGCCTTTGGTTAAGGTATCATAATCTTCTAACACTTTTTTCGCTTGTTCTTTTTTATCTAAAACAGTGGCAATATCTTCCAATTGATCACGCCAGGTGACATTTTCGCCGTTTTTGACTACATAAGTTGGCGCAATTTTACTGTATTCTTTGTATTTACCGCCTTCAACTAGAGCAGATGAACTGATTAATAATAAGTCAGGTTCAAATTTTAGAACCGCTTCATATGGCAAGTCATAGGAAATAGTGGGGACATCTTTCAATTCTTTCGCTAAATAATCTTGAATGCTGCCTTGTCCAACTGTCCATTGTGCCACTGGTTTTTCTCCTAATGCAACTAGATAATCTTCTAAATAACTCGCAATAATCCGTTTGGGTTTCGCGGGGACGGTTACTTTATTGCCTAAGGTATCTGTTACTTCATGTGTTTTGTCAGCGTTGTTGGCTTCTTTATTCGTATTACCACAAGCTGCGAGTAAGAATGAACCAAGAAGAAGGGTTGTACCAATTAGGACCGTCTTTTTTAAAAGTTTCATTGTGTAACTCCTTTATTTTTAGTTGATAACGATTCTCATTATCAGTTAAAAACGACCGTTTGTCAATCATCGCTTGCTTTTTTGAGCAAATAAGTTGCATTTTTTAGATAATTCGTTTTTTTGATTGGAAGAAACATTGCTTTTTAAGGAAGGGTCTTTTATAATCAAGGAACAATGAGTGAGAACGATTCTCAATAAATGTAAAATAACGACAGAAAAATTAAAGAGGAATGGTTATGAATTATTTAGAGGCAGAGGACTTAACTACAGGATATGGTCGTCAAGTGATTAGTGAAGCGCTGAACTGTTCATTTGAAGCGGGAACTATTACAAGTATTATTGGACCAAATGGTTGTGGCAAATCGACCTTGTTAAAAACACTTGCGCGTATTTTGCCAGCTGAGAAAGGCAAGGTGTTCATTAAGAACCAAGAACTTCAACATTTTTCTTCAAAAGAAGTGGCGCAAGAACTAGCGATCTTATCACAAACGCCAGAAAATACAATCGATTTATCTGTTTTTGACCTCGTCTCTTTCGGGCGGTATCCATATCAATCGGGCTGGAAAAGTGTCACCACAGAAGATCAAGAGTACATACAATGGGCATTAGAATTAACAGGCTTAACTGAATTAGCTAGAGAGTCTGTGGCGATTTTATCAGGTGGACAACGTCAACGGGTTTGGATTGCTATGGCGCTAGTGCAGGATACAGATATTTTAATTTTAGATGAACCGACCACCTATTTGGATCCAGCGCATCAGCTAGAAATTTTAAATGTGTTAAAACGAATTAATCAAGAACATCAGAAAACTATCGTGATGACGATTCATGATATTAATTTAGCTTCTCGTTTTTCTGATCGCGTGATTGCGATGAAAGAGGGAAAGATTATCAATGAGGGAACACCGCAAGAAGTGATTACTGTTACTGGCTTAGCAGATGTTTTCGCTATTCAAGCAGAAATTAGTTATCATAGTCAGACACAGCGGCCACTAGTGCTTTCTTATGAGTTGATGGAAATGGAGCTGGATGGATGAAAGGCATAAGCGGATTTTATAGACACCAATGGCAAGTGTTGCTTGTCTGTCTTTTTTTGCTACTGGGGACAATGCTTCTGTCATTGATGTTTGGTGCGACGTCGGTTTCGATTCAAACGATTATTGATTCATTTACGCACTTCGATGCGACCAATCAAGCGCATCAAGTCATCCAAACGGTTCGGTTGCCGCGGATTTTAGGGGCCGCTTTTGTGGGGGCAAGTTTAGCGGTGAGTGGGGCGTTAGCGCAAGGGATTACACAAAATCCATTGGCAGATTCTGGCTTGCTGGGTATCAATGCTGGGGCTGGCTTGGGCTTGGCGCTTGTTTTTGCTTTCCTCCCTCAGGCAAGTTATTGGTGGCTTTTAGTTGTTTCTTTTCTTGGTGCCGGCGTGAGTGTGGCACTGATTTATTATCTTTCTAATCATTCAATTCGAGGAGCAAGCCCCATGCGTCTGACCTTAGTGGGAGCTGGTATTAGTGCCCTTTTTTTATCATTTAGTCAATTCTTAGCCATTCAGTTCAATTTGAGTCAAGAGTTAACGTTTTGGTTTCTTGGCGGTGTCAGCGTTATTTCTTGGGCACAATTAAAAATAGTCGTCCCGATCTTTCTGGGCGCATTTGCATTAGCAATTCTGATTAGTCCGTCGGTGACTATTTTACGGTTTGGCGATGATGCAACAATTGGTTTGGGGCGAAATCCGCAGCGTATTCGGTTGTTTGCCAGTATAACGATTTTGCTTTTATCAGGATTGTCTGTGGCGCTAGTTGGCTCGGTCAGTTTTGTTGGTTTGGTGGTGCCTCATGTGATGCGAACAGTTTCTGGAGAAAATTACCGGCGCTTGATTCCGTTCTCAGCGTTAGGCGGTGCGCTCCTCGTTTTGGTGGCAGATTTAATCGCTCGAATGGTGAATCCGCCTTTTGAAACACCATTTGGGATTATCACGGCCTTAATTGGCATCCCATTCTTTCTTTATTTATTTCGTAAAGGAGGGCAACTAGGATGACACAGAAAAAAGTGTCCCGTTGGGTGGCTATCTTAATAGTTGGGATTATCCTAACGGCTTGTATCAGTTTAACGCAAGGGGAATTATCTGTTTCCGTCATGGATTTAAAAGCCCTTCTTTTGGGACAGGGAAGTCAGGCCAAACAACTGTTAGTTTGGGATTTTCGGTTACCACGGATTGTGCTTGCGGTCCTAGCGGGCGCAGCTTTAGGCTTAAGCGGCGCTATTCTTCAAGGGATTACTCGGAATCCGTTAGCAGATACTGGGATTTTAGGCATTAATGCGGGTGCGGGTTTGGCAGTGATTTTGTTTATTAGTTTTGTTGAGACGACAAGTATCACGACGTTTGCACTTCCGCTCGTGGCCTTAGTTGGCGGCTTGCTAGCGGCTGTTGGGATTTTGGTAATTGCGTATCATCATCGTTTAGGATTGACGCCAGTTCGAATGGTCTTAGCGGGTGTCATTTTGAGTACGGGTATTTCAGCACTCACCTTATTAATTACATCAAAAATTGACACTGAAAAGTACCGTTTTGTTACAATGTGGCAAGCAGGCAGTATCTGGGGCAGTAATTGGTTCTTTGTGGGCGCTTTGTTGCCTTGGCTAGTCATCGGGTTCTTTTTTGCGATGAAGCGTCATCGTCTGTTGGATATTTTTCAATTGGGGGACGAAACAGCTATTTCTGTAGGTATTGCTGTGAAAAAAGAACGAATCGTTTCGTTGCTGTTAGCGGTGATGTTGGCGGCATCAGCGATTTCCGTTACAGGGGGAATTAATTTTTTAGGTTTACTTGCGCCACATATTGCTCGCAAATGTGGTTTTACGCAACAAAAACAGGTATTGCCATTGGCGGCGTTGTTTGGGAGTTTACTTTTATTGGTTAGTGATACGATTGGTCGGCTATTGCCTGGCAATGGAGAAATGCCTGCAGGGATTATTGTTGCGATCATCGGTGCGCCTTATTTTCTTTATTTGTTAATCAAAACAAGCGATTCGTTATAAAAAAGAATCAAAAGCTGGGTCAATCGGTCGTTGTGAAAGCAACTGTCATTTGCTCGGCTTTTTTATTGGCGGATTTTTGAAAAAATAGTATGATAAATGCGTAAGAGGATTGAATGGAGGATGAAAGAATGGAAAACTTTAATTTTTATGTACCAACAGACATCCGTTTTGGGAAAGATCGTTTAGACGAATTACCTGCTGTGTTAGATCAATTTGGCAAAAATGTCTTACTTGTTTATGGTGGCGGTAGTATCAAACGTAATGGCTTGTACCAACAAATTACTGATTTGGCCCAAAAAAACGGGCATACACTGATTGAGTTGAGCGGTGTCGAACCAAACCCGCGCATTGAAACCGTTAGAAAAGGAATTGAGTTGTGTAAAGAAAACCAAGTCGATGTTATTTTAGCAGTTGGCGGTGGTTCAACCATTGACTGTTCCAAAGCAATAGCTGCGGGCTTTTATTCGGAAGAAGATATCTGGACAGTCATTGCAGCCAGAAAAGGGTATACTGGTCCTGCTTTACCAATCGTGACCATCTTGACTTTAGCAGCGACAGGTAGTGAAATGAACGCAGGTGCTGTCATTTCTAACTTAGAAACCAATCAAAAGTTAGGCTTTGGTGGTCCGAATATGATTCCAAAAGTTTCGTTCTTGGATCCAACGAATACTTTTACGGTTCCTCAAAATCAAACAGCAGCTGGCTCAGCGGATATTTTCAGTCATTTGATTGAAAACTATTTTAGTATTTCGACAGGCACAGACGTCCAAGATTTTGTGTCAGAAGGCTTAATGCGAACGGTTATCAAAAATTGTCCTATTGCTTTAGAAAATCCAGAAGATTATGATGCACGTGCTAATTTAATGTGGGCAAGTAGTTTAGCCTTAAATGGCTTAACAGGGCGCGGCAAACAAGGTGTTTGGTCTTGTCACCCAATGGAACATGAATTAAGTGCGTTTTATGACATTACGCATGGGATTGGCTTAGCAATTTTAACGCCTCGTTGGATGAATTACGTTTTGTCTGAACAAACCGTAGGCAAGTTTGCACAGTTTGCTCGAAATGTGTGGGGAATAGTCGAACAAGAAGAGGAAGTAGCAGCGAAAAAAGGTATTCAAGCATTGTATGATTACTTTGTGGCTTGTGGCATTCCAATGACATTACCAGAAGTTGGCATCGAAGCAGATAAATTTGAAGAAATGGCACAACAAGCTGTGGACCATAGTGCAATTGCCGAAAAGGCTTATGTACCATTGGATGCAGCGGATATAGTAGCGATTTATAAAGATTGTTTAACCGAAAGTCAATTTATTTAATCCATAAAAAAGCGGTTTGCCTTGGCAAACCGCTTTTGTTAATAAAAAACAAGTTCTTATAAGTAGTATTTTTCTTTCACAGTTAAATCATCGTTTAATTCATAAACTAATGGTTTACCTGTTGGGATTTCAAGATCCATAATATCTTCATCAGAAATGCCTTCGATGTGTTTAGCTAAAGCACGTAATGAATTACCATGAGCCGCTACTAAGACAGTTTTGTTGTCTTTTAAAGCTGGCGCAATTTCATCTTGCCAGAATGGTAATGCACGTTCCAAAGTAACTTTCAAGTTTTCGCCACCAGGAATATCGCGTTGGTCTAACATTGCATAACGACGGTCGTTTGCTGCAGAACCTTCATCTGTTGCTTCCATTAATGGAGGAAGAGTATCGTAAGAACGACGCCAGATGTGGACTTGTTCGTCTCCGTATTTTTCAGCAGTTTCTTTTTTGTTTAGTCCTTGTAATTTACCATAGTGACGTTCGTTTAAGCGCCAAGATTTGATTTGAGGCACCCATAATTGATCTGAGTATTCTAGTAAATAGTTACAAGTTTTGATGGCACGAGTTAAAACAGAAGTATAAGCAACGTCGAATTCGATGCCTGCTTCTTTAATTTTACGGCCGCCTTCTTTTGCTTCTTCAACACCTTCAGGTGCTAAATCTACGTCAGCCCATCCAGTAAATTGGTTTAAGGCATTCCATTCGCTAAGTCCATGACGAGAAAAAACTAATTTTGGCATGTATAAGCTCTCCTTTGAGTTTAGTTTTCTGAAAATAAGATTTCCACGTTTATTGTACACCGTTTTGCGCAAGATTTCCAATGGAAAATAGTAAAAAAACGTGAAAGTTGCTGAAAAATTAGAGTGAAATCGAATCAAAAAAGAAGCCCCATCTGAAGGACTTCTTTTTTATTCTTAGGAATACAGCCGTTCGACATCTGTCTCAGGTAAATTGATGTACTTATAACAAGTGCCCACCGAAACGCCGCATTTATTAGAAATAAATTGGATTGTTTCTTTGTTTTCATAATATAATGCACGGATTTTGCGGACGGTGCGTCCATCGATTTTTGGACGTCCACCTACTTTTCCGTTTTCACGAGCTTTGTGGAGCCCAACGAGTGTTCGTTCTTTAATTAGTGCACATTCCATCGCAGATAAGCTCTCCATTAATTGGAAATAGGCTTCACCTGTTGGAAGGTGAGTATCAATTCCTTCTGAAATGCTGACAAAATCAACTTGTTTTTCCTTTAACATTTTCATAAAGTCTGTTAATTGGCGGGTTGTTTTACCTAAATGGTGCAATTTACAAACAATAAGTGTATCCCCAGCAGAAAGAAGTTTTTCGACTTCGTCTAAGACACTGATCTCCGCTTGAGGATCAAATGTCTCTTGGAAAATATCATCACAACCAAACGATTGGAGAGTGGTTAGTTGATTTTTTAAATCGTCTTCAATAATAGTTGTGCGTGCATAACCAATTCGTTTCATATATTATCCTTCCTATATAAATAATCTTTTTTCACACATTCTTAACGTGCGGGAACATGTAAGGTTTTCGGTCCATCTTCATAACCGACGATTACCATAGAAACCATATTTAAAAATAAGCCGTGTTCAACGACGCCAACCAAGTTGTCTAAATAAGAACCCAAAGCTTCTGGATCTGTAATTTTTTCTAAATGCAAATCGATGATATGGTGGCCTCCATCTGTTATTAATGTTTCGCCAGCAGCGTTTAAACGAAGTGTTGGGTGATAGCCTTTTTCTTCAAATAAATGCACTAGTTGGCGGCTGCCATAAGGAACAACCTCAACTGGAAGCGGGAAAGCCCCTAAATCGTCCACCATTTTTGATTTATCCACAATCCAAATACATTTCTTTGAATAAGTGGCCACAATTTTTTCAAAAAGTAAGGCAGCGCCACCGCCTTTGATTCCTTGAAAATCAGCGCTGATTTCATCGGCGCCATCAATCGTAAGATCCACATACGGAACCTCATCAATACTTTTTAAAGGAATGCCCAAGGCCAAGGCTTGTTTCTCTGTTTCTTTTGAAGTAGTAACCCCTACGATTGACAATCCTTCTTCTTTTACGCGACGACCAATTTCGTCTACCATAAATTTTGCTGTTGAGCCAGTACCCAAACCGACAATCATGCCGTCTTCTACATATTTTGCAGCTTCGATTCCTACCATTTGTTTCAGATTCATCGCTGTTTTCCGCCCCCTTCAATAGTCAAAGATATTGTACCGTTATTTAACTAAAAAAGATAGAAAGTTTTTGAAAAAGTCATAAAAATTTTTAAAGGAAAAGTACGTTTAAATAGAAGGAAAAGCTTTTTTTCGAAAGGCGAAAGAAGAGGGTTGACAGCTGATACTTATCGTGGTATCCTAACAAAGGTGCTTTATCTACAGGTTCCTTATAGGGACGTGCTGACTGTCTATCAAAGCATATTTGATAAAGAGTGCAGAGATTGCATTATTTTTTATCGCGAAAAAAGAACCACCTGGATGTGTGGAACTAGAAGCGAAGTAAGGAAGGAGGAGAACAAGGAATGCCTACAATTAACCAATTAGTACGTAAACCTCGTAAATCTAAAGTAGAAAAATCTGATTCACCAGCCTTAAACAAAGGATATAACAGTTTTAAGAAAACTCAAACAAACGTTAACTCTCCGCAAAAACGTGGAGTTTGTACACGTGTGGGTACGATGACACCTAAAAAACCGAACTCAGCTTTACGTAAATATGCCCGTGTTCGTTTGTCAAACTTAATCGAAGTTACAGCTTATATCCCAGGTATCGGTCACAACTTACAAGAACACAGCGTGGTATTATTACGTGGTGGACGTGTAAAAGACTTACCAGGGGTACGTTACCATATCGTTCGTGGTGCGCTTGATACTGCCGGTGTTAACGACCGTAAACAAAGCCGCTCTAAATACGGTACAAAACGTCCTAAAGCTTAATTATAATAAGACAATAACAACTTGAAAAATCATATTTCGGAAGGAGGAGTTACGGATGCCTCGTAAAGGTCCTGTTGCAAAACGTGATGTTTTACCAGATCCAATTTATAACTCAAAATTAGTAACTCGCTTAATCAACCGTGTAATGGTTGACGGTAAACGCGGGATTGCTGCTAACATTATCTATAATTCATTTGATATCATCAAAGAATCTACAGGTAACGATCCATTGGAAGTTTTTGAACAAGCAATGAAAAACGTTATGCCTGTTCTTGAAGTTAAAGCACGTCGTGTTGGGGGTTCTAACTACCAAGTACCAGTTGAAGTTCGTCCAGAACGTCGTACAACTTTAGGTTTACGTTGGGTAGTTAACTACGCACGTCTACGTGGTGAACACACAATGGAAGAACGTCTAGCGAAAGAAATCATGGATGCTGCTAACAACACTGGCGCTTCTGTTAAAAAACGCGAAGACACACACAAAATGGCAGACGCAAACCGCGCATTTGCTCATTATCGTTGGTAAGATCCTCTCTGTCTGTCGCGTAAAGTGGCAGCAGAAAGTCAATTTACAATCGATTTAAATAAAGAGAGGAGTAAACATACAAAATGGCAAGAGAATTTTCACTTGAAAAAACTCGTAACATTGGTATCATGGCCCACGTTGATGCTGGTAAAACAACAACAACTGAGCGTATCTTGTACTACACTGGTAAAATCCATAAAATCGGTGAAACCCATGAAGGTGCTTCACAAATGGACTGGATGGAACAAGAACAAGAACGTGGTATCACGATTACATCCGCTGCGACAACTGCACAGTGGAAAGGCTACCGTGTAAATATCATCGATACTCCAGGACACGTGGACTTCACAATTGAAGTACAACGTTCTTTACGCGTATTAGATGGTGCGGTAACAGTTCTTGACTCTCAATCAGGTGTAGAACCTCAAACAGAAACTGTTTGGCGTCAAGCGACTGAATATAAAGTTCCTCGTATTGTATTCTGTAACAAAATGGATAAAATCGGTGCGGACTTCTTCTATTCAGTAGAATCATTACATGATCGTTTACAAGCAAACGCTCATCCAATTCAAATTCCAATCGGAGCTGAAGAAGACTTCACTGGAATCATTGACTTGATTAAAATGAAAGCTGAAATCTACACAAATGATTTGGGAACAGATATTCAAGAAACTGATATTCCTGAAGATTATTTAGAAAAAGCGCAAGAATGGCGCGAAAAATTAGTTGAAGCTGTTGCTGAAACTGACGAAGACTTAATGATGAAATATCTTGAAGGTGAAGAAATCACTGAAGAAGAATTAGTCGCTGGTATCCGTCAAGCAACAATCAACGTTGAGTTCTTCCCTGTATTAGCTGGTTCAGCATTCAAGAATAAAGGGGTTCAATTAATGTTGGACGCTGTTCTTGATTACTTACCATCTCCATTAGATATCGATGCTATCAAAGGGATCGATACTAAAACAGACGAAGAAACAACTCGTCCAGCTGATGACGAAGCACCTTTCGCTTCATTAGCATTTAAAGTTATGACTGACCCATTCGTAGGTCGTTTAACTTTCTTCCGTGTTTATTCTGGTGTCCTTGAAAGTGGTTCATACGTATTGAACGCTTCAAAAGGCAAAAAAGAACGTATCGGTCGTATCCTACAAATGCACGCCAACACTCGTCAAGAAATTGACAAAGTGTACTCTGGTGATATCGCTGCTGCTGTTGGTCTAAAAGACACAACAACTGGTGATACATTATGTGCATTAGATGCACCAGTTATTCTTGAATCTATTGAATTCCCTGACCCAGTTATCCAAGTCGCTGTTGAACCTAAATCAAAAGCTGACCAAGATAAAATGGGCGTGGCTCTACAAAAACTTGCTGAAGAAGATCCATCATTCCGCGTTGAAACAAACGTTGAAACTGGTGAAACAGTTATCTCTGGTATGGGTGAATTGCACTTAGACGTTTTAGTAGACCGTATGAAACGTGAATTCAAAGTTGAAGCTAACGTAGGTGCTCCTCAAGTATCTTACCGCGAAACATTCCGTGCTGCGACTAAAGCAGAAGGTAAATTCGTTCGTCAGTCTGGTGGTAAAGGACAATACGGTCACGTATGGGTTGAATTTACACCAAATGAAGAAGGTAAAGGCTTCGAGTTTGAAAACGCAATTGTCGGTGGTGTGGTTCCTCGTGAATACATCCCAGCAGTTGAAAAAGGGTTAGAAGACTCTATGAACAACGGTGTTCTTGCTGGTTATCCATTAGTTGATATCAAAGCAAAACTTTACGATGGTTCATACCACGATGTCGATTCAAATGAAACGGCCTTCCGTGTAGCTGCTTCTATGGCATTGAAAGCTGCGGCTAAAAATGCAAACCCAGTTATTTTAGAACCAATGATGAAAGTTACAATTACTGTTCCTGAAGATTACTTAGGTGATATCATGGGACACGTAACAAGTCGTCGTGGACGTGTTGAAGGTATGGAAGCACACGGTAACTCTCAAATCGTTAATGCGATGGTACCTTTAGCTGAAATGTTTGGTTATGCTACAACATTACGTTCAGCAACACAAGGACGCGGTACATTTATGATGGTATTTGACCACTATGAAGACGTACCTAAGTCTGTTCAAGAAGAAATCATCAAGAAAAACGGCGGCAACGCATAATTTTCCTTGAGAATAAAAGGTTTGTTTTTAGAACTATCCTTTTTTCAAGATTTCGTGTAAAATAGCTTATGATGATCAGACGATTTTTAGTAACGTCTATCACATATAAAACAAACAATAAAATTTATATTTTTAGGAGGAACATTCAAAATGGCAAAAGAAAAATTTGACCGTTCTAAATCCCATGTTAACATTGGTACTATCGGACACGTTGACCATGGTAAAACTACATTAACAGCTGCAATTGCTACTGTATTATCAAAACACGGTGGCGGGGAAGCACAAAGCTACGATTCTATCGATAACGCTCCAGAAGAAAAAGAACGTGGAATCACAATCAACACTTCTCATATCGAATATGAAACTGAAACTCGTCACTATGCACACGTTGACTGCCCAGGACACGCGGACTACGTTAAAAACATGATCACTGGTGCTGCTCAAATGGACGGAGCTATCTTAGTAGTTTCTGCTGCTGATGGTCCTATGCCTCAAACACGTGAACATATCTTATTATCACGTAACGTTGGTGTACCATACATCGTTGTATTCTTAAACAAAATGGATATGGTTGATGACGAAGAATTATTAGAATTAGTAGAAATGGAAGTTCGTGACTTATTATCAGAATACGATTTCCCAGGCGATGATGTTCCAGTTATCGCAGGTTCTGCTTTGAAAGCTTTAGAAGGCGACGAGTCTTATGAAGAAAAAATCTTAGAATTAATGGCTGCAGTTGACGAATATATCCCAACTCCAGAACGTGATACTGACAAACCATTCATGATGCCAGTCGAAGACGTATTCTCAATCACTGGACGTGGTACTGTTGCTACAGGCCGTGTTGAACGTGGTGAAGTTCGCGTTGGTGACGAAGTTGAAATCGTTGGTATTAAAGACGAAACATCTAAAACAACTGTTACAGGTGTTGAAATGTTCCGTAAATTATTAGACTACGCTGAAGCAGGCGACAACATCGGTGCTTTATTACGTGGTGTAGCACGTGAAGATATCGAACGTGGACAAGTATTAGCTAAACCAGCTACAATCACTCCACACACAAAATTCAAAGCTGAAGTATACGTATTATCAAAAGAAGAAGGCGGACGTCACACTCCATTCTTCACTAACTACCGTCCTCAATTCTACTTCCGTACAACAGACGTTACTGGTGTTGTAGAATTGCCAGAAGGTACTGAAATGGTAATGCCTGGTGATAACGTTGCTATGGACGTTGAATTAATTCACCCAATCGCTATCGAAGACGGAACTCGTTTCTCTATTCGTGAAGGCGGACGTACTGTAGGTTCAGGCGTTGTTACTGAAATCGTTAAATAATTAACTTTTTAACTATAGTTTTAACCAGCGTAAAAAACTGGGGTATTCGGACGTAAGACCAGAGAATTTATTCTCTGGTCTTTTTTTGTTTAGAAATTGGCTGGCTAAAAAATAAGCCAATTGGCTGTTTTAGCAGACTTGTTTCTTCCGTATACTTGGAGAAAAAGGTTAGGTGATTTAATGGAAAAAGTATTGACGATTGCAGGCTCCGATTCAACTGGAGGGGCAGGGATTCAAGCAGATTTAAAAACATTTGAAGAGTATGGAGTTTTTGGATTTTCAAGTTTAACCTCGATTGTGACGATGGATCCTACGACAGGCTGGTCACATGAAGTAACTGAATTGCCAGAAATGCTCTTAGAAAAACAATTGATTTCGGTTTTTGCAGGCGGCCCAGTAGCGGCCTTGAAAACAGGGATGATGGGCAATGAACAAAATATTAAAATGGCTAGCAAATACATTAAACAAGAGAAAATTCAAAAAGTCGTGATTGACCCAGTCATTGCTTGTAAGGGAACGGCACAAATTCTGCAACCCAAAAGTGTGGAAGGCCTAAAAAACGATTTACTGCCATTAGCATTAGTTGCCACGCCTAATTTAATTGAAGCGGGCATCTTATCTGGTTTAGGCGAAATTTCTTCCGTGGCGGAGATGGAAGAAGCGGCAAAACGAATTGTACAAATGGGAGCCAAGCATGTCGTGGTTAAAGGGGGACATCGCTTAGCTGGTGAAAAAGCACTGGACTTGTTTTACGATGGTCACACCGCGCATCTTTTGGAAAATGAATTATATCCTACTGATTATAATCATGGTGCAGGTTGTACTTTTTCAGCGGCAATCACAGCTGGCTTGGCGAAAGGTTATTCGGTGTTAGAAGCAGTAACTTTAGCAAAAAAATTTGTAGCGGCGGCGATTA
The DNA here is from genome assembly GCF_050554855.1 of Enterococcus sp. DIV0712. NCBI lineage: Bacteria > Bacillati > Bacillota > Bacilli > Lactobacillales > Enterococcaceae > Enterococcus > Enterococcus sp. DIV0712. The sequence continues at coordinate 158,399 of NZ_CP187333.1, forward strand.
AACACGGTATTCAAGTTAATCCTTATGTGGGGCACGTGTGGCATGGCGCATACACTCATGCGGAACAACGGATGCGTAAGAAAGAATAATATTTAGAACTAGAGGAGTCTGTCAAGGACTGGCTCTAGTTTTTTTGTGATAAAGAATAACAATAGTAGGTATTACGTTAAAAGAATGTTCAAATTTTTAAAAGAGGAGTAGAATAGAACTGTAATTGCAAAAAAGAAGCGGAACATAGAAGGGGTGATAACTTTTCTGTGCTTCAGTTTAGAACGGACTGTGGTGTTTGTTTTGACGAACTACCGGAAAGCGACTTCTTTTTGTTTTGGCTTCAAATGGTATTTAATGGAGGGAATGCAATGTTAGAAAAAGAAACGTACAGTCAACTGTTTAAATGGTCTTTTTCAAAAAAGACACAAGTCACATACTGGGATGGTACCGTCAAAGAGTATGGGCAAGGGTCGGGGGATCCGGTTTTTAAAATTGTATTCAATGAAAAAATTCCTGTGAAGGATTTACTGAATAACGCTTCGTTAACTTTAGGGGAAGCCTACATGGATCGCAAAATTGAAATCGAAGGCGATATCCAAGCATTGATTTATGATGTGTATAACCAAAAGGATAGCTTTTTACACAATGCTAAATTTATTAAATGGCTTCCTAAAGAAAGTCATTCAAAAAAACGTTCGCAAGAGGATATTCACAGCCATTACGATCTAGGAAATGATTTTTACAAAAAATGGCTTGACCAAACAATGACGTATTCATGTGCTTATTTTAAAACGCCTGAAGATACATTAGAACAAGCGCAAGTGAATAAAGTTCATCATATTTTAGATAAATTGTTTATCAAAGAGGGCGACACTTTACTGGATATTGGCTGCGGCTGGGGCACGTTAATTTTAACTGCGGTGAAAGAATATGGAGCCAAAGCAACTGGGATTACATTAAGTGAAGAGCAATTTCATCATATTCGCCATATTATAGAAAAAGAAGGTCTACAAGATCGAATGACTGTCAAATTGATGGATTATCGTGATTTAAAAGGAGAGTCTTTTGACCATATTACGAGTGTTGGGATGTTTGAACATGTCGGTGCGGAAAATCTACATGAATATTTTGACGTCGTTCAGCGGAATTTAGCGCCTAAAGGTACGGCGTTAATTCATGGGATCAGTCGCCAACAAGGTGGGGCTAAAAATGCTTGGATTAATCGTTATATTTTCCCGGGTGGCTATATTCCTGGTGTCACTGAGCTAGTCGGCCATATGACAGAAAACGACTTGCAAGTGATTGACTTGGAAAGTTTGCGCAGAGATTATCAATTGACGTTGGAACATTGGACAAAAAACTTCCATAATATAGAAGCAGAAATTGTTGACGAAAAAGGCGAGCGCTTCTATCGAATGTGGGACTTATATTTGCAAGCATGTGCAGCCTCATTCCAAGCAAGCAATATTGATGTTATTCAATATTTATTGGTTCATCCAGATAACAATGATATTCCAATGCGCCGGATTGGTTAATAGAATAAAAAAGAGAGAATTTGAGATTCTGGTAAAAAAGGAATCTCAAATTCTTTTTTTATAAAAATAGAATGAAAAGAATTGAAAAACAAAACAAATGCTTTTCAAAACAAGAAAAAATTCTTTCAAAAAAACGCAGAAAATCCTTGCTAACACTATCCTTTCATAGTATAATCAAAAAGGTGCTGTTTACAGGAGTGTAAAAAGCATTGGTAGATCAACGATTTGATTTGCCGGCTGTGAAGCGAGAGGTTGCGACACGCTCGGACGCTTTGCCATGAACGAGCATGCCGGATAAATTTTCGTGGAGCTATGTCTACTTTTAAAATAGGCGAAGGAGGGAACAAGATGGCAAAACAAAAAATTCGTATCCGTTTAAAAGCGTATGAACACCGTATTTTAGATCAATCAGCGGATAAAATTGTGGAAACAGCAAAAAGAACTGGAGCTGACGTATCAGGTCCGATTCCATTACCAACAGAACGCTCACTTTACACAGTTATTCGTGCGACTCATAAATACAAAGATTCTCGCGAACAATTCGAAATGCGTACTCACAAACGTCTAATTGACATTGTGAACCCAACACCAAAAACAGTTGACGCTCTAATGAAGCTTGACTTACCGTCTGGTGTTAATATTGAAATCAAACTATAAAATTAAGATGGAGGTGTACTCATGACCAAAGGAATCTTAGGGAAAAAAGTGGGAATGACACAAATCTTTACTGAGTCTGGTGAATTAATTCCAGTAACAGTAGTTGAAGCTACGCCAAACGTAGTTTTACAAGTAAAAACTGTTGAAACTGACGGATACGAAGCTATCCAAGTTGGTTACCAAGACAAACGTGAAGTTTTATCAAACAAACCTGCGAAAGGTCATGTTGCAAAAGCAAACACGGCTCCTAAGCGCTTCATTAAAGAATTCAAGAATGTTGAGCTAGGAGAATATGAAGTAGGTAAAGAAATCAAAGTAGATGTTTTCCAAGCAGGAGACGTTGTTGATGTTACAGGTACTACGAAAGGTAAAGGATTCCAAGGGGCAATCAAACGTCACGGCCAAAGCCGCGGACCTATGTCTCATGGTTCTCGTTATCACCGTCGTCCTGGGTCAATGGGTCCAGTAGCGCCTAACCGTGTATTTAAAAATAAACGACTAGCCGGCCGTATGGGTGGCGACCGCGTAACAATTCAAAACCTTGAAGTTGTTAAAGTGGACGTAGAAAGAAATGTTATCTTAATCAAAGGAAACATTCCTGGAGCGAAAAAATCTTTAATCACAATCAAATCAGCTGTGAAAGCTAAATAAGTGTAGGGAAAGGAGGAACTAAGGAATGCCGAATGTAGCATTATTCAAACAAGATGGAACTCAAAACGGTGAAATCACTTTAAATGAAGAAATCTTCGGAATCGAACCTAATGAAAGTGTTGTCTATGATGCAATCATCATGCAACGTGCTTCATTAAGACAAGGAACACACGCAGTTAAAAACCGTAGCGCTGTTCGTGGCGGTGGCCGCAAACCATGGCGTCAAAAAGGAACTGGTCGTGCTCGTCAAGGTTCAATCCGTTCACCACAATGGCGTGGAGGTGGCGTAGTCTTTGGACCAACACCGCGTTCATACAGCTACAAACTTCCTAAAAAAGTTCGTCGCTTAGCAATGAAATCTGTATTATCAGACAAAGTTGCTGAAAATAACTTGGTAGCAGTAGAAGGTTTAAGCTTCGATGCACCAAAAACAAAAGAATTCAAACAAGTTCTTGCTAACTTGTCTATCGATACTAAAGTATTAGTTGTTTTAGAAAATGGTAACGACTTTGCAGCTTTATCAGCTCGTAACTTACCAAACGTTTCTGTAGTAACTTCTGATAACGTTAGTGTGTTAGATGTTGTGTCAGCTAACAAAGTCTTGGCAACACAAACAGCTCTTACTCAAATTGAGGAGGTGCTTGCATAATGGAATTACTAGACGTAATCAAACGCCCAGTGATCACTGAAAAATCCATGTTAGCTATGGACGAAAAGAAATATACTTTCGAAGTGGACACTCGCGCAAACAAAACTTTAGTAAAACAAGCTGTTGAATCAGCATTCGATGTTAAAGTAGCAAACGTAAACATCTTAAACGTGCGTCCAAAATTCAAACGCATGGGTAAATATGCAGGTTATACAAAAAAACGTCGCAAAGCGATCGTTACATTAACTGAAGATTCAAAAGAAATTCAATTATTCGAAGCTGCTGAATAAGCAGTCCTGAACAATATCAACGTAGGAGGGAAATAAGACGTGGCGATTAAAAAGTACAAACCTACCACAAATGGCCGTCGTAACATGACAAGTTCTGATTTCGCTGAAATCACAACTTCAACACCAGAAAAATCATTGTTACAGCCATTAAAAAACAATGCCGGTCGTAACAACAACGGTCGCATTACGGTTCGTCACCAAGGTGGCGGTCACAAACGTCAATACCGTGTGATTGACTTCAAACGTAATAAAGATAACGTCGCAGCGGTTGTTAAAACGATCGAGTACGATCCAAACCGTTCTGCTAACATCGCGTTAGTTCATTACGAAGACGGGGTTAAGGCATACATCTTAGCACCAAAAGGATTAGAAGTAGGCATGCGCCTAGTATCTGGTCCAGAAGCAGATATTAAAGTAGGTAACGCATTACCATTGGAAAACATTCCAGTTGGTACAGTTATCCACAACATTGAAATGAAACCTGGTAAAGGTGGACAATTAATCCGTTCAGCTGGAACAAGCGCGCAAGTACTTGGTAAAGAAGGCAAATACGTATTAATCCGCTTAAACTCTGGCGAAGTTCGTATGATCTTAGCAACTTGCCGTGCAACAATCGGTTCAGTTGGTAACGAACAACACGAATTAATCAACATTGGTAAAGCCGGCCGCTCTCGTTGGATGCGTAAACGCCCAACTGTTCGTGGTAGCGTAATGAACCCTAACGATCACCCACACGGTGGTGGTGAAGGTAAAACACCAATTGGACGTAAAGCGCCAGTATCTCCATGGGGTCAACCAGCAATTGGATACAAAACACGTAATAAAAAAGCTAAATCAGACAAACTTATCGTTCGTCGTCGTACTAAATAATTTTTTTGACCATGTGTCGTACATTTTGAGAGGAGGTTCACCATGGGTCGTAGTTTAAAAAAAGGACCTTTCGTCGATGATCATTTGATGAAAAAGGTCGAAGCACAACAAGGTGCCGAAAAGAAAAAAGTAATTAAAACTTGGTCTCGCCGCTCTACAATTTTTCCATCATTCGTAGGTTTCACAATCGCTGTATATGATGGACGGAAACATGTCCCTGTTTACATTCAAGAAGACATGGTAGGACATAAATTAGGTGAATTTGCACCAACTAGAACTTATCGTGGCCACGTTGCTGACGATAAAAAAACTAAACGCTAATTTTGAGGGGAGGATATGCAAATGTCAGAACAAATTACATCAGCTAAAGCAACTGCAAAAACAGTTCGCACTTCACCTCGTAAAGCACGTTTAGTAATCGATCTTATCAGAGGGAAAAGCGTTGCGGATGCAATTTCAATCTTGAAATTCACACCGAACAAGTCTGCTGGAATCATTGAAAAAGTTTTAATGTCAGCAGTTGCTAACGCAGAAAACAACTTTGACTTAGACGTTGAAAGCTTAGTCGTATCTGAAGCATTTGTTAACGAAGGACCAACAATGAAACGTTTCCGTCCTCGTGCAAAAGGTTCAGCTTCACCAATCAACAAACGTACTAGTCACATCACAGTAGTTGTAACAGAGAAATAAGTCTCATGAAATAGGCTGTTTTCTTTATGAAAACAGAGCTTAAACATTTAAGAGGAGGGACAATCAGTGGGTCAAAAAGTACATCCAATTGGAATGCGTGTAGGCATCATCCGCGACTGGGATGCGAAATGGTATGCTGAAAAAGAGTATGCTGAATTCTTACACGAAGATTTAAGAATCCGTAAATTTATCGCAACAAAACTTGCTGATGCTGCTGTATCTACAATTGAAATCGAACGCGCTGCAAACCGTGTTAACATTTCAATTCACACAGCTAAACCAGGTATGGTTATCGGTAAAGGCGGATCTGAAGTCGAAAACCTAAGAAAAGAATTAAACAAATTAACTGGCAAACGAGTTCACATCAACATCGTTGAAATCAAAAAACCAGATTTAGATGCAAAATTAGTAGGCGAAGGAATTGCACGTCAATTAGAAAACCGTGTTGCTTTCCGTCGTGCTCAAAAACAAGCTATCCAACGCGCAATGCGTGCTGGCGCTAAAGGAATCAAAACTCAAGTATCAGGTCGTCTAAACGGTGCGGATATCGCTCGTTCAGAAGGATACTCTGAAGGAACTGTACCACTTCACACATTACGTGCGGACATTGATTACGCATGGGAAGAAGCGGACACTACTTACGGAAAACTAGGAGTTAAAGTGTGGATCTATCGTGGAGAAATTCTTCCAACGAAAAAAAACACTGAGAAAGGAGGGAAATAATCATGTTAGTACCTAAACGTGTAAAACACCGTCGTGAATTCCGCGGAAAAATGCGCGGTGAAGCTAAAGGCGGAAAAGAAGTAGCATTTGGTGAATGGGGTTTACAAGCAACTGAATCTCATTGGATTACTAACCGTCAAATCGAAGCAGCCCGTATTGCAATGACTCGTTACATGAAACGTGGCGGGAAAGTATGGATTAAAATTTTCCCTCACAAGTCTTACACAAGTAAAGCTATCGGCGTACGTATGGGTAAAGGTAAAGGGGCACCAGAAGGCTGGGTATCACCAGTTAAACGTGGTAAAATCATGTTTGAAATCGCAGGCGTTCCTGAAGAAGTAGCTCGTGAAGCTCTTCGTCTTGCATCTCACAAATTGCCGGTAAAAACTAAGATCGTAAAACGTGAGGAAATGGGTGGTGAATCGAATGAAGGTTAAAGAAATCAGAGAATTAACCACTGCCGAAATGCTAGATAAAGAAAAACAATTAAAAGAAGAATTGTTCAACTTAAGATTCCAATTAGCAACAGGTCAATTAGAAAACACTGCACGTATTAAAGAAGTACGTCAATCGATTGCACGCATCAAAACAGTATTGCGTGAACAAGCTAACTAATAGTGGAAGGAGGCCAAACGCGTATGACTGAAGAAAGAAATCAACGTAAAGTTTACCAAGGTCGCGTGGTATCAGACAAAATGGATAAAACAATCACAGTTGTCGTTGAAACAAAGAAAAACCACCCTATCTATGGCAAACGTATGAAATATTCTAAAAAATATAAAGCGCATGATGAAAACAACACAGCGAAAGTTGGAGACATCGTAAAAATCATGGAAACTCGTCCATTATCAGCTACAAAACGTTTCCGTTTACTAGAGGTAGTCGAAGAAGCAGTTATTATCTAATAAAACGAGAATTTCCTAATAGATTGAAGCACAAAATCTGAAAGGGGGATACACATCGTGATCCAACAAGAAAGTCGTTTAAGAGTCGCTGACAATTCTGGCGCACGTGAAATTTTAACGATCAAAGTCCTAGGCGGATCTGGTCGTAAAACTGCTAACATCGGTGACGTTATTGTTGCTACTGTCAAACAAGCAACGCCAGGTGGGGTTGTTAAAAAAGGTGAAGTAGTTAAAGCCGTTATCGTTCGTACAAAATCTGGCGCTCGTCGTGCTGACGGTTCTTACATCAAATTTGATGAAAATGCTGCGGTAATTATCCGTGACGATAAAAGCCCACGCGGAACACGTATCTTCGGACCAGTTGCACGTGAATTACGTGAAAACAACTTCATGAAGATCGTTTCTCTAGCACCAGAAGTATTATAATCTCGAGCCCACGTTAAAGGAGGTGCGAAACAGTAATGTTTGTTAAAAAAGGCGATAAAGTAAAAGTTATCACTGGTAAAGATAAAAACAAAGAAGGCGTTGTCTTAGCAGCGTTTCCTAAACAAGATAAAGTTATCGTTGAAGGTGTCAACGTCGTTAAAAAACACCAAAAACCAAACCAAGCAGCCCCACAAGGTGGAATCCTTGAAGTGGAAGCGCCAATTCATGTTTCTAATGTAATGGTGATTGATCCTTCAAACGGAGAAGCTACTAAAGTTGCGTTTAAAGAAGTCGACGGCAAAAAAGTCCGCGTTTCTAAAAAAACAGGTGAAGTTTTAGATAAATAAAAATTGCGGAAGGAGGGCTTACTGAATGAACCGCCTGAAAGAAAAATATATTAAAGAAGTAACACCATCATTGGTGGAAAAATTTAATTACAGCTCAGTTATGCAAACACCTAAAGTTGATAAAATCGTTATCAACATGGGTGTGGGTGATGCAGTATCAAATGCTAAAAACTTAGACAAAGCTGTTGAAGAATTAGCATTAATCACTGGTCAAAAACCACTTATCACAAAAGCTAAAAAATCTATCGCTGGATTCCGTTTACGTGAAGGAATGCCAATCGGTGCGAAAGTAACGCTACGCGGCGAAAGAATGTACGAATTTTTAGATAAATTAGTAACAGTTTCTTTACCTCGTGTACGTGACTTCCACGGTGTCAGCAAAAAAGCTTTCGATGGTCGTGGTAACTATACTTTAGGTATTAAAGAACAATTAATCTTCCCAGAAGTTGATTATGATTTAGTAGATAAAGTACGCGGTATGGACATCGTAATTGTTACAACAGCGAACACTGACGAAGAGTCTCGCGAATTGTTGGCACAATTAGGTATGCCATTCCAAAAATAATATAAGGAGGCGAACTACGTGGCTAAAAAATCAATGATTGCTAAAAATAAACGTCCTGCTAAACATTCAACACAAGCTTATACTCGTTGTGAACGTTGTGGACGTCCACATTCAGTTTATCGTAAATTTCATCTTTGCCGTATTTGCTTCCGCGAACTTGCCTATAAAGGTCAAATTCCCGGCGTGAAGAAAGCTAGCTGGTAAACAAGTAAACTCGCATAAAGGAGGTAAATAGTTCAATGGTCATGACAGATCCAATTGCAGATTTTCTAACTCGCATTCGTAATGCGAACATGGTTAAACATGAAACTTTAGAAGTACCTGCTTCAAAAATCAAACGTGATATCGCAGAAATCCTGAAACGTGAAGGATTTATCCGCGACGTAGAATACATCGAAGATGACAAACAAGGCGTAATCCGTGTTTTCCTAAAATATGGTAAAAACGAAGAACGTGTTATCACAAACTTAAAACGTATTTCTAAACCAGGTTTACGTGCATACGTAAAAGCTGACGAAGTACCAAAAGTATTAAACGGTCTAGGAATTGCAATCATCTCTACATCAGAGGGTGTAATTACTGACAAAGAAGCTAGAGCGAAAAATATCGGCGGCGAAGTAATCGCCTACGTATGGTAATTCTAAAAAATACACAAGGAGGTGTCTCTAAGTGAGCCGTATTGGTAATAAAGTTGTTGTTCTTCCTGCTGGTGTTGAAATCAAGCAAGACGGAAACAACATTACAGTTAAAGGACCTAAAGGTGAATTAACACGCGAATTTTCTTCTGATATCAAAATGAACATCGAAGGAAACGAAGTGACATTCACTCGTCCAAACGATTCAAAAGAAATGAAAACAATCCACGGAACAACTCGTGCAAACTTCAACAACATGGTTGTTGGTGTTTCTGAAGGTTTCCAAAAAGCACTTGAACTTATCGGGGTCGGATACCGTGCCCAAGTACAAGGCAACAAATTAACTTTAAACGTTGGTTATTCTCATCCTGTCGAAATGACAGCACCAGAAGGCGTAACATTTGAAGTACCTGCGAACACACAAGTTATCGTTAAAGGCATCAACAAAGAAGTTGTTGGTGAATTAGCTGCTAACATCCGTGGCGTTCGTCCTCCAGAACCTTATAAAGGCAAAGGGATTCGCTATGTTGGTGAATTTGTACGCCGTAAAGAAGGTAAAACTGGTAAATAATAACAGCTGTGTAGAAAACAGAAGTCAACAACAAGCAACTGTCATTTTATGGGATTTTTCCAATAAAATGCTTTTGTCTTGTCTGCCAGCTTCTCTTTTCCGTAATCTGCTGACTGCTTGAAATATTAGTAGTAAACATTAAATCAAAGAGGTGAAAATTGTGATTACAAAACCAGATAAAAACAAAACACGTCAAAAGAGACATCGTCGTGTACGTAACAAAATCTCTGGTACTGCTGAGTGCCCACGCTTGAACATTTTCCGTTCTAACAAAAACATCTACGCGCAAGTCATTGATGACGTAGCGGGTGTGACGCTAGCAAGTGCCTCTGCCTTGGATAAAGAAATTTCAGGTGGAACAAAAACAGAAACAGCTGCAGCTGTTGGTAAACTAGTTGCTGAACGTGCCGCTGAAAAAGGCATTAAAAAAGTAGTCTTCGACCGTGGTGGATACCTTTACCATGGCCGCGTGCAAGCTTTAGCTGAAGCTGCTCGTGAAAATGGACTAGAATTTTAGGAGAAGGAGGAACACCATTCATGGTTTATATTGATCCAAAACATTTGGAATTAGAAGACCGCGTTGTAGCGATCAACCGTGTAACAAAAGTTGTTAAAGGTGGACGTCGTTTACGTTTCGCAGCTTTAGTTGTTGTCGGTGACAAAAACGGACACGTTGGTTTCGGTACTGGTAAAGCACAAGAAGTACCTGAAGCTATCCGTAAAGCAATCGAAGACGCGAAGAAAAACTTAGTTGAAGTGCCTATGGTTGGTTCTACTATCCCGCACGAAGTAATTGGCGTATTCGGTGGCGGCCGTATCCTTATGAAACCTGCAGTAGAAGGTTCTGGGGTAGCTGCTGGTGGACCAGTTCGTGCCGTATTGGAATTAGCTGGTGTAGCAGATATTACATCTAAATCACTAGGTTCAAACACACCTATTAACGTTGTTCGCGCAACTGTTGAAGGTCTAAAACAATTAAAACGTGCCGAAGAAGTGGCAGCACTTCGCGGTAAATCTGTAGAAGAAATTATCGGTTAAGGAGGACAAAAATAATGGCTGAATTAAAAATTACTTTAAAACGCAGTGTTATCGGACGTCCTCAAAACCAACGTGCTACAGTTAAAGCGTTAGGTTTAGGTAAAGTGAATAGTACTGTTACAAAACCTGCCAATGAAGCAATCAAAGGTATGGTTAACACTATTTCACATTTAGTGGACGTAGAAGAAGTTTAAGATTTATAGATTTGTAATAGAAGATTGCTTAAGGAGGTGCCAAACCTATGAAACTTCATGAATTAAAACCTGCTGAGGGCTCACGCCAAGTACGTAACCGTGTTGGACGTGGTACTTCATCTGGTAATGGTAAAACAGCTGGCCGTGGACAAAAAGGGCAAAAAGCCCGTTCAGGCGGTGGTGTTCGTTTAGGATTTGAAGGGGGTCAAACTCCATTATTCCGTCGTTTACCAAAACGTGGGTTTACAAACATTAATCGTAAAGATTACGCTGTTGTGAACTTAGATACTTTAAACCGTTTTGAAGATGGAACAGAAGTAACTCCTGTTGTCCTAAAAGAAGCAGGAATCGTTAAAAACGAAAAAGCGGGAATCAAAGTTCTTGCAGATGGTGAGTTAACGAAAAAATTAACTGTGAAAGCAGCTAAATTCTCGAAATCAGCACAAGAAGCTATCGAAGCTGCTGGTGGTTCAATCGAGGTGATCTAATTGTTCAAGCTATTAAAGAACGCCTTTAAAGTCAAAGACATTAGATCAAAAATCTTATTTACAGTTTTAATCTTGTTTGTATTTCGCCTAGGTGCGCACATTACTGTGCCCGGGGTGAATGCAAAGGGATTGTCTGATTTAAGTAGCTTACCCTTTTTGAATATGTTGAATATGGTGAGTGGTAGTGCCATGCAAAACTTCTCTATCTTCTCGATGGGGGTTTCGCCATACATTACAGCCTCTATTATTATTCAACTATTGCAAATGGATATTGTACCTAGATTTGTAGAATGGTCAAAACAAGGGGAAGTTGGGCGTAAGAAATTAAATCAAGCTACAAGATATCTAACGATTGTCTTGGGTGTGGCTCAGTCAATGGGGATCACTGCTGGTTTTAATAGCTTAAGTCAAACTGGGATTGTAAACAATCCAACCTTAGGTACCTTTGTGATGATTGCAGTTATTTTAACTGCTGGGACGATGTTTGTGACTTGGATGGGTGAACAAATTACAGAAAAAGGAATCGGAAATGGTGTTTCAATGATTATCTTTGCCGGGATTATTTCTCGTTTGCCAGGAGCAGTCAAAGAAATCTATGAAGATTACTTCGTCAATATCGAGTCTTCTCGTATTTGGCAATCTGTTATTTTCATTGCAATCTTAGTTATTGCTATTTTGGTGATTGTTACAGTCGTAACGTTCTTCCAACAAGCAGAGCGTAAGATTCCAATCCAATATACAAAACGTGTTTCTGGTGCACCAACAAGTAGTTATTTACCGTTAAAAGTAAATGCTGCTGGGGTTATTCCAGTTATCTTTGCCAGCTCGTTAATTGCAACACCAAATGCCATTTTACAAGCTTTCTCATCAAAATTCGCTGGTGAAAATTGGTATGACATTATGACAAAAATCTTCAGTTATAACACAGTTCCAGGGGCAATCATCTATACTGTCCTAATCGTTGCGTTTACGTTCTTCTATGCATTTGTTCAAGTAAACCCTGAGAAATTAGCGGAAAACTTACAAAAACAAGGAAGCTACATTCCAAGCGTGCGACCAGGTAAAGGTACAGAAGAATATGTATCTGGCGTGTTAATGAGATTAAGTGTTGTCGGCTCAATTTTCCTAGGACTTGTTGCTTTACTTCCAATCATTGCGCAAATGGTTTGGAACTTACCTCAATCAATCGGTTTAGGTGGAACAAGTTTACTAATCGTTATCGGGGTTGCATTAGAAACAACGAAACAATTAGAAGGATTAATGATGAAACGTCAATATGTCGGCTTTATCAATAAGTAAGAATCGAGTGTTGAGGTTTTACCTCAGCACCATTCTCACATATGGCTAGCTTCATAAGCCGGTCTTTAAAATTAGGAGGAGAATATATGAACCTCATTTTAATGGGATTACCTGGAGCAGGTAAAGGCACCCAAGCAGAAAAAATCATTGATACGTATGGCATTCCACATATTTCTACTGGAGATATGTTCCGTGCAGCAATGAAAAATGAAACTGCCTTGGGCCTAGAAGCGAAATCTTATATCGATAAAGGTGAACTGGTTCCTGACGAAGTAACAAACGGAATTGTTAAAGAACGCCTTGCTGAACCAGACACAGACAAAGGATTCCTATTAGATGGTTTCCCACGTACACTGGATCAAGCAAAAGCATTAGATACAATGCTTAAAGAATTAAACAAAAAAATTGATGCTGTCATTGACATCCATGTAGAAGAAGATGTATTAATCGAGCGTTTAGCTGGACGATTCATCTGTCGCACATGTGGCGCAACGTATCATAAATTATTCAACCCGCCAAAAGTTGAAGGCACTTGTGATCGCTGTGGCGGACATGAATTCTACCAAAGAGAAGATGATAAGCCCGAAACGGTTAAAAATCGTTTGGCAGTCAACATTGAAAGTAGCGCACCAATCTTAGCTTTCTATAAAGAACAAGGCTTGATGCATACAATCGATGGCAATCGCGAAATCGATACTGTTTTTTCTGATGTGAAAAAAATCATTGACGAAAACTAATTTCCAATTGCCCGCAGTTTAACCCTGTTGTTGTATTCAGTTTCTCTTGCCAAAACATAACTAAATATGGTAGAATATATCAGTCCGACTTCTACAGTTTTGTGACATCAAAATGAATAACGAAGTTAGTTGAGAATTTCTAGGTGGGAGCTGGAGTTTCCGCCGTTTTATCGTGTGAAAACGCGAAACAAGTACAAGGAGGTACTGTGCGTGGCAAAAGAAGATATGATTGAAGTCGAAGGTACAGTCGTCGAAACTTTGCCGAATGCAATGTTTAAAGTCGAACTAGAAAATGGACACCAAGTTCTTGCTACTGTTTCAGGTAAAATCCGTATGCACTACATCCGTATCTTACCTGGTGACAAAGTAACAGTTGAATTATCACCGTATGATTTAACGCGTGGCCGTATTACTTATCGCTTTAAATAATTGTACTCCGTAAAACCACAGGAGGTATTATCATGAAAGTAAGACCATCAGTAAAACCAATGTGTGAACATTGTAAAGTAATTCGCCGTAAAGGACGTGTTATGGTTATTTGCCCAGCAAATCCAAAACATAAACAACGTCAAGGATAATTAGGAGGTGTAACGAATAATGGCTCGTATTGCAGGAGTAGACATCCCTCGTGACAAACGTGTAGTAGTTTCTCTTACTTACATTTATGGTATTGGTAACACTACAGCTAAAAAAGTTTTAGCAAACGTTGGCGTATCTGAAGATGTTCGTGTACGTGATTTAACAAACGAACAAACAGATGCGATTCGTGCGGAAATTGATAAGTTAAAAGTTGAAGGGGATCTTCGTCGTGAAGTGAACTTAAACATCAAACGCTTGATGGAAATCGGTTCATACCGTGGAATCCGTCACCGTCGTGGATTACCAACTCGTGGACAAAACACGAAAAATAATGCACGTACTCGTAAAGGCCCTACTAAAACAGTAGCAGGCAAGAAAAAATAATTCCTAAGTGAAGGAGGTTAGAACTTCATGGCAGCAAAAAAAGTTAGTCGTAAACGCCGTGTCAAAAAGAATATAGAATCAGGTGTAGCACATATCCATTCTACATTCAACAATACAATCGTAATGATTACTGATACACATGGTAATGCATTAGCATGGTCATCAGCAGGATCATTAGGCTTTAAAGGAAGCAAAAAATCAACTCCTTTTGCCGCTCAAATGGCTGCAGAAGCCGCAACTAAAGTGGCAATGGAACATGGACTTAAAACTGTAGACGTAACAGTTAAAGGACCTGGTTCTGGACGTGAAGCAGCAATTCGTTCATTACAAGCAACAGGTTTAGAAGTGACTGCAATTCGTGACGTGACTCCAGTTCCTCATAATGGATGCCGCCCTCCAAAACGCCGTCGTGTTTAATGAGCGCCACTCATTCTGAGTTTGAATTAGGAACGTCATTGAACAAGACACTTTTCGTTTTGAAAGGGGTATAGATAAGAATGATTGAATTTGAAAAACCAAGAATCGAAAAAATTGATGAAAATAGAGATTATGGTAAGTTCGTCGTTGAACCATTAGAACGCGGTTACGGAACTACTTTAGGTAACTCTCTACGTCGTATTTTATTGTCTTCTTTACCAGGAGCTGCAATTACGAATATTCAAATCGATGGTGTTTTACACGAATTCTCAACCATTCCAGGTGTACGAGAAGACGTAACACAAATTATTTTGAATATTAAAGGCTTAGCATTGAAATTATATGCTGAAGAAGAGAAAACCCTTGAGATCGATATTACAGGACCCGCTACCGTGACTGCCGGCGATATTATCGTGGACAGTGATGTTGAGATCCTAAATAAAGATTTAGTTATCTGTAGTGTTGCTGAAGGAGCTACTTTCCATGCTCGCTTAACAGTGAAACCTGGTCGTGGCTATGTTCAAGCAGACGAAAACAAAAAAGAAGATATGCCAATCGGTGTACTTCCAGTTGATTCCATCTACACACCCGTTCGTCGTGTTAACTACCAAGTAGAAAATACACGTGTTGGTCGTCGTGATGATTTCGACAAATTAACAATGGAAATATGGACAGATGGTTCAATCATTCCTCAAGAAGCACTAAGTTTAGCTGCGAAAATCATGACTGAGCATTTAGATATCTTTGTAAACCTTACTGACGAAGCGAAAAACGCTGAAATCATGGTGGAAAAAGAAGAAACTCAAAAAGAGAAAATGCTAGAAATGACGATTGAAGAACTTGATTTATCAGTTCGTTCATATAACTGTTTAAAACGTGCAGGCATTAATACTGTACAAGAACTTACAAACAAATCTGAACCAGAAATGATCAAAGTACGTAATTTAGGTCGTAAATCTCTTGAAGAAGTAAAACTTAAATTGCATGATCTAGGATTAGGATTACGTAAGGACGATTAAGACTTTTACGAAGTTTCCAGTCCTGCTTAACAGCAGTGGCTCGTGAGAACAGAAACGAAGGAGGGAACCCAACGTGAGTTACCGTAAATTAGGACGCACATCAAGCCAACGTAAAGCTATGCTACGTGATATTACAACTGATTTAATCATCAACGAACGCATCGTAACTACTGAAGCTCGTGCGAAAGAAGTACGTTCAACTGTAGAAAAAATGATTACTTTAGGTAAACGTGGAGATCTTCATGCACGTCGTCAAGCAGCTACTTTCGTTCGTAATGAAGTTGCTAGTGTTCGTGAAGAAGATGAGTCTATCGTTGTTGAATCAGCTTTACAAAAGCTATTTAACGATTTAGGACCTCGTTTCGCGGAACGCCAAGGTGGTTACACTCGTATCTTGAAGACAGAACCAAGACGCGGCGATGCAGCACCAATGGTAGTTATCGAATTTGTTAAATAATTAATAAACCGATCACTTTATAGATGTTTCTTTTAGAGTGTTATGATGTTGGAGGCGACTCCGAGTCTAGCTCTGCTTTCCCTGCTAAAGATGGCTTTAGCAGGGGAGCACTCATCATATAAAGGTGATTTTTTTTTGCTTTGGGAAAACGCTGTTTTCTCAAAGCTTTTTTGTTTCTTAAAAGCATTGCAGAAGCTTTTCCGGTTTGTTATACTGGTTATTAATTGGAATTTTCAGATAATTAAACATCTGAGTTAGTAGAAGGGGGAATTATATGTCGCAAATGTTTGCTTTTTCGTTGCTGATGGTTATTTTATACATTGGTGATGTAGTTTCTATCAAAACAAAAGCTTGGATTCCATCTGTTTTTGTTTGTGGTGTTTTATTTATTCTTGGTTATTGGACTATTTTTCCACAAAATATTGTGGAAGTGGCAGGGATTCCTACAGTGGTTGCCACTTTATTAATGTATCTGTTGATTACTAATATGGGCACTCTGCTCTCTGTTAAAGAATTGGTTAATCAATGGAAAACGATTGTGATTGCTTTGTCAGGTATTCTGGGCATTATTGCCTTGTTATTAGCTGTAGGGACTTTTATTTTTGACTTAAAAACAGTTTTAGTTGCAATCCCGCCGTTAGTAGGAGGTTTAGTTTCTTCATTAGTAATGTCAGAAGCGGCTCAATCAGCTGGTTTAGCCTCACTTTCAGTTTTGGCAATTTTAATTTATGTCATTCAAGGGTTTGCTGGTTATCCCTTAACTTCAATTGTTCTAAAAAAAGAAGGAAAGCGGAAGCTTCAAGAATATCGAGCAGGGACATGGCAGCCGGTTCATGAACAAGAGGGGCAAAAAACAGGAGCAGAACCAGATGTGCCTAAACTATTTGAAAAAGTACCCAAACGATATCATACAGATTATTCACGAATTTTACGTCTAGCCTTAGTTGCCACACTCGCTTATTATGTTTCTGTGTGGACGGCACCGTTTGTGACGATTAGTCCTTTTGTGCTGTGTTTATGTTTTGGCGTGATTGCAACGTCTTTAGGCTTTTTAGAAAAGCAACCATTGCAGAAAGCAAATAGCTTTGGTTTTGCGATTTTAGGGTTAATGCTTTTTGTCTTTGATGGCTTAAAACAAGCCACACCTGAAATGTTGATGGATTTATTTTTACCAATGATTGGGATTATTGTGATTGGTGTTATCGGGATGTACATCTTTTCAGCAATTGTTGGTCGTGTATTAGGTGTGAGTAAAGAGATGGCATTCGCTGTTTCGTTGACAGCTTTATATGGCTTTCCAGCCGATTATATTATTACGAATGAAGTGATTCAATCATTGACAGAAGATGAACAAGAACAGGCGGCTTTAACGAGCCATTTAATGCCACCGATGTTAGTGGCAGGTTTCGTAACAGTCACCATTGTTTCGGTTATTTTAGCGGGTATTTTTTCAAGTATTTTATTAAGTTTGTAGAAACGGGGCGTAAGTATGAAAAAAATCAAAGCACTAGTCAAGCAGCATGCACAAGAAATGATTGCTTTTCGACGGGATTTACACCAACATCCAGAATTACAATTTGAAGAATTTCGAACGACAGAAAAAGTCGCGGCAGTTCTTGATCAATTAGGAATTACTTATCGCAAAACAGAACCGACGGGTTTAATTGCTGAAATTGTGGGCGGCAAACCAGGCCGAGTGGTTGCGCTGCGGGCTGATATGGATGCCTTACCTGTACAGGAATTAAATGAAGATTTAGCTTATAAATCTTTAGAAGCTGGCAAGATGCATGCATGTGGGCATGATTCCCATACCGCGATGTTAGTAACAGCGGCTAAAGTATTAAAAGAAATCCAGGAAGAACTTCAGGGAACAGTAAGATTAATTTTTCAACCATCTGAAGAAAATGCGCAAGGTGCTAAAGCAATGGTTGCGCAAGGCGCAATGACCGGTGTTGATGATGTATTTGGCTTACATATCTGGTCACAAATGCCTGTAGGAACCGCTTCGTGTCGAGTGGGCTCAAGTTTCGCATCCGCAGATATTTTTTCTGTTGATTTTAAAGGCCGTGGTGGCCATGGTGCCATGCCAAACGCTTGTATTGATGCGGCAGTCATAGCTTCTTCTTTCGTGATGAGTCTGCAAACGATTGTTTCTCGAGAGACAGATCCTTTAGATCCAGTAGTTGTCACGATTGGACGGATGGATGTGGGGACCCGTTTTAATGTGATTGCTGAGAATGCACGTTTAGAAGGAACGGTTCGTTGCTTTAGTGTAGCAACGCGTAATCGAGTAGAACAGGCGCTGCAACGCTATGCGGAACAAACAGCCGCTATTTACGGTGGGACGGCTTCGTTAGATTATCAATATGGAACGTTGCCAGTGATTAATGATGAGCAAGATGCCTTGTTTGCTCAAACACTAATTAAGGAAAATTTTGGTGAAGCGGCCTTAAGACAAGAAGAGCCGACAACCGGTGGTGAAGACTTCAGTTATTATACTGAACATGCTTCTGGTTGTTTTGCCTTAGTGGGAAGTGGTAATCCAGAGAAAGATACGGAATGGGCACATCACCATGGTCGTTTTAATATTGATGAAGATGCGATGGCAATGGGTGCTGAGTTATATGCCCAATATGCGTTTGAATATTTGAAGACACATTTTTAAAAGAAAATCAGTAACTTCTTGTTTTATGAGAACAAGAAGTTATTTTTATGAAAAATAGACCTGTCAAGACAGATAAGAGCTCCCATAATGACCGTTCTTTTGGTATAATAAAAAATAGTGTGAAGAATCAGAACAGATGATTGAAAAAACGCTACTTTTTTGGTAGTGTTAGAAAGAATAAATAGATTGAGGGAGTACGCGATGCAACCAATCATTGAACTAAATAATATCCAATTTAATTATCAACCAGAAGATGCTTCTCCCGCTTTAAAAGATGTGTCTTTTTCCATTCAACAAGGCGAATGGGTCGCTATTATTGGCCATAATGGTTCTGGTAAATCAACGTTAGCCAAAACGATCAATGGTCTGTTACTGCCAGCTGCTGGGACTATCAAAGTTGGCGGCAAAGAATTAAATGAAGCAAACGTCTGGGATATCCGGCGTATGGTAGGAATGGTTTTTCAGAATCCAGATAACCAATTTGTCGGTTCAACAGTCGAAGACGATGTGGCTTTTGGTTTAGAAAATCAAGGTATTCCGCGTGATGAAATGGTCGAACGTGTTCACGATGCATTAGAACGGGTTCGTATGTTAGATTTTGCCAAGCGAGAACCTGCTCGGCTATCTGGCGGCCAAAAACAACGAGTAGCTATCGCTGGTGTGGTTGCTTTGCGACCAGATATTATTATTTTAGACGAAGCGACAAGTATGTTAGATCCAGAAGGTCGTGCAGAAGTAATTGCTACCATTCAAAAGATTAAAGAAGAAAGCAATTTAACAGTTATTTCTATTACCCACGATATTGATGAAGCGGCTAATGCGAATCGTATTTTAGTGATGCGCCAAGGACAATTGACAAACGAGGGAACACCAGAAAAGATTTTTTCTGCAGGAGAAGCGCTTGTTGAAATGGGCTTGGATTTACCGTTTCCTGAAAAATTAAAAGTAGCTTTGAAAGAGCGTGGCGTTGTTGTGCCAACGAATTATTTAACAGAAGAAGGGATGGTGGATTGGTTATGGACATCCGTTTTAAACAAGTAGATTTTACTTACCAACCCAATACTCCTTTTGAGCAACGGGCATTATTCGATATTAATTTAACGATTCAAGACGGCTCTTATACAGCGATTGTCGGTCATACTGGCAGTGGCAAATCAACGTTATTACAACATTTGAATGCTTTGGTGAAACCAACTAAAGGCCAAGTGACAATTGGAGAGCGTGTAATTACGCCAGAAACTGATAATAAGAATTTAAAACCAATTCGTAAAAAAGTTGGGATCGTTTTTCAATTTCCAGAAGCACAATTGTTTGAAGAAACAGTGGAGCGAGACATCGCTTTCGGACCGAAAAACTTTGGTGTTTCAGACGAAGAAGCGAAAAAATTAGCTAAGAAAATGCTTGATTTAGTCGGCTTAGATGAAAAATACTTACAACACTCTCCGTTTGAGTTATCAGGTGGTCAAATGCGCCGTGTCGCAATTGCTGGTGTACTAGCGATGGAACCAGAAGTCTTAGTATTAGACGAACCGACTGCTGGTTTGGATCCTAAGGGTCGTAAAGAAATGATGGAGATGTTTAGTCGTCTGCATAAGGAACATAATATGACCATCGTTTTAGTGACACATTTGATGGATGACGTGGCTAATTACGCAGATCATGTGATTGTTTTAGAAAAAGGACAAATCGTCCGAGCGGGAGCACCACAAGAAGTGTTTCAAGAGACACAATGGCTGAAAGAAAAACAATTAGGCGTGCCAACTGCAGCCGAATTTGCTGAAAAATTAGTGGCAAAAGGCTTTTCTTTTGAGCAATTACCATTAACGGCCGATCAATTAGCCGATCAGCTTCTGAAAAAAATGCAGGAAGCAGGTGAGGCAAAATGATGAATAAATTGATTTTTGGGCGCTATATTCCAGGTGATTCTTTTATCCATCGTTTAGATCCGCGCGCAAAATTATTAGCTAGTTTTTATTTTATTGGAATTATCTTTTTAGCAAATAATTGGCAGAGTTATGTTTTAATAGCAGCTTTTACTGCTTTTGCTATTTCATTATCAAAAATCAGCGCCCGCTTCTTTATCCGCGGTGTTCGGCCATTATTATGGCTAATTCTGTTTACTGTGGCTCTTCAAACCTTGTTTACACAAGGGGGGGAAGTGTACTTTCAGTGGGGAATTATTTCCATTACCCAGTTTGGTGTGACGAATGGGCTGTTTATTTTCTGTCGTTTTGTTTTAATTATTTTCATGTCAACGTTATTAACTTTAACGACGGCACCATTAGAGTTATCAGATGCGATTGAATATTTGTTACGCCCACTTCGTGTGGTGAAATTTCCAGTTCATGAAGTTTCATTGATGTTATCAATTGCCTTACGTTTTGTCCCAACATTAATGGATGAAACGGAAAAGATTATGAATGCCCAACGTGCCCGTGGTGTTGATTTTGGCGAAGGAAACTTACTTCAAAAAATGAAAGCTATTGTTCCACTTTTGATTCCGCTTTTCGTAAGTAGTTTTAATCGTGCGGAAGACTTAGCGACTGCCATGGAAGCAAGAGGTTATCAAGGTGGCGAAGGACGGACAAAATACCGCATTCTTCATTGGCACCTACGAGATACAATAGTAATGTTTGGCTTTGTCTTGTTAACCATTGGCTTATTTGTATTAAGAACTTAGAAAAGGTGAAGAAAAATTATGCCCCGCTATAAAGCAATCATTGCCTATGATGGCACTCATTTTCATGGCTTTCAAAAGCAGCCTAATGAGCGTACCGTTCAAGAAGAAATAGAAAAAACGTTAGCACGCATGAATAACGGACACTCCGTGACGGTTTTTGGTTCAGGACGAACAGATGCAGGGGTTCATGCAATGGGCCAAGTGATTCACTTTGATTATCCGCAGGAACGTCCGTTGGAAAAAATGCGCTTTGCGTTAGATACACAAACACCAGAAGACATTGCTGTGCGAAGCGTGGAACGTGTTTCAGAAGACTTTCATGCACGTTATCACGTGATCGAAAAAACCTATCAATTTAAAGTGGATATTGGCAAACCGCGAAGTCCATTTCGACGTTTTTATGCCAGTTATTTTCCGTATCCCATTGATCTCGAAAAAATCCAACAAGCTTTACCTGATTTATTAGGCACCCATGATTTTACATCTTTCTGTGCCTCAGGAAGTTCAGTAGAAGATAAAGTCCGAACCATTCATGAAGCCAGTGTTCATGTCAATGAAACGGGGGATGAATTAACATTCACTTTTCGGGGCGATGGTTTCTTGTACAAAATGATTCGGATTTTAGTTGGTACGCTATTGAAAATCGGCAATGGGCGGCTGGAACCAACCGCGATTCCAGCAATTATCGCAGCCAAAGATCGAAATTTAGCAGGTCCGACTGCTCATCCAGAAGGATTGTATTTAGCAGAAGTGAAATATGAAAACTAAAAAGACGTAGACCTTACAAGAAAAGGTCTGCGTCTTTTTAGTTGCAAAATTTAGATGTATTTAACAGCTGTTCCGTAAGCCACGACAGATTGCATGTCTGTGCCAATTGTGCCAGAATCAAAACGCATCATCACAACGGCATCTGCACCTAATTTAGAGGCTTCTGCTTTTAAACGTTCGATTGCTTGGTCGCGTGCTTCTCGTTGCATATCAGTGTAACCTTTGATTTCACCGCCAACTACGCTTTTTAGTCCAGCACCTAAATCTTTAAACATATTTTTAGAACGTGTGGTTAACCCGAAAACTTCTCCAATAATTTCATATTCTTGACCGCTAATTCTCTCGGTTGTTGTAACTAACATGGGCAATTTCCTCCAGTACTTGTTGGTAACTTCAATTTACCATAGTCAAGAGTTTGGTACAACGAATATACATAAAAACGACACTAGAAAAGATGCGCTTCCGCATTTTTTCTAGTGTCGTTTTGGTAAGAATTAATCAAGAATAGGATCTTTTTTAGAAATCATGACCCAAACCCAACTAATTAGAAAAGCAACCGTTGCTGGAACGACCCAGCCCATGCCAATAGTGAACAATGGTAAGTATTGGCCGGCTTTTTCTAAAAGCGTTGTTACAAACGCCGTATCTTTGATAAAGGCAGGCGCGCTATTTAATGCATCTAAAACAGCAGCAATCAATGTGATATAGGTCGTTGCTTGATAGACTTCCCGTCGATGTTTGAAAATAGGACTGATGATTACCAAAAGCATTAAAGTAATCGCCAATGGATAAAGGAACATCAAGACTGGAACGGCAAATTGAATGATGTTGGTTAAGCCGACATTTGCAAAAATAGCTGGTAAAATAACAACAATTGCCAAGAATTTTTGATAGGAAACTTTCGGAAACATTTCTTCAAAAGTCTCAGAAAAGGCTGTGCTTAAGCCGATACCAGTTTTTAAACAAGCAAGAACTACGATAAAAGCCAGTAAAATACTCCCTGGTAGGCCTAAATAGTAATTGGCAATTTGGGCTAAGGCAATCCCGCCGTTTTCACTGATTGGAAAAGCCCCGATACTCATTGTTCCCATATAAGCAAGTAAGGTATAGATAATCCCCATCAATACAACACTGAAAGCACCTGATTTAATCATTCCTTTAGCGATATCTCCTGGTTTTTCGACGCCCATATTTCGTAAAGTGGAAACGACAACAATCCCAAAAGCTAATGAAGCTAAAGCATCCAACGTATTATAACCTTCTGTAAATCCTTTAAAAAAAGGACTTGAAATATAATTTTCACCAACAGCGGCACTGGCCACATGACCTAATGGTTTTACAAAGGCTAAAACAATCAAAATTCCTAGCAATGCTAAAAATAACGGATTTAAAAATTTACCCACATAATCTAAGATTTTACTTGGCTTTCTAGAGAAGAGCCAAACAGCTAAGAAAAATAATGCGGAAAAACCAGCAAGAACCAGCCATTGCAAGTCTTTCGGAACAAATGGTGCAAGACCAATCTCAAAAGAAGTAGTTGCTAACCTTGGTAAAGCAAAGAAAGGACCAATCGTTAAATATAATAGTAAGGTAAAAATAAGAGCATAACGACGATTAATCCGAGAAGCTAAGTCAAAAACACCTGAACTTTTAGAAACACCCATAGCAATGACACCAAGAAAAGGTAAGCCAATTCCAGTGGCTAAGAAGCCCAAGTTTGCTAAAAAGACGGAAGCCCCCGCTTCTTGTCCCATATGTACAGGGAAAATTAAATTTCCAGCACCGAAAAACAAACCGAATAACATTGAACCAACGTATAGATAATCACGCCAAACTAACTTTTTTTGCATAGATTCACACTCCTTAATATTGTCTTATTATTTAAAATAACAGAAGAAGAAACAGAGAGCAACCAGTTTTTATAGAAAACATTGGTTTTCTTATTTTTCTATGAAATAAGCATACTGATAATCATCACAATAGTGTCCATTTATATAAAATTCTTCTTTAAAATGTGCTTCCTGCACAAAACCATGTTTTTCATAGAATCGAATGGCTTCTTGATTGGTAGCCATTACTCGCAAACTCAGCTTATGAATCCCGCTTATCTGAGCCATATCTTTGACATACGACAGCAAAGAACCGCCAATCCCTTGTCCTTGGAAATCTGGCGAAACGCCAATACTTAGTAGCCATTGCTTTTGATGAGCTGCTAACGAAGTGGGCGGATGGACTTCAATAAATCCAGCGAGTTGTTGTCCGCTGATGGCAACAAAAATCGTTTCATCTTTCATTTTTTCCTGATATGCCGCAAGCGAGAGTGGTTGTATCTCGGCAGGGGTATTCTTTTTTGTCCAAATGATTTGGTCCAAGGCATGTAATGCGGGCCAATCTGCTTCGGCAACTAAGCGAATAGTGAGTGAGGTAGACAAGATAATAGGGCTCCTTTTTCTGAAATTTTAAAATATAAAAAGACTATAGCATTTATTGTCTGAAAATTCAAATACTTTTAAAACGAAAAGAAAAATGGCTGCACCTTTTCGATAAAATCAAAATATGCTACCATAGCTACCAGAGGATAGATGGTAAAAAAGAATCTATCTAAATGGAGGGTATGTTTGTGAAAAAAATGGCAGTATATTGTGGCGCCAGTCTGGGGAATGAGCCAATCTATCAGCAAGCTGCAGTAGCGTTAGCCGCTTGGATGAAAGAAAATCACTATGATCTAGTTTATGGCGGTGGCAATGTTGGTCTAATGGGTACGGTGGCTGACACGCTTTTGGCAGAAGGTGGAGAGGTAATTGGTGTCATGCCCACTTTTTTAATGGAACGAGAGATTGCACATAATGGCATTACAAAGATGCATACAGTCAGTGATATGCATGCGCGTAAGAAAAAGATGATTGAATTGGCAGATGTGTATTTAGCTTTACCCGGTGGTCCCGGCACGCTAGAAGAAATTAGCGAGGTGATCTCTTGGGGCCGAGTCGGTGAACATATGAACCCTTGTATTTTATACAACGTGAATGGTTACTATGATTTATTAGCTGCTTTTTTTGATAAAATGGTAGAAACTAATTTCTTAACAGCGGCGGATCGAGCTAAAATTTTCATTTCAGATTCCTTAGAAGAAATTGGTGCATTTATTGATTCCTATGAACCGCCAATGATTCGTCAATACAAAAAATAACAAAAGAGGCAGTCACTCTAATCAGAATGACTGCCTCTTTTTTACTAGTTTTTCGTTAGAATCCGATGTAAGAACTCTTTTGTCCGAGCTTCTTTTGGATGGACAAAAATATCTTCAGCGGTCCCTTCTTCGGCAATGACACCTTTATCCATGAAAATAACACGATCGGATACGTCCCGCGCAAATTCCATTTCATGTGTTACAATCACCATTGTTAGCCCTGTATGGGCAAGATTTTTCATCGTTTTTAGCACTTCGCCAACCATTTCAGGATCCAATGCAGAAGTTGGTTCATCGAAAAGTAAAACATCTGGATCCATTGATAATGCTCGAGCAATGGCTACCCGTTGCTTTTGTCCACCGGATAATTGAGCAGGTTTGGCATCAATAAAACGAGCCATGCCAACTTTTTCTAAATTTTCTAAGGCAATTTTTTTGGCTTCTTCTTTGTTTCTTTTTAGGACAGTCATCTGACCAGAAGTACAGTTTTCTAAGACATTCATGTTATTAAATAAATTGAATGATTGGAAAACCATACCTAAATGGGTCCGATATTTGGGCAAACTATAACCACGTTCTAAAACATTTTTACCATTATAGATGATTTTACCATCTGTTGGTTTTTCTAACAAATTAATACAACGTAATAACGTTGATTTACCAGAACCAGAAGAACCGATAATGGTGACAACTTCTCCTTTATTGACGTTCATATTGATATCTTTTAATACTTCGTTTTCGCCAAAGCTTTTTCGTAAATGTTCAATTTCAATAATTGCACTCATCTGTTTGCCTCCTAGCTTTCTTTTCCTTCTTCAGTTAATTCTTCTACTTTAACGTAAGCAGAAGGGCCATCCATTTTACGTTCCACAACACGTAAGATTCGTGTAATCACAAAAGTCATTACCAAGTACATGATGCCGACAATTGTAAAGGTTTGGAAGAACTGGAAGTTTGCGCCAGAAGCAGCATTCCCTTGGAAGAATAAATCTGCGACACCGATAACACTTAACACGGCTGTATCTTTGATATTAATGACAAATTCATTCCCTGTTGCAGGTAAAATATTACGTAATACTTGGGGAATAACGACTTTACGCATTGTTTGTCCATGGGTCATCCCAATCGCTTGTGCTGCCTCGAATTGTCCTTTATCTACTGCGAAAATACCTCCGCGAACAATTTCAGACATATAGGCACCAGTATTCACAGAAACGATAAATAATGCGGCCACTGTTCGGTCTAAAGAGATGCCAAAAGCTAGAGCTAAACCATAGAAAATAACCATTGCTTGAACCATCATTGGTGTACCACGGAAAACTTCAATATAAATAGAAAGAATTAAATTTCCTAATTTTTGGAAGAAACGAGCGACTGGGTTTTCAGAATCTGGAATTGTACGGAAGACACCAATTAGTAAACCAAGGGTTGTTCCGACAACTGTCCCAATTAACGCGATAAATAGCGTTAAACCAGCACCACGTAAAAACATGTCGCCATATTGATTCCAAATATTTTTGAAATCGTTAATAAGTCCTGTTTTTTGTTCATCACTATCTGTTGCTGCAGGTTGATCCTTGATTGCTTGGTCCATAATTTTTGTCCGTTCATCTTGAGAAATACCTGCTAAAATTTTGTTTACTTTTTCAATGTCTGGATCGCCTTTACGCATGCCGACTGCTACTTGCGAGTCTTCAGCGCTAGCATCAAAGCCATTTTCTTTTGGAAATTCTAACATTTTTAATTCTTTATTGACACTAGTTGCTGTTATGCCTTCAGGGCGTTCACTAACATACCCGTCAATCATGCCAGAAGCAAGTGCTGTTCGCATAGCTGAAAAGTTATCCATTGCTTGCTGTTTATTGACATTTGGAATTTGATCAATTAATCCGTAGTGGAATGTATTTAGTTGAGCCGTAATTTTAGCATCAGCTAAATCTTTCAAGCTTTTTGCATTAGCGTATTTGCCATCTTTTTTTACAATTACGACAAATTGTGATTCATAATAAGGGTTTGTAAAAGCAATTTCTTTTTTTCGTTCAGCGGTTGGGCTCATTCCGGCGATAATGGCATCAATTTTTCCAGATTGTAAGGCGGGCGCCAAGCCATCCCATTTGGTTTGGACGATTACTAATTTACGACCTAAACCATCGGCAATTTTTTTAGAAATTTGAACATCATAGCCGCCTGCATAAGAGTTGCCTTGAATAGGCACTGCGCCATGTGCGTCATTTTTCTGTGACCAGTTAAAAGGGGCGTAGCCAGCTTCCATGCCGACACGAAATTCACCATTTTCCTCCGCCGAAGCGTTGGTTGTCATGCCAAGTAACGAAAATAGCGTGACAAGTAGTAGACTGAATGAAAAAACTTTTTTGTTCATCTTTTTCTCTCCTTTAAATTTCTTGTCTGATTGATCGTTTTGTCTTTTTTCAATCAACAAGCTTTGATAATCAGCTGAGCAAAAGCGATTCTGTCTTTTTAAAGGAGAATACTTCTGTCACAACCTATTTTTGAATACAAAAAAACAACCAAACAGATGTAAGGTTGCTAGGTAATGTCGAAAAAAATTCCTCAACGAAACATAGCACAACTTAGCATCACTACTAAGACAGTCCGCAAGCTCTTAACTTACGTCCCAACACACAACAGAAGAGGCTCCGTTATGCATTTCGGCGATTGATCCTAAACTTGCTTCCCAGTGTCCTCTCACTCCACAAGCGTAATAAAAACCGCGACCTCTACCTCTTTTTTGAGGCACTATTCAGTTATTAAATTCAGTTATTAATTTTAGGATAAATCCAGAAGAAAGTCAATATGTTCCAGCAAAGGAATTTATCAAGAGGACACAAACACCATGAAATTAGCGTAACATTTTCCCTACGAAATAGAAACTAATACGAAAAAAGCAACCATTCCTAAAGGAACAGTTGCTTTTTACTTAAGCTTTGACAGCTTTTGGTTCACGACCTAAAATAGCTTGAAGAACAGTCAATACACCTAAAGAAGCTAAAATTGTATAAATTAGACTTGAGTAAGTTAAGATACCGAAATCCCAAGTTTTGTAAACTAATAAAACAATTGCTAAGGCGATAATAGCGATAACGTTGAAGAACGCAAAAGCCCAAAGATTTCCGTTTTCTTTACGAGAAAGATAAAAAACAGAGAACCAAATGCTTAAAACGCCCCAAGCGATGCAGGCAATAATTGCAGCCCAATAAATAATAAATGCGACCATTGTTGTTTCACCTCACTTTTACTCATGCATATTTTACCACGAGTTGAGAAATTTGTCACAAACTCTTTCAAGATAAATCAATATATAGGTAAGAAGTTTTCAAAAAGTGGAAAAACTTTTGGTGCTAATGTTAAAATACGTTATAATATAGAAGATTAGGAGCTGAATCGATATGCAAGATATCACGCAAGCTGAGGCAATTCATTGGTTGGCAACCCAAAAAAAAATCACATTTTTAACAGGTGCGGGTATCTCGACAGCCTCAGGTGTGCCAGATTATCGTTCCTTAAAAGGTGTCTATCAAGGAATCCAGCAACCGGAATACTTATTGAGCCGGACTTGCTTAAAAACAGAGCCAGAAAAGTTTTATCAATTCGTTAAAACGCTCTATCATCCAGACGCACAACCTAATATCATTCACCAGAAAATGGCACAATTAGAGCAAATGAAACGGGGAACAATTGTTTCACAAAATATTGATGGGCTTCATCGAAAAGCAGGTAGCCAAGAAGTGGTGGACTTTCACGGTAATTTATATGAATGTTATTGCCAAACTTGTGGTGCAACGGTTCCTTGGCAAGACTATTTGCTTAGTGATCGGCACGCAGACTGTCATGGACAAATCCGTCCAGCTATTACTTTGTATGAAGAAGGCCTATCCGAAGAGGCAATCGAAAAAGCCATTCAGGCCGTTGCTTCTGCCGACTTAATCGTGATTGTCGGCACGAGTTTTCAAGTGCATCCATTTTGCGATTTGATTCATTATAAACAACCAACGGCAACTATTTTAGCCATTAATCAAACGCCGCTATTTTTACAACAACCTTATTATTTTTTAGAAGCGAAAGCCGAAACGATATTTGCAGAATTAACGATAAAGGAGTAACGGAATGGAAGAATTTAAATCAGAAAAAGAAAAAATGATCGCAGGTGCACTATATTTTGCCTCAGATCCTGAATTAGTGGCTGATCGCAAAAAAGCCCGTGAACAAATGGCGTTAATTAACCAACAACCAGACACTTATATTCGTCGTCAATTAATAGAAGAAACGTTTGGAAAAGTGGGTGTCGGGACGTACATCGAACCGATGATTCAATTTGATTATGGCTACAACATTTCTGTGGGAAAAAATTTCTATGCCAATTTTAATAACGTTTTTTTAGATGTTTGTCCAATCGAAATTGGCGATAACTGTATGTTTGGCCCCAATGTGCAACTTTATACAGCCGAGCATCCATTACAAGCGGCCAAGCGTAATAGCGGAATGGAATCAGGGAAACGAATTATCATTGGCAACAATGTTTGGATTGGCGGTGGAGCGATTGTCCTTCCTGGCGTAACATTAGGTGATAATGTAGTGGTAGCAGCAGGCGCTGTTGTGACCAAATCGTTCCCAGAAAACTGTGTGATCGCAGGTAATCCAGCACGGATAATTAAAGAATTGACTGAAGATGACGCCCCAACAACTTCTTTAGAACAACAACGAGCAAAGATTAACCAAATCGATAAGGAACTGGTCCGTTTATTAGAACAGCGGATGGATGTCGTCGCAGAGATTGCTGCAGTGAAAAAGAAAGCAGGTCATGCGGTTTTTGATTCTGAAAGAGAACAACAAGTATTAGAAACTATTCTGAATCATGTTGAAAATGCCGAGTATGAAGAAACATTATCTGAGACTTTCCAGGGGATTATGGACGCCTCTAAACGTTTCCAAGAAAAACATTTAGGAGAGTGAGGCGAAGGTCGTGGATGGAGAAATCAGAAGAAGAGAGATTGTTAAAAGGTTAAGAGAGACCGAAAAGCCAATTAGTGCCACTCGTTTTGCAAAAGCTTTTGATGTCAGCAGACAAATTATTGTAGGAGATGTCGCTCTATTACGGGCGACAGGGGTCGAAATTGTCGCAACAGCTCGAGGGTATATGTTGGAACAACCTTTAGAAGGAATTGAACGGAAAATTGCTTGTCAACATACACCTGAACAAACGAGAGAAGAATTGTCAGTCATTGTTGCCAAAGGTGGAGAAGTGGTAGATGTGAGTATTGCACATCCGCTTTATGGGGAATTAATCGGCAGTTTGCGCATTCAATCAGAGAAAGATATTGATAAATTTATGGACAAGTATCAAAAAGAGCATGCTACATTACTATCAGTTTTAACAGGAGGCGTCCATCTGCATACTATTCGCTGTGCAGACGAAGAAACTTTCCAAGAAATCAAAGAGGCACTTCGAAAAAAAAGTATTTTGTTTGAAGGATAACGAGAAAAAGAGAGGACGTTGATGTTTGTTCAAGCCCTTTCTTTTTTTTCTTAGAAAATTACCAAAAAAAGATAGAAGAATTTGTGAATTTTCTTCTATTTTTTTAACTTTTTGCTAGAAATTTTTTATGAAACAGTATACTATTAAAAAAGGAGCCATTTAAACAATAACTATGTCAATTATTATGTTGGTACATAAAAATAAATGGAGAAAAATAAAAAAGGAGAATGAGTATGAAAAAACAATTTGCCATGTTCTCTACCTTATTACTTTTAGGTTCATCAATGCCAGTAGGCGCATTTGCAGAAGGTAATAACTTGGTAGCTGAAAATAGTTCTGTTGCAGAAACAACCGCAGAAGCAACAACTGCTGAAGACACTGAAACGACAGCGACTAGTGAAACAACAGAAGCGACAGAAGAATCAACAACTGAAACAGAAAGTTCAACCGAATCAAGTGAATCTACAACCACGGAGTCCACGGAAACGTCAGGAACCGAAACGACAGATTCCACAACGGATTCAACATCCACAAGTACGACAGAATCGACTACTGACTCCACCTCAACGAGTACAACAGAGTCAACCACAGATTCTACGTCAACAAGTACAACTGAATCAAGTACCACGCCGACGACCACACCAAGTTCTTCTAAAGAACAGCCAAAACCTGGCACGAGTACTTCTGAATCAAAACAGCCGGCGAAACCAGTGACACCAACAGCGCCAGCTGAAAAGCCAGTAGAACAACCAGCAGCGTCAACACCGCAGCCCGAAATAGTCCCACCAGTTACAAATGCAACGGTTGGGTTAGTGGAAGACGATGAGACGTTTACGGTCAGCAAAACGAAGAAGACAGAAGAGTTTATTCAAGAAATCGGTGAATCTGCTCGGAAAGTGGCCAAGGACAAAAACTTATATGCTAGTGTGATGATTGCTCAAGCAATTTTAGAAAGTGGCAGCGGCAATAGTAAATTAAGCCAGAAACCAAACTACAATTTGTTTGGTATTAAAGGCGATTACAAAGGTCAATCTGTTTCTTTTATTACCTATGAAGACAATGGTTTCGGTAACCTATACACAGTAGAAGCAAAATTCCGTCAATATCCAACGTATAAAGAATCAATGGAAGATTATGCGAAATTATTGAAAAATGGTTTAGATTCCAATAAAGATTTCTATCATGGTGTCTGGAAAACGGAAGCCAAATCATACAAAGAAGCGACACGTTTCCTAACAGGAAAATACGCAACGGACAAAGATTACCATAAGAAATTAAATGCGTTAATTAAAACATACGATTTAACTTATTATGATAAAGAAAAAGCAACCGTTGAACCAATGGAATCAAATTTCCCAGCCTATAATGGCAAAAACTATGACACCTTTAATAGTTATGCTTGGGGCAACTGTACACAATATGTCTACAACCGTATTACGCAATTAGGTAAACGTGTGGACTTAACAATGGGGAATGGTCAAGATTGGGGCGAAACAGGTCGTGCACGCGGGTACAAAGTAAGTCGTACACCAAAAGCAGGCGCAGCAGTTTCCTTCCCAGCTGGCGTTTTAGGCGCAGACAATACTTATGGTCATGTCGCATTTGTGGAAAAAGTCTTTAAAGATGGTAGCATCTTAATTTCTGAAATGAACGTGAAGGGATTAAACGTTGTTTCGACACGTACAATCTCAGCCGATGAAACACATTTAATGAACTATATCGTTCCAAAAGATAAATAAAAAAATCAGCTCTTTGTCAATAAGAACGAATGAGTTGGAAAAATCAAAGCTAGCACTGAAGAAGCAATTTTAATTCTTCAGTGCTAGCTTTTTTTGTGGCAAAAGTTCTCTCCAATAAAGTTTAATACATTCAGTTATTGCCAGGAGGCTTGAGGTCGGGATGAGTTAGCAACAGTCGCTGATAGCTATATTTTTTTTAGGTAGAATTATTTACTTTTAGGTGGAAGATGTCTTATAATTGTAAGCGGATACAAAAAATAAAAAAAGAGGTGGGTAAATGAGTAAAAAAGAAATAAATAAAGTAGTTGCCAGTAGCTATCAATTGTATATTAATGGAGAGTGGACAACAGGTAGTGGTAACAAAATGATTGCTAGTTACAATCCTAGTAATGGCGAAAAATTAGCAGAATTTGTAGATGCCACAAATGCAGATGTGGATCGAGCTGTAGAAGCAGCCCAAGAAGCGTTTCAGACATGGAAAGATGTTGACGTTGTAACAAGAAGCAATCTTTTATTGAAAATTGCTGATTTGATTGAAGAAAATCAAGAACATTTGGCTATGGTGGAGACTTTAGATAATGGAAAACCGCTTCGGGAAACGCAATCGATTGATGTCCCTGCCAGTGCAGACCATTTTCGGTATTTTGCTAGTGTGATTCGTGGAGAAGAAGGATCTGTCAAAGAATTTGATAAGGATACGTTATCCATTGTTGTGAAAGAACCCATCGGTGTTGTGGGTCAAATTATTCCGTGGAATTTCCCCTTATTAATGGGTGCTTGGAAATTAGCACCAGCGTTGGCAGCAGGTAACACGGTTGTGATTCATCCGTCCTCGAGCACATCATTAAGTCTGTTGGAATTGTTTAAAATTTTTGATCAAGTTTTGCCGAAAGGAGTAGTGAATTTAATCACCGGTCGTGGTTCTGATTCAGGAAATTATATGTTGGCACATCCAGGGTTTGATAAGCTAGCTTTTACAGGCTCAACAGAGGTGGGGTACACTGTCGCTAAAGCGGCGGCCGACCGCCTAATTCCAGCCACTTTAGAACTTGGCGGAAAATCAGCCAACATTATTTTTGAAGATGCCAATTGGGAACGTGCATTAGAAGGCGTGCAGTTAGGGATTTTATTCAATCAAGGGCAAGTTTGTTGTGCTGGGTCTCGTGTGTTCGTTCAGTCAGGTATTTATGATCAATTTGTAGAAGCTTTAAAGGAAAAGTTTGAACAAGTGAACGTTGGTTTCCCGTGGGAAAAAGATGTTGAAATGGGCGCTCAGATCAATGAGCATCAATTGGAAGAAATTTTAAAATATGTCGAAATTGGTGTGAAGGAAGGAGCTACGCTGATTACTGGTGGGCAACGTTTAACAGAAAATGGGCTAGACAAGGGGGCGTTTTTAGCACCTACGTTATTAGCGAATGGTACGAATGCAATGTGTGTGGCCCAAGAAGAAATCTTTGGTCCTGTTGCAACAGTGATTAAATTTGAAACGGAAGAAGAAGTCATTCGTTTAGCTAATGATTCTGAATATGGTCTAGGTGGTGCCGTCTTTTCTCAAGATATCAATGTGGCATTACGGGTTGCTCGTGGTGTACGGACAGGTCGAATGTGGGTCAACACATACAATCAATTGCCTGCGGGCGCGCCATTTGGCGGTTATAAAAAATCAGGAATTGGTCGAGAAACGCATAAATCAATGCTAGATGCTTATACGCAAATGAAAAATATTTACATTGTGACAAAAGAAGAAGCAGATGGACTGTATTAAGTAGTGTAGTGAATTCTAGATAATAAACTTATTTTTGGTTATTGTTATTTTTCGAGCTAAACAAAACAATAATTTTTTTAAAAAGTTGAGTGATGAGTAAAGTAAAACAGATTAAAAGTAAAGCCTGGTACAAAAATCACTTTGGATTTTTGTACCAGGCTTTAAAGCGGAGTAACAATAGTGTTCACTCTTGGTTGTTTTTAATTTTCGACTATTATAGAAGGAGTTATTTTGCTTCTTCTGCTTCAAATTTAGCAAAAGCTGTTTCAATAACTTCTTTTAATGCAGAAGCAGAAGCTTCCATTTTTTCTTGTTCAGCATCTGTTAATGGAATTTCAATGACTTGTTTAACGCCTTGGCGGTTGATGATCGCTGGTGCACCGATATAAATATCGTTTTGACCATATTCACCTTCTAAATAAACAGATAATGGTAACACAGAGTTTTCATCGTTTAGGATAGCTTTAGTGATACGCGCTAGTGCAACCGCGATTCCATAGAAAGTAGCTCCTTTTTTCTCGATGATTGTGTAAGCAGCGTCGCGTACGTTGAAGAATAAATTAACCATTGCTTCTTCATCGACGTCAGGATTATTTTTCACCCATTCGTAAATTTGTAAGCCAGCGACATTCGCATGTGACCAAACTGGGAATTCTGTATCTCCGTGTTCCCCTAAGATGTAGGCATGGACATTTCGTGCATCAACATCAACTAATTCGGCAATTGCTTGACGGAAACGAGCAGAATCTAGTGAAGTTCCTGAACCGATTACTCGTTCTTTCGGGAAGCCAGAGAATTTCCAAGTTGAATAAGTCAAAATATCAACTGGGTTTGCGGCAACTAAGAAGATACCGTTGAAACCAGAATCAACAATTGTTGTAACGATTTCTTTATTAATTTTCAAGTTTTTATGAACTAAGTCTAAACGAGTTTCGCCTGGTTTTTGAGGCGCACCAGCTGTTAAGACAACTAAGTCTGCATCATGGCAATCGTCATAAGTAGCAGCATAGATTTTTTTAGGAGAAGTAAATGCTAATGCGTGAGATAAGTCCAACGCGTCTCCTTCAGTTTTTGGTACATTAATATCAATAATCCCAACTTCTTGAGCAATATTCTGAGTTACTAAAGCAAAGGCATAGCTAGAACCTACGGCACCGTCCCCGACTAAAATTACTTTTTGGTGATCTTTATTCCCTGCGGCTGCAGTCATGTGTACCATTCCTTCCTCTACATTCTTTTTCGTGAGCAACGAGTTTTTATTTCCTGTTGCTAAAGTGATAGTAACATGGTTTGTAAAAAATGTCACGAACTTTGATTGTAAAAATGATACAGTTTTCAGACCTGTTTCAAAATGGTAGCTCTTACATGTGCGTAATTTCACTATCTTACGCATATTTAAATTTCTAAAAAATTTTTTTACATCTTTCTTAATCTTCAAAGACTGCGAGTTTTTTTATTTCTATGGTATAATGAATAAAACTGGGTAGCGCATACGCTTCCCAGCCATTTTGTGTTGGCAAGCTTATAATCCAAGGAGAATGAAAGATGAAAGTAATCGTAGGACTGGGAAATCCCGGTAGTAAATACAAAGAAACAAAACACAACATTGGCTTTATTACGCTAGATGAAATTGCGTATCGGCAAAATGTTTCGTTTAATAATAGTAATTTTGAAGCAGATATTGCAGAGTTTTTTATAGGGACTGAGAAAGTATTGTTAGTGAAACCATTAACATTTATGAATGAATCAGGTCGCTCTGTTGGTCCGTTGTTGACCTACTTTGGGGTAGATGAGGAAGACTTGATTGTTATTTATGATGACTTAGACTTAGAGGTCGGTAAAATTCGTTTACGGCAAAAAGGTAGTGCTGGCGGCCACAATGGGATAAAAAGTCTGATTGCCCATTTAGGAACAAATGTCTTTCCTAGAATTAAAATTGGCATTGGTCGGCCCTCAAAAAATGATACAGTTATCCACCATGTACTAAGCACTTTTCCCAAAGAAACACACGAAGAGATGTTACTTGCTGTAAAAAAAGCAGCCGATGCCGCTTTATATGCATGTGAAGGACATACGTTTGTTGAAACAATGAATCAATTTAATGGAAAATAGCAGAAAGGAGGGCCCTTGTTTGAATATTATCGAACGAATTAGCCAAACAGAAATTGCTAAATCATGGCGCAGTCAACTAATGACAACAGGAACGCGCCAACTAATTACTGGGTTATCAGGCTCTGCTAAAACATTACTGATGGCAGGCGCTTTACAAAAGACGCATCAAAAAATTGTTATTGCGGTCCCAAACCTATACTATGCCAATCAATTAGTAGATGATTTTTTAAATATTTTACCTTCAGAACAAGTTCATCTATTTCCAGTAGATGAAGTGTTATCCGCCGAAATGGCCTTTTCTTCACCAGAAGCGCGCGCAGATCGAGTGAGTGCGTTAAATTTCCTGATGACAGCGAATGCAGGAATTGTGGTCGTACCAGTAGCTGGACTACGAAAATATTTGCCAACGAAAGAAACGTGGCAAAATGCGCAACTTCATTGGGAAATCGGGACGGAAGTAGAACCTGAAATCCTCGCGCAACGCTTAGTGTTAATGGGCTATGAACGCCAATCGATGGTCGGGAAGCCTGGCGAATTTAGTATTCGCGGAAGCATTATTGATGTCTATCCGCTAAATGCCGAATACCCTGTTCGGGTGGAACTGTTTGATGTTGAAATTGACTCCATCCGTTATTTCGAAGCAGATACCCAACGTTCATTAGAAAATCTTGAAGAAGTAACGATTTCACCAATGACTGATTTAGTATTCTCAAAGGCAGATATGAATCATGGCATGATGAGGTTACAAGATGCTCTAGAAAAACGTTTAGCGACAGCTAAAGATCAAACGGAGACCGATTTTTTAGAAGAATATTTTGGTCAGTTGCTGTCTTCTTGGGAACAAGGGATTCCTACAGAAAATGCTCACTATTATACAGATTTTCTGTACCAACAAAAAACTACGCTGTTAGATTATTTACCAGAAAATAGTTTGCTTTTTGTGGATGATTATTCTCGTATGATGGAAACGGAGCGAGAAATCGCTAGAGAGGAAGCGGAATGGCAAACCCTGAAAATTGAAGAAATGCGCGTGTTTTCTGAACAAACTTTTGGCGTAGACTTTCATGATCAATTGCGAAAAACTGCACGAAATACGACCTTCTTTTCACTTTTTCAAAAAGGGATGGGGAATCTTCGTTTCCAAGAAGTCCATAATTTCCAATATCGTTCAATGCAACAATTCTTCGGTCAAATGCCGTTGCTAAAAGCGGAAGTGGACCGTTGGCAAAAGCAAAACCAAACGGTCGTTGTTTTTGTTCCTACGAAAGAACGGATTCAAAAAGTCGAAGAGCTATTTCAGGACTTTGACATACCTAGCGTAGTAAGCAATTGGGATCAGTTGTTAGATGGGCATGTCCAAATTGTCCAAGGGGCATTACAAACAGGGTTTGAATTACCTAAAAACAAGCTCGTGGCGATTACGGAAAAAGAAATTTTTCATACAACGACCAAAAAACGGGCACGTCGTCAAACAATCTCTAATGCGGAACGTTTGAAAAGTTATAGCGACTTAAAAACGGGCGATTATGTCGTTCATGCGAATCACGGGATTGGTAAATATATTGGTATGGAAACCTTAGAAGTTGATGGGGTTCATCAAGATTACATGACTATCTTGTACCAAAATGATGACAAGTTATTTATTCCAGTAACACAATTGAACTTGATTCAAAAGTTCGTTGCTTCCGAGTCTAAAACGCCGAAAATTAACAAGCTAGGCGGCAGTGAATGGACGAAAACTAAACGAAAAGTTGCTTCGAAAATTGAAGATATCGCGGATGATTTAATCTTACTTTATGCGACAAGAGAGTCGGAAAAAGGCTATGCTTTTCCGCCAGATGATGCGTATCAAAAAGAATTTGAAGAGGCTTTTCCGTATTCTGAAACAGATGATCAATTACGTAGTGCTGCCGAAATTAAACACGACATGGAAAAATCTCGACCAATGGATCGTTTGTTAGTTGGCGATGTAGGGTTTGGTAAAACAGAAGTGGCTTTACGAGCGGCTTTCAAAGCTGTTAGCAACAATAAACAGGTTGCCTTTTTAGTGCCAACAACTATTTTAGCGCAACAACATTACGAAACGATTCAAGAGCGGTTTGAGGGCTTTCCTGTAGAAATTGGTTTATTAAGTCGTTTCCGCACGAAAAAACAGCAAAATGAAACAATTGAAAAAATTAAACATGGCCAAGTAGATATTGTGATTGGTACCCATCGTTTATTGTCGCAAGATATTAATTTTAGTGATTTAGGCTTGTTGATTATTGATGAGGAACAACGGTTTGGAGTGAAACATAAAGAACGACTAAAACAATTGCGTTCACAAGTGGATGTCTTGACGTTAACAGCAACGCCAATCCCAAGGACCCTTCATATGTCGATGTTAGGTGTCCGTGATTTATCCGTCATCGAAACCCCACCAGAGAATCGTTATCCGATCCAAACGTATGTCATGGAAAATAATCCTGGGGCGATTCGGGAAGCGATTGAGCGAGAAATGGCCCGAGATGGTCAAGTCTTTTATTTATACAATCGAGTAGATACGATCGAACGAAAAGTTGAAGAGTTACAAGCGCTAGTTCCAGATGCACGAATTGCGTATGCACATGGGCAAATGACAGAAGTACAACTGGAGAATACTTTGTTTGATTTTATTGAAGGACAATATGATATATTAGTCACTACAACAATTATTGAAACAGGAGTAGATATTCCTAATGCTAATACCTTGTTTGTAGAAAATGCGGATTACATGGGCTTATCTACGTTGTATCAATTACGTGGTCGTGTGGGGCGTAGCAATCGAGTGGCCTATGCTTATTTTATGTACGAACAGCAAAAAATCCTAAACGAAGTTAGTGAGAAACGTTTAGAAGCAATTAAAGACTTTACGGAATTAGGTTCTGGGTTCAAAATTGCGATGCGTGACCTTTCCATTCGAGGGGCCGGAAACCTTCTTGGTGCCCAACAACATGGCTTCATTGATTCGGTTGGGTTTGATATGTACTCACAGATGTTATCTGAGGCAGTTGCTCGTAAACAAGGAAAAAATATCCAAGACCAAAAAACGTCTGTTGAAATTGATTTGGGCATTGATGCTTATATTCCAGGAACGTACATCACAGATGAACGACAAAAAATTGAAATTTATAAACGGATTCGTCAATTAGAAAATATGGATATGTACGAAGAATTAGAAGCGGACTTGTTAGACCGCTTTGGAGAGTATCCTGACGAAGTGGCGCATTTATTAACCACTGGCCGTATCAAAATGGATGGCGACCGTGCCTTGTTAGAAAGTATTCGTAAACGCGACCAAAAAGTCAAGTTTGTGTTAAGTAAAATTGGCACAAAAACATACTCTGTGGAGCAGTTGTTTGAAGCGTTATCGGCAACCAGCTTAAAAGCGGATCTAGCAGTTGAGAAAGAACAAATGACTATTTCCTTGAAGTTGCCGAAAGATTGTAAAGAAGCTGTTTGGATTCAAGAAATTGCTACTTTTACAACCGCATTGCGACAAGAAAAATACAAACATTCGCAAGAAACGGATTCCCTTTAAAAGGAGGCCTAGAAGATGGCACAAAAAGAAATGCAACGAATGATGCAAGGTGCCGTTGTGTTAACCATTGCTTCCTTCATTGCAAAAGTGTTGAGTGCGTTTTATCGCGTTCCTTTTCAGAACTTTGTAGGGGATGAAGGATTTTACGTGTATCAGCAAGTTTATCCAATCTATGGGATTGCGATGACATTAGCATTGTCAGGCTTACCGCAATTTATTTCCAAAATTGTTGCTGAACAACCAGATATTCGGAGTCAAAAACAAGTGTTGCGCCAACTATATCCCTATGTGTTATGGTTAGCGATTGCTTGTTGGGCCTTCTTTTTCTTTGGTAGTCAAGAAATTGCTATTAGTATGGGGGATGCTGCACTCCAACCATTAATGGAAGTTGTTTCCTTTACCTTTTTACTCGTTCCAATTCTTTCTTTCTATCGTGGGAATTTTCAAGGTCATTTGTTGATGGTGCCTAGTGGTATTTCACAGGTGATGGAACAGTTTGTGCGTGTCGGGGTTATTCTAGTAGCTGCGTTGTCCTATCATTACTTTGGTGGCTCCATTTACCAAACGGGGACAGTGGCCATGAGTGGTGCGTTGGCTGGCGGTATCTTAGCGGTACTTGTCTTATGGTACTACAATCGAAAAATTCTTAGTGGAAGTACGGAATACTTGCATCAATGGAAGATTATGCCTCAAACCACAGGACTATTTAAACGTTTAATGATTGAGGGTGGGTTGGTCTCTTTATATAGTGCTTTTCTGATTCTATTTCAATTAATTGATTCCTTTAAAGTAAAAAATGCCCTCATGCTTTTCGGGCTCTCTGATTTAGCTGCGAAAGTGGACAAAGGGGTCTATGATAGAGGACAACCACTAGTTCAATTAGGATTGGTAATTGCTTTAGCTTTAAGCTCGACCTTTTTACCAGGTTTGACAAAATATTTTATGAAAAAAGACCGTCAACAATTTTTACAAGTTGCAAAAATCTTTTTGCGTCTTACCACAACCTTGGCATCGGCGGCTTCGATTGGTCTGATGATGTTATTGCCGTACATGAACTTTACGCTTTTTAAAGATTATAAAGGCAACGATGTTTTAGGGGTGTATGTTTTATCCATCGCTTTTATGGCCATTATTCAGGCCTACCAAAGTATTGAACAAAGTCGCAATCGTTTTAAAGGTCCTTTAGTGGCAGCTGGTGTGGGCTTATTAGTGAAATTACTGACAACGGGCTTTTTCACCATTCGTTGGGGAACATTAGGTGCTAGTTGGTCTACTATTCTTGGGTTACTAGCGACGTTATTCGTTTTAGTCCGACAATCGGATGCAGCGATTAATTGTTTTGTTCGAGAACGAAACTTTTTGAAAAAACTGTTGCTTAGTTTAGCAATCATGATGCTGTCATTACTGGTCTATCAAGGAATTATCTCCATCTTGTTCCAAGGTGTGCATCACCGAAGTCAAGCGTTTTTCGTTACAGTTTTAGGTGTTGCAGTGGGTGGTACAGTTTTTATTAGCACCATCATTAAGTTAGAATTATTTACGATACGTGAATGGTTAAGTTTACCGTATGGCGCAAAAATTTTACGGATGAGACAAAAAAAATAAAAGAGGTGAATGTGATGCGGTTAGATAAATTTTTAAAAGTTTCTCGCATTATTAAAAGAAGAACAGTTGCCAAAGAAGTCGCTGATAAAGGTCGGATTCAAATCAACGGAGTCTTAGCCAAATCTTCTAGTACTGTGAAGATTGGTGACCTTGTCAAAATTCAATTTGGGAACAGAATTTTAGAAGTAGAAGTCCTGCAACTAAATGACTCTACGAAAAAAGAAGATGCCACAAAAATGTATGAAATAAAATCAGAAACACGTGTCTCTGAAGAATAAGCAGGTGAGGATGGAGCGCTTGGCAAGTTCATTGAAAAGATGAATATTCCAAGCGCTTCATCCTTTCAGCGTTTTAATGAAACAGACGCGCCGCTTTTGAAAAAAATTAATAAATCAACCGCTGTTATTTCAAAAGCAAAGAATATTTTAGAAAAAAGCTTGATTTTCTTTAACTTCTCTGAAATTAACATTAGACAAGGTTCTTAGATGTTGGTATAATAAAACGGACAATCCAAAGCGAGTGGAGCGAGACGATGGGAAAGAATGAAAAAAACTCGAAGAAAGTTGCGGCATTGGAAAATGACTACACGAAAGAACAGTATGTCGAATTCCAAAAACAACAGAAACAATTGATTTTTAGACGCAGACGCTTGGCAGCGATTTTTCTCGTGGCCTTCATTATTTTTGCCTTTTCTGGCATCCAATTGATGAAAGATTATCATCGCTTAGGTGCTTTCAAACAAGAACGAGCAGATGCAATTGCTGAATCCGTAGCAGTTGATAAGAAGGTCAAGGATCTAAAAAAAGACGTTGCTTTGTTAAAAGATGATGATTATGTGGCAAAATTAGCACGTAGCCGTTTCCTTCTCTCAAAAGAAGGCGAACAGATTTATCCCACACCAGAACAAATGAAAAAAACACAGACTTCTGGAGCGGAAGAAAGCAAGAGCAGTTCAGAAAAAAATAGTCAATCACAGTCTTCAACTGAAACAACTAAGTCTTCAGCTGAATAAACTGCAATTATAATTAGGGAAAAAATAGGAGGAACAATTTTTTTATGTCAATCGAAGTAGGAGCTAAATTGCCAGGAAAAGTGTCAGGGATTACTAACTTTGGTGCATTTATTGATTTAGGAGAAGGAAAAACTGGGTTAGTACACATCAGTGAAGTGTCTAATGGATTCGTTAAAGATATTCATGATGTATTAACAGTAGGTGACGAAGTAACAGTGAAAGTAACCTCAGTTGGTGACGACGGCAAAATTGGCTTATCGATCCGTAAAGCACAAGAGCCAGCAGAAGGGCAACAACCAAAACGTGAATTTCAACGTCGTGAAAACAATTATGAGAATCGTGACCGTAATCCACGCGCAGGGGGCAAAAAGCCTTTCAATAAACCACAAGCAAATAACAATAACAATAAACAAGATTTTGACTCATTGATGAGCTCTTTCTTGAAAGATAGTGATGACCGTTTATCTTCATTAAAACGTAATACTGAAGGCAAACGTGGCGGACGTGGCGGACGTCGCGGCTAAGCACAAACAAATAGGGGGACTGGGGATAACGAATGGGTTATTTCTCGGTTCCTCTTTTATTCTAAGGAAGAAAGAAGGGCGAACAATGTTTTGGCAGTTTTATAAACGAGGAAAAGAACAAGGATTTTGGCAACCGCATCAAACAATCGTGGTCGCCGTTTCTGGTGGTGTAGACTCCATGGCCCTTTTGACGTTAATGGAACAGGTGGCAGAAAAAGAACAATTACAATTGGTTGTTGCACACGTCAATCATCAATTGCGAGAAGCGTCGGCACAGGAAGCGCAATATCTCGCTACCTATTGTCAGCAGCGAGAGCTAACGTATTATGAAACACGTTGGGAAGACCCTGAAAAGCAACGAAATTTAGAAGCAAAAGCGCGCACATTTCGTTATGAATTTTTTAAAGAAGTCATGGAAATTGAAGGTGCGGCGGTCTTAATGACGGCACATCATCTAGACGATCAAGCGGAAACGATTTTAATGAAACTGATTCGAGGAACTAATTTTTCCCATTCCGCGGGCATTAAAGAGAGACGTCCTTTTGCGACAGGGGAATTGATTCGTCCGTTACTTATTTATCCAAAAGAAGAATTGTATCAATTTGCACAGCGACAA
The DNA here is from genome assembly GCF_050554855.1 of Enterococcus sp. DIV0712. Taxonomy (NCBI): domain Bacteria; kingdom Bacillati; phylum Bacillota; class Bacilli; order Lactobacillales; family Enterococcaceae; genus Enterococcus; species Enterococcus sp. DIV0712. The sequence continues at coordinate 202,248 of NZ_CP187333.1, forward strand.
GCATTCGTTTATTTTGAGGACGAAACGAACCAAACCAATGAATATTTGAGAAATCGACTCCGTAATCAGGTTTTGCCGCTATTAAAGCAGGAAAATCCGCAATTCTTAGATCAGATTGCTTCTTTTAGTAATGAACAACGTTTTGCCCAAGAATTTATTCAGGAACAAATTGAGCCTCAATTATCTGAAGCCGTAGAGCCGACCAAACAAGGCTGGCGCATTCCTTTGAAGAGATTATTAAAAGAAACGCCTGCGTACCAGCACTTCTTTTTAACCGCGTTTTTCCAAAAAACATTAGTGCCATTAGGGGTTTCGTTAAACCAACGCCAGATGACACAAATTTTAAAAGTTTTGAATGATGAACGCCAACCGCAAGGCTCGGTTATGTTAGAACAGCAATGGCAACTAGCTAAAAGTTACGATTGGCTGTGCTTAGAACAAAAACAGGTTGCACTGCGAGAAGAAGTTACACATTTATTAGTACCTGGTGCGGGGATTTATTTATCGGAAACCGAGTGGCTAGGATTAATTGTGACAGACAAACCGTTTCCTCTTCCTGAAGAGATTAATCAATGGGCGGGCCAGTTGTTGGCAATCCCGTTGTCCACAGCCACACCTTTGACCGTTCGTCATCGCCAAAGTGGTGATCGGATTACATTAAAACCAGGGTTTACGAAAAAATTAAGCAGAGTTTTTATTGATCAAAAAGTGCCAAATGAAGCGAGAGAGAGTGCTTGGGTCATTACGGATAAGCAAGAGGAAATCATTTGGGTACCAAAATTTGCAAATTCCTATTTGAGTATTCCTTTAGAAACTGATAAAATACACTACAGACTCCTTTTTAAGACAAAGGAGTAATGCTGAAAGGAGCGCACTATGATAGAAAAAGATATTGAGAAAGTCCTAATCTCCAAAGAAGAAATTCTTGCGAAGTCTGCAGAGCTTGGCAAGCAACTGACAGAAGAATATCAAGGGAAAAATCCTTTAGTGGTCGGTATTTTAAAAGGTGCAGTACCATTTATGGCTGATTTGACTCGTGAAATCAATACTTATTTAGAATTGGACTTTATGGATGTATCTAGCTACGGCAACGCGACAGTTTCTTCAGGCGAAGTAAAAATTGTCAAAGACTTAGACACAAATGTCGAAGGTAGACATATTTTAATCGTAGAAGATATCATCGATAGTGGTCGTACATTAGCGTATTTAGTAGATTTGTTTAGATACCGTAAAGCTGCATCTGTGAAAATTGTTACCTTATTAGATAAACCAGAAGGCCGTGTAGTAGACATTAAAGCTGACTACGTAGGGTTTGATGTGCCCAATGAGTTTGTGGTCGGTTACGGATTAGACTATGCAGAAACGTACCGCAACTTGCCTTATATTGGCGTTTTAAAACCTGAAGTTTACGAATCAAATTAATATCTATCAAGGAATTAATTGTGTTACAATGTAAAGGTCAGGATTGATAAAAGAATAACATGAATTGTAATGATGAGCATAAGGAGGACAGGCATGAACAAAAAGAATAATGGCATGAAAAATGGTTTATACTACGTCTTAGTAGTACTTGCCATGGTCATGGTTGTCTATTTCATTTTTGGAAATAACAACCAACAATCGCCAGACATCGATTACTCAACCTTCCAACAACAATTGGAAGACGGAAAAGTCAAAGACATGACCATTCAACCAACCAATGGGGTTTACCGGATTGAAGGTCAGTATAAAGAAAAACAAGAAGTGAAAGACACAGGTGGTCTGTCATTGTGGGGCTCAACGCAAGCGTCGTCAAAAGGCTTCACAACAACCGTTTTACCTAGTGATACAACCTTAGCTGGCATTCAAGATGCGGCACAAAATAACAAGGTGAAGCTAGTTGTCAAAGAACAATCAACAAGTGGTGCTTGGTTGTCACTGTTGTTTAGTTTCTTACCATTAGTGATTATTTTCTTCTTCTTCTACATGATGATGAGCCAACAAGGCGGTGGCGGTGGCGGCGGTGGCCGTGTGATGAACTTCGGTAAATCCAAAGCCAAAGAAGCCGATAAAAAAGCTAACCGTGTCCGCTTCTCAGATGTAGCTGGTGCGGAAGAAGAAAAACAAGAATTAGTTGAAGTAGTGGAATTCTTAAAAGATCCACGTCGTTTCGCTGAATTAGGCGCACGGATTCCTGCGGGCGTACTATTAGAGGGACCTCCAGGGACTGGTAAAACGTTACTTGCTAAAGCCGTAGCAGGTGAAGCAGGTGTGCCATTTTACTCAATCTCAGGTTCAGATTTCGTTGAAATGTTTGTCGGGGTCGGTGCTAGCCGTGTCCGGGATTTATTTGAAACAGCGAAGAAAAACGCGCCTGCGATTATCTTTATCGATGAAATCGATGCAGTTGGTCGTCAACGTGGTGCTGGTATGGGTGGCGGACACGACGAACGTGAACAAACCCTTAACCAATTATTAGTTGAGATGGATGGTTTTGATGGCAATGAAGGAGTTATCGTAATTGCTGCAACGAACCGTTCAGACGTGTTAGACCCAGCGTTGTTACGTCCAGGTCGTTTTGACCGCCAAATCTTGGTAGGACGTCCAGATGTCAAAGGTCGTGAAGCGATTTTACGTGTTCATGCGAAAAACAAACCGTTAGCTGATGACGTTGATTTGAAAGTTGTTGCACAACAAACACCAGGTTTTGCTGGTGCTGATTTAGAAAATGTCTTAAACGAAGCAGCCTTAGTTGCCGCTCGTCGTAACAAGAAAAAAATTGATGCTTCTGATGTGGATGAAGCCGAAGACCGCGTAATTGCTGGTCCAGCTAAAAAAGATCGCGTGATTAATAAAAAAGAACGCGAAATGGTTGCTTACCATGAAGCGGGACACACAATCGTTGGTTTAGTCTTAAGCCGTGCCCGTGTTGTCCATAAAGTAACAATTATCCCTCGTGGTCGCGCAGGCGGTTATATGATTGCTTTACCAAAAGAAGATCAATTCTTAATGACTAAAGAAGATATGTTTGAACAAATCGTTGGCTTACTTGGTGGACGTACAGCAGAAGAAATTATCTTTGGCGTTCAATCAACAGGGGCTTCAAATGACTTTGAACAAGCAACAGGGATTGCCCGTAGCATGGTAACGGAATATGGAATGAGCGACAAATTAGGACCTGTTCAATATGAAGGAAACCATCAAGTCTTTGTCGGTCGTGATTATGGTCAAACAAAAGCTTACTCAGAACAAGTGGCGTTTGAAATCGATCAGGAAGTTCGCCGTATCTTAATGGATGCTCATACAAAAGCGCATGAAATTATCGAAGCGCACCGTGAACAACATAAACTAATCGCTGAAAAACTATTAGAATATGAAACATTAGATGCAAAAGCAATCAAATCATTATTTGAAACAGGTAAAATGCCTGAAGGTGCTGACAGCGACTATCCTAGTGAAAAAGAAGCGCAAACATTCGAAGAAGCAAAACGTGCTTTAGAAGAAAAAGAAGCGCAAAAACAAGTTGAAGAAAAACAAGACTTTGAAGAAGCGAAAAAAGAATTACATGATGAAGCAGAAGAAGTCAAAGTAGAAAGCGAACAAACAGAAAAAGAAGTCCAATCTGAAGAGAAAAAAGATTCAGATTCCAATTCTGAATATGATCGCAATAACTACGAAGATCGTTATAAATAACCAATTAGTAGAAGGTGCAGTATTTGTCGAGTTGACGAATACTGCACCTTCTATAATATTAAGATATTCTATAGAAGGAAGATTATTTGGTTGAAAAAACACCTGATTCCTAGTATTATCTGACTAATGGACAAAAAAGCACCAAGAGAAGAGGAAAAAGAATGGAAGATTATTTAGTAAAAGCCCTTTGTTATAAAGGTTCGATACGAGCATATGCCATCAGTGCCACTGAAACTGTTAGTGAAGCGCAAAGAAGACATGATACATGGAGTTCTTCTACCGCAGCGTTAGGACGCACATTGATTGGAGCCCTTTTACTAGGAGCGACTTTAAAAGGTGACGATAAATTAACTGTAAAAGTACAAGGAAATGGCCCAGCTGGCGCTATTATTGTCGATAGTAATGGCCGTGGAGAAACAAAAGGCTACATTAAAAATCCACATGTCAGCTTAAAGTTGAATGCAACAGGTAAAATTGATGTACGTGGTGCTGTCGGTAACGAAGGAATTTTCACAGTCATTAAAGATTTAGGATTAAAAGAAACCTTTTCTGGACAAACACCTATTGTTTCTGGTGAAATCGGTGAAGACTTTACATATTTTATGGCGGTCTCTGAACAAGTTCCTTCAGCTATCGGTTTAGGTGTATTGGTGGACACGGATGAATCTGTGAAAGCAGCCGGTGGTTTTATGATTCAAGTAATGCCAGGTGCCGATGAAAGTACCATTGATTTTATTGAACAGCGTCTAGCGGAAGTGCCACCAATTTCACAATTACTAGAAAATGGAGAAACACCTGAACAAGTCTTGTATCGCTTATTGGGAGAAGACGAAGTAGAAATTTTAGAAAAAATGCCTGTACAATTTAAATGTGACTGTTCCAAAGAAAAATTTGCGACCGCTTTGATTGCTGTTGGGATCGATGAATTAAATGCGATGATTGATGAAGATCATGGAGCAGAAGCAGTTTGTCAATTCTGTAACAATAAATATCACTATAGTGAAGAAGAATTAATTGAACTTCGCGATGAAGCGATTCGCAATACGAAACAAAAGTAGGAGGAAAGACTATGTGGAAAATTGGAGACGTTGAAATCCCCAACCGTGTTGTCGTAGCTCCGATGGCGGGTATTAGTAACGCCGCTTTTCGTGTGACTGTAAAAGAATTTGGCGCAGGATTAGTCGTTTGTGAAATGATTAGTGACAAAGGAATTAAATTAAGAAACAAAAAAACCTTAGAAATGCTATATATTGATGAGCGAGAATATCCTTTAAGTGTACAAATTTTTGGTGGAGATAAAGAAACATTAGTGGAAGCTGCTAAGTTTGTGGAAGAAAATACGCAAGCGGCGATTATTGATATTAACATGGGTTGCCCTGTCAATAAAATAATTAAAGCTGAAGCTGGTGCGAAATGGTTGCTGGAACCGAATAAAGTGCATGAGATGGTTCACGCAGTCTCTTCGGCAGTTTCTTTGCCTGTTACTGTAAAAATGCGAACAGGCTGGGATGAAGATCATCTATATGCTGTAGACAACGCTTTGGCTGCCGAACAAGCAGGGGCTTCGGCAATTGCTATGCATGGTCGGACACGTGTCCAAATGTACGAAGGGACAGCCAACTGGGACGTTTTAAAGGAAGTGAAAAAGCATTTAACCATTCCTTTTATGGGAAATGGCGATGTCAAAACGCCTGAAGATGCTAAACGCATGTTAGAATATGTTGGAGCGGATGGTGTGATGATTGGTCGAGCTGCTTTGGGCAATCCTTGGATGATTCAACGGACGAAAGAATACTTGGAAACGGGCGAATTGATGCCTGAGCCTTCACCAGCTGAAAAAATTAACATTGCAAAAGTTCATTTACAACGATTAGTGGATTTAAAAGGTGAAAAAATTGCGGTCCGTGAGTTTCGCCAACATGCTTCTTACTATCTAAAAGGAATCTCGCGAGCGGCCAAAGTGAAAGTTGCGATTAACCAAGTTGAAACACAACAAGCAGTTGTCGATTTACTTGATGCCTTTGTAGAGAAGATTTCCAAAGTTGCTGTAACTACTATAGAAGAATAAAAAATTCAAGCCGAAAGTAAAATTCGGCTTGCTTTTTTTCGAATTACTGTGGCATTATTAGGATAGGTTAAAATCAAGAATGGAGGAACAACAGTGGCAGAAGAACAACAAGCGCATTTAGAGGATTTAAATGATCAAATGCTCGTGCGCCGCGAAAAAATGGAAGCTTTACGTGAAGAAGGGATTGATCCTTTCGGTAAACGTTTCGATCGCACTCATAATTCAGCAGAACTTCATGAACAATATGATAATCATACAAAAGAAGAACTTAGTGAAATGAATACAGAAGTCAGCGTTGCTGGACGTATGATGACAAAACGTGGTAAAGGAAAAGCTGGTTTCGCCCATTTGCAAGACCGTGAAGGCCAAATTCAAATTTATGTTCGGAAGGACCAAGTTGGAGACGAAGCCTATGAACTATTTAAACATGCTGACTTAGGCGACTTCTTTGGTGTGACAGGTCAAGTAATGAAAACCAATACGGGGGAAGTTACTGTTAAAGCTCAAACAATTACGTTATTAACTAAAGCTTTGCGTCCATTGCCAGATAAATACCATGGATTAACGAATGTGGAACAACGCTATCGTCAACGCTATTTGGATTTAATCAGTAACAAAGAAAGCTTTGATCGTTTCATGAAACGCAGTCAAATTATTAGCGAAATCCGTCGTTATCTAGATGGCAATGGCTATGTCGAAGTAGAAACGCCTGTCTTGCATAACGAAGCAGGAGGAGCTGCTGCTCGTCCATTTATCACACACCATAATGCGTTAGATATGGACTTATACTTACGCATTGCCCTAGAGTTACATTTAAAACGTTTAATTGTCGGTGGCATGGAAAAAGTATATGAAATTGGTCGTGTCTTCCGTAATGAAGGAATCGATACCACTCATAACCCAGAATTTACAATGCTAGAAGCTTATACTGCTTATACTGATTATCAAGATGTGATGGATTTAACAGAGGGAATTATTCGTAATGCTGCGGAAAAAGTCTTAGGAACTACTGATATCACGTACGATGGTCAAGCGGTTGACTTAGGAAGTCCTTTCAAACGTCTACACATGGTAGATGCGGTCAAAGAACAAACGGGCGTAGATTTTTGGCAAGAGATGACGATAGAAGAAGCCCGTGCGTTGGCTAAAGAACATAATGTTGAAATTACAGATGCCATGACAGTCGGTCATATCATTAATGAATTTTTCGAAACATTTGTAGAAGATACGTTGCAACAACCAACATTTATTTATGGTCACCCAGTCGCTGTTTCACCATTAGCGAAGAAAAATCCAGAAGATGGTCGTTTCACTGACCGCTTTGAACTATTTATTATCGGAAAAGAGTTTGCTAATGCATTTACAGAATTAAATGATCCAATTGACCAACGTGAACGTTTTGAAGAACAAGAAAAAGAACGGGAACAAGGAAATGATGAAGCACACGGAGTAGATGAAGATTTCATCGAAGCCTTAGAATATGGCTTGCCACCAACCGGAGGATTAGGTATTGGGATTGATCGACTAGTTATGTTATTAACCGATGCACAATCAATTCGTGATGTCTTGCTATTCCCAACAATGAGATAAAAAAAGATGCCTTAAGGGCATCTTTTTTTTGTATTCGCAAAAAATTAAATAAAAAAAGAATAGAAAAACAATTGAAACCAATTCTTTTTTTCTAAAAAAATCGAAGATGGGTAATAAAAAGAATGGGTAATCTGATAAAAAAACGAACTTTATCTAATCGGATAAGAAAGAATAATCGGTATTGAAAAAAAGTTTAAAAAAAGTGAAAATAATGATTGACCAATGCTTGAAATCTTGGTATATTATTACATGTCGCAAGGCGAGTCACACAGCTGAGCGATTCAGAAGTCAATAATTAAATAACAATTCTTGATTTCAAATCTCTCGAAAAAAGTTTGAAAAAACAACAAAAAAGTTGTTGACAAATAACAAACGAGATGATAAGATATAGAAGTTGTCACAACAGACGACAACAACCGAGCAAAACAACTTAAAAAAACTTTTTTAAAAAAGTTCTTGACATTCAAACGAAAGTTTGTTATGATATAAAAGTTGCTGCGAGGTAACGTAGACCTTTGAAAACTGAACAAAGAATAGACGAACCAAATGTGTAGGGCGTCTTGATTCAATTCAAGACAACGAACATTTTTAACAAGCAAGCAATATGCTAGCAAACAAATTGAGCTTAACAATCGCAAGATTGTTCTAACTTTTATTATGAGAGTTTGATCCTGGCTCAGGACGAACGCTGGCGGCGTGCCTAATACATGCAAGTCGAACGCTTCTTTCCTCCCGAGTGCTTGCACTCAATTGGAAAGAGGAGTGGCGGACGGGTGAGTAACACGTGGGTAACCTACCCATCAGAGGGGGATAACACTTGGAAACAGGTGCTAATACCGCATAACAGTTTATGCCGCATGGCATAAGAGTGAAAGGCGCTTTCGGGTGTCGCTGATGGATGGACCCGCGGTGCATTAGCTAGTTGGTGAGGTAACGGCTCACCAAGGCCACGATGCATAGCCGACCTGAGAGGGTGATCGGCCACACTGGGACTGAGACACGGCCCAGACTCCTACGGGAGGCAGCAGTAGGGAATCTTCGGCAATGGACGAAAGTCTGACCGAGCAACGCCGCGTGAGTGAAGAAGGTTTTCGGATCGTAAAACTCTGTTGTTAGAGAAGAACAAGGACGTTAGTAACTGAACGTCCCCTGACGGTATCTAACCAGAAAGCCACGGCTAACTACGTGCCAGCAGCCGCGGTAATACGTAGGTGGCAAGCGTTGTCCGGATTTATTGGGCGTAAAGCGAGCGCAGGCGGTTTCTTAAGTCTGATGTGAAAGCCCCCGGCTCAACCGGGGAGGGTCATTGGAAACTGGGAGACTTGAGTGCAGAAGAGGAGAGTGGAATTCCATGTGTAGCGGTGAAATGCGTAGATATATGGAGGAACACCAGTGGCGAAGGCGGCTCTCTGGTCTGTAACTGACGCTGAGGCTCGAAAGCGTGGGGAGCAAACAGGATTAGATACCCTGGTAGTCCACGCCGTAAACGATGAGTGCTAAGTGTTGGAGGGTTTCCGCCCTTCAGTGCTGCAGCAAACGCATTAAGCACTCCGCCTGGGGAGTACGACCGCAAGGTTGAAACTCAAAGGAATTGACGGGGGCCCGCACAAGCGGTGGAGCATGTGGTTTAATTCGAAGCAACGCGAAGAACCTTACCAGGTCTTGACATCCTTTGACCACTCTAGAGATAGAGCTTTCCCTTCGGGGACAAAGTGACAGGTGGTGCATGGTTGTCGTCAGCTCGTGTCGTGAGATGTTGGGTTAAGTCCCGCAACGAGCGCAACCCTTATTGTTAGTTGCCATCATTTAGTTGGGCACTCTAGCGAGACTGCCGGTGACAAACCGGAGGAAGGTGGGGATGACGTCAAATCATCATGCCCCTTATGACCTGGGCTACACACGTGCTACAATGGGAAGTACAACGAGTCGCTAGACCGCGAGGTCATGCAAATCTCTTAAAGCTTCTCTCAGTTCGGATTGCAGGCTGCAACTCGCCTGCATGAAGCCGGAATCGCTAGTAATCGCGGATCAGCACGCCGCGGTGAATACGTTCCCGGGCCTTGTACACACCGCCCGTCACACCACGAGAGTTTGTAACACCCGAAGTCGGTGAGGTAACCTTTTTGGAGCCAGCCGCCTAAGGTGGGATAGATGATTGGGGTGAAGTCGTAACAAGGTAGCCGTATCGGAAGGTGCGGCTGGATCACCTCCTTTCTAAGGAATATTACGGAAATACACATTTCGTCTTTACTTTGTTCAGTTTTGAGAGGTCTACTCTCAAAACATTCGTTCATTGAAAACTGGATATTGAAGTAAAAAGAATCAAAACAAACCGAGAACACCGCGTTGAATGAGTTTTTTAATAAGTTCAATTGCTTATTTATTGATTAACCTTCTATCGCTAGAAGAAGTGATCAAGACCCAACCGTAAGGTTGATAAGGTTAAGTGAATAAGGGCGCACGGTGGATGCCTTGGCACTAGGAGCCGATGAAGGACGGGACTAACACCGATATGCTTTGGGGAGCTGTAAGTAAGCTATGATCCAGAGATTTCCGAATGGGGGAACCCAATATCTTTTATAGGATATTACTTTTCAGTGAATACATAGCTGATTAGAGGTAGACGCAGAGAACTGAAACATCTTAGTACCTGCAGGAAGAGAAAGAAAATTCGATTCCCTGAGTAGCGGCGAGCGAAACGGGAAGAGCCCAAACCAACAAGCTTGCTTGTTGGGGTTGTAGGACTCCAATATGGTAGTCTGTTAGTATAGTTGAAGGATTTGGAAAATTCCGCTAAAGAGGGTGAAAGCCCCGTAGACGAAATGCTGACAACACCTAGGAGGATCCTGAGTACGGCGGAACACGAGAAATTCCGTCGGAATCCGCGGGGACCATCCCGCAAGGCTAAATACTCCCTAGTGAC
>NZ_CP187333.1:215000-822500 GCF_050554855.1 Enterococcus sp. DIV0712
TCAACTCAATAAGAAACAACACCCAGTGTGGTGGCGATAGCGAGAAGGATACACCTGTTCCCATGCCGAACACAGAAGTTAAGCTTCTTAGCGCCGATTGTAGTGAAGGGTTTCCCTTTGTGAGAGTAGGACGTCGCCACGCGAATTGTTGTTTTTGGAGGTTTAGCTCAGCTGGGAGAGCACCTGCCTTACAAGCAGGGGGTCAGCGGTTCGATCCCGTTAACCTCCATTTTTTGAGCCGTTAGCTCAGTTGGTAGAGCATCTGACTTTTAATCAGAGGGTCACAGGTTCGAGCCCTGTACGGCTCATATTCATATTTCATTTGCGGGTGTGGCGGAATTGGCAGACGCACTAGATTTAGGATCTAGCGCCGCAAGGCGTGGGGGTTCAAGTCCCTTCACCCGCATATTTAGCCGGCTTAGCTCAGTTGGTAGAGCATCTGATTTGTAATCAGAGGGTCGAGGGTTCAAGTCCTTTAGCCGGCACCATTTTGCGGAAATAGCTCAGTGGTAGAGCACCACCTTGCCAAGGTGGGGGTCGCGGGTTCGAACCCCGTTTTCCGCTTAGCCAATTCATTACGCCGGGGTGGCGGAACTGGCAGACGCACAGGACTTAAAATCCTGCGGTGAGTGATCACCGTACCGGTTCGATTCCGGTCCTCGGCATTGTTTTATATTTAGCACCCATAGCTCAACTGGATAGAGTGTTTGACTACGAATCAAAAGGTTAGGGGTTCGACTCCCTTTGGGTGCATTAGTTATATACGGGAAGTAGCTCAGCTTGGTAGAGCACTTGGTTTGGGACCAAGGGGTCGCAGGTTCGAATCCTGTCTTCCCGATAATAATTTTCATGGGGCCTTAGCTCAGCTGGGAGAGCGCCTGCTTTGCACGCAGGAGGTCAGCGGTTCGATCCCGCTAGGCTCCATTCTTATTTAATATAAGAGTTTCGCGGTGTAGCTCAGCTGGCTAGAGCGTCCGGTTCATACCCGGGAGGTCGGGGGTTCGATCCCCTCCGCCGCGATTATACATTTGGAAGAGCCTGGACCTTTAGCTCAGTTGGTTAGAGCAGACGGCTCATAACCGTCCGGTCGTAGGTTCGAGTCCTACAAGGTCCATTGTGACGTTGTTTATAGTTTTATTTTTATCATGGAGGATTACCCAAGTCCGGCTGAAGGGAACGGTCTTGAAAACCGTCAGGCGGGTAAAACCGTGCAAGGGTTCGAATCCCTTATCCTCCTTTCTTAGGAATTAAGTTTCCTTAGTCTAATTATCGCGGGGTGGAGCAGTCAGGTAGCTCGTCGGGCTCATAACCCGAAGGTCGTAGGTTCAAATCCTGCCCCCGCAATTGCTTTTGATTTCAAAAGCACATAAAAAGAAAAGTATGGTTTGGTAGTTCAGCTGGTTAGAATGCCTGCCTGTCACGCAGGAGGTCGCGGGTTCGAGTCCCGTCCAGACCGCCATGCGGGTGTAGTTTAGTGGTAAAACCACAGCCTTCCAAGCTGTTGTCGCGAGTTCGATTCTCGTCACCCGCTTTTCTTTTTGGGCCTATAGCTCAGTTGGTTAGAGCGCACGCCTGATAAGCGTGAGGTCGATGGTTCGAGTCCATTTAGGCCCATAATTTTATAAAATGGCCCGTTGGTCAAGCGGTTAAGACACCGCCCTTTCACGGCGGTAACACGGGTTCGAGTCCCGTACGGGTCATAGTTTTGTTACGGAGGATTACCCAAGTCCGGCTGAAGGGAACGGTCTTGAAAACCGTCAGGCGGGTAAAACCGTGCAAGGGTTCGAATCCCTTATCCTCCTTTCTTAGGAATTAAATTTCCTTGGTCTAATTATCGCGGGGTGGAGCAGTCAGGTAGCTCGTCGGGCTCATAACCCGAAGGTCGTAGGTTCAAATCCTGCCCCCGCAATTGCTTTTATTTTTTAAAGCATACATTTGCATAAAGCAAAAACGAATTGGTTTGGTAGTTCAGCTGGTTAGAATGCCTGCCTGTCACGCAGGAGGTCGCGGGTTCGAGTCCCGTCCAGACCGTTTTTGGCTCGGTAGCTCAGTTGGTAGAGCAATGGATTGAAGCTCCATGTGTCGGCAGTTCGATTCTGTCCCGCGCCATCCAAGAAAAATTTGCGGGTGTAGTTTAGTGGTAAAACCACAGCCTTCCAAGCTGTTGTCGCGAGTTCGATTCTCGTCACCCGCTTTTTTCTTATTTGGGGCCTATAGCTCAGCTGGTTAGAGCGCACGCCTGATAAGCGTGAGGTCGATGGTTCGAGTCCATTTAGGCCCATTTATTTCTTGGGGAAGTACTCAAGTGGCTGAAGAGGCGCCCCTGCTAAGGGTGTAGGTCGGGAAACCGGCGCGAGGGTTCAAATCCCTCCTTCTCCGTTTTTTCTTTTTAATGGCCCGTTGGTCAAGCGGTTAAGACACCGCCCTTTCACGGCGGTAACACGGGTTCGAGTCCCGTACGGGTCATAGTGAAGCATACAAACATTGTTTGTATGCTTTTTTTATTTTTATTACAAAAAAATGTCGTTGAAAGCGTTGACATTTGTTGTAAATATGTTATTCTTTGGATGTAGGGATAAGTAAATAGATGGATAGTGATTGTTTAAAGACAAGCTAAACCTAATTTTTTCATGAAGCGACAGGTGTGTCGTTCTTTTTGAAGAAATTGGGTTTTTCTTTTTTCAACGAAACACAAAGGAGGTGGGGCATTGATTATTCACAAAATTTTAAACAATAATGTGGTTATTACATTAGATGATGATAAACGAGAGCAAATTGTTATGGGCAAAGGAATTGCTTTTAAGAAACGCATTGGGGATTGGGTTCCTGATGAAAGTATCGATCAAGTTTTTTATTTAGCCAATCAAGAAACATCACTTAAGTTTCAAGAATTGTTAGGAAATATTCCTTTAGAGATGATGAAACTCTCGGATGACATTATTGTTTATGCAAAATCAACGTTGAAAAAGAGTTTGAATGATACCATTTATATTTCTCTGACGGATCATTTGTACACAGCTTTAGAAAGAAAAAAACAAGGAATTGCAATTAAGAATTTATTATTATGGGATATTAAACGTTTTTTTCCTGAAGAGTACGAAGTAGGAGTAAATGCTTTAAAAATGGTACAAAAGCGCGTAGGAATGGAATTGTCAACGGATGAGGCAGGTTTTATCGCATTGCACTTGGTAAATGCGGAGATGGAGGAAGAAGTCGGTAATATTTACGAATTGACAAAGTTGATGCAAGAGATTACAAATATCGTCAAATACTATTTTAAGGTAAGTTTTGATGAAGACTCTGTCTACTTTTATCGATTTAGCACACATTTAAAATTTTTCTGTTATCGCTTATTACACCAACGTGAAGTTGTCGAAAATGATGATGAAGAACTGTATGCGGTAATTAAAAAGAAATATCTCAACGCCTATCGTTGCGTGGAAAAGATCAGCTTGTATTTAAATGAGAACTATGACTATCAAGTTTCAAATGAAGAACGCTTGTACCTAACGATTCACATTGCACGAATTGTACAAACAACGGAACAATAAACGCACCACTTTGGATAGTGACATTCAGTTGGCTAAACCTTCAAATGAAAATAAATTTTTGGAGGAAAAAAAGATGGGAAAATATCATGAACTAGCAGAAAAAATTGTAAAAAATGTCGGTGGGCAAGAGAATATTAATAGTTTGACACATTGTATCACACGTCTTCGCTTCAAATTAAAAGATGAGAGTCAAGCGAATGATGATGTCTTAAAAAATATGGACGGTGTGGTAACTGTTATGAAAAGCGGTGGACAATACCAAGTCGTTATTGGGAACCATGTTCCAGCCGTTTACGAAGAAGTAGTTAGTATTGCAGGCTTGTCAGGAGAACGTGAAGAAGAAGTTTCCAGTGGGAATTTATTTGATCGCTTAATAGATATTTTAAGTGGTTGTTTCCAACCCTTTTTAGGGGCGTTAGCAGCGGCTGGGATGGTCAAAGGGTTAAATGCCTTATTGGTTTTCTTAAAGCTCTATACGGCTACGTCAGGGACTTATACCATGTTAAATGGGATTGGCGATGCAATTTTCTACTTTATGCCAGTTATTTTAGGTTATACAGCAGCTAAAAAATTCCGGTTGCATCCAATGGTAGGGATCGTGATTGGCGCAGCTTTATGTTACCCAACGATTCAAGGAAGTGCATTACAAACGGCCTTTGAAACAACAGCGGGTGCGGGAGCCGCAGCACCGTATAATTTATTCGGTTTACCTGCCTATAATACATTTATGGGGATCCCTTGGGTCGGTGCGAACTATACAAGTAGTGTCGTACCAATCATCTTCATTATTGCTTTTGCGGCACAAGTTCAAAAAGTGTTTAAACGTATTATTCCAGAAGTTGTTCAAACGTTCTTAGTACCGTTTTTCGTCTTGTTGATTGCCTTACCAATTGGTTTCTTAGTAATTGGGCCAATCGTTAGCATGCTAACAGATTTATTAAGCGCTGGCTTTACAGCATTAATGAGTTTCTCACCAGCTTTGTATGGTTTGATTCTTGGTTTCTTCTGGCAAGTCTTAGTTATTTTTGGTTTACATTGGAGCGTTGTGCCATTAGCTATTATGCAAGTGACACAAGAAGGTTCAAGCCAAGTATTAACGGGATCATTTGCAGCTAGTTTTGCGCAAACAGCGGTTGTTTTAGCGATGTTCTTCAAATTGAAAGATAAAAAGTTAAAAGCTTTGTGTCCGCCAGCAATTATCTCTGGTATTTTTGGTGTAACAGAGCCAGCAATTTATGGAATCACTTTACCAAAAAAATGGCCATTTATTTATTCAATGATTGGTGGCGCTGTCGGTGGTTTATATTTGATGATCAACAATGTGACAGCTTATACAATGGGTGGTTTAGGAATTTTTGGTGTGCTAAACTTTATCAATGGTGATGATGCAAGTGGGATGATTCAGTCCTTTATTGCAATTGCCATTGCAGCGGTCGTTGGTTTTGGTCTAACATTCTTCTTCTGGAAAGACGATACAGTTGAGGAAGAAGAAGTGATTATTGATAAAACAACGATTAAAAAAGAAAATATTACAAGTCCAGTCAAAGGACGAGTGTTATCTTTAAAAAATGCAGAGGATCCTGCTTTTGCAAATGGAGCATTAGGAAATGGGGTCGTGATTGAACCAACGGAAGGCAAAGTGGTTGCACCCTTTGATGGAACGATTGTCACACTATTCCCAACAAAACATGCATTAGGTTTGATTTCAGATAACGGCACAGAATTATTGATTCATATTGGGATTGATACAGTTCAATTAGAAGGCGAAGGCTTTGAAGCTTTTGTAAAACAAGGTGACCGCGTGAAAAAAGGTCAAACATTAGTAACCTTTGATTTAGAAGGAATTAAAAAAGCTGGGTTTAGTACACAAATTCCAATCGTTGTGACGAATACAGCGGATTATTTAGATATTTTGGAAGTCGGCAGTAATGAAGTTTCAACAAGCGATGATTTGCTGACCGCTTTAATATAAAAAGATGTGGAGGAAGAGAATTTATGGCATTTAGAAAAGACTTTTTATGGGGTGGCGCAACAGCAGCCAATCAATGTGAAGGTGGCTATAACGAAGGCGGACGCGGTTTGGCAAACGTCGATTTAGCGCCAACGGGTCCAGATCGTTTTCCAGTAATCACTGGTGAAAAGAAAATGTTTAACTTTGATGAGGAACATTTCTATCCTGCACAAGAGGCGATTGATATGTATCATCGCTATAAAGAGGATATCGCCTTGTTTGGTGAAATGGGTTTTAAAACATACCGTTTATCCATTGCTTGGAGTCGAATTTTTCCAATGGGAGATGAAACAGAGCCGAATGAAGAAGGCTTGAAGTTCTATGAAGACTTATTCAAAGAATGTCATAAATATGGGATTGAGCCACTAGTAACGATTACACACTTTGACTGCCCAATGCACTTAGTGGAAGAATATGGCGCTTGGCGTAGTCGTAAGTTAGTAGGTTTCTATGAAAATCTTTGCCGTGTAATTTTCAACCGATATAAAGGATTAGTCAAATATTGGTTAACATTTAACGAAATTAATATGATTTTACATGCACCATTTATGGGAGCAGGTCTATACTTTGAAGAAGGCGAAAACAAAGAACAAGTGAAATACCAAGCGGCCCATCATGAACTACTAGCAAGTGCAATTGCGACAAAAATTGCTCATGAGGTAGATCCTGAAAACCAAGTAGGTTGTATGTTAGCGGCTGGTTCCAACTACGCTTATACTTGTAAACCAGAAGATGTTTTCGCTGCTCGACAAGCAGATCGTGAAAATTATTTCTTTATTGATGTCCAATCACGTGGGGAATACCCTGCGTATGCTTTAAAAGAAATGGCCCGTAAAGGTATTCAAATTGAAATGGAAGAAGGCGACGAAGAACTTTTAAAAGAACATACGGTGGACTTCATTTCGTTCTCTTATTATTCTTCTCGTGTCACATCAACAGATCCAGAAATTAATGAACAAACAGCTGGTAACATCTTTGCCTCTGTGAAAAATCCTTATTTAAAAGCCAGTGAATGGGGTTGGCAAATTGATCCACTTGGTTTGAGAATTACGATGAATGACTTATATGATCGTTATCAAAAACCACTATTCATTGTTGAAAATGGCTTAGGAGCGGTAGATACACCAGACGAAAATGGTGATGTAGTCGATGATTATCGTATCGATTATTTGGCGGCGCATATTCAAGCGATGAAAGATGCTGTTGAACAAGATGGTGTCGACTTGTTAGGCTATACGACTTGGGGCTGTATTGATTTAGTATCAGCTGGAACAGGTGAAATGAAAAAACGCTATGGCTTTATCTATGTGGATCGCGATAACGAAGGAAATGGTACGTTAAAACGAAGCAAGAAGAAATCGTTTGATTGGTACAAAAAAGTAATCGCAACAAATGGTGAAGATTTAAGTAATTAATAAAATTAGCAACTATTAAAGGGCGTTTGACGTTGGTAGAAAAAACAAGGACTCTTCTGCCAGCGTCAATTCCCTTGATGGTTTCTTTGTTATGCCTAAAAACAGAGGGAAAGAGGGATTTTATGGGATTTCCAGAAAATTTTTTATGGGGCGGCGCAACAGCTGCTAACCAATATGAAGGTGGCTATCTTTCAGGAGGCAAAGGTCTGAGTACATTAGATGCAATTACTGGTGGTAGTCAAACAGAACCGCGACGGATTACGTATTTAACTAAAGAGGGCCAAAAAGCTTCGTGTACGCGCGATCAAGCATTACCCGAAGGAGCGATTGGTTATATCGATGAAGAGTTATACTACCCTAGTCATGTAGCGACGGACTTTTACCATCATTACGAAGAAGATATCGCCTTATTTGCAGAAATGGGTTTCAAATGTTTTCGGCTGTCTATCGCCTGGAGCCGGATTTGCCCAAATGGAACAAAAGAGATTAATGAAGAAGGCTTAGCCTTTTATGATAAAGTTTTTGATGCTTTGCTGCGCAATGGAATTGAGCCCGTTGTGACGATTAACCATTTTGATATTCCGATGTATTTGGCCGATGAATATGATGGTTGGAAAAATCGTGAAGTGATTGATTTCTTTGTTTTCTTTTGCGAAACCATTTTTACACGTTATCAGGATAAAGTGAAGTATTGGATGACTTTTAATGAAATTAATTTTTTAAGAAGTTGGACGCAAATTGGGATTCACAATAATGATAAACAAAGTAAATATCAAGCAGCGCATCATCTATTTGTAGCAAGTGCGAAAGCAGTTGAATTAGGACATTCCATCAATCCAGATTTCCAAATTGGTATGATGGTGGCTTATATTCCAAGTTATCCTTTGTCCTGCAAACCTGAGGACGTGATGGCAGCTGTTCAATTTAACCGAGAGCAAGAATTTTATATGGATGTCCAGGCTAAGGGCTATTATCCAGCGCATAAGCTCAAAGAATTTGAGCGTGAAGGAATGACAATTCAAATGGAGTCAGAGGATTTAGCGATTATTCAAAAAGGAACAGTTGATTATATCGGGTTTAGTTATTATATGTCGACTGTTTCGACTGCTTATCCCGAAGAAGTAAAATATGTCGGAGGCAACCAAATGCCTGCGGTTAAAAATCCTTATTTGCAAGAATCTGAATGGGGCTGGGCTGTCGATCCTTTAGGGTTAAGAATTTCATTGTGTCAGTTGTCAGATCGTTACAATATGCCATTGTTTGTGGTTGAAAACGGGTTTGGTGCGGTGGATACATTGCAAGAGGATGGCTCGATTGTCGACGATTACCGCATTGATTATTTTAAACAACATATTGAAGCCATGAGAACCGCAGTAGAAGAAGACGGGGTTAACTTAATTGGTTATACGCCATGGGGTTGTATTGACTTAGTTTCAGCAGGGACTGGCGAAATGAAAAAACGTTACGGCTTTATCTATGTAGACATGGATGACCAAGGTCAGGGAACCTTGAAACGAACTAAGAAAAAATCATTTAATTGGTACAAACAAGTTATCGCTAGTAATGGTGAAAACTTAACAACTGAGTAGAAAATGAGGGGAAATAAAAAATGAAAAAACGATTGACGATTGTGGGGATGCTTTTTCTGGCCATTTTAGTAATGGTTGGTTGTGGTAAAAATCAGCAAGCAACGACAAAAGAAAAAGAGACAAAACCTGAAGAACTAACTCTTTACATTGTGCGCCATGGAAAAACCATGTTAAATACGACGGACCGCGTACAAGGATGGTCAGATGCGGTCTTAACACCAGAAGGTGAAAAAGTTGTGACAGCAACTGGGATTGGTTTGAAAGATGTTGCCTTTCAAAATGCATATAGTAGTGATAGTGGCCGCGCCTTGCAAACTGCTCAACTTATTTTAGATCAAAATAAAGCAGGCAAAGACCTTGAAGTCGTGCGTGACCCAGATTTACGTGAATTTAATTTTGGTAGCTATGAAGGGGATTTAAACAAGACAATGTGGCAGGATATTGCTGATGATCAAGGTGTTTCCTTAGAAGAATTTATGAAAAACATGACTCCTGAATCCTTTGCCAACAGCGTAGCTAAACTGGATCAACAGCGCGAGGAAAGCAAGAATAACTGGCCTGCAGAAGACTATGCTACAATTACCAAACGTTTGAAAAAAGGCTTAGATAAAATTGTTGCCACAGAATCAGCCAATCCCGGGAATGGCAATGTTTTAGTGGTCTCTCATGGCTTGAGTATTTCAGCGTTGTTAGCAACTTTATTTGATGATTTTAAAGTCCCAGAAGGCGGTTTGAAGAATGCTAGTGTCACAACAATTCATTACAAAAATGGCGAATATACTTTGGATAAAGTCAATGATGTCAGCTACTTAGAAGCAGGCGAAAAAGAATCAAAATAATCTAAGGCATCGAGAAACAGTCTAGTTAGGAGTTGGTGGAGCAAGAAAAGGGTTGCTTCACCAACTCCTATTGTTGTGTTCTTTTTTTATTAAAGGTAGAATCAGAAAGAAGAATTTTTTCATTGGGAGGAAATGAGATGAAAAATAGAACAAAATCACGCTGGAAAAAAATTGTCCTAGGAATCGGGCTTTTTTTAGCGGTATTAGTCATCGGTCTGACTATTTTTATTAAAAATAGTACGTATCAAGCAACCGATTCAGCCTTAAAAATAAGTCAAAGTGCCACGCAAGAAAAAAACTATGATTATTATACAAACGGGCAAAAAAATGATACAGCACTGATTTTTTATCCAGGTGCATTGGTTGCGCCCGCTAGTTATAGTGAATGGGCGCAAGAAGTTGCTACGAAAGGTTATGATGTCTATGTTGTTCATTTTCCTTTGAATTTAGCGGTTCTTGCACCAAATGCTGCAGAACAAATTATAAAGGATCATCCACAACAAAACTTCGTTTTGGCTGGACATTCTCTGGGTGGTGTGATGGCTAGCCGTTTTGTAGCGGAAAATGAGCAACGAATCAAAGGCATGATTTATTTAGCCAGCTATCCTGACGAAAAAGGTGCACTAAACAAGCAAGATCTGCCGGTTCTGTCAATAACAGCCACAAACGATGGTGTTTTAAATTGGACTAGCTACCAAAAAGCCAAACAGTTTTTGCCAAAAGATACGCAGTATGTATCTATCGAAGGTGGGAATCATGCAGGGTTTGGTAATTACGGTGTCCAAAAAGGAGACAACAAAGCGACAATTTCTAACGAGCAACAGCAAACAGAAATCAGTCAATTGATTGTAGCGTGGCTACAATCACGCCCCAATAAATAATCCGATGAGCCGAAATGTTATTTTTTCGGCTCATTTTTACTGCGATAAACAGAGGGGGTTACGCCTGTTTCTTTTTTAAAAGTGGTGGCAAAATATGCTGCGGTTTGGAAGCCAACTTTTTTCGCGATTTGTTGAATCGTAAGGGGTGAATGGAGAAGCAATTCTTGGGCTTGCCTAATTCGGATACTTGTTAAATAAGCTAATGGGGTTTGTTTTGTCTGTTCCTTAAAGGTTCGCTGCAAATGAAAGGGACTACCGTGGCAGGCTTGCGCTAAATAGTCTAAACTTAATGGTTCCGCTGAATGCCGATCAATAAATTGCTTAATTTGAGCAACCCATTCCTCGTTAGGAACGACTTGCCCGGTTGGTTGACATCTTTTACATGGACGAAAACCAAGTGTTAAAGCTTCCTGAGCCGTTTTGAAGATCAGAACGTGGTTCTTGTTGGGCACACGGGAAGGGCACGAAGGACGACAAAAAATTTTAGTTGTGGTCACACCATAAAAAAAATCACCATCAAATTGCGTATTATTATTTTGAATGGCTTCCCAACGTTTCTGAGTAAGTCGATACGTTGTTTTCATTGTAAGCACACCTCCCGTTTTCTTCATTGTAAAAGAATCCCTAATAAAAACAAGTAAAAAGTGATAGGAGCGCAAGATTTTGAAAGCCAAAAGAATTATAATGAAGATAAGAAAAACACGAGAAAGAAGTGTAGAAATATGGCAAAAAAGATTTATTATGCGCAACAAGAATGGCAGAACGATCACTATTATCTTGGTGTGACAGACGCTGGA
Organism: Enterococcus sp. DIV0712; assembly: GCF_050554855.1. Lineage (NCBI taxonomy): Bacteria > Bacillati > Bacillota > Bacilli > Lactobacillales > Enterococcaceae > Enterococcus > Enterococcus sp. DIV0712. The sequence goes on from NZ_CP187333.1 coordinate 226,084, forward strand.
CTAGCTTTTGTAGGTTCAGCCAATCAATCGATAGAAGAGCTGAAAAACTGGTATCCTCAAGCACAATTAGAAGCTTCTGAAAAGAAAACTGCGCCTTATAAAGAAGCATTAATAAGTTATCTTAACCAACATTCGACAACGTTTGCTTGCCCCATAGACATCAAAGGAACGCCCTTTCAAAAAGAAGTTTGGCAGGCGTTGCAAGAAATCCCTTATGGTGAGACAATGACCTATCAAGAAATTTCAGAAAAAATTGGGCGTCCACGTGCGGTTCGAGCAGTTGGCACAGCGATTGGGAAAAATCCTTTATTAATGGTCATTCCTTGCCATCGAGTCATCGGCAGCAAGGGACAATTAACCGGTTACCGTGGTGGTTTAGCAATGAAACAAGCATTATTAACATTTGAACAGTCTTAAAAGGAGGCGGCGATGAACAACTATCAATGGTATACAGAACAATGGGGAAAACCTACAAGAGAGGATGATTTGCTGTTTTTATTGTTGACGGTGGGTGTTTTTCAAGTTGGTTTAAGTTGGAAAGCAGCCGCAGGGAAAAAAGTAGCATTCATGAAAAATTTTTGCCAAATGAAGCCGGAAAAAGTTGCCGCGCTGTTGCCTGACGAAGTCGATCGAATAGTAGCTGATCCAGATATGATTCGCAATCGGCGCAAAATTGAAGCAACCATTAAAAATGCGCAAGCAATTTTAAAAGTACAAGAAGAATTTGGCAGTTTTGCCAATTATCTATGGCAATTTGTAAAAAACGTCCCCGTTTTATCTATTTATGAAGAAGCATACCAAGTCCCGCGCACACAGCTTTTGTCAGATAACGTAGCAAAAGACTTAAAAAAAAGAGGATTTTCTTTTGTAGGTCCGATTGTCACCAATATGTTTCTGAAAGCTAGCGGGATTATCCAGGTGGAAATTTTAAATCCAGAATAAAGGAGTGTTAGGATGTTTGAAAATGAATCTCTCAGTTTTGAAGAACAAACAATTATTCAAGCAGCAGAGCGTTATGTTCAACAAGAATTAGCCAACGAAGCAAGTGGCCATGACTGGTGGCATATTTATCGAGTGACACAATTAGCAAAAACAATTGCAGAGAAAGAACAAGCAAATTTATTTTTATGTATATTAACAGCATTGTTACATGATATTGGCGATGAAAAATTTAACGAAAGTGAAGAGGCTGGCTTGCTAAAGGTGCAACAATGGTTGGAAGCGAATGACGTATCAACAGAGCAAACGAATCACATCCTTTCCATTATTGCTAATATGTCCTTTAAAGGAGGAAATACTGGGAAAACAGTCACTACATTAGAAGGAAAAGTGGTCCAGGATGCGGATCGATTAGATGCCATCGGTGCGATTGGAATTGCACGGGTGATGGCTTATTCGGGAAATAAAGGCCGTTTAATTCACGATCCTCACAAACAACCTCGTGAACAGTTAACCCAAGAAGAATACCGGAATGGGGAAGATACTGCTATTATGCATTTTTATGAGAAACTTTTAAAGTTAAAGGAACAAATGAATACAAATTATGGTAGCTTATTGGCGGAAAAGCGTCATCAATTTATGGAACTTTATCTGGAGGAATTTTATCAAGAGTGGGATGGACACCGATAAATGAGGGCCAACTAAAACAGCCAGTACATTTCTTTTTGAATTTTAAGAGAACTCTTTTTTACAAATACCTCAGAAGTGGTAAAATGATGGATGAATAAACGGGTGGTTTATCTTAGTTTTACGTTACATATAGGAGGTAATTATGGAGACAAAAAAATCGAGTGGCATGTTTGCAGTTATTGCCGCACTGATTGCGAATATTTTAGTAGCGATTAGTAAATTTGTTGGTTTTGCTTTAAGTGGTAGTACCGCTATGATGAATGAAAGTATCCACAGTGTCGTGGACTGTAGTAATCAGGTGTTATTACTTTTTGGGAATAAGCGCGCTTCTCGTGGGCAAAGTGCGTTACATCAATTTGGAGAAGGCCGTGCAAAATACTTTTTTAGTACAATTGTTGCAACGATGCTCTTTTTTGGTGGGGGCGCGTTAGGCGTAATGGAGGCTATTCAGAAGTTACTGCATCCCTCTCATGAAGTAGAAAATGTGGCTATTGTCATTGGTATTTTAATTTTTGGTTTGCTTGTGGAAGGTAGCTCTTTGCGTGTAGCGATGAAAGAAATCAAAGAATTGAATACAGAGAAGTTATCGCTCTTAAAATTTTTGCGAGAAAGTCGTCACAGTGAAATTTTAATTATTTTTACGGAAGACTTTTGTGCGGTTATTGGTTTGTGTTTAGCTTTGGTGGGAACCCTTTTAACAATGGTAACTGGAATTGCTGCATTTGATGCTATCAGTGGTTTACTGATTGGTTTACTATTAATGTGTGCAGCCATTTTCTTAGCGAAAGAATTTTATAGTTTGATTATAGGCGAAAGTGTGACCGCTACAGATTTAGCAAAAATTAAAACCGCATTTGATCGGGCGGATGTTGAAAAACTAATTGATGTAAAGACCGTTCATTTAGGTCCAACTGAAATTTTAGTAGCGGCAAAAATTGATGTGGTAGAACCAATGGAAGAAGATGCACCTGATGTTGTGAATGCGATTGAACGAGACATTCGCAGTAAAATGCCTGATAAAAAAATCTATATCTATATTGAAGTTGACGATTATGATGTGAACTACATTCGTAAATAACAAATGAAAGAATAACTTTAAAAAACAATATGGGGGAAGAAACGATGCAAGAGGCAATTATAACAAGTACAGTAGATTTAACCAGTGGTGGTTGCAACGCCTGTGGTTTAGTGGAAGATACCGTCTACACATTAGCAATGAATGGAGTGGACATTCCGTTAGATGGCTTGACAGTTGCTCATCTAGTTTCTGCTGTTGTTGCCAGAAATGGATTTAAACAGGAGCTACAAATGGATATGCTAGATGACGAATATATCCTTTATCGAAAAGAAGACACAGCAGTAACCTTTAAAGAAGCGTACAATCATTTAAGCTACGATAACGGTTCTGAAAAAATCCAATCTAAAAATAAACTGGAAGATTTACCAGAACTTTTTGAACAAGTCAATCAAATTCTAACAACTGTTTTTGGAATTGAAACTGTCAATTTTATTATAGAATAAAGTAAAAAATAGAACAGAAATTGGACAATCAATGAGTGAAAGAGATTGTCCAATCTCTGTTTTTTAATGTATAAATAGAAAATAAAGACAAAAAATGATTAAGTTAAGTGAACGCCTTTATCGACATAAATGATGTCACCGACCACACCACTAGCTAGTTCACTGACTAAAAAGGCACAAGTGTTTCCGACTTCTTCAATGGTTACGCCTGTTTTATCTGGTGTCCGCTCATTAGAAATACTAATCAATTGATCGTAGTCTTTTACACCAGTCACAGCCAATGTTTTAATCGCTCCTGCGGAGATTCCGTTGACACGAATTTTATCTGCAGCTAATTCAAAAGCTAGATATTTCACGGCAGTTTCTAAAGATGCTTTAGCAATCCCCATCATATTATAGTTAGGAATCGCACGTTCGGAACCTAAATACGTCAATGTGACAATTCCTGAACCAGGATTTAACAAAGGTTTCGCATAATGAGTGACTGCTAAAAGAGAGTAGCTACTAATATCTTGTGCTAATAGGAAACCATCACGAGTGATGTCACTAACGTTTCCAGACAATTCTTCTTTTTTGGCAAAAGCAATCGCATGGACTAGTCCATCGATCGTGCCCACTTCATTTTTAATTGTTTCAAAGGCTGCTTGAATGGACGCATCAGAAGCAACATCGCACTCCACCAACAAATCATTTTCATCTGCTAATTTAACCACTTGCTTTTTCATGCGTTCGTTTTGATACGTATAAATAACATTGGCCCCTTGATCTTTTAATGCTTTTGCACAGCCCCAAGCAATACTTTTTTTGTTGGCAACACCCATTACGACGACATTCTTATTTTGTAAAAACATATAAAATCTCCTTTAATAAAAAATTTTTGTTGATAGAATAGGCTTTTCTTCATCAAAATGTAAAAGTTACATTTATTGAGTTGACGAATAAAATTTCAACTGGTATTATCTGTGTGAGAATGATAACAAAATCTTCTCAATTTTCTAATCTTGAAAAAAACAGACATTTTTCCTGATGTCTGAATTATTAACCAAAATACTTTGAAAGTCAAACTATTTTTCTTATTTTTTGAGAAAAAGTGCTGGAAACCGCATGAAATAATAGTTTGATAATCAAAATAAACTCGGAGGTACAGTATGAAAAGAGTGGTCATAACCGGCATGGGTGCCGTAACACCATTAGGCAATACCGTAAAAGAATTTTGGCATAATCTAGTGGATGGCAAGCTAGGAATTGGCAAAATTACTAAATTTGATTCTGAAGATACTGGGGTGGCTTTGGCTGGTGAAGTGAAAGAGTTTGACCCAAGTGCTGTTTTAGAACGCAAAGAGCAAAAAAGAATGGACTTATTTTCTCAATATGGCTTGGTCGCTGCTTTAGAAGCGTGGGAAATGAGTGGTTTAACAGAAGCAATGATTGACCCGACTCGTTTAGGTGTGATTGTCGGTAGTGGGATTGGCGGGATGACTACCTTACAAGACCAAGTACGGGTAATGGATAAAAAAGGCGCAAAACGCGTAACACCATTTTTCGTGCCCATGGTAATTGCTAATATGGCAGCGGGAAATATTTCGATTCGTCTAGGTGCAAAAGGACCTTCTCAAACTATCGTGACTGCTTGTGCTTCTGCGACGAATGCGATTGGTGAAGCTTTTCGCACGATTAAATATGGTTTAGCGGACATGATGGTAACTGGGGGGACAGAAGCCACAGTATGTGAAATTGGGATTGCAGGCTTTGCAGCATTGAATGCTTTAAATACAACAGAAGATGCGACTCGGGCTTCGATTCCTTTTGATAAAGAACGAAAAGGTTTTGTGATGGGTGAAGGCGCAGGAATGCTGATTTTAGAAGAACTCGAGCATGCACAGAAACGTGGCGCAACTATCTACGGCGAAATTGTTGGCTATGGCAGCAACTGTGATGCTAGCCACATGACCGCTCCTTTAAAAGACGGTAGTGGCGCGGCGGCTGCGATGGAAATGGCGATTGCAGAAGCAGGGATTACACCGGAACAAATTGGGTATATCAATGCTCATGGTACGTCAACCCCGGCGAATGACGCTGCGGAAACAACGGCCATCAAACGTGTCTTTGGTGAGCGAGCATCGCAAATTCCAATTTCAAGTACAAAGAGTATGACTGGACATTTATTGGGCGCGGCTGGCGGTATCGAAGCGATTGCTTGTGTACAAACATTGCAAGAAGGAAAAGCTCATCCGACAGTAGGCTACCAAGTTGCTGATCCAGATTGTGATTTAGATTATGTCACAGAAGGTGCACGTGACATTACAGCGGACTATACAATTAGTAATTCGTTTGGCTTTGGTGGCCATAATGGTGTAATTTGCTTGAAGAAATGGGAGGAAAACTAGTATGAAAAAAGTAATGACTGCAACAGAAATTATGGAAATGATTCCTAATCGCTATCCGATTTGTTATATTGATTATGTGGATGAAATTATTCCAAATGAAAAGATTATTGCAACAAAAAATGTAACAATTAACGAAGAATTTTTCCAAGGACATTTCCCTGGAAATCCAACAATGCCAGGCGTTTTGATTATTGAAGCATTGGCACAAGTAGGTTCGATTTTAATCTTAAAAATGGATCAATTTGAAGGTGAAACAGCCTATATTGGCGGTATCAACAAAGCCAAATTCCGTCAAAAAGTGGTCCCTGGTGATGTCTTGAAATTACATTTTGAAATCGTCAAATTACGTGACTTTGTCGGCATCGGCAAAGCGACTGCTTACGTGGAAGATAAAAAGGTCTGCGAATGTGAATTGACGTTTATTGTGGGACGATAAGAATCAATCAATTTTGGATACGTTAGTTTCCCTAAGAAAAGGAATAAGTCACAATGGCTTATTCCTTTTTAAATTTATATAAATAACACTAACGCAAAAAAACATGCTATAATCATAAAAAGCTTACGTGAAGGTGGTAAGCTTATGAGTAAAACAATTTACAGGAGGGTTTTTCTTTTGGATATTTCAGTAGAGTTTTCGGGACATAAATTGGCGAATGTGTTAATGAACGCATCAGGCATTCATTGTATGACAATTAAGGAAATGGACGAGTTAGCGGCTTCTCAAGCAGGTGCTTTTGTCGCTAAGACGGCAACACCTAATCCTCGTCAGGGCAATGAGGAGCCTCGGTATTTTGATACACCATTAGGAAGTATTAACTCAATGGGCTTGCCTAATTTAGGGATTGATTATTATTTAGATTATCAGATTGCACGTCAAAAGGAATTTCCTGAGGAGTTACGCTTTTTATCTGTATCTGGTATGAATTATGAGGAAAATATCGCTATTTTAAAAAAAGTGCAAGAAAGTGAATACACAGGAGTGACAGAATTTAATTTGTCTTGTCCCAATTTGCCTGGTAAACCGCAAATTGCTTATGATTTTGAATTAACAGAAAAGCTTTTAACAGAAGTTTTCCAATTTTTTACTAAACCATTAGGTGTAAAATTACCCCCATTTTTTGATATTGCACATTTTGACGCAATGGCTGAAATTTTAAATAAATTCCCTTTAGTATACGTGAATAGTATTAATAGCATCGGTAATGGTTTATATATTGACAGTGACAAGGAAGAAGTGGTCATTAAACCAAAAGGAGGTTTCGGTGGGCTGGGCGGCGAATATGTCAAACCAACAGCGTTAGCCAATGTTCGTGCGTTTGCGCAACGTTTGAAACCAGAAATCAAAATTATTGGAACGGGCGGTATTACATGTGGAAAAGATGTTTTTGAGCATCTTTTATGTGGTGCGACATTAGTACAAGTCGGTACACAATTGCATCAAGAAGGTCCACAAGTTTTTGAGCGTCTAGCCAAAGAATTACAAGAAATCATGGCAGCAAAAGGTTATGAAAGTATTGAAGAATTTCGTGGGAAATTGAAAGAGATGTAACAAAAAAACGTCAAGAAATTTTCTTGACGGTTTTTTGTTATTTCACAGCCTTAACATTTTCCATAAAGGCTTCCAAATATTCAGGTTGTGTTAATTGTTGGTTACAGGTGTCGCTATCATGGCAAATGTAATTGCCTTTTTTCGTGTAGGTTCCGTCACCGCCTGATTTGGTGGTAGCTAGGAACATAGACACATTCGTGATTGTTTGACAGATGGAGCAAACACCTTTAACAATGGTGGGTGAAAGGGTGCCGTGGACGCCGATTAATTTATTTTCTCGATAAGCTAAGATAAATTTTTTCTGAGTCCCAGCGTCGTTCCAACCGACATAGGTATTGTTCCGTAAATCCATGTTTTCCCACTCAGGAATCTTTAACTTTTTCACTTTGCGAAAGACTTTCGTGACTTGTGGTGTTGAAGGTTCCTTAAAGGGCAGCACGGTTTCTTTTAATTCGTCTAAATATTTTTCAGCACGTGCGCGTGTTAAACGACGATCCATCACTTTGTCCAACAAAATCGTAACAGCAGGGTGTTCTTCTGGAAATAACCCATTGATTTTTTCGACACATAGGGCCTGGACAGTTTTGACAGTCGTAGCATCGTTAACAGACGTATAGGTATTTAGTAACACAGCGACTTGTTCTTTAATTATGTTAAATTGGTAAGGTTGAATAGTTGGGTTCATGATTTTAAATTCCTTTCAAATAGACCGAGTACATACGCTGAAAGGCAATTTGTCTCACCAACGTATGTTTAGTGACAGACAACCTCATGTGTTTTTGATAAAGATAGCGTTTGACGTATCATATCATCACCCCCTTTAATGATTGATTTTTTCTATGTAAAAAGTGAAAATAATTGATGAAAGCTTGGTAATTCTAACGCAATTCAAGAAAAAAGGCAAGTTAAACTCGTTTTATTTCCCAATTCAATGTCTGGGGAGTGATAAACTTCTAAAAAAGATACGTGATTTCCTAGATTAATCCTAGGTTATTTGCTACAATAATGAAGAATTAACCAGAGAAAAGGAGAAATTACAATGATTGCAGCAAGCGATTTAAAAGCCGGTATGACTTTTGAGCAAGACGGCAAATTAATTAAAGTAATGGAAGCTAGCCACCACAAACCAGGTAAAGGTAACACAGTTATGCGTATGAAATTAAAAGATGTTCGTACGGGTTCAACAACAGATACAACAATGCGCCCAGATGAAAAAGTGAAAAAAGCGCACATCGATACAAAACCGGTTCAATATTTATACAGCCAAGATGATATGGCTATTTTCATGGATTTAGAAACATATGAACAATATGAAGTACCAACTGCTTTAATTGAAGAAGAACTAAAATATTTATTAGAAAATATGGAAGTAAAAATTCAATTTTATGGTGAAGAAGTCATTGGTTTAACTTTACCAACAACGGTAATCTTACGTGTTGCTGAAACACAACCTTCAATCAAAGGCGCAACAGTAACTGGTTCTGGTAAACCCGCTACAATGGAAACAGGATTAGTTGTTAACGTTCCAGATTTTGTTGAAGCAGACGAATTATTAGAAATCAATACTGCGGAAGGTACGTATTTAAAACGTGCTAAATAAGTAGCAGAAAAACAGAAGGCTAGCCTTCTGTTTTTTTTGGTCTATTAATTCTTTTACCTATAAGAAAACCATTGGTGTGATAGGAAATAGCAATCGTTAGAATCGTTGACACTAGAAAATGGGAAATGGTATAGTTTGGTCAACACATGACGAAGGAGGAAATCAACCATGACGAAAAAACAAGCTAGCCCTTTTTTAGAAACGGAAAGCTGTTGTTGTATGGTGCAAAATAGTGCAGCATACTCTTTTGTGATGGGGAAAACCTCCGTTATTTCTGAAAAATTGCCTAACACGATTCCTCTCTGAATCTAGACAACCAGAAATAAACAAAAAAGGTGCTGATGCGATCAGCACCTTTTTGTTTTATGTACATGTATTAGAAGGAGGAATTCGCTATGATTGTTCAGTCAATTTTAGACACAATCGGAGCAACACCATTATTTGAATTTACAAGTGAACAATATCCTATGCCAGAAGGCACTAAAATTTATGCGAAACTAGAATATTTGAATCCAGGTGGCAGTGTCAAAGATCGGCTTGGTGTGCATCTTCTCAAAGAGGCAATGAAAACGGGAAAGATAAATCAAGCCACAACAATTATTGAACCGACAGCTGGGAATACAGGGATTGGACTTGCATTAGCTGCCAGTCAACTGGGCCTCAAGACAATCTTTGTTGTGCCAGAAAAATTTAGTCAGGAAAAACAACAGCTGATGCAAGCGTTAGGTGCTAAAATTGTCCCTTCGCCAACAGAGCAAGGGATTGTCGGAGCGATAACTAGTGCCCAAGACTTAGCCAAGGAAATTCCTAATAGTTACGTGCCGTTACAATTTGAAAATCCGGATAATCCTGCTGCTTACTACGAAGGATTAGGACCTGAAATTGTTCAAGACCTAGGCGGGAAGATTACTAGCTTTGTCGCAGGTTTAGGCAGTGGTGGAACGTTTGCAGGTGTTGGCAGATATCTCAAAGAACAAAATAGTAAGACGCAATTATGGGGCGTGGAGCCAGAAGGTTCGATTTTAAATGGCGGACCTGCACACGGACATGAAATCGAAGGCATTGGCGTGGAGTTCGTGCCGCCTTTTCTTAAACAGATTCCTGTGGACGGCTTTTATACCATTTCAGACGAGGATGGTTTTTTCTGGGTCAAACAATTAGCCAAGAAAAGCGCTTTGCTGGTGGGAAGCTCCAGCGGCGCAGCGTTTGCGGCGGCATTAAGAGAGGCGCGCCGCTTACCAGCAGGCAGCACAATTGTAACTATTTTTCCTGACGGTAGTGACCGTTATTTATCAAAAAATATTTATTCTTAGGAGGAAAACTTTTATGAAATTCAATACCAAATTAATTCATGGCGGCATTAGCAAAGACACAACAACAGGTGCAGTGAGTGTTCCTATTTATCAAACGTCAACCTTTGAACAAAATGGCGTGGGCCAGCCCAAAGAATATGAATATTCTCGTTCAGGTAATCCCACACGTCACGCATTAGAAACCTTAATCGCTGAGTTAGAAGGTGGGAGCCATGGCTTTGCGTTTAGCTCAGGCTTAGCTGGTATTCATGCAATCATTTCTATGTTTGGACCCGAAGATCATATTTTATTAGGTGACGATGTCTATGGGGGCAGTTTCCGTTTATTGGATAAAGTATTTGTAGCAAATGGGTTAAGCTACACGATTGTAAACGCCAGCGACTTATCAACAATTGAAGCCGCAATTCAGCCAAATACAAAAGCCTTGTTTTTGGAAACACCAAGTAATCCACTGTTAAAAATTACAGATATTGAAGCGGCAGCTAAGCTTGCTAAAAAACATCAGTTGTTAACTATTGTCGATAATACATTTGCGACGCCTTATTTTCAACGGCCGTTAGCGTTAGGTGCTGATATTGTGGTTCACAGCGGGACAAAATATTTAGGGGGCCATAGTGATGTAGTCTCTGGTTTAGTCGTAACGAATCATCCAGAAAGCGCAGAAAAGATTGCCTTTTTACAAAATGCGATTGGTGCTGTTTTAGGACCACATGATAGTTGGCTGGTCCAACGTAGTTTAAAAACATTAGGCGTCCGGATGGCAGCGCATGCCCAAAATGCTCAAAAAATCGCAGAATTTTTAGAAGCGCATCCAGCGGTAGCAACGGTGTATTATCCAGGACTAGCGAGTCATCCTGGTCACGAAATTGCGCAAAAACAGATGTCGGGATTTAGTGGCATGATTTCTTTTGAATTAGCCAAGGATGAGCAAGTCGTTCCTTTCGTAGAAGCGTTGGAAATTTTTACTTTAGCGGAAAGTTTAGGTGGCGTAGAAAGTTTAATTGAAGTACCTGCCATTATGACTCACGCATCTATTCCCAAAGAAAATCGTGAAGCTGTGGGAATTAAAGATGGACTCATTCGTTTATCTGTAGGAATTGAAGCAGTCGAAGATTTGTTGACTGATTTAGAAAAGGGATTACAAGCATAAACAAAAGGCCCTCGTCTTTAGACGAAGGCCTTTTGTTTATAATTCTTCTCCATTCGTAGCAATCACTTGTTGATACCAAGCAAACGATTTTTTCTTTCGCCGTTCCAACGTTCCGTGACCATCGTTGTCCTTATCTACATAAATGAAGCCATACCGTTTCTTCATTTCGCCTGTACTAGCGCTCACTAAATCGATGAATCCCCAAGGTGTATAGCCCATCAAATCAATGCCGTCATACGCAACGGCTTCTTTCATCATCTCAATATGTTCACGTAAATAAGCGATTCGGTAAGTGTCGTTAATCGTTCCGTCTGGTTCTAGCTCATCAATAGCACCAAAGCCATTTTCAACAATAAAGAGTGGTAATTCATACCGATCATTGAACCAATTCATTGCATAGCGCAAGCCCATAGGATCGATTTGCCAGCCCCAATCAGATGTTGCTACATAAGGATTTCGCACCAAGTCTTTTGCTTCATTGTAGTCAAAAGTAGGGGCCTTTTCTGCACCTTTCACAGCAAACGACATGTAATAGCTAAAGCCAATATAATCAACACAGCCATTAGCCAAATCAGTTAAATCTTCTTCTGTGACATCTAATGAAATGTTTTTTCGTTTCAAATAGCATTGAATTGCACTTGGATAATGACCGCGGACATGAACATCGGTAAACCAATAACGTTTTTGCATTGCGCTAACACTCATCATCATATCCTCAGGATTACAAGAATAAGGATAAATAGGCACCATCGCAATCATACAGCCAATTTGGAAGTCGGGATTGATAGCGTGGCCAATTTTCACTGCACGTGCGCTAGCGACTAGTTCATAATGAGCAGCCTGATACATAATTGCTTCGCGGTCTTCTCCTTCCTGGTAAGCAATACCAGAGTTAGTAAAAGGTGCAAAATCTTCTTCATAATTGGCTTGGTTGTTAATTTCGTTAAAGGTCATCCAATATTTGACTTTTTTCTGGTAACGAGTGAAACAGACTTCAGCAAATTTGACAAAAAAATCAATGACCTGGCGATTGCGAAAACCGCCATATTTTGTGACTAAATGATAAGGCATTTCAAAGTGAGACAGTGTCACAACTGGCTCAATGCCATTTTTCAAACACTCGTCAAAAAGTGCATCATAAAAACGAAGGCCTTCTTCATTGGGCGTTTCTTCATCTCCGTTAGGAAAAATTCGTGTCCAAGCAATAGAGGTTCGGAAACAATTTAAACCAAGTTCTTTGAATAGTTGAATATCTTCTTGATAGCGATGGTAAAAATCAATCGCTTCATGGTTAGGATAGTGTTCATCTGGTAAAACGCCTGCGGTAATTTTACGAGGGATGCCATGTGCACCGGCAGTCATTACATCCGCCACGCTCACCCCTTTACCGCCTTGGTCCCAGCCTCCTTCTAATTGATGAGCAGCGACAGCGCCGCCCCAAAGAAAATCATTTTTCAAAATTGACATATCGTTTCAGTCCTTTGTTCAAATTTTTATACGTTTTGTGCTTCGACTTTTTCAAGGGTTTCTTCAGTAATCGGTTGATTGGTTTCTTCTGCGTAGTTAAGTGCATCCATTTTTTTAGCAAACGGTAAATAGATAAAGAAACTCATCGTCAGTACTACTACTTGAAGCAACGCGGCTTGCCAACCACCAACTAAAAGTCCAGAAATGATTGGAGGAGTAGTCCAGGGAACTTGTACCGCAGTAAAGAGAGGAACCAGTCCTGTGTACAAGGCAAAATATGTCACAACAGAAGAAACAATCGGTGTGATAATGAATGGCACAGCCATGATTGGGTTCATCACGATAGGTGTAGCAAAGACAATTGGCTCGTTAATATTGAAAACAGCTGGCCCAATTGAAAGCCGACCTAATTGCTTAAACTGAGCTGATTTGGCAAAGAAAACCATGAATACGACTAACCCGATTGTCATGCCCGCACCAGTGACCGTTAAAAATTGATCTAAAAATTGTTGTGTAACAATATGGCCACCATTAGCCAGTGTTAAGTCTTTTCCAGATTTCAAAATTTCGGTATTTTCTAAAGAGTTTGCTTGTAAAATAGGACCCATGATGCCGCCAACGATTGTTGACCCGTGAACACCGAAAAACCAAAAGAGGGGAATGACAAAACCTAATAGTAATGCGCCACCTAGTGAATCTGTGACTCCTTGAAGTGGTGATTGTAGCACTTCGTAAATAAAGTCAAAGAATGTCGTATTGAAGACTTTATCTAGAAGAATGAAAATTAGCATTGCACCAGTTACAATGACGCTGGCAGGAATTAACGCAGTAAAGGAATTGGCCACATTTTCTGGTACAGCTTCTGGTAATTTGATACGAATATCATGACGTAAAAACCAACTATATACAACGCCGACTAACAAACCAACAATAATAGCTGTAATCATCCCTTTGCCAGCTGTCCAATCTTTGTTGATGACATTGCCAACTACTGCGCCAGAAACCGCATCTTTGACTTCAGATGACATAAACAAAATGAAAACCACCATGGCAATCATGCCCGCTGGGAGGCCTTCAAATCCCTCGCTTTTTACATATGAGTAGGCAATACCGATGACCGCAAATAACGACATAATCGCAAAAGATGCCCCATATGCTTGATTGAAATAAACAGCCAGACCGCTTGCGTTAACCCATTCAGAAATAGCTGTAACTGGGAAATTCGCTAATAGAAGAAACACGGAACCAACAATGGTAAAAGGCATCGTGTAAAGCATCCCGTTCCGTAAGGCAGTAATTGCTTTGGTATTGACGAATTTTAGTACTGGAGGTAATAATTTCTCGTTAATCCATTCGTTCATAAAAATCTCTCCTTTGAAGAATAATATAAATGCAAATGTATCCGTTTACATATTTACTATATAAGCTTATTTGAAGAAAAAATAGACTTTTGCTTGAATGAGAAACATGTACCAAGAAAAAAAACAAAAAAGCTCATGCTGTTTTAGACAGCATGAGCTTTTTTGAAAAACAACTAGAAAGGTGTTTCATCTAGTTCCTTTAAAAGTTGACTTGCTTGATGAGCTAGGAGTTCAATTAAAGCAATGACAGGGATTTGAGTGGTTGTATTAACTGATTTATCTGCAAATGGAGAACGTTCGTCGGGCATATAATAGGAGATGTTGTAGTCAGCCAAGCGGGCAATAGTTGAATGTTGATTGTTGGTAATGCTTAGCACTTTGGCGCCAGCTGTTTTAAAATCGGTCATTTGTTTAATCATTTCATTGGTTTCCCCAGATACAGACAGAATCAAGGCTAATGTATTTTCAAATCCGCGCTTGGGGATAGGCGTAAAGGGATCAGCAATACTGTAAGAATTGATATTTAAGTTGGCAAAATAACGACTGCCATAACTACCTAAAATTCCGCTAGTACCAATGCCAGTAAAGGCAACGTGACGTGCTTGAACAATCATTTGAATTGCTGGACGAAGCATTTCGTAATAGGTTTCTTGGTTTAATTTTTTTAAAAAAGCATCGACGTGAACCGTGGCATCATAAAAATTTTCAAACGTTTGTGTTTGTTTGGCTTCTTCTTTCACTGCATATTTTAATTCGGAAAAACCAGCATAGCCCATTTTGTTACAAAATCGTAGAATCGTTGAGGTGGAGACATGACAGGAAGTAGCCAGTTGGCGAATGGTCTGTTGAGGGATTTGGTGCAGGTGTTCCAATACATAATGGTAAACGAGCATTTCTAATTCATTCAAGGTCTGAACCTTCTCTAAATCAAACAAAGTAATCCTCCTTTATATAAAAACTGAATATGTTATTTTTTTGTGTAAATCAAATAAACCAATTCTTATTTTTCTTGAAAAAAATGTAAAATAACTCAATAAAAAGTTTCTTATTTCCTATTTTACAAAAAGTAGCCCAATTATCCTAGTTTTTCTCTTTTTTCTTTTAAAAATAACAATGCGCACCCCTAGAGTTTTTTGAGAAAACAAGCTAAAATAGATAAGAAGAGAAAAGGAGGCGTCGATGTGGCACGGGAAGTAATTTTATTTATTGCAGCGAGTATTGATGGTTTCATTGCGGACAAAGCGGGCGGTGTTGCTTGGTTAGAAGAGAATATTCGTGGCGATGAAGAAGATCGTAGTTACGATGAAATGTATGAAAAAATAGACACTGTGGTAATGGGGCGGACTACTTATGATCAAGTTACACAAGAATTGTCCCCAGATGTGTATTTTTATGAAGACAAGCATTCTTATATCATTACCTCTCATCCAGAACCATCAACTGCTTCAAGAACTTTTACCAAGGAAGATCCAGTCACATTAATTCGTCGTCTCAAAGAAGAAGACGGCGCGGGAATTTGGATTGTTGGAGGCCCAAAAGTGGTTCAACCGCTTTTGGCAGCTGATTTAATTGATACCTTCATTTTGACGACAATACCACTGTTTCTGGGGGAGGGCATTGCTCTATACGAGACAATGGCTCAATCAATCCCAGTTCGTTTAAAACAGGTTTATCAAAAAAATGAGTTGGTTTATTCGATTTATCAACGTGAAAACAAAAATTAAAAAATAATTATTCGGTTGGGCAAGTTGCTTTCAAGGTTTTGAGTTTCTCATAGGGCGAGAGGAACAAAGCAACAGTTGTCTAGCCGTTTGTGTTGTTTTTGATTGACAAAGAAATGGTAGAGGAGAAAAAAATGAAACATCAGATCAAAAAAAGGTTGTATATTTCACCTGTTCAAACAATTGTCTTAGGCTTTTTTTTATTAATTGTTGTAGGCACGATCTTATTAATGATGCCTTTTTCTGCACAAGCTGGACAAAAAACGCAATGGATTGATGCTTTTTTCGTGGCAACTTCCGCCGTCTGTGTTACAGGGCTTTCGCCTTTGAATACGGCGGAACATTGGAGTCCTATCGGGCAAGTTATTATTATGATTTTGATTGAATTAGGCGGCTTAGGCTTTTTAACCGTTGCCACGATTTTCTTTAGTTTGCTGCGGAAAAAAGCGTCACTAAGTGTACGGATGTTGTATCAAGAAGCGTTAAATGTTAGTGAAGTTTCCGGAGTTTTTCGTTTAATGAAATATATTATGAAGTTTGCGGCCATTATTCAATTACTTGGAGCCTTCTTGTTGTCCTTTCAATTTGTGCCAACATTTGGGTGGAAAAAAGGGTTGTTTTTTAGTCTCTTCCATGCCGTTTCGGCATTTTGTAATGCTGGCTTTGATTTGCTAGGGGATAGTATGGTTCCTTATCAAAATTCGCCTTATCTTTTACTAGTCATTAGCTTTTTAATTATAGCTGGTGGTTTAGGATTTATTGTGTGGCGCGATATTTTTACAATGATTAAAGGCTATAAAAATAAAATTAAGCACCGTGTTAGTATTCATACACGCCTTGCTTTAACGGTGACCGCCACCTTTTTAGTCTTAGGGACCGTTATTTTTTACATTTCAGAATATCGCCATTTTCCAGCTGACATGTCTTTTTGGCAGCGTCTTGTCAACAGTTGGTTCTTGTCGGTTACACCAAGAACGGCTGGCTTTTATTCAGTTGATTATTTGAAAATGAGTAATCCAGGCCTGATTGTCACGATTTTATGGATGTTTATTGGTGGCACTTCAGGATCAACCGCTGGCGGCTTGAAAACCACTACGTTTGGTGTGCTATTTTTACAATTTCGTGCAATTTTTAAAGGGAAACAGCGAGTGGAATTCCATGAACGCACAATTCCTGAGCGAGTAGTGCTCCAAGCGTTTACTTTGTTCTTCTTGGCAACTTTTTTATGTGTAACTGCTTCAGTTATTCTCTCGTTTACAGAAACATTACCTTTAAAAAACGGGATTGAGTATATTGTTTTTGAAGTGATTTCTGCATTTGGAACGGTCGGTTTAACAATGGGGTTAACACCAGATTTAACTGTTTTTGGTAAACTGGTGATTATTTTTCTAATGTTCGTCGGTCGTGTGGGTGTGTACACGGTGTTATTGTCATTAATTAAGAAAGGCTTGGAAAGTCAGTCGAAAGTTCAATATCCAAAAGAATCAGTGATGATTGGTTAATAGAGAAAGAGGGAAATAGAATGGAATTTTTAGGTATTTTATGTTTGATTTTAATTACAACGACTTTAGCAGGTGTTGCTTGTAAAAGAGTAGGAATTCCTGCGGTAATTGGGCAATTGCTAGTAGGGATTGTGTTAGGTCCAGCGATGTTAAATATTGTGCATCAAGATGTGTTTGTGCATGACTTTTCAGAAATTGGTGTCATTATGCTGATGTTTATTGCTGGAATGGAATGTGAATTGGAATTATTGAAAAAATATGCGAAACCTAGTGTCATGGTCGCTATTTTGGGGATCGTTTTACCGGTTGGTTTTACTATGTTGATTGGTCAGCTGTTTGCTTTTTCTTGGAAAGAAGCTTTTTTCCTTGGGTTAGTTTTAGCAGCAACGTCGGTCAGCATTTCAGTAGAAGTATTAAGAGAGTTGAATGTTTTAAGTAGTAAAGAAGGTGCAACGATTCTTGGGGCTTCCGTCGTTGACGATATCGTGGTCGTGATTATTTTAAGTGTTGCTGTCGGCATGATTGGTGCAAGTACAGGCGGCAATACAGAAGTCAGCTTTATTGTTAAGTTAATTGAACAAGGCTTATTCTTTATTGGGATTTTCTTTTTGGTCCGCTTTATCGCTCCCTATTTACTACGTTTAAGTCAAAAAATGAACATTGGGTCGTCTGTGATTATCATGTCATTGATTATCTGTTTGGGCATGGCTTATTTGGCTGATTTAGTTGGTTTAAGTTCTGTCGTAGGTGCCTTTTTTGCAGGGATTGCTGTGGGACAAACGGATGCAAAAACAGAAATTGATTTCAATATTGAAGCTATTGGCTATGCCGTGTTTATTCCCGTCTTCTTTGCCAGCATTGGCTTATCAGTGACATTTAACACGTTAGGAAAGGATTTACCTTTTATTTTGGTAATGACGATTATGGCGATTTTAACGAAATTACTGGGCGGCGCCTGGGGAGCGAAAATGGTTGGTTTCTCCAATACAAGTTCTTTAATGGTCGGTGCTGGGATGGTTTCGCGTGGGGAAATGGCATTAATCATTGCGCAAATTGGTTACCAATCTAAATTACTTTCAGAAGCGTATTATACGAGCATGATTGTGGTAATTATCTTAACGACCTTAGTTGCACCGTTCTTATTGAAATACTTTGTTAAAAAACAAGAATCTGCGTTGCAATAAAAAAAGATGAGCAGAAGTTGTTGACAAAAAAATAAAATAGCTATATGATGAGTTCAAGATAAACGACTACATTTGTAGTCGATAATCTTGAACTCTTTTTTTATTGATGAAGGAGGAATTTAACGAGTATGGCAAAAGATAAATTAGCGACAATTACTGATGCAGAGTGGGAAGTCATGCGGGTTATTTGGACCCAAGGCAAAACCACGAGTCGTGAAGTGCATACACTTTTAAATGAGAAAAAAGAATGGAAATCAACGACCGTCAAGACGTTACTAAGTCGTTTAACAGATAAAGGGTTAGTTGGGACGGAGAAAGCAGGCAATAAATATATTTATTATCCGCTAGTAGAAGAACGTCGGAGCGTTGAAACGGTGGCAGACGAACTTTTAGCCAAGGTGTGCAGCCGTAAAGTTGGTTCCGTGGTAGAAACAATTTTAACAGAGAGTCAGTTGAGTTATGACGATTTGGATCGATTAGAGGAACTCTTGAAAGAGAAGCGCAAGACGGCGGTTGAATCTGTCCCTTGTAACTGTATTCCTGGTCAATGCCAATGTCATTTAATTTAAAAAGGAGTGAAAAAAATGGAAAGTAAAACGTTTGATATTGAAGGGATGAGCTGTGCTTCCTGTGCCCAAACGATTGAAAAGGCTACGGCGAAGTTACCTGGGATGGCAAAGGCAAGTGTCAATTTAGCTACGGAAAAATTAAGTGTCACGTATGATCAGACGGAAGTCACAGAAGAAGAAATTAAGGAAGCTGTGTCAGATGCTGGCTACAAGGCGATTAGCCCAGCCCAGCAACGAACGTTTGCGATTGAAGGAATGAGTTGTGCTTCCTGTGCCCAAACGATTGAAAAAGCTGTGAACCAATTATCTGGTGTTCAACAAGCGATTGTTAATTTAGCCACGGAAAAACTGGTGGTTAGTTATGACGACCATCAAGTAACGAGTGCTGAAATTATCAAAGCAGTTACGGATGCAGGTTATCAAGCGACAGAAGAAGTCGCTGCAGGTGCAACAGCGGACCAAGATCGTGAAAAGAAACAAAAACATATTGCTGAGATGTGGCAACGTTTTTGGATCTCAGCGGTGTTTACAGTACCCCTTCTTTATATTGCGATGGGACATATGGTAGGCTTACCATTGCCGGATTTTTTGAATCCAATGACACATGCGACGACCTTTGCAATGGTTCAATTGATTTTGACGTTACCCGTTCTATATGTCGGCAGAGAATTTTTCACAGTTGGTTTTAAAGCATTATTTAAAGGGCATCCGAATATGTTTTCTTTGGTAGCTTTAGGAACCAGTGCTGCTTTTGTGTATAGTTTATATGGCACAGTCATGATATTTTTAGGAGATACAAGTTTTACAATGGCTCTTTATTATGAATCAGCGGGTGTTATTTTAACTTTAATTACATTAGGAAAATATTTCGAAGCTGTTTCAAAAGGGAAAACCTCAGATGCGATAAAAAAATTAATGGGTTTGGCGCCGAAAACTGCTCATATTTTACGTGATGGCGCAGAAATTGAAGTGCCAGTTGATGCTGTTCAGTTGGATGACATTGTGATTGTTCGCCCAGGAGATAAAATCCCTGTTGATGGAGTGATTGTTTCAGGCAGTAGTTCTGTGGATGAAGCCATGTTAACGGGCGAAAGTTTGCCTGTTGAAAAGAAAGTCGGTGATGCAGTAATTGGTGCTAGCATCAATAAAAATGGCAGCTTTCAATTCAAGGCGACAAAAGTGGGAAAAGAGACGGCCCTTGCCCAAATCATTCAATTAGTGGAAGATGCGCAAGGCTCAAAAGCGCCGATTGCACAATTAGCTGATAAAATTTCGGGTGTTTTTGTCCCAATCGTTATTGGTTTGGCTGTTCTTTCTGGCTTGGCTTGGTTCTTTTTAGGACAAGAGTCATGGATTTTCGCTTTGACAATTACCATTTCTGTGTTAGTGATTGCTTGTCCTTGTGCGCTCGGCTTGGCAACGCCGACTGCGATTATGGTGGGAACAGGTAAGGGCGCTGAAAATGGCGTTTTAATTAAAAGTGGGGATGCTTTAGAAACCACTCACAAAATTCAAACAATCGTGTTTGATAAAACAGGAACTATTACAGAAGGCAAACCGGTGGTTACAGATATTTTAGTTGCTGATTCAGCACTTTCAGAAGCTGAGTTACTAACATTAGCAGCTTCTGCAGAACAAGGATCAGAACATCCTCTAGGTGAAGCAATTGTGGGGGCGGCTAAAGAACGTCAATTGCCATTAGCAGAAGGAAGCGATTTTTCAGCGATTCCAGGTCACGGCATCTGTGTGACAGTCAACGAACGAGTCCTACTTTTGGGCAATATAAAATTAATGAAAGAAGAAGCAATCGAGCTATCAACGTTTGTTCAACAAGCGGATCGTTTGGCAGAAGAAGGGAAGACCCCAATGTTTGTGGCAAAAGATGGTTCGTTTGCGGGTATCATTGCGGTAGCAGATACTGTGAAGGATAGCAGTCAAACAGCCATTGCACGTTTGCATAAAATGGGGATCGAAGCCGTGATGATTACGGGAGACAACAAGCGTACTGCAGAGGCGATTGCAAAACAAGTAGGTATCGATCGTGTCTTAAGTGAAGTTTTACCAGAAGATAAAGCGTTAGAAGTGAAAAAACTACAAGCAGAAGGCAAAAAAGTTGCGATGGTGGGTGACGGTATTAATGATGCACCAGCACTTGCCCAAGCGGATGTGGGGATTGCTATTGGTTCAGGCACAGATGTTGCAATGGAATCGGCCGACATTGTGCTAATGCGTAGTGATTTAATGGATGTGCCTACAGCAGTTGAATTAAGTAAAGCGACCATCAAAAACATCAAAGAAAATCTTTTCTGGGCATTTGCCTATAATACATTAGGTATTCCAGTGGCTATGGGTGTGTTACACTTATTTGGTGGACCTTTGTTAAGTCCGATGATTGCAGCAGCAGCTATGAGTTTTAGTTCAGTCTCTGTCTTACTAAACGCCTTACGCTTAAAAGGATTTAAACCTTCGACGGTGAAAAAAACTAGTGGAAGTCAAAAATAAAATTGAAAAGGATGAAGTGAAATGGAAAAAACAGTAAAAATTGATGGGATGAAATGTGATGGCTGTGTTCAAGCGGTCACTGAAAAATTTAGTGGAATTGACGGCGTAACGAATGTTGCGGTTCACTTGGCAGATCAAACAGCCGTTGTGACAGCAGATCGTGAAGTAAGCCAGGATGAACTGAATACCACGTTGGCAGATACAAAATTCAAGGTTGTCAGCGAATAACAAAAAAACAGGGCCTACCATCATGAGTAGACCCTGTTTTTTTGTTATGGAAGTTTTGCTTTGATTTCCTGATAAATCTTAGTTGTTTCTTGACCCTCACGCGCAGTATAATAATAAACTTTCTTCCGCGTTTCTATTTTCAGAATCGGATGACTTTTTGTATAAATTAGTAAATAAGCAGGTTTTCCAGCGACTTTAAATTCTCCTGTTAAGTAACTATCTGTCGCAGCACCCATTGTGCGGATGCGTTCTTGAGGTAAGTCATCAATCAAAGAAACAGCAGTGATTTGGTTAAAAGGAATTGACCTTGTTTTTGCTAATGGGGCAGATAACTCAATTTGTTTATTTTCAATAGTTGCTTGAAAGGCATGACTAGAAAAATCATTTATAAACATCGGCACTGTGGCAAAGAACAGCACCGCAATCGTTAAAATACCAGTAGCGGCTAGAATAATTTTCCCAGCAGGCCGTCCTAGGTTAATGGATAAATTCATACCAATGCGATCAGGAACCATGATTTTGGGGTCCTTTGGATTGATATAAATCCCATACCGCCAATATTGATCATCATCCCCATAGCGATAATCGCCAGCCTGTAAAACGAATTGATCTTGTTTTTTGCGCATTGAAAATAGGTAGTAGAAGAGAAAGCCTACATAAACAAACAAAAGAATAAAATAACAAAAAGTAAGAGCCATCGCAACCGTATAATCAATTACAATTGTGAAAGTTGGTAAAATGGTTAGCGGTGCAAAAACTAAGGCTGATAAAACCATTAAAACAGACCAATGATGACGAAATAAATCATTGATTTGCTGATTAATTTTTGAGTCACTAGTTAGCGGTTTGACAGGTAAGCGCGCAATAAAATAATAGCCGCCAATGAACAAACTTAACATCAAAACAGTAATTAAGAAAATAATCCAGGAACCAATCGCCGTTTGCAAGGAATAAAAGCCCCCAGCAAAAGTAAGAATAATTGCAGGTAAAAACCACCAAAATGAAATAAGTTTCTGGTTTTTATTTAAAACTAATTGCGTATCGATTAAGAGAGGACGCTTAGGTAGCAACCAGCCGTTTTGCATTTTTAAAGCGGCCATTTTGCGAATATAAACGATTTGCAGATAGTAGCCACTGCCAATAAAACTAAATAAAAGTAACAGAAAAAGGAACAATAAAATCGAATCATAAGGAATAAATAACAAAGGTAAACTAAGAACACTAAAAACGGCTGCTAGTTGAACCAAGCGTTTTTTATAACGTTTTCGGATTGCTTGAACGCTGGGATCTTGTAGTTTATCTTCTGGTAAAGTGTTTTCCAAAATAATATTTTTGTGAGGATTTGCATAAATCCCCATAGTAAATGCCATAAAAAAAGCGACAGAAACTAGGATGAAATAAAAGAATACCGCCATTATAGTGCACGCCCTTTCGAATCAAAATTTTGATAAATTTTCTGAATAAGTGCTTGGATTTCTGCTTCGGATTGCTGATGTAAAAAACTTTCAGCCAACAGAAGTTCTAAACGCTCATGCAATTGCTGTTGCCAAACAGCGGTAGCAGGTAACTTTGCGGCAATTTTGGTGCCGTTACGACGGTCAGTCACAATATAACCTGATTGCTTTAACTTATTATAAGCTTTTGAAACAGTCATCATATTGACCCCGATTTCGTCCGCCAATTGTCGGATAGAAGGCAAACTTTCATTGGGAACCAGTTCACCTTTGGCAATGCCTACAATGATTTGATCAATGAGTTGCTGATAGATGGGCTGTTCGCTTTGTTCATCTATTTCTAAAAGCATTGAATCACTCCTGTCTTATTTGTGCTATCTGTATTATATATACTAATACAAAAAGAGTTGGAAAGCAAGGAATTTAGAGTAAATGGTTGTTTCTGTTTAAAGAGAAGCATATAATGAAGAAGAACGTAAAATGAAAGGACGATGAAAATATGACAGCAATTGAACCAAAATTAACAGAGAAATTCCATCAAGATTTCTTGAACAATAATAAACAAAATGCCTTACAACGTAGTGTAGTAAAAAATGGTATCAGCGCTTCAGGTGAATCTGTACAAGGAGCCGTGAATAACGTACCCGTCTTTTCAGTCGACTTAGCTACTGGAAAAGTGGCCAATCAAAAACAAAGCGGTCGCTGCTGGATGTTTGCGGCATTAAATACATTTAGACATAGAATGTTAAATGCGTTTCAATTAAAAGATTTTGAATTATCACAAAACTATACATTTTTCTGGGATAAATATGAAAAATCAAACTATTTCTATGAAAATATTATTGCAACAGCCGATCAACCGTTGACTAGTCGTAAAGTGGCCTTTTTATTAGCGACACCACAACAAGATGGTGGGCAATGGGATATGATCGTTTCAATTTTTGATAAATATGGCGTAGTGCCTAAAACGGCAATGCCTGAAAGCAGCAACAGTTCCAATTCACGTGATTTAAACAACTATTTAAATAAAAAATTACGCAAAGATGCAACAATTTTACGTAGTTTAATTGAAAAAGGCGCTTCTGCTGAAGAAGTCCAAAAAAACAAAGAAGCAATGTTACAAGAAATTTATAATTTCTTAGCAATCTCTTTAGGAACACCGCCAGAAACCTTTGATTTTGAATACCGTGACGAAGAAAAAAATTATCATTTGGATCAAAATCTAACACCGCAAACATTCTTTGAAAAATACGTTGGCGTTAATTTACATGATTATGTAAGTATTATTAATGCTCCTACAGAAGATAAACCCTTCAACAAAACATACACTGTTGAAATGTTAGGGAATGTTGTCGGCGGCAAAGAAGTTAAATATTTAAATGTAGAAATGGCTGCTTTCAAAAAATTAGCTGCTGCACAATTGGAACAAGGCGAATCTGTTTGGTTTGGTTGTGATGTCGGACAATCTTCAACACGTGACACAGGAATTATGGCATTAGACGTTTACGATATGAACGATCTTTTTGATATTGATTTTACGATGACTAAAGCAGAACGTTTAGACTTTGGTGAAAGCTTAATGACACACGCCATGGTTTTAACAGGTGTTGATATCGTTGATGGTCAAACAACAAAATGGAAAGTGGAAAATAGCTGGGGCGAAAAAGTCGGTGAAAATGGCTTCTTCGTTATGAGCGATGCGTGGATGGACGAGTACACTTATCAAATCGTTGTGCACAAAGATTTATTAACTGATGAACAGAAAAAAGCTTGGGAACAAGCGCCAACTGTTTTGGCACCTTGGGACCCAATGGGCGCATTAGCATAAAACAGAAAAAGAAGGCCCCGCCGTCATGGCGGGGCCTTCTTTTTACGTTGGGCGGCGAACTTCACGGATTTCGCCCAATGTTGTATAATCATTGCCTGCTAAACGAGCAATCGGTTGGAGTTTTTCAGGTAAAATGTACTGATGTTCTTCATCGAAAACGGCTGAATCAAAATAGAAATCGGTAATTTCTACAATGAATAAATCCGTAATAATTTGACCTTCATGGTTAGCAATAGGTACATATTGATGTAAGCGAGCTTCCATCCGAATCGGCGCGGCTTTGATTGCTGGAACAGCAACAGTCTGGCTGGCAATGGTTTCAATACCGAATGTGTCAATTTCACTGATCTCTGCTGCTAAAGGTGCCGAAGTCTGATTCATTTGAGTAAGAACGTCTTCGTTAACGAAATGGATGACAAGTTCTTTAGTAGCCAAGATATTTCGTGCCGTATCTTTAGGCGCTTTGTCTGGTCGTAAAATGGACAACGTTGCTAAAGGAATTTCAGCTGCCGCCGCATTAAAGAAACTAAAGGGAGCAGCGTTGACGACACCTGTAGCTGTATCTTGTGTTGTAACCCAAGCGATTGGCCGAGGAATAATACTTCCTGATAAAAATTTATACGCTGTTTTTGCAGATAACTCGTTACTATTGTAATGAATCATAGGAACCTCCTAGAAAAAATACTAATTTCGTTGAACATTCGCATCTGAAGTATCGAAAGGACGCACAAATTCTTCAATCCCTGCCCGTTTTGGTTCTAAAAATGGCGGTAATGATAATTTTTCGCCAGCGTGTTCATAGGTTTCATCCTCTAAAAATCCAGGACCATCGGTTGCCAGTTCAAATAAAACATGTGTTGCTGCCAAGAAATATTCAGATTTAAAGTAAAAACGTTCCACAAAGCCAGAATTAGGAAATTCCAAACGATTAATTTTTTCAATCCAGAAACGTAGTGCTTCCTCATCGGCAACGCGCAAGGCTAAGTGATGGACATTGCCGTAGCCTTCTTGAGCCGCTGGCAAATCTTCCCGATGCTCTACGATGATGCTGGCACCATTCCCACCTTCGCCAACTTCAAATAAATGGAAACTACCTTCAGCATCAATCAATTTGAACCCTAAAACTTCAGTTAAAACTAGTTGCAGATGTTCGTAATTTTCGACAGTTACAAAGGCTGGACCTAAGCCGATTAAAGCATGTTCACTAGGGACGTTAGATTTTTTCCAAGGCGTGCCGGCTGCAACACCTTGGTTCTTTTCATCAGAAATAAGTTGGTAACGTTGATTGTCAAAGTCTTCAAATTCTAAATACTTTTTACCAAAACGTTCTTGAATTTCTCCATGATCAATTGCATATTCATTAAAGCGTGATACCCAGTAATCCAAAGCAGCATCATCTTTTACACGGAAGGAAGTACGAGAAATTGTATTGGTTCCTTTGGTTCCTTTAGGTAAGCCTGGGAAGTCAAAGAAAGTCATATCTGTTCCGGGAGAGCCGGCATCATCAGCAAAAAATAAATGATATGTTTCAATATCGTCTTGGTTAACAGTCTTTTTAATTAAACGTAGACCTAAAATATCGGTGAAAAAGTGATAAATTTTTTCAGCACTTGAAGTCATGGCAGTGACGTGGTGTAAACCTAAAATTTGTGTATTCATAATAAAAATCCTCCTAAAAGAAAAATAATTTTTTAATTAACTAACTTACTAAAAGTAAGTTTAAATGATTAGTCCTAAAAATGCAAAAGAAATGTCTCGAATTCGAACTATTGTTTTTTAGTTGATTTTTAAAAAAAATAAGAATATAATGACCTGAGATATTTTAATACATAAACTTTCGTAAACATCGCCGGATGCTTGCGACTAAAGTGTTAATGAACAGTTCTTAGGCCATAGCTGAACTGTTTGTTGGCACTTTTTTTGTTTGGAAGGGAAGGAAAACAAGATGAGTAAAGCTTGGTTAAAAGTTATTTTTGGCGCTTTTTGTGAAGTGATTTGGGTCATTGGCATGAAGCATAGCACAACATGGTGGGAGATTTTAGGGACAGTAATCGCAATCTTTATCAGTTTCTATGCGCTGATTAAAGCAGGAGAGGAATTGCCAGTCGGCACAGCCTATGCTGTATTTGTCGGCTTAGGTAGTGCTGGAACTATTGTGACAGATCATTTTTTATTCCACACACCATTGGGCATAGGAAAAGTTCTTTTTCTGTTGCTGTTATTAATAGGTGTAATTGGCTTAAAAATGGTAACTGGAAATAAAGAGGAGGAAACAAGATGAGTTGGTTATACTTAGTTATTGCAGGCTGTTTTGAAATTTTTGGCGTAGGTTCAATTAAACTATTTACAACAAAAAAAGACTTACGTTCATTGTTAATTTTAATTCTAGCGTTTAGTGGTAGTTTCTTATTCTTATATTTAGGGATGAGACAATTACCGATGGGCGTTTCTTATGCGGTTTGGACAGGAATTGGTACAGCAGGAGGCGCTATTTTAGGAATGCTCTTAGGTGAATCAAAAGACCTACGCCGGATATTTTTTATTTTTTTAATCATTGTTTCTGTGATTGGTTTAAAATTAATTGGTTAGAAAGCGAGAGAACATTGTTTGGATTATTGAAAGATCGGTGAGTAAAATTTAAAAAGAGACAGAACCAAGTGCGGTGTTCTGTCTCAAAATAGCTTTTATTTTACAAGGTTACTATAACGTGTCGCAAATTCATTGTTGTAGGACTTGCCGTTGACATCTTGACCAACGTCCCAATTTGCAGACCAAGTCATTAAGCCACGGATAGGATTACCGTCTTTTGCTAACTGATCAAAAGTTTTGGCTACAGGGGTAGCCTCAACGACATAGCCGCTACCAGCAGCATCCCGATTTGCTGGTAAACCAAGGACTAATTTATCGTTTGGTATCTGTAGATAGCCGCGCGTGCCATGGATTAATGAATCAGACATATAATAGAGGAACTCGTATTTTAGAGCATCGTTGCTTTGAGCAACCCAAGTCATAATTTCATCAACCCAGACACCGTCGCCGCCTTGGTTATATAATTGTGGGGCAATGTAATCATAATAACCATTTAGGGAAGTAATGTATGTTTCATAAGCGGCACCAGGTTTTAAATAAGGGAATTCTGGTGCCATCGTAATGATGAAATTTTTTCCTTGTGCTCGATAATGGTCTTTGACTATTTTCAACGTAGCAGGGATGACGGTTTGGTTGTCGCCAGCAGTAATCGCCAATTGCTCTAAGTCGATGTCTAAACCATCAAAGCCGTATGTTTCCACTTGACGAATGATTTCATTCGCAAAGGCTTGTTCATCGCCTTTGACTAATTGAATATGTGCATCTGCTCCACCAAGTGCCAATAAAACTGCGCGACCTTGACTATTTAATTGTGCGACTTCTTGTCGGAAGGCAGTGTCCGTTTGGTTATAAGGCTTGAACGTAGGAATCCGTGTCGTGCCATCGCTTTTCATGAAGGAAACCGGTACGACATTGTAGGCTTGATTTACTTCTGAAAGGTTTAGTGATGCTGATGTTCCTTGTTTGTAACCATCGCGTCCTTTTGAGGCCCAGTTATGCCAATATCCAACCAACACTTTTTTGCCAGAGATATCTACCATCGTATCCGCAGCATCTGCAGAAGCTTGAGTAGGCGTTAACCACAAGCCAACTGCAACGGTTGAAAGAAGGAGAAAAGCAGGAATTATTTTTTTTAGCTTCATTTTTTGAGAACTCCTTTAATTTAGTTTAAGATGTGAGTATTTTTACTGAATGTTCACATCAATCGCTTGGTAAAAGGCGTTCACCGTATCACCAATGCCCCAGACAGCGTAAATGACATGATAACCTTTGCGGTCTGTCGGAATATTAATTGTTTGTTTAACAACTTTATTAGGAACTTCTTGTTTACCGTCAATTGAAGCAATTTTGTCGAAGTTTTTAATGTCTAATGGTTGATTGGGATTCCAGCCATTTTTAGTAATATAGTAATCCCAAGAAGCAGTTCTATGTTGGGCAGTTAAGTTCCAAGTGATGTCAAGGGGACCTGTTGTAATGTTTGTTTTGTGCCAACGAGTAGCTGTTTGTTCATCCAAAGGTTCAAAACCTGAGACACCTGCACTGGCTAATTTACCAGTAATAAACGTATTTTTGGGCGCTTCGATACTTTGAGGTTCCCATTGTGCACGACCAACATTTGTATTTAAGTTACCACCAGCAGAACTACCAAAGAAAGCACGACTTCCAGGACTTGCTACGTAACCATGAGCCTCCGAAACAGTAGGGGCCAATGCAGCGCCACCTAAAACAAAACTAAAAGCCAGGACGATTGTTAATAAACTCTTTTTCACGAAAAAAACCTCCTAAAAAATTATTTTGTATGCGCTTACAGATAGGAATATAACATAATAATCTTTCGGATACAAATAATAAGAAATGTTATTTTTAAAAATAAAACAATATTTTTTAAGTAATATTAAGAATGTTTTTAAATAATATAAATAATAGTGTTTTTCAAAGTTTTGTTAATTTTTCATTCGGAATCGCAATTGAAGAAATCACGTGGTATACTTTTAAGAAGAAACAATGACACGAAAGTAGCCATTGGAAAAAGGAGATTATTTCGTGGGAAAAAAACATACATCCTCTTATGAAGTTGCCTACTATGACGGCGATTTTACTGGTGCAATGAAGATACCGGCTTTGTTAGCGGTTGTCATTAAAGTATCAGAAGAACAAACAGAATTACTAGGAAGAGATGCGGCTTATGTCGCTCAATTTGGTCTAGGCTGGGTCATCACCAATTATGAAATAGAGATTCACCGCTTACCAAAAGTTGGTGAAAAAGTAGCAATTACAACGCAAGCTATGAGTTATAACAAATATTTTTGTTATCGTAACTTTTGGGTTCATGATGAAGAAGGCAATAAATGTGTCTTTGTGAAATCAACCTTTGTCTTAATGGATCAAAAAAATCGGAAAATCAGTAGTGTATTACCAGAAATTATTGCACCTTTTGATTCTGAAAAAATCACTAAAATTTATCGCCATGAAAAAATTGAAAAAGTCACAGAGGGGAACTTTTTACCTTATCGTGTGCGTTTTTTTGATATTGATGGCAATCAACACGTTAATAATGCGATTTACTTTAATTGGTTATTGGATGTGTTAGGGTATGACTTTTTAACAACGCATCAACCGAAAAAAATTCTTGTGAAATTTGATAAAGAAGTAGAATATGGCCAAGAAGTCGAAAGTCATTACGAAATTGTCGAACAAGAAAATCAGTTGAAAACACGCCATGAGATTCGGATTGATGGTCAAACCTATTGTGAAGCGAATATCGATTGGACCAACTAAGTTGAGATGACGGTTTAGAAAAATAAAAAGTTACGCAGAGGAGGAAGGACATGATTCGCTTAGGATTAACATCTTTTAGTGAACACGACTATTTAACTGGAAAAAAACGGTCCACGCTTTATGAATATGCCAGTCATTTACCGCTAGTTGAAATGGACACGGCGTATTACGGGATTCCTCCCAAAGAACGAGTAGCTGAATGGGTCAAAGCAGTTCCCGAAAACTTTCGCTTTGTCATGAAAGTTTATAGTGGAATCAGTTGTCAAGGTGAGTGGCAGACCTATTATGCAAGTGAAGAAGAAATGATCACCGCCTTTTTAGAAAGTATGGCCCCATTAATTGAAAGTAAAAAATTATTTGCCTTTCTGGTACAATTTTCAGGAACATTTGGTTGTACGAAAGAAAATGTCGCTTACTTGCAAAAAATTCGTCACTGGTTTAAAGACCTACCCATCGCCATTGAATTACGAAATAATTCATGGTATCAACCAAACTTTGTAAAACAAATGTTGCAATTTATGAAAGAAAATCAATTTTCACTTGTGATTGTAGATGAACCGCAGATTCCTACGAATCCAGTGCCCTTTTATCCTTATGTAACGAATCCTAATCTCGTGCTCTTCCGGTTTCACGGACGTAATGCGGCTGGCTGGTTAGCCAATGATGCAGAGTGGCGTAAAAAAAGAACCCTTTATCATTATAATACGCAGGAAATCGCTGATTTAAGCGAAGCTGTTTTAAAAATGTCGCAAGAAGCCAAAGAAGTGGGCGTAATTTTTAATAATAATTCTGGCGGCGATGCCGCAGAAAACGCTCTACAGATGCAAAAAGTCTTGAATTTGAGTTACGATGATTTGAATCCAAAACAATTAGATTTATTTTGAGAAAGAAGGTAGCTGAATGTCTGAAAAGCAATCCCCTTATGAAATGGCTTGTGCCTTCCACGAGGTTTTTAATCCACAACAACCAGAGCAACCAACTGCTTTTTCGCCAGAGTTAGCCAGCCGACGAGCAGAGTTTAAAGTTGAAGAACTTGTAGAATTTTTATATAGTGCTGCTGATAATGACCAAGTACTTTTTCAACAATTGGTCAACGGATTAAAAAAATCTGTCGATAAAGCAGAGCAGAAAGTCTTGGCGAAAGGCAAACCAGTATCTGATCCTTTAGTGGAGGAAGTGGATGCACTAGTTGATTTATTGTATTTTACTTATGGTTCGTTTTGCTTAATGGGCGTCAATCCAACAAAAATTATTGAAATCGTTCATCAAGCCAATATGGGGAAATTATTTCCAGATGGGCAGCCACATTATGATCCAGAAACAAATAAAGTATTAAAACCTGAAAATTGGGAACAAGATTTTGCGCCAGAAGCTAAAATTAAAGCGGAAATTCAACGCCAATTGAAAATTACTGAGACCAATGAAAAAGACGAATGAGAAAACTCATTCGTCTTTTTCATTAATCATGGAAGAACGTCCGATATAAGGCTTTGATGGCTTTTTCTTCTTGTTCTTTTTTGATACCAAACATAATACTTACTTCCGAAGATCCTTGGTTAATCATTTCTAAGTTGATTTTTTCTTTGGCTAACGCCATTGTACTTTCAGCAGTAACCCCAATTCGTTGGCGCATGCCTTCCCCGACAATCATAATCATGGAAAGGTGATGCGTGATGCGTAACTCATCAGGCGCTAAAACTTCTTGGAGTTGGGCCATCAGTCGATTTTCAATTTCAGTTGTTAACTGGTCTTCTCTTAAAACAATCGTGATGTCATCAATTCCTGAGGGCATATGCTCATAGCTTAAGGCTAATTTTTCTAGTACTTCTAAAAGCCGTCGCCCAAAACCTAACTCTCTATTCATTAAATACTTACTAATGTAAATACTTGCGAACCCTTGATCACTAGCAATTCCTACAACAGGGGCATGCTTCACTTTGCGAGAGGTGGTAATTAGGGTGCCAGGATGATGTGGGTTGTTGGTATTTTTGATAACGACTGGAATATTTGCGCGATAGGCAGGCATTAAGGCTTCGTCGTGGAGGACGGCAAATCCTGCATAAGCTAACTCCCGCATTTCTCTATAGGTCAATTCTTGAATCGTTTGAGGCTGTTCAATAATTCCAGGATGGGCGACATAAATTCCGTCCACATCGGTAAAGTTTTCATACAAATCTGCTTGAACACCTGCGGCAACAATGGACCCTGTGATATCGGAACCGCCACGAGAAAAAGTACAAATTTCGCCGGCTTCTGTATAACCAAAGAAACCTGGAATAACCAAGATTTGTTGAGTCTCACGATAGACACTAATTTTCTCTAAAGCTTTTGGTAAAATGCGAGCATTGCCTGGTTCAGGTGTCACCAGGAGACCCAATTCTTTTGGACTAATGTAGCGAGCATCTAAGCCATTTTGCTTGAAAAAACTGGCAACAACTTTTGCATTATTGTCCTCGCCACTAGCTAAAAAATAGTCAAATAAAAAAGCATTGTTTTCTTTTGGTAAAGTGGCTAATTGGCGAATCGAAATAGCAATATCAGCTAAAACTGCTTTATCCAAGTGTAATTCATCGAAAAGATCTTCATAACGACGAATGATGGCAGAGATTGTCGATTCAATTTCCTCATTATTTAAGTAGCGCTGATAGTATTGAATCAATAAATCAGTCACTTTAATATCTTGCGGGGTTCGCTTTCCAGGAGCGGATACAACGACAAACGTTCGGCGCGGCTCTTCCTTGACGATTTGTAAGACTTTCTGTAACTGTGGTGCTGATGCTAGCGAGCTACCGCCGAATTTAACTACGTTCACGTTTATCACTCCTGTTTTTAATTATTTTCTCATTTGTAGATTAGTAAAAGGATACCGAAAAACATTTAGAAAAGCAACCACTTATTTTCAGAAAGTTAGGAAATCATGAAAATATTTGTTCTTCATTTTTCCTTAAAATTTTGTTAAACTGTAAAGATATGAGTCGTAACGAAGGAGTTAAATAGTATGACAGAATCCAAAACTGCCATTATTTTTGATATGGACGGTGTCCTAGTAGATAGCGAAGCTTATTATTATGAGCGACGTAAAGCATTTTTAGCGGAATTTGATTTGACCATTGAGGGCCTAACCTTGCCGGAATTAGTCGGTGCGGATATGCGTTCATTATGGCAAAAGATTGAACAAGTCAACAAAAAAGAGCTAGATATTGCTTTTTTAAATGAACAATACATAGCCTATAAAAAAGCGCATCCGATAGATTATTTAGCTGTGCTTGATGAAAACGCGAAACGTGTTTTACAATTTTTAAAAAGACAAGGCTATAAAATCGGATTAGCTTCTTCTTCCACAAAAGACGCAATTGAAGAGGTTTTGACAGTGGGGCAATTAAGTAGTTATTTTGATGCGGTCGTGAGTGGGGAAGATTTCGAAGAAAGTAAACCGGCGCCGGATATTTATCTGCACACGTTACAAGAATTAGCTGTTGCGCCACAGGAATGTATAGCCATTGAAGATTCAGAAAAAGGCATTGCCTCTGCCAAAGAAGCTGGGCTAGAAGTTTGGGCTATGCGCGATGAACACTTTGGGATGGATCAAAGTCAAGCGGATGCCATCTTAACACAACTAAGTGATATTTGTAAAAAAATTAGTGAAAATCGGATCGATGAAAGCAGTGAATCAACCCCTTCGTAAGAAGATCGCGGGTTTTCTTAAAAAAGTTTGTTATAACTAGTGAATGAATATACAGTTTGTGCTATAATTTTCTATAGGTATTTCTGCAAGAATGCCCTTTTTCAAGGGTCAGGAACAATAGATAACCGTGTGAAGAGAACAAACAACCTTTCTTTTATTATAGAAAAATTATCGGAGGAGCCAAAATGAAGAATAATTGGATTATCATTTTAGTACTAGTAATCGTTATTATTGCTGCGGTGCTATACTTAATTGGTTATTTTATGCGCAAAAAAAATCAAGAACAATTAGATGAATTAGAAGTTCGTAAAGAAGCCCTGTTTGACTTGCCAGTCTTTGAAGAAATCGATGACATTAAAAAAATGCATCTAGTTGGACAGAGTCAAAATAGTTTCCGTGAATGGAATCAACGTTGGGTAGAACTATCGACGCGTTCTTTCGCCGAACTAGAGAGTCAAATTTATGAAGTCGAAAATCAAAATGAAATTTTCCGTTTCATGAAAGCGAAGAAAGCAGTCGTGGAAGCGAATGAAACGATGACCGAAATGGAAGCCGAAGTGGAAGTCATTCGTAATGGCTTGAAAGAATTACGTGAAAGTGAAGAGCGCAATTCATTAGAAGTTCAAAAAGCTTTGGATGTCTATGAAGAATTAAGTAAATCACTAAAAGATGATAAAGCTAGCTTTGGTCCAGCTTACTCCGAAATCCAAAAACAATTAAGAAACGTCGAAATTGAATTCACACAATTTGTCACACTAAATACATCGGGGGACCCAATCGAGGCTCGAGAAGTCCTAGAAGATGCAGAACGTCATACGTATGAATTGGAAGACTTAATGAAACGGATTCCACCAATGTATGAAGAATTAAATGAAACTTTCCCAGATCAATTAAAAGAAATCGAAGAAGGCTACAACCAATTATTAGCTGACGATTATGTGTTCCCTGAACAAAACTTTGCTGAAGAAATTCAACATGCGAAAAAACGTGTCGAGAATTCAATGGCTGATTTAGAGAAAACAGAGATTGCTGCAGTAGAGGTCGCAAATCGCGACACAGCAACGGCGATTGATGCATTATATGAAGTGATGGAACGTGAAATTGAAGCGAAGAAATATGTCGTGACCAATCAAAAAATTATTGACGATTATATTTCTCATTCCTTAAAAAATAACCGTCAATTAATGATTGAATTGGACCATGTATCACAAAGCTACACCTTAAACAACAACGAGCTAGGACGTAGTCGTGGCTTCCAAACGGAAATTGAAGAAATTATCCGCCGTCAAAAAGACTTGGAACCTCGAATGAAAGAACATACCGTTCCTTACTCTGAAATTCAAGCGTTCTATAAAGAATGCTATAAGATTTTAGATGATATTGAAAATCAACAATTAGAAATTGATGCTTCATTGAAAGAACTAAGAAAAGGCGAAAAGGTCGCCCAAGAAAAAGTCGACGAATACGAATTCCGTTTACGGAGTATCAAACGATATGTTGAAAAGCAACGATTACCAGGTTTGTCTGCTGATTACTTAGAATTTTTCTATGTGGCAACGGATCGAATTGAAGATTTAAGCCGAGCCTTAAATAAAATGCGCATTAACATGGATGAAATCAATCGTTTGTGTGACTTATGCGAAGATGATTTAGAGTTATTAGATAAGAAAACAAAAGATTTAGTCAATGCAGCAGCTCTGACAGAACAAATGATGCAATATGCAAACCGCTATCGTCATACTCACGAGAACATCCGAGCGGCTTTAGATAAAAGCATGTATTTATTCTCGACAGAATTCCGTTATCAAGATGCATTAGATGAAATTGGAACGGCATTGGAAGCTGTTGAGCCAGGGGCGTTCAAACGAATCGAAGATTTTTATTTTAAAAATATCAATAACCCTAATTTAACAGCAATTTAATTAAACAATCACTAAACAGAGGTTTGTCGACAGACAAGCCTCTGTTTTTTATGGCGTGGTGGTGACTTGAAGTGATACTTTAGAAAGTATATAATGGGAAAGAATTTTAAAAAAGAAGGGTGACAAATGATTTATTTTGATAATAGTGCAACTACACCGATTTACCCCCAGGCTTTAGATACATATGTAAAAACCAGTCAGCGGATTATTGGCAATCCGTCTAGCCTACATGACTTAGGCAGCCAAGCGAATCGGCTCTTACAACAAGCACGGAAGCAGATTGCGGAGCTAATCAATGTTTCAGCAAATGAAATCTATTTTACAAGTGGCGGAACTGAAGGAGATAACTGGGTTTTAAAAGGAACGGCAATCGAAAAACGAGAATTTGGTAATCATATTATTATTTCTGCAGTGGAACATCCAGCAGTTACAGAAACAGCGGAACAATTAGTCGAACTAGGTTTTGAACTTTCTTATGCGCCAGTGGATAAAGAAGGTCGTGTGAAAGTCGAGGAATTACAGAAATTAATTAGAAAAGAAACGATTTTGGTTTCTGTTATGGCAGTCAACAATGAAGTGGGAACGATTCAACCAATTAAAGAAATCAGCGAGGTTTTAGCGGAGTTTCCTAAAATTCATTTTCATGTAGACGCGGTTCAAGCAATTGGGAAAGTTAATTACTCAGAGTGGTTAACGGATCGGGTGGATTTTGCAACGTTTTCTGCACATAAATTTCATGGACCACGAGGCATTGGTTTTATGTATTGGAAACAAGGAAAACGTTTAGCGCCGCTTTTAACAGGAGGCGGGCAAGAAAACAACCAACGCAGTGGGACAGAAAACGTACCAGCAATTGTGGCAATGGCCAAAGCGTTGCGTTTGCATTTAGAGAACGAACAACAACGGCCGCAACATGTGGCGACATTACGGAGTTATTTATTAAAGGCGCTAGAAGAATTTCAAAATGTGACTGTTTTTTCACAAGATAATGAACATTTTGCGCCACACATTTTATGTTTTGCTTTGAAAGGGATTCGTGGCGAAGTGCTGGTCCATGCATTGGAAGAAAAACAGATTTATATTTCGACCACGAGTGCTTGTTCTAGCCGAAAAAAAATGGCTAGCAGCACCTTGTATGCCATGCATGTGCCAGGGGAATTAGCGACTTCCGCTGTGCGCATTAGTTTAGATGAAAGCAATACAATGGCAGAAATTGAACAATTTATGATTGTTTTCAACCAACTTTATCAAAAATTTTCTCGTGTAAATTAATAAAAAATAAGTTGGAGCCTAGAAATAGGCTCCAACTTATTTTTGCTCTCTTTATCGATTGAAGCGGTAGCCACTTCCCCAGAGTGTTTCAATTGGAGAGTCAGAAAGATTGGCTTTTTTTAATTTTTCCCGAATCCGTTTAATGTGAACAACGACAGTCGAAACCTCAGTATCTAAGGCATCAAACCCCCAGACACTTTCAAAAAGTTCTTCTTTATTCCACACACGGTTAGGATGTTCCATCAAGAAAACCAGCAATTTGTATTCTTTACTAGTAAAAATAACTTCATTTTCTAAAACAAACACTTTGTGTGCGGCAGTGTCGACAGCGATTTCATTGATTTTTAGTAATTGTGGTGGTTGTTCTGCGTTGCTTAACAATTGATAACGGTTCATATGGGCTTTTGCTCGAGCGACTAATTCATTGGGACTAAACGGCTTGATTATATAATCATCCGCACCTAAGCCAAGCCCACGAATTTTATCAATATCTTCTTTTTTAGCCGAAACAATCATGATCGGCGTTTGCTTTTTTTTCCGAATGGCACGACAGATTTCAAAACCATCCATAGTTGGCAGCATCACATCTAAAATAATTAAATCAAAGGGCTCATTTAAAGCTGCTTCCAATCCTTTTTTTCCATCATGTTCAATTGTGACAGTCATATCGTTAATTTCTAAATAATCTTTTTGCAAATCAGCAATGCTTGGATCATCTTCAATAATTAATACATGTGGTTTCATTTTTCATCCTCCAACAACGGCAGCGTAATTATCACGTTGGTGCCGTCTCCTTTTTTACTTGTGACAGTGATTGTTCCCTGATGATAGTCAATAATTTGTTTGACAATACTTAATCCCAAGCCGCTTCCTTTAACTGTTGGGGTTCGAGATTTGTCTACACGATAGAAGCGTTCGAATAAATAAGGTAATTCTTTTTTATCGATACCAATGCCGTTATCTGTAATGGTTAAAACTAAGTCTGTTTGATTATGCGTTAAAGAAATCGTAAAGGCTAGTTGTTCTTTAGTGGGATCCGCAAATTTAATGCTATTTTGAATTAGATTGGTAATCACGCGATTCATCTGCGTGGGATCCATTTGAACGTATAAAGCTTCGGTGGGAAGTACAGAAGTGATTACTAGTTCTTGTTCTAAACGGTATTCTTCAAGAATATGTGCAATAAAACGAGTGAAATTGGTCTTTTCCATTGTAAAGACAGCACGATCTAGGTCTAATTTAGAATACAAAAATAATTCTTCAATTAAATCATTGAGGCCTAAACTTTTTTCATGAATGACCGTTAAATAGCGCTGTTTTTTTTCTTCAGTATTGGCAACGCCATCCATTAAACCTTCAACGTAACCAATAATAGAAGTAATTGGTGTTTTTAAGTCATGAGAAATATTTGCAATTAATTCTTTCCGATTAGCTTCATATTTTTCGCGTTCCGCATTGGCTTCTTCTAAATCTTGCCACATTTGTTCAAAACTAAGTTGGAGCTGTTTGACTTCCGTTGAGACGGTTTGGTGGCTAGTTGGCGTAAATGGATTTTCTTTTTGGGCATCCTTACCCAATGTTTTAGTCGCTTTTTCTAATGCTTCTAATGGCTCGATAGTGGTTTTGGTTAAGCGCTTATTAATGAGCCAAGCTGCCGCAATTGCTACAAGGATAATTAACAAAATCATCCAGATAATCCAGCGTGTGAAGAATTCAAAAAGGCTGCTTTCGCGTTTCAAGACAATAAAGCTCCCGTTAGAACCATCTAAATAATGAAAATCGGATTTGACATAATGATATAGACGCCCTGCATTATCCAGTGTGCCAGTTGGCATAATATTATTCATTTCGTAGTTTGGAATATGTACAGACAAAGATTTTTCTACTAAATTATCCGAATAGTAAGGAAACCGTGCATTCTTTCGAATAATCACACTTAATCCTTTTGCCTCAATTGTTTGAATCGTTTCCTTTAATTCTTTACTTAAAGGCGTATCTAGTAATTTCGGTGACTTTTTTAACAATTGATCTAAGGCCAAATAACTTTCTTCTTCGTTAGCGGTCAATGGTCGTTGCTTATTCATCATTCGGTAAGCTTGGGGCAAACTGGGAACAGTCCCTAACGTGATGTAAGAAGCTAAGGATAAAACAGCTAAAACAGAGGCTAAAGTAATAATGATGGCACTAATATAAGAAATAAAAAAGCGGCGTTTAATGGTCAAAAGCGTCCCTCCTAGTGGTTTTAATCTATTTCTTACTTATAGTGTATTACAAGTGAACAAAAAAAAGCTAGTATTGTTATTAACTTTTTTTCATTTGTTTATAATTTGTTCATTTTTCGGCAAGTAGGAGTTTATAAGGCTTTGCTATTCTAAATATATCAAAAAGAAAAAGGGGATTACCAACCATGAAAAAGAAAAAAGTTTTTAGTGCGCTTACCTTATTAACCTTTAGTACGTTGTTGATTGCAGGCTGTGCTGGCGGAGCCAACTCTGCAACAGATAAATCAAGTGCAGCTAGCTCAAGCACTGCAGTCTCTAGTTCAGCAGAAGCAGCTAAAGAGCAATCAAAAGGACAAGAATTAACAGAAATTTTATCCAGTACTGATTGGCAAGGCACAAAAGTTTACGACAAAAATAATAATGATTTAACAGCAGAAAATGCTAATTTTATTGGTTTAGCAAAATATGATGGTGAAACAGGTTTTTATGAATTTTTCGACAAAGAAACAGGTGAAACCCGTGGCGATGAAGGCACATTCTTTGTGACAGACGATGGCGAAAAGCGTATCTTAATTTCGGATACACAAAACTATCAAGCGGTGGTTGATTTAACGGAAGTAACGAAAGATAAATTTACCTATAAGCGAATGGGTAAAGATAAAGACGGGAAAGATGTAGAAGTCTTTGTAGAACATATCCCTTATTCTGACGAGAAATTAACCTTTACGAATGGCCGTAAAGATTTAGAAACAGAAACTGGCAAGATTGTTACCAGTGAACCTGGGGATGACATTTTAGGGGCTACATTATGGAATGGCACGAAAGTTTTAGATGAAGACGGTAACGATGTTACTGAAGCAAATAAAATGTTTATTAGTTTAGCGAAATTTGATAATAAAACAAGTAAATATGAATTCTTTGATTTAGAAACGGGTAAAACACGTGGAGATTTTGGTTACTTCCAAGTAATTGATAATAACAAAATCCGTGCTCACGTTTCAATTGGTGACAATAAATATGGAGCTGCATTAGAATTAACAGAATTAAATGATAAACGTTTTACGTATACACGAATGGGTAAAGACAACAATGGCAAAGAAATTAAAGTCTTTGTAGAACATGAACCATATGAAGGAGACTTTACGCCAGACTTCACGTTCTAATTAGTCAATCACGAGTGGATGAAGCGGCCAAAAGGAAGTAAAGGATTCTTTTGACCGCTTCATTTTTAACAAAAAAATAGTTTATAGTTGTTTTTAATCGTTTATAAATTGTTCATTTTTCTGACAGTGGTAGTTTAGAATCGTTTGTTAAGATAGGTTTATCAAAGAAAAGGAGCGATGCTTTATGAAAAAGAAAGTATTAAGTTCGATTACTTTAGTAACATTAAGTACGTTACTTATAGCAGGTTATGCAAGTCCAGCATTTGCAGGTCATGCAGCCAATCCAAATAGTGCTACAGCAAATTTAGGCAAACATCAAAACAATGGCCAAACAAGAGGCGACAAGGCGACTAAGATTTTATCTGGCACGGACTGGCAAGGAACCCGTGTTTATGATGCTGCTGGTAATGATTTAACGGCAGAAAATGCTAATTTTATTGGTTTAGCAAAATATGATGGTGAAACCGGTTTTTACGAGTTTTTCGACAAAAATACTGGGGAAACCCGTGGTGACGAAGGAACATTTTTTGTGACAGGTGATGGCACAAAACGAATTTTAATTTCGCGGACACAAAATTATCAAGCCGTAGTGGATTTAACCGAAGTGAGTAAAGACAAATTTACTTACAAGCGTTTAGGGAAAGATAAACTGGGGAATGATGTTGAAGTTTACGTGGAACACATCCCTTATCATGGGAAAAAATTAGCTTTTACAAATGGACGTGAAGCATTAACCAATCAAACTGGCAAAATTGTGACAAATAAATCAGGGGATAAAATTTTAGGAACAACCTTGTGGAATGGCACAAAAGTCGTAGATAAAAACGGTAATGATGTG
Source organism: Enterococcus sp. DIV0712 (assembly GCF_050554855.1). Classification (NCBI taxonomy): domain Bacteria; kingdom Bacillati; phylum Bacillota; class Bacilli; order Lactobacillales; family Enterococcaceae; genus Enterococcus; species Enterococcus sp. DIV0712. The sequence goes on from NZ_CP187333.1 coordinate 267,518, forward strand.
ACAGCGGCCAATCAAAATTTCATTAGTTTAGCGAAATTTGATCCAAACACAAGTAAATATGAATTTTTCAATTTACAAACAGGTGAAACCCGCGGCGACTTTGGGTACTTCCAAGTGGTGGACAATAACAAGATCCGGGCTCATGTATCTATTGGTACGAATCGCTACGGTGCAGCGCTAGAATTAACGGAACTAAACAATGATCGATTTACGTATACTCGAATGGGTAAAGATAATGCTGGTAATGATATTCAAGTGTTCGTGGAACATGAACCTTACCAAGGCACATATCATCCAGCCTTTACTTTCTAAAAGTCTCTTGTCTTCTCTCTTATTTAACAAAAGAACGTCCCCCAACGTTCTTTTGTTTTCTCTTCCTCTATAAATAAATTGTTATTAGTTATAATTAAATATTATTATTAAGATAATTATAATGATTATTATTTAATAATTTGTTCATATTATGGACAGGTGGAGTTAATAACTACTTGCTATCCTTAAATTATCAAAAGGAAAGGGAGTAGTCGTTTATGAAGAAAAAAATCGTTGGTACAATTACGTTGTTGGCTTTAAGTGCGTTATTAGTTGGTGGAGCAGGAGGGGCTTTGACGGCAGAAGCATACGTTCCTCAAAGCGTAGACAATCCCAATAATTTAGGGGATTTACCTGAGTATTTACGTTCAGTTGGTATTAGACAAGATGAAGGATTATCAGAAAAAGATTGGGCTGGAACACGCGTTTATGATCGAAACGGGAATGACTTAACAGATGAAAATCAAAACCTATTACATGCAATCAAATTTGATGCAACCACTAGTTTCTATGAATTTTTTGATAAAGAGACTGGAGAATCAACAGGAGATGAAGGAACCTTCTTTATGACTGCTGGTATTACAGATGTTTCTCGTCTGGTACTTATCTCGGAAACGAAAAATTATCAAGGTGTATACCCACTTAGAACTTTATACCAAGATACTTTTACGTATAGACAGATGGGTAAAGATAAAAACGGAAATGATATTGAAGTTTTCGTAGAAAACAAAGCAACCTCAGGTCCAGTTTATGGTCGTCCGCAGCCATACCCCAATAATCGTCCCAGAACACTAGAATTCACGAATGGACGCCGTGCCATGACAGAACAAACAGGCCAGATTGATGTAAATCGACAAGGGGATGAAATTATTGGTAAAACTTCCTTTGATGGGACACCGCAACTTCTTTGGAATGGCACAAAAGTAGTGGATAAAGATGGCAATGACGTAACTTCGGCCAACCAAAACTTTATCAGCTTAGCGAAATTTGACCAAGATAGCAGCAAATATGAATTTTTTAATTTACAAACTGGTGAAACTCGTGGCGACTATGGCTACTTTAAAGTAGGAAATCAAAATAAATTCCGTGCCCATGTTTCGATTGGAACCAATCGCTATGGCGCTGTCTTAGAGTTAACAGAATTGAATGATAATCGTTTTACGTACACACGAATGGGTAAAGATAACGAAGGAAACGATATCCAAGTCTATGTGGAACATGAACCATACCAAGGAACTTTTAATCCTGAATTTACCTTTTAAGAACAAAACATACGAATGGAAACCAAAAAAAGTTTCGACTTCTTTTGGTTTCTCTCTTTTTAAAATAGAAAAACAGAGAAAGCGTTTTAATCGACAAATAAAAAAAGATTCGTTAGATTAGAACCACTGGAGAAAAATCTCATATTTCTCTCGAGGAAAGGAAGTTGAGCACAATGAACAAAAAAATTTTAATGGGGCTATTAAGTGTCGTGACCATTCCATTACTTGCTGCGTGTCAAGGAGGAGAAACACCCTCCGCAGCGTCAAAAAATAGTCAAACGGTGACTACTCAAAGTAGTGCAAAAACTGAAAGCACCAGTACAACCCGTTCGGTGGCTCAAACAACATCAAAAGAGGAAGTGAAAGAACCGATGAAGACCTATGAAGTGGGTGCGCTTTTAGAAGCAGCCAATCAACGAGATACGAAGAAGGTCAAGGAAATTTTACAAGATACTACTTATCAAGTGGATGAAGTCGACACAGAAGGCAACACACCGCTCAATATCGCTGTTCACAATAATGACATTGAGATTGCAAAAGCGTTGATTGATCGGGGTGCCGATATTAATCTGCAAAATAGCATTAGTGATAGTCCCTATCTTTATGCGGGAGCGCAAGGACGTACGGAGATTTTAGCGTATATGTTAAAAAATGCGACCCCAGATTTAAATAAGCATAACCGTTACGGTGGCAATGCGTTAATTCCGGCAGCTGAAAAAGGACATATTGACAATGTGAAGCTCTTGTTAGAAGATGGACGAGAAGACATAGATTTCCAAAATGACTTTGGCTATACAGCATTGATTGAGGCAGTGGGGTTACGTGAAGGGAACCAACTTTACCAAGATATTGTAAAATTGTTAATGGAAAATGGTGCGGATCAATCCATTAAAGACAATTCTGGTCGAACAGCAATGGACTATGCCAATCAAAAAGGTTATACGGAAATTAGTAAAATTTTAGCACAGTACAACTAAGTATTGTGTCCTTTCGGGAAGGAATAAATACAGGTAGGAGTGAAGGAAAGCATGAATTATTGGTTAAAAAATGTTCGAATTGAAACAGGGTATCAAAAAGAAGGTGACTGGTTATCTGGGACAGTAACCAAAGAAGTGGCAATTGAAGTAACAGATGGAGTATTTACAAAAATCATCCCCAATGAAGAATTGGTAGAAGAACCTGGGTTGACAATTATTGATGGTCACCATCAATTGGTTTTACCAGGTTTGATTGAAAAACATTGTCACTTTGATAAAAGTAAACTAGGCGTTCCGTGGTATCCAGTGACGCCAGCGAAGTCAATTGTGGAACGTGTCGAAGCAGAAATTCCTTATTTAGATAGTTTAGAACTTTCTTTAACAGAACGCGCAAATCATTTAATTGACTTAGAATTACCACATGGCGCGACAGCTTTCAGAACACATGTCGACGTGGAACCGATGACAGACTTACGTTATTTTGATGAAGTCCAAGCGTTGGCCCAAACGAAACCATTTGCGGTAGAAATTGTCGTCTTTCCACAGCACGGCTTACTGCGTTCAGATTCCGTTGAATTAGTTGATCAAGCATTGGCAAAAGGCGCCGATTTTATTGGTGGCGTGGATCCTTATTCACTAGATGGTGATTACAAAAAATCATTGGCTGAAACATTCCGCTTAGCAGATAAACATGGTGTCGGTGTGGATATTCATTTACATGACCGTCACGAAGCTGGGACAACAACGATTAAAGAAATTATCCGTTTAACGAAAGAATATGGCCTACAAGACAAAGTATTTATCAGCCATGCCTTCGGGTTAAATGATTTCATTGGTGAAGAACGTGCCGAAGTTTATGATGCTTTAGCAGCAGAAAAAATTCATATTAATTCCAGCGTGCCAATCACACCTAATACGATTCCGCCAATTATGGAATTGTTACGTCATGGAGTCAATGTCCATCTTGGTTGTGACAATATCTACGATTGCTGGTCTCCCTATGGTGATGGTTCATTACAAGAAAAATTGGCTCGTTTAGGTGAACTTTTTAACGTGAAAGATCAAGATGCTTTAACCCAATTATTAGGCTTAGTGACAGATGGTGTCACAACTTTAGACGAACAAGGGCAAGTAAATTGGCCGCAAGTTGGTGCTGAAGCAACTTACTTACTCACTGAAGCAGAATGTGCGGCGGCTTTTGTCGCTCGTCAGACACCGGTGGAAATCAGTGTGGTAAAAGGAACCACACTTTATCAAAAATAACAAAAAGAAGCGAGATTTCTCGCTTCTTTTTTTGTTATTAAATTTATTTGGATTAGACGCTTAATTTTACAATTGAAAACGACATCCATCTTATATTTCATTGATGAAATTAGTGAGAAGAAGTATGATTTAATTTAGCTCTGATTACTTTTGATACATCGTTTTTCAACTGATCAAAATCTGATCTATAAGTAGCAATAAAAACCAATAAATCAACGCCTTCTTGCGTATCTAATTGGAAATCATAACCGTTTAATTGTAAAAATAAGTCGGTTGCCATTACAGCTGTCCGTTTATTTGCATTGTAAAAACAATGCTTTGTTGCAATGTTAATCATTAAAATAGCTGCTTTTTCTTCAATTGTTGGGTACAGGTCAACGTCAAAGACGAATTGTGCTGGTTGGTTGCTAGCCATTTCTAATGCATTACGATCTTTGATGCCAATTTGTTCTGCGGGAGAATACATTTGGATCAAGAAAGTATTCATTTGAAATAGATCATCCGCTGATAAATAATAAATACTTTTCATTTAGTAACCAATTCTTTGTACAGCTCATTATGTTTTTGTTTTGAGTTCTCCATCATTTGTTGTAATTTTTTTTGATGTTCTGACATATTTTTTTTAACAATAATATCTTTTAATTTTTCTTCGTCTACATAAACGGTGTCTGTCGCAGTCGCACCAATGCTTTCTAGAAACTCTTTTGACAATGTCATAACAACAGAATTCCCAACTTTTCTAAGTTTTCTTTCTTTGATTTCCACTAGTAACCCACCTTTCGTATACATTGTATATACAGTATATCATGGATCATAAAAAAGTTTCTATCACAAGTCTAATACTTTAATAAAATTTCTTGATTGCTTATCGTTCCTTCAGCCAGCTATCCAATTGCTCAAATAAAGTGATGACCGAAGGATCGTTGGTTTGTTTTAAAAAATCATGTTCTAAATAGTAAACCGCTTTAAAGGTACTCTCAGGAATGGTCCGTCCGATTTTTTTGCTATAGCGGAACGGCACTTCTTCGTCTGAGCTGCTAGCTGTACTGAAACAAGGTGGAAAAGTTTTTAATGTTTCGTCTGACAGTGCGTAAGCAGACCAGTCCCCATTTTCTGGTAATCCGTAAAAGTGCGGCAATAGCGCTTGCTGAATACTGTAATGATACAGCAGATAGCGAGAAAGAAAAGGATCATCCCAAACAGGCTTCGTTTGGTCGATAGCAGCTATTTCTTTAGCGGAAATGGCTTGCTTTAATAATTTTCGTGGCTCTTTAATAAATTCTAAATCTGTATAGCCGTAAAAATTGACTAAAAATTGTGGCGTCAAATTTAGTGTTTGTAATTGTTTGGTTAACTGTAACATTAAATAACCGCCAGCGGAACGCCCGCACAAACCAAATGGCTGGTTTTGAATAATCTCTTCGTTTAACAATTGGAAGGTTTCTGTTAGCGTCCCTAAGATGTGATCGATTTTTGTATTTGGAGCCAACAAATAGTCCAGCGCTAAAACGGTATAGCCATTGCTTGTAAACAGCTCCTTCAGTTCTTCTGGTAAATCACTTTTGGTTCCATAAATCATCCCGCCACCGTGTAAATAGACGACATAGTTCGTTGGTTCAGTCGTAGTGGGGTAGATAGTAACTCTTGCGCCATTAGCGAGTGTTTGATTGTTTTTCAAGTGCACGTCTCCTCATCTTTATAATGTATGTGGCAATTTCATAATTTAACAATTGCAAGGGATTGGCTAAGTCAATATCAAGAAGTTGTTCCACTTTGTTTAAACGATAACGAATCGTTTTTGAATGAAGGAACATCGCTTCAGAGGTCTGTTTATAGTTGCGATTATTTTGGAAAAAACTGTACAAAGTTTCAAATAAATCGTAGTTGTTTTCGGCTAATTGATAAAGTGCGCGAGGAATTAATTCGTCTAAATTTTCCAATTGGTCTTCGCGGATAAAATTTTTAAATACCCCGATATCGGCTAAGGTGACAATTGGTCCGTTATAAAAAGTTTCATTAAAGCGCAGAATGTCCAGACATTCAATCAGTAGCTCTTTAATCCCTTCTCGTGATTTTAAACTGCTGACGGCAACGGTAAGCGTGTCGTTTTCTTCTAAAAGTTCAGCTAATAAACGACTTAATTGCAGCTTTGTAATTTTTCCATCACTTTCATTGAAGTTAAAAAGGACCGCCGAATAATTTAGCTGATCAAAGAAGATGGATTTCACACGCAGGGTACGAAGTAAGGCAATAATTCGTTCTTTCATGAGTTGTGTATTGGTGTCTTTGGTAGAAAAAGCAATCGCTTGGTAAGAATCTAGCTCTTGCATTTGCACTTCACGAAGCAAACTGTTTAGCTCGTCAGGATTTTGCGGTGTATTTTGTAAAATAGCATCCGCTAAGTTGTTCAAACGAGTATACCGTTCTTTTTTTAACAAATTTTCGGTATTGAATTTTTCTTGTAAGACATCAATCGCATTTTCGATAATCACTAAATCCGTTTCTTTAACCTTTTCATCTTGTAAATAAACCAGAAGTAAACAATTAGTGGAATAACTATTGAAAATAGAAACTTCTAGTGCCAACTGTTTTTTGGGGTTGGCATGAGAATAAAGTGTTAAAAGAGAATAATCATTTTTAGTGAACTCACTGTTTTTTAGTTTTTCTCTTGAGAGCACAATCGCATCATGGGGTAAGTCGCCATCGCTAATTTCCAGATGTTTATCCAACATTTTTAAAGCGAAGGGTAATTTAATGATGTCATAAAATTCTTGCATAATCGTCTCAACCGTTGGGTAGTGGCGCTCTAATTTGGTGAAACGTTGGCGCACATCGTAATACGTACGTAAGACATGCGACTGATAATTCAACAAAGGCTCGTAAATCGTAAACAGAATTTTTTCATAGCTAATGTCTTGTGTGATTTTAATTAAAGGAATTTCATAATTGAAACATAATTCGATAAACCACTCTGGAATCATTTTAATGAATCGATCTGTTTTCAAAATTAAGCCGCTGATGCCAATTCGGCGCATCTTTACGAAAAAATTTTCCAACTCTTTTTCGGGTAGATCATGCAATGCGTAGAAAGAAGTCAAAATTAACTGATTCTTTCTACTCCAGTTCTCGATATCAATCGCTTCTAAGACCATTGCCGAGTCAACTTCATTGTCTAAACCAATCTCTTTCGTCAAAATTTTACCTTTTTTTAAGTCACCTATCGATAATAACTCTCTTAATTTCATCGTTTTCTCCTTTTTTCCTCTTATGGATAAAAATTATACCATTTTTTTAGAATTATGTCCGATGAAAACACTTTCTCGTTTCGATACAATAGCATTGTAAGGAATAGATAGGAGGATGAACAATGTTACACACAGTAATTTTGAAAAACAATTACCAAGACTCCATCAATTTAATGTTATTGACCAATAAAATCAATGCATTAGATGGTGTAACCATGAGTCAAATCATGATGGGAACAGATGCCAACAAAGACATCCTTAACAACACAAACTTGTTAACGGATGAGGCCAATAGTGCATCTGCAAACGACATGATGATTGTGGTTGACAGTGAAAAAGAAAACATCATGGAAGAAGTTATGCCAGCGATTGATGAATTCTTAGATGATTTATCAGCAAAGGGAACTAGTGAAGAAGCACAAGCAGCAACTTCTTGGTCAGAAGCGTTTGATCTTTTACCAGAGGCGAATGTAGCGCTATTCAGTATTCCTGGTGAATATGGTGCGCCAGAAATGGAACGTGCCTTAAAAAATGATTTACACGTGTTCTCTTTCACGGATAATGTGTCAATTGAAGATGAAGTACGTTTGAAAAAATTAGCGCATGAAAAAGGCTTACTAATGATGGGCCCTGACTGTGGAACTGGTATTATCTCAAGTATTCCAATCGCCTTTACAAATGTTGTTTCTCCAGGAAACATTGGCGTTGTTGGTGCTTCAGGAACAGGGATTCAAGAAGTTACAACGATTATTGACCGCTTAGGTGGCGGAGTTGTTCACGCCATTGGTACTGGTGGTCGTGACCTAAGCGACAAAGTAGGCGCTATCACAGTGAAAGATGCTATTGTGGCCTTAGAAAATCACGAACCAACCGATGTGATTACAGTTATTTCTAAACCACCTGCAAAAGAAGTTCGTGATGAAGTGGTTGAATTATTACAAAGCATTTCAAAACCAGTCGTTGCGATTTTCTTAGGAGAAAAACCAACAAGTCACGAAGGCAAAGTTTATCTAGCTCATACATTAGAAGAAACAGCTAAAATTGCTGTTGATTTAGCAAATGATGTGGCCGTGAAGAAAAATTACTTTGAAGCATTAGCAAAACCAGCTGTACCAACATTACCAGAAGATAAAGTTGTAAAAGGCTTATATTCAGGTGGTACATTAGCTTCTGAAGCAGGTATGTTAATTTCTGAAGCTTTAGACCTTGGCGGTTTAGTGAAAGCAGAAGGTTATGTCTTGAAATCTCACGGTTATGAAGTCATTGACTTAGGCGATGATATGTATACACAAGGTCGTCCGCACCCAATGATTGACCCAGATGTTCGTATCGAAAAAATTCGTGAATACGCACAAGATGAAAAAACTGGGATTATCTTATTCGATGTGGTGTTAGGCTACGGTGCTCATGAAGACATGGTTGGTGCATTGTTACCAGCAATTGAAGAAGCGCGTGCCACAGCCAAAGAAGCCGGACGTGATCTTTACTTTGTTGCAACTGTTTGTGGGACGACGAAAGATCCGCAAAATTACCAATCGTCGGTTGATCGTTTGAAAGAAGGCGGCGTTTTAGTTGCAGAAAGCAATGCTAAAGCTGTTCAATTAGCTCTATTGCTAAAAGGAATCGAAATTTCAGAAGACGATAAAGAAGTGGTTGCTTACAACGGACCAACTGTCGATGTACCAAAACCAGGCGAAAAAGTAATGGAACTATTAACAACCAAACCAAGAATTATTAACGTTGGGTTGCAAAGCTTTACAGAATCAATCGTTGATTACGGTGGCGAAACAGTTCAATTTAACTGGCGTCCACGTGCTAACGGCAATAAAAAAATGATTAAAATTTTGGATGCTTTGGAAGATTACAGTGAACAAATCGAAGCTGAAAATCACAAAGTAACAGACAAAATTAAAAATGCACAACCATTCTTAGTAGATGTGGTACCTGCGAAATCAGTGATTCCAGAATTAAATGATGACGCACAAAAAACATTACTTCATGCTGGACCACCAATCCAATGGTCTGAAATGACTGGACCAATGAAAGGTGCTTGTATCGGAGCTGCATTATTCGAACGTTGGGCAGACAACGAAGAAGATGCTTTGAAGATTTTTGAAGCTGGCGAAGTACGTTTCATTCCTTGTCACCATGTAAAAGCAGTTGGACCAATGGGCGGTATTACTTCTGGTAATATGCCAGTCTTTGTTGTAGAAAATCGCTTAGAAGGTAACGAAGCATACTGTATCTTGAATGAAGGTATCGGTAAAGTATTACGTTTTGGTGCTTATTCACAAGAAGTGGTTGATCGTTTAGATTGGATTAAAGATGTTTTAGGACCAACTATTGCGAAAGCTTTGAAACTTTCTGAAGAAGGCTTGAACTTAAACGTATTGATTGCGCGCTCTATTACAATGGGTGACGAGTTCCACCAAAGAAATATTGCCGCATCTTTGAACTTCTTAAAAGAATTGTCTCCATTAATTATCAAAACAGATATTCCAGAAGATCAAAAATACGAAGTAATCAAATTCTTAGCTGACACAGATCAATTCTTCTTAAATGTCATGATGGCAACTGGAAAAGCAATTGTTGATGGTGCCCGTAAAGATACCAACGGAACGATTGTCACAACGATGACTCGTAACGGCGTGAACTTTGGGGTCCGGATTGCAGAAACAGGCGATCAATGGCATACCGCACCAGTAAATACACCAAAAGGTCTTTACTTCACTGGTTTCACCGAAGAAGACGGAAATCCTGATGTCGGGGATAGTGCAATTACTGAAACAGTAGGTGTTGGAGCAATGGCTATGGTAGCTGCACCTGGCGTAACACGGTTTGTTGGTGCAGGTGGCTTTGAAGATGCGTTAGCAACCTCAAATGAAATGGCAAAAATCTGTGAAGGACACAACCCAACATTCTCAATTCCAACTTGGGATTTCCAAGGAACTTGTTTAGGAATTGATATCCGTAAAGTGGTGGAATTAGGAATTACACCAATCATCAATACAGGGATTGCACACAAAAATGCCGGTGTTGGTCAAATTGGTGCAGGGACAGTTAGAGCACCTCTAGGCTGTTTTGAAAAAGCCCTAGAAGCGTATGCTGAGAAACTAGGCATTACGGTTGAATAACCAACTAGTCATTAGTGACTACATTTTTCCTATCCACCAATATGGCAAGATGGGAACCATTCACAGTGTTTTTGAACGTTCATTTAATCTGAAAGTCCAGGATCAATTAATCAATGTTGCAAACTTCCATAATTATTTATCAAGCTTTGGTATGTTTTTGCCAGATCAATTGTTTCAAGAAATCTTTCCGTATGTACAACAAGGTAATAAAGTCAAAATCACAGAAAATCAGTTGACCTTTTACAGTACAGTCGGCGTGAAAACGATCCAACTCACACCTGCTGAGGTCGTTTCTTTAAACATTACTCATTTCAAGTTAGAAAAAGACCAATTACGCTTGTTGCGAGACCGCTTATTAGCGAGAAACTTAGAACGTAGAATTGGCCTGCCTTTAGACGAACGAGCGAAGCATATTTTCAAAAAAATGAGCCAAAAACAAAAAGTTTGGACACTATCGGAATGGCAAGAAGTAACGAATTATCTGATTGGTCGGGGCAAAGGGTTAACCCCGAGTGGTGATGACATTTTAGTAGCGTATCAAACAATTCTGTTCATACTTGCTGATGAAAGAGCTGCGGCGTTAGCCGCTACTCTTTCGGCAGCAAATTTATCCACAACAGATGTTAGTAAAGGCTATATTGCAAGCTCGGCTAAAGGATATGTAAATTCATTGTTGTATCAGTTACTCTTGGATTTGGAGAACCATCGGGATAATAGAGTTGACGAAAATATTGACAGAATTATACAAATCGGACATTCCTCTGGTAAAGATATGTCATTTGGAATGTTACTAGCTTTACAATCTGTAGAGTTAGATGAGAAGTGAGGAGAAGACATGGAGAATAGTAAAAAAAATCAAGCAGTGCAAGTGAGCAATAGTTACTGGATTAAAGTCGTAGCCATTTTCTTCGTAGGCTGGATTTTAATGTACGCAACACGAACTATTTTTAATCCAGTGATGGGGGTCATTGGAGAACAATTTGGTCTAAGTAACACACAACTTGGTTTAGCCAATAGTATCTTCTTTCTAACCTATGCTGTTGCACAGATTCCTTTTGGGATGATTGGCGATAAAATTGGGCGGAAATTAGTCATTGCTGTTGGGTTTATCGTTCTTGCTATTTCTACTTATTTTAGTGGATTAGCGACAACCTTTGTTATGTTTTTAGTCATTCGTGCAATTGCTGGTATTGGTCAAGGAGCTTACTATGGCCCGCAATATGCGCTATCGACAGAAGCGATTCCAGCAAGTAAACGGACCATCGGTAATGCCATCATCAATAGTGGGATGGCCTTCGGTACATCAGGTGGGTACCTACTTTCAAGTAAGTTGGTTTTAGAAAATGGTGAACATTGGAGCAAACCATTCTTTATCATGGCGATTCCAACGTTTATCGTAGGAATTCTTTTCTATACAATTTTGAAAGAAAAAGTGATTCGTCCCGGTGAAGAAGCTGCACGAGCAGCTGCTGAAGAAGGACCGCAAGAAAAGATCTCATTAAAAGAAATTTTCTCAAATCGTAATTTATTAGCCGCATTTATTTTATGTTTCACAAGTATTTATGCAAACTTTGTTATTATTACTTGGTTGCCACAATTTTTAATTGCTGAACGTGGCTTTACAGGAGCGAGCGTTGGTTTTATTTCATCACTTGTACCATGGGCCTCTATTCCAGGCGCCTTAATCTTCGCTCGTTTGAATGATAAAACAGGTGCGACGAAAAAATTAGTCTTTACATTAGTACCTTTAGCAATCCTATCTGTCTTTGCGATTGCTTTTGTAACAAATCGGACATTGTTAATTTCTGTTTTAATTCTTTATGGGTTAACAGGGAAATTAGCGTTAGATCCAATTATGGTGACTTTTGTTACCAAACATGCACCAAAAGCGGCCTTAGGAACAACGTTAAGTGCCTATAATTTTATCGGGATGTCAGGGTCAATCCTAGCACCGTATGTCACAGGATATTTAGCAGATACAGCAGGCTCAATGCAAGTTGGCTTCTATCTTTCTTGTGTACTATTAGTTATTGGTTTACTAGCTTTTGCTTTCTTAGCTAAAGATGAGAGTAAACCGAAATTAGGTTAATTATCCCTTCGATAATGACTGAAACAATCAAAATGAGCAAGACAAAATCTTTCATTTCGTAAACAAATTATTTCTTATCCGTCGATACTGAAAAGATTTTGTCTTTGCTTTACTAAAAAGGAGCGAATCAATCAATGAGTTTAAACGTAATTGCCCTAGGTGGGAATGCTATTTTAGATACGGATCCAACAGATGAAGGCCAAAAAGCCGTCGTTAATCACGCGGCCAAATATATTGCAGAATTTGTTGCTAAAGGGGAACAAGTCATTGTCTGTCACGGAAACGGACCACAAGTAGGGAATTTGCTTTTACAACAAAAAGCAGGCGAAAGTGAAAAAAATCCAGCGTTGAAATTGGATACTTGTGTTGCGATGACACAAGGAAGCATCGGTTACTGGTTACAAAATGCTTTAACTAATGAGTTTGAAAAACGTAACATTGCTAAACCAGTTATCTCTGTAGTTACGCAAGTGCGTGTGGACAAAGAAGATCCTTCGTTTAAAAAACCATCCAAACCAATTGGTCCATTCTATACAAAAGAAGAAGCTGACGCGGAAGCAGCCAAAGATGGCTCTACGTATGTGGAAGATGCTGGCCGTGGCTACCGAAAAGTTGTTCCATCACCAATGCCTAAAGAAATTGTTGAAAAAGAGGCGGTTCGTGCTTTAGTAGAGGCGGACGTTTTAACTATCTGTTCTGGTGGCGGGGGCATTCCGGTCGTAGCAGAAGACGGACAATACGTAGGTGTGGAAGCGGTTAACGACAAAGATTTCTCTGCACGTGTTTTAGCTGAAAACGTTGATGCAGACCGTTTGATTATTTTGACAGGCGTTGATAACATCTACATTAATTACAATCAACCAGATCAAAAAGCATTAGAACAAATCAGTGTAGCCGAAGCAGAAGAATACATTAAAGAAGGTCACTTTGCTGCTGGTAGTATGCTACCAAAAATCGAAGCTGCCTTAGACTTCGTAAAAGGTGATGACAAACGGAAAGCAATCATTACTTCTATCGAAAACTTAGAAAACATCGATAAAGAAGCAGGAACTGTGATCAGTCAAAAGGGGTAGTTTACCATGAAAAAACCGTCCATGATCACCCAAATTGCAATTGCTGTTGTCGTAGGAATCCTCGTAGGACTCTTGATTCCTGCTAGCGGCAATTACTTGAAAATAGTTGGAGATGTCTTTTTGCGACTGATGCAAATGGCTATTCCTATCTTGATCTTAGGGCAAATTGTCCAAGCAGTTGGCAGTATTAATCCAAAAGAATTAACGAGCCTTGGGGGTAGAACAATCGCTGTTTTCGGGATTTCCTCCTTAGCTGCCGCTTTATGGGGCGTCCTAATGGCAGTCATTTTTAATCCAGGATATGGTGTTAAAATGACTGGCTTCCAAGATGCTTCTATTAAAGCGCAAGAAATCTCAATCACTGATACGATTTTAAATTTCGTTCCGAAAAATATTTTTGATTCACTGACTCAAGGATCGATTATTCAAATTATTGTCTTTGCATTATTTTTTGGTTTAGCACTGAATAAATACTTACAAAGCCATCCAGAGACACAACTCTTCCAAATAATTGTGGACTTTAATGAAGTTATCATTACAGTCATTCGATATGTCATGTATCTAGCACCTCTGGGGATTTTTGCTTTAATTGCTTCAACAATTAGTCACTTAGGCCTTCAAATTATTTTACCGTTAGTGAAGTATCTATTGGTCTATGGATTAGGAACTATTTTATTTTTGGGCATCTGGATTTTGGTTATCACATTGTACTGTAAAGTAAGTCCACTACGTTTAATTACAAACATGAAAAATATGTCTGTGATGGCCTTGGCGACAACTTCTTCAGCAATTACTTTACCAGTAGCTTTGGAAGAAACAGAAACAAAATTAGGTTTAAGTAAGCGAATTACTAACTTAGTGTTGCCGTTAGGTATGTCATTAAACAGTAACGGTTCAGCGATGCATATGGCTTTTACTGTAATGACTATCGCTCAGATGTATCAGCTAGATTTTGATATTACGAAAATGATTTACTTAGCAATTACAGCAACGTTTGTCTCACTAGCAAACGCAGTTGTTCCCGGTGCGGGCTTAGTCTCACTGGCAGTGATTGTTCCGCAAATGGGTTTACCCATTGAGAGTATTGCAATTTTTGCAGGCGTCGAATGGTTTGTTGGCATGTTACGAACAATTTTAAATGTCAATTCAGATGTTTACTCTGCTATTCTAGTTGCAAAATCAGTGGATGAAATTGACTATACTGTCTTTAACAGTAGCAATAAGTAGTGAAAAAAGGGAGGAAATGCAAGGTCGAAGAAGAAAATCACTTGTTTTCTTTCCCTTTTTTAAGATTAATGATAAAGGAGCAAGCGCAATGGAAGAAATGGTTGTCGTTACACCGGAAAAATTAGAAAAGCTGATGAAACAAAAATTAGAAGCTGCTGGTTTACATTCTGAACATGCCGAAGAAGTTGCTCGACATTTAACTTTTGCAGATGCTAGCGGTATTCATTCACACGGGGCGGTTCGTATGGATTATTATGCGGAACGGATTGCAAAAGGCGGGATCACGATTGACCCCGAATTATCATTTGAAAAAACTGGACCGTCCACTGCCATTTTTCATGGCGATAATGGCGTGGGTCAATTTGTTTGTAACGAAGCATTAGCTGCTGCAGTTGACCTAGCCAAAGAATCAGGGTTAGCATATGTTGGCGTTTCTCAAACGAGTCATAGCGGGACGTTATCGTATTATGTTAAAAAAGCAGCGGAACAAGGCATGGTTGCTCTTTCGATGTGTCAATCTGATCCAATGGTGGTACCGTTTGGTGGTACAAGCAATTATTTTGGAACAAATCCAATCGCTTTTGCAGCACCTAGAGCAGGTCATGAACCAGTCGTGTTTGATATGGCTACGACAGTACAGGCGTGGGGGAAAATTTTAGATGCACGTTCAAGAGATGTTGAAATTCCCGACACATGGGCAGTAGACGAAAAAGGCCAGCCAACGACTGATCCTTATGAAGTACGAGGTTTATTGCCGATTTCAGGACCAAAAGGATATGGACTAATGATGATGGTCGATGTCTTAGCTGGTTCGTTGTTAGGCTTACCTTTTGGCAAACATGTCAGCTCCATGTATGCGGATTTAACGGAGAAACGGAATCTGGGTCAGATGTTTTTAGTCATTGATCCAAGCCGCTTTACAGATTCTGAACGATTTAAAGAAAATATTAATCAAATGGTGGAAGAACTTCATAGTGTGCCTACAGCAGAAGGGTTTCAACAAGTTTACTATCCAGGAGAAATTGGTCAGCTAAACTATCAAAAAGCCATGTCAGAAGGCATTGAAATTCCACAAAGTATTTATGATTATTTAGTTAGTGAGATTGTACATTACGATAAATATGGCGGGCAAGGTGCCTTTGCCAAATAATGAGGAGCGCAGAGAGTATTCGCTACTGCGTTGCTCTCGCCTTCTTTCTATTGGAGGAAAGTAAAATGAAAAAATCGTCAAAAGTAGCACTTATTTTTGCATTCTTAGTTAGTATTTTTGTGCCAGTTGCGGCCTTTGCTGATGAGATTGGGGATGTAGTTGCCCCGACAGGAATCATGGCATTAGTTGTGATTATTCCATTGATTGTTGTTTTGGTTCTATTGTTTATGAAAGTCGATATGATTATCGCTGGTTTAATTGGTGGCGTCTTAGCGATGCTGATTGGTGGCATTGGACTAGAAGAAGCGAATAAACAGATGTTGGAAGCTATCCCGATGATGTTAGGAATTACCGTTCCCATCATTAATTCAGCTGTTGCGATGGCAGTCTTTAAAGCAGGTAGTTATTCAGCTGCATTAACTTTAGCCAAACGAGGCACAAAAGGAAAAGTCGAGTATGTTTCAGCTTTTATTGTTATCTTATTAGCCGCAGCCACATATATGTCAGGAATTGGTGGCGGAAGTGCGATGGTTATTGCACCATTGGCCTTTGCTGCAGTTGGGGTTGTTCCTGAATTAATTGCAGCAATGTCTTTAGCTGCTGCGGTATCATTTACAACATCACCCGCTTCATTAGAATCAAGTATTGTTTCAAAATTAGGCGATATCAGTGTCGGTTCATATGTTTCAACCATGCGACCTTACTGGTTATTCTTCGTAGCATTAGCGATTGTTTTAGCCTTTTGGGGAACGAAACATAGAAATGTTGGCTTTAAAGAGTCGGCAGATGATGAATTTGATAAAAAGAGCAATGGTGAATTATTTAAAATTACCTTGCCAGCCATTTTCTTATTGTTTGCTGTAATTTTTGGACCAATTGTGAATGATTTAATTGGTTTTGCCTTCTTTACGCCACTTGTATACATGATTTTAACATTAGTTTTAATTTTCTTATGTACAGATTTCTCAATGAACAAATCTGTCGAAGCGATGGTAGATGGGTCTACATATATTTTGACTCGTTTATTCCAAGTAGGGATTTTCTTAGCCTTTATTAATGTTATTGCACAAACAGGAACGTTTGCTGTAATCGCAGGTGTTGCTGAAAATGCACCAGCCTTTATTGTCGTGCCAGTTGCCATTTTAACAGGGATTTTAATTGGGATTCCAGCTGGGGCCTACGTGGGTTCTGTTTTAACTTTAGTGCTACCAGTTGCTGTATCGTTGAACTTCCCGCCGTTAGCATTAGGTTTTGTAGCAATGGGTGTTGGTTTAGGTAGTCAAATGAGTTTCGTTAATATTACTATGCAAGCTTTATCTTCAGGCTTCCAAATTCCAATTTTGGATGTTGTTAAAGGAAACGTGAAATGGTTAAGTATTGCCTCTGTACTATTATTAGTTATCGGTTTAATCTTTGGATAAAAAACAATTTAGGGAGTGGAAAACATGGATTTATTAATTAAACAAGTTCGTCTTCAAGACGGTGAAGCATTACAAGATGTAGCTATTAAAGAAGGTAAAATCATTGAAATCGCCCCAGTTATTACTGGCGATGCCAAAGAAGTCATCGAAGCAGATGGTCGTGTTTTAATCCCAGGTTTTGTAGAAAGCCATTTACATTTGGACAAGGCATTAATCGCTGATCGTAAACCAAATAAATCAGGTACGTTGAAAGAAGCAATTGAAGTAACCGCAGAATTAAAACCAACATTTACCGAAGAAGACATTTACGACCGTGCCAAACGTGCTTTAGAAATGTTAATCGTTCATGGGACCACGGCGTTAAGAACGCATGCAGAATTTGACCCAGCGCAAGGTTTTACTGGCTTCAAAACAATTATGCGTTTGAAAGAAGAATACAAAGAGTTAATTGACATGCAAGTAGTTGCGTTTCCGCAAGAAGGAATTTTTAAAGCCCCTGGAACAGAACAAATGATGTATGAAGCAATGGATATGGGCGCAGACGTTGTCGGCGGTATTCCTTATAATGATGCACCAGCGAAAGAACATATTGATTTAGTGTTTGAAATTGCTAAAAAATATGATAAAGATGTAGATTTACACCAAGATTTTGCCGATGAAGCTGATGATATGAGTATTGAATATTTATGTGAAAAAACCATCGCTGAAGGCTACCAAGGCCGTGTTTCAGTGGGCCACTTAACGGCATTGCATGCCTTACCTGAAGCAGAATTGGCGCCTATTATTGCAAAAATGGCGAAAGCAAATATTAGCGTGATGGCTTTACCAGCAACGGATTTACATTTAGGGGCTCGTGGTGATCAGTACAATGTTCGACGTGCGGTTACGCCAATTCGTAAATTACGCGATGGTGGCGTGAATGTCTGTATTGCTACGAATAATATTCGCAATGCTTTTACACCATATGGCACAGGGGATATTGTTCAAACAGCGATGTTAGCCATTCCTGTTGGGCACCTAGGTGGAGCGGATGACTTAAAAACAGTGCTACCAATGGTAACAACAAGTCCTGCTCGTGCGATGGGACTAGAAGGATACGGTGTCGCAGTTGGGAATAAAGCAGATTTAGTCTTATTAGACACAAAAGTGGTTGCACATGCGATTATTGATATTCCAGAACGGTTATATGTTATTAAAAACGGCCGTGTTACAGTCAAGACAGACAAAAAAGTCGAAATCATTCGTTAAGAAAAAAAACAAAAAGCTCAAAATGTTAGTTGTCAAAACTAACATTTTGAGCTTTTTTTGATAAAGGTAAAGCTAGGAAGGTGAAAATATGATTAATTTATCCTGTTTTAGCTATGATTCTCTATTGAAAAGTTTATTTTCAGTTTATTTTTGGTCGATTTTCCTTGATATATATAGAATCTTCAGGAAATGCTCCTATCTGTTTAAAATTCGGAATTTCAGAAATTATTCTTTTTTGCTAAACTAGTTATAACTGGTTAGTAAAAAGAAGTATTGGACGAATAGCGCTGAAACAAGTGAATGATCCAAAGTATAAAGAAAAATGAAACCGATACCACAAGACAAGACTGTTGCTGAAAATGGTAAGTGATCATTCTGCTAAGTTTAGTGTCTTAATGTTTAGTTAACTAAGAATTGTTGGATTGTTCTTTAGAAAGAAGGGACAATATGAAGCGAAGTAAATGGAAAGAATTGATAGTAACGGGCATCTGCCATATATTAGTATTCCCCATACTAATACAGACAACTGTTTTTGCAGAAACATTACCAAGTACAAAACAAGTAAGAGAAGGAACCAATCATTCATTAACAGCAGAAAAAGCCGAAAGTGAACAACCACAGACAAAGGATAAACTACATGATGAAGAACCACTAGCATTGCCAAAAAGTGAGTTAATCGATAATGAGGCTAATGTTACAAGTCAAACGATTAGAGAAAGAATTGAGACGCCTAACCTAACTTATCGTTATGGATTTATTAATGAAGAGGGGCAGCCAGTAAACGCCAATGAGATCCTTCTACAGTATCATAGTTGGCAAGGCAATTCCCCAAATGGCATAAATGTGTGGGAAGGTGAAAGTCAACCAGTGACAGCATCTACAGTGGCTAATTTAAAAGAAGTGGTAATTCCAAGTGAGAAAGTAGCCGTCTATTCCGACATGTCAACAGTGCTTGCAGCGAGTAATCAAACATTTTTTTTACCAAGATATTATACTTCTTTAAGCTTATACAATAAGAAAGGGGAAATTGATCCCAATTTTCCGCTGCCAACTATTTCCGACGCATCAGGAAACCAATATCCAACAACAATTTCGCAATTTGAATTGGAAAAAATGTCTGCACAACAATATAGTCAGAAAACAGGAGTAACGTTTAACATTAGCGAGAGTCAAAAACTAATCGTTCCTTTGTACAACCAAGTGAAGGTTGATTCATCGAATCAATCTGGGCTATTGAATTACTTTAAATTTTCAGGGCCGGTTTATTATCATGTTACCAATCGCAAAGTGACAGAACATTTTGTGGATACTCAAGGGAAACCAATCCCTCCACCACCGGGGTTTAGACAAGGAAAGCAAACGCTTATTGAGCGTGACCCTTACGCCTTTAAACAGAAAGATCTTTTGCCAAGTAGCTATGAAATTGACTCAAAAACATATCAATTTCAAGGATGGTATAAAGGGAAAACGAAACCTGAAAATTTAGAAAAAAGCGTAACGCCCAGTTATGATATTACCTATGATGACAATGATGATTTAACTGTTGTCTATAAGGAGATACCTCAAAAAAATTATACATTTGAGGATGTAAACGGTGTTGAAATTGCACCACCATCTGATTTTATTCAGGATCACCAACAACCAATGACTACGGATGGCTTTCGCTATTTAGCTGAAAAAAAACTGCCACAACAATACAGCGTTAACGGTAAAACTTATTTATATCAAGGTTGGTATCAAGATAAAACAAAACAAGAGAGCTTAGAAAAAACGAAGCGCCCCATAAACTCCCCTGTTTTTAATGAAATGAACGCTATTACAGCAGTGTATAAGGAAATAACTGCAAAAGCTGAAATGCAAATAGAAGGACTAGTCAAAGTCATGCCAAGTGGTTATATACAAATTTGGCAGATTATGCTTACAAATGTGGGAGAAGTACCGTTAAAAAAAATAAACTTAAAGCCAGCAAGTGGTTGGTCACCAGGTCTAGCTCGGCCAATCCAAGTCACGATTCGTGTTGGATCTGAACTAAACAAAATTGTTCCTATTACTGATGAAAATTGGCGAGTTGGCATTGCTTTAAATACGGAAGTGCCTATTGGTCAGACAGCAACTATTATGATGACAACAATTGCTACAGGTGAACCAGATCAAGTGTTACAAGCGGCTGTTGAAATGAATGGAAATTTTTCTGCTGTTCACGCAGCTGATACTGTCAGAATCCAACCTAAAAATCAAGAAATTGTGGCACCAGATGAGGAAGGTTTTATCAGCACACCAACTTTTGATTTTGGTAAAGTCGCCATTTCTAGCAACACGCAGCAACATGGTTTAAAGCAGGCAGCAGATTATTATGAAAATGGTCAGGAAAATCCATATTTACGTTTGAAAAAATCACAACCCAATTGGGCACTAACTGCAGAACTATCCTCCTTTGAAGGAAGAGTGGATCAACTATCATCAATGACAAAGTTATTGTTAGGAACAACCAATGTTTCAGGTTTTATTCAGTACAATCAACCAACGGAAACTAAAGTTGCTCTTGGCAAAACAACCGCTATTCAATTAGTTGCCAACGGTGTAGCTAGCCATATTGTTGCCAATGGTCAGTTTGACGAAAGTGATGTTTATCAATTTGATTTTTCTTTTGATCAAATCAAATTAGAAATTCCAGCAAATCAAGGTAGAAAAGATCAAACTTATCAAGCAATGGTGACTTGGAATTTAGTGACAGGCCCATAAGTCCATAAAAAATAAGTTGAATAGTTTGATCAAAAACATTGCATAGAAATAATAAAAGGCGGCTCAACGAAGCGGCCTTTTTCTTGATTCGTTACCAAAATATAACGAATTTTGTAACAAAAACGTTTAATAAAAAGAAGGAAAAATGATTAATTTTACGAAAAAAAGCATATATCGACAAAAAAGAAGCAAAATTTGAATAAAAAAAGAAAAAATATGAAAAAAAATCGAAGAATTGTTTAACAATTGAAAACACGTGAAAACCAGTCATGACAAGGTGTAAAAGCCTTACAAAAGGTAAGTTTACCTATTATGGAGAAAGAAGGAGTGATCTGAAATGTTTTTGTAACATTTCTATTGCTTAATTGAAATATGGGTGTGGTAGAATGTTTTTGTCGTAAGAAAAGATTAAGATATTTTAAATAAACTTTAGAAATTAATTCGGAGGAATGACAAGTGAAGAAACGTCTATTTGCATCAGTATTACTATGTTCATTAACGCTATCAGCAATTGCTACCCCAAGCATCGCTTTGGCGGACAATGTTGATAAAAAAATTGAAGAAAAAAATCAAGAAATTTCATCATTAAAAGCAAAACAAGGGGATTTAGCTTCACAAGTATCTTCTTTAGAAGCAGAAGTATCTTCAGTATTTGATGAAAGCATGGCTTTACGTGAACAAAAGCAAACACTAAAAGCAAAATCAGAACAATTACAACAAGAAATTACAAACTTGAATCAACGTATTGAAAAACGTAACGAAGCAATCAAAAATCAAGCACGTGATGTTCAAGTTAATGGACAAAGCACAACAATGCTAGATGCAGTTTTAGATGCGGACTCAGTTGCAGATGCAATCAGCCGTGTTCAAGCTGTTTCAACAATCGTAAGTGCCAACAACGACTTAATGCAACAACAAAAAGAAGATAAACAAGCCGTTGTTGATAAAAAAGCTGAAAACGAGAAAAAAATGAAACAACTTGAAGCAACAGAAGCTGAATTAGAAACAAAACGTCAAGATTTACTTTCTAAACAATCTGAATTAAACGTAATGAAAGCTTCATTAGCATTAGAACAATCATCAGCTGAAAGTTCTAAAGCTGGCTTAGAAAAACAAAAAGCAGCTGCTGAAGCAGAGCAAGCACGCTTAGCTGCTGAACAAAAAGCTGCAGCTGAAAAAGCTAAACAAGCTGCTGCAAAACCAGTTCAAGCTAAAGCTGAAGTAAAAGCAGAAGCACCAGTTGCCTCTTCTTCAACAACAGAAGCGCAAGCACCAGCAAGCTCAAGCTCAGCAACTGAATCAAGCACGCAACAAACAACTGAAACAACTACACCAAGTACAGATAATAGTGCAACAGAAAATACTGGCTCTTCTTCATCAGAACAACCAGTACAACCTACAACACCAAGTGATAATGGAAATAATGGTGGCCAAACTGGTGGTGGAACAGTTACACCACCAACACCAGAACCAGAGCAACCAACACCAGCGCCTTCTGCTGATCCAACAATCAATGCATTGAACGTTCTACGTCAATCATTAGGTTTACGTCCAGTAGTATGGGATGCAGGCTTAGCAGCTTCTGCAACTGCTCGTGCAGCACAAGTTGAAGCAGGTGGTATTCCAAATGATCACTGGTCTCGTGGAGATGAAGTTATCGCAATTATGTGGGCGCCAGGTAACTCAGTAATCATGGCGTGGTACAACGAAACAAACATGGTAACAGCTTCAGGAAGCGGTCACCGTGATTGGGAAATTAACCCAGGTATTACGCGTGTCGGTTTTGGTTACTCAGGTAGCACAATCGTAGGACACTCAGCCTAATCAGCAATGATAAAAATAGACGTAAGCAGCTTCTGAAAAGAAGCTGCTTTTTTCATTACTATTTCATCCATCTCCGTTGACAAATTTGCTAAACGTGGTATTCTAATTATAATCTAATAATTTCCGTTGAATAGGAAAGTAAATACAAGACAGTTGGTAGAGAGACTTTGGTTGGTGAAAAAAGTTAGATGTCTGTATCGAAAAATGGCCTAGGAGGAATTTTTGTCGAAACGTAGGCAAAAACGTAATGTCTTTCGTTAACAAGACCGCTGATTATGATTGTCAGTTGAAGGGAAAGAGTCATCTTTCCGAAAAAAGGTGGTACCGCGATAATAATCGCCCTTTTACTAGTTACGGCTAGTAAAAGGGCGTTTTTTTATAAATAAAAATAGGAAAGAGTGAGGCAAATGAGTAGTCAGATTCCTTTTACAGTTGATCATGTGGGAAGTTTTTTACGTCCAGAAACAATTAAGAAAGCACGGAAAAAGGTCCAAGCAGGTGCGTTATCTCAAGCAGAGCTACGTCTTATTGAAGATGAGGAAATCAAAGCATTAGTAGCAAAACAAAAAGCTGGCGGTTTACGGGGAATCACAGATGGTGAATTTCGTCGCGGTTTTTGGCATATTGATTTCTTAGAAGGATTAAATGGTGTGACAGGCTATATCCCAGAAACGGGGTATAACCAAACCTTTCATGGAAAAGCAGCTCCAGCCTATAATATCCGCGTAGTGGATAAAATATCTTTTCCTGCGCAACATCCATTTTTAGAGGACTTTTCATTTTTAAAAGAGGTGGTGGAAGTTGGTGATGGCACGGTAGCCAAAGCAACGATCCCTAGTCCGACCATGATTTTACGTCAAGAAATTTTATCCAACGACGGCACCTCGCGCATTCAAACAATTTATCCAGAGATTGGTGATTTTTATAAGGATTTAGCACAAACATATAAAGATGCAATTGCGGCCTTTTACGAGAGAGGTTGCCGTTATTTGCAATTTGATGATACAAATTGGGCGTTTCTAGCGGATCAGACAAAACAAGAAGAATTACGAGCAAAAGGAATACAGCCAGAAGAAATTGCACAAGTGTGTACCACGATTATTAATGAAGCCTTAGCTGGTAAGCCAGAAGATTTAACTGTAACCACGCACATTTGCCGTGGGAACCATGCTTCGTCTTGGTTATTTTCAGGTGGTTATGAACCGATAGCAAAAGAATTATTTGCTACGAATTATGATGGTTTCTTCTTGGAATATGACTCAGATCGTGCAGGGGACTTTTCACCATTAAGACATTGGCAAAATAATGGCAGCAAAGTCGTTTTAGGTTTAGTTACTTCTAAGTTTCCTGAATTAGAAGAGACTGAACAAGTGAAAGCACGAATTGAAGAAGCCCAACAGTTTGTTCCTTTAGAAAACTTAAGTATTAGTCCGCAATGCGGTTTTGCTTCAACGGAAGAAGGAAATCGTTTGACGGAGAAAGAACAATGGCGCAAAGTTCAATTACTTCAAGAAATTGCTAGAGAAGTATGGTAAAAAAACTGGGACATAAGTCTAAACGGCTTATGTCCCAGTTTTTTCATTGTATTATTTTAAATATTGATCTTTAGTAAAATTCGTGTGTTCATACTCGCCGTTGTCACCATAAAAGCGGTTATAGCGTTGTTTGAATTTGCGGAATAAATAAATGACTGTCACTTTAACTAGGCAATACATTGGAATCCCAAAAATAACGCCCATTAAACCAAACAGTTCACCCATAACTAACAAGACAAGTAAAATAGTAATCGGATGGACTTTTAATTTATCGCCCATCACACGAGGAATAACAAAATCACCATGAATCAATTGGATGGCAAACCAGACGATAACGAATTTTACTACCATAAATGTGGAATCCTGAAAGGCAATAATCAATCCTGGAATAAAGGCAATAAATGGCCCGATATAAGGAATAATACATAAAATACCCGCAGCTAAAGCTAAAATGCTACCAAATTGTAAACCAATTAATAGAAAAGCTGGCCAATACATAATCCCTAAAACCAACGAAGCAATGACTTGACCTTTTAGATAATCGCCAATTTGAATGTTGGCAATTTGGCTATATTCATCAAAATCAGGACGAAAAGCTGGGGGAATGATGCCTTTTACAAAGCGATAAAACTTTTCTTTGTCTTTTAAAAGGAAAAAGGCGATGATAGGTCCTGTAAACAAGGTTAGGAAAGTAGAAGAGACTGCAGAAAAGACGCTTCCCAGACCTTGTGCGCCTGTTTGTAGGTAATCCCCTGCAAAGTCTTTAAAGGAGTTTGCAAGTTTGCCCCAGAGCTGATTAATCGACTCATTAGCAGATTCTAAATCTTTTGCAAAAGGTGTTTTAGCCATAAATTCTTGTACTGTTTGGAGCGTGCTTTTCCAAAAACTTGGGAATTGTTTGATTAATTCTTCCGTTTGGTCTTGGATAATTGGGAAAAGTTGCAGTCCAGCTAACACTAGTAATGCAATAATTAAGACATAGAGAATCGCAATCGCCCAAACACGGGGAATTTTTTTCTCAAGGCGTTTCACCATTGGATTAAGCAAATAAAATAGAATAATACCAAAAAGTACCGGGCCTAAGACGGCACTAAAAATAACAAAAATTGGTTTAAAGATAAATGAAACAGTGTTGAATAAAAAGATAGTTACAGCAATTAGACAAAGGATAGTTAATGTGTAAAGTAAATTTTTCCCACCTAAAAAGCGGATCCACTTGGTACTTTCTTTATCCATAAGTTGCTCCTTTCGTTAAGCTTTATTTCTAAAATGACCAATAATTTCAATGACACCCATGAAAATCAGGATAAATCCAAAGACTTGCATCAAAACTAAGAGACTTTTGAAGGGATTAAAAACTAAAACGGCTCCAGCGATTAAAACCAGAATACTGTAGATAAGCGCGCCTGTTTGACGAGTATTTAAAGCAAAAGTCAATTGAACGAGGCCGTTTATAACAATGCTAATCCCTAATAAAAATGGCAGAATCGAAACAATCACCGGTGCAAAAAATAAAAAGGCTACTGCTAAGACGACAAAGATTAAACCTGTTACGAAACCAAGCCCCCAGCTACCCGTTTGTTTTTTTATTTTGTAGTCATCATAAATATTAATTAACCCTAAAAGCATCAAATAACCAGCAATTAAATAACCGACGAACTGGAAGAAAGCACCGGGATTAAAGACAATGGCACTTCCGATAACGATAAAGACGGCGTCGCGCAATAGGGTATGGCGCCGAAAATTTTCTCTAAAAGTTTGGAACATAAAAATCCTCCTCAATGTTATTGTTTCTTTTATTCTAGCGGAAAAAAGAAAAAAGTGCGAGTGGTAGCTCTAAAAAGTGTTGGAAACTGTGTCTTTAGAAAAAATAACATTAAAAATTAAAAAAGTCTTACAAATGAGCGAAAATTGGCATATAATGGAAAGTGAAATTTTATTTTAAGAAGGAGAGATTTGATGGATTTATTACCTTTATTAGGCGTATTGATCGTCATTGTCGGCTTCGCATTGAAATTTGATGCTATCTTGATTGTGATGGTTGCTTTAATAGTGACGGCTTTTACTGGCGGGCTTGGTTTGACATCGATGCTAGAAACACTAGGAACAACCTTTGTGAATAATCGAGGAATGGCTATCTTTATTATTATTATGTTAGCAACAGGAACGTTAGAAAGAAATGGCTTGAAAGAGTCAGCAGCTACGTTGATTAAACGATTCAAAAAGGTATCTGCTGGTGTGATTATTGACATTTATGGTGTCTTTCGGATTATCTTCGCCGCTTTTAACGTAAGTTTCGGTGGGGTAGCAGGTTTTGTGCGTCCGATTATTTTGCCAATGGCGTTAGGAACAATTGAATCAAAAAATTTACCAATGGTGCCAGAGTATGAAGAAGAACTAAAAGGGATGGCTTCAGCCATGGAAAATATCTGTTGGTTCTTTGGTCAAGTTCTGTTTGTTGGTGGGGCTGGGGCATTGCTTGTTCAATCAACATTGAAAGATTTAGGCTATGAAGTGACATTAGGTAAACTGGCTTTAGTGGAAGTACCAGTCGCCTTAGTTGCCTTAATTTCGGCAAGTATTTACTTTACTTTAAAAGAAAAAAGATTACGTAAAAAATATTATGGACAGGAGGGACTGAAATGAGTTTTTTCACAGATCCAAGTATTGATTTGAGTGCAAAGTTATTGGAAGTCCTTTATATTTTTATGGGGATTATCTTGTTATATACAAGTTTTCGTAGTTTTCGTGATAAAACCAATCAACATGCGTATGGGACTAGTTTATTCTGGGGAATCTTAGGGATCTTAATCGGTTTTGGTCGGTTTATCCCACCAGTTGCCTGTGGCGTACTTATTTTTGTGATGACAATTCCGGCAATTCTTCAAAAAGTGACAAAAGGAGAAAGTCGCTTACCTTCGAAAGAATACATGGAAAAAATGTCTCAAAAATTAGGAATGAAGATTTTTATTCCCGCACTAAGTATCGGGGTTTTTGCAATTCTTTTTGCCACATTGACTACTTTAGGAGCTTTAGTCGGTGTCGGTGTTGGTGTCTTTGTAGCGATTTTCATCATGATGTTCTTTTCTAAAAATAATACGCCGAAAGTATTTTTTGATGATGCGGCGGAAATGTTAGAAACAGTCGGTCCTCTTAGTACGTTGCCAATGCTATTAGCTTGTTTAGGTGCTGTTTTTACTAGCGCTGGTGTTGGTGAGATTATTTCAAAAGGGGTTAGTGCCGTAGTACCAGCAGGAAATGTCAATGTAGGGATTATTATTTATGCTGTGGGAATGGTTATTTTTACGGCTATCATGGGCAATGCCTTTGCAGCAATAACCGTGATGACAGTCGGAATTGGCGTGCCGTTTGTTTTTTCTTTAGGTGCAGATCCCGCATTAGTTGGGATGGTTGCCTTAACATGTGGTTTTTGTGGTACACTGTTAACACCGATGGCTGCGAACTTTAATATCGTACCTGTAGCCATGTTGGAAATGAAAGATAAGTACGGCGTCATTAAAAATCAATTGCCGATTGCACTTTTCATGTTAATTTTCCAAATTGTTTATATGATTCTATTCAAATAAGAAAGGATGATCGAAATGAAAGTTGTCGTTACTGGCTTTGATCCATTTGGAGGAGAAGCAATCAATCCTGCCTTTGAAGCAGTCAAAAAATTACCTGCTGAAATTGCAGGAGCTGAAATTATTAAAGTTGAGGTGCCAACTGTTTTTGGCACTAGTGGTGAAAAAGTGGCTGAAGCAATTGTAACCCATCAACCAGATATGGTGATTTGTGTTGGACAAGCAGGCGGCCGTCAAACAGTCACTGTTGAAAAAGTGGCGATTAATTTAGCGGAAGCGCGTATCCCGGATAATGCAGGACAACAACCAAGCGATGTGCCGTTGGTTGAAGATGGAGCAACAGCCTATTTTACAAATTTACCGATTAAAGCGATGGTAAAAAATTGTCATGACCATCAATTACCTGCAGCGATTTCTTATACAGCAGGAACCTTTGTATGTAATGATATTATGTATCACTTACTACACTTAATTAACACTAAATATCCAACTATTCGTGGCGGATTTATTCATGTTCCGTTCCTACCAGAACAAACAATTGATAAACCAACGTTTGCTTCTATGTCATTAGAAGCAATCACAGATTCTTTGTTCTATATGATTGAAGCAGCAGTAAAAACGCAAGAAGATATTCAACTACAAGGTGGCACAACCCATTAATTAACAGGAGCGTGGAACAAAAATCACTTTGGATTTTTGTTCCACGCTCAAAAACTGATAAACGGCGGGAACAGAAGCAACACTACGCGTTGCTCCGATCTCAACAACTTCTAAGAGCTAAAGCTCTAAGAGTTGAAGGTCCTTCGGAAATAAGCCGAAATTGTTGAGAATCACGAAGAACGTAGTGATTCGATGATGAACAATACCTACTTGGTCTCCAAAAATTAAAGAACAATTTTCGGAAATTCCTTCTTATTTCTCGGAGTTAAACGCTGCTGTCCCGACCTCTTTCTATTTTTACAAAAAGAAAAAGTAATTTTTGTTGGCGTGTGAAAAAATTTTTTATACTATTTTCGTTGACAAGTCGGTTTCTTCTTGGTATATTGAGATTCATAAATTATTAGCCCAGTAGGAAATAGATGTTTTGTTCAGAAAGTCGATGGTTGCTGCGAATCGATCAAGTCTATTTGTGAATTACACTAATAAGTAGTAACAATTACATAATACATAAGCGAGAAGCAAGTAAGCTTCTAATTAAGGTGGTACCGCGGAGAGATTCGTCCTTATTCTTTAAGGATGAATCTCTCTTTTTATGTAGCTTTAGGAGGCGTTTTCAATGAGTTGTGGAGGGGTTATTCGTTATCATAAGATCCTTTAATGTCAGAGTATTCAGAAAAAAGATTAGAGGAGAGTAACGAAATGAAAGAAAAACAGAAAAAGAAGACCGTGAGTGTTCGAGAAGCAAGTATCGTATTATTAATTATTGTGGCAGCTATTGCAACAGGAGTAATTGGCTTAAAGATATCGCCAAATATTACTATTTTGTTTGTGATTGCATTGATTTTAGGCTACGCAATGTTTCGTAAAGTACCATTTGATCAAATGCATAAAGGGATTGTTGATGGCTTGAAGCCAGGAATTATTCCAATTTTTATTTTCATTTTAGTGGGGGCATTGATTGCCGTTTGGATTCAAGCTGGAATTATTCCAACGATTATGGTTTTTGGTTTTAAAATGATTAGTGTTAAATGGTTTGTGCCGTCAGTTTTTATTGTCTGTGCGATTGTCGGCAGTGCAGTAGGTAGTGCTTTTACAGTGATGTCAACAATTGGAATTGCCTTTTTCGGTATTGGCAGTACCTTAGGGTTAAATCCTGCTTTAGTTGTGGGGGCGATTGTTTCTGGTTCAGTTTTTGGTGATAAAATGTCACCTTTATCAGAATCAACAAACTTAGCCGCAGCGATTGTTGAAGCGGATTTGTTTAAACATATAAAAAACTTGATGTGGTCGACTGTACCAGCATTTATCGTCTCTTTAATCTTGTTTATGATTTTAGGACAAACGTACGCGAATACTAGTCTGACAGAAGTAGTTCAAGTTATTCAAGTATTGGAAGACCACTTTACCATTTCAATTTGGTCATTGTTACCATTAGCCTTAATGTTAATCTGTGCCTGGCGCAAAATTCCAGCGATTATCACGATTTTGTTGAACATTATTGTGGCAGTAATTATGATTATTATTCAAAATCCGAAAGTATCGTTGCAGGCATTAGGAAACACGTTGGAAAATGGGTTTGTTTCTCAAACGGGGAACGCACAAATTGATCAATTATTAAGTCGTGGCGGGATTATGAGTATGATGCCGACTGTGGCACTTATTATTCTAACGTTGTCTCTAGGTGGCTTATTAATGGAATTAGGATTGATTTCTGCGGTCATGGAAGTTGTTTCGCAGAAAATGAGCAGTACACCGAAATTGATTTTATCAACGTTATTAACAGGAATTGGCGTAAATATTTTTATTGGTGAACAATTCCTATCGGTTATTTTACCAGGGAATGCCTTTAAAGAAGTTTACAAAAAAGAAGGTTTGGATCCGACTGTTTTAGGCAGAACCTTGGAGGATGGTGGGACGGTTATTAACTACCTCATTCCTTGGGGGATTGCAGGTAGCTTCGTAGCGGGGACCTTTGGCGTACCAACGTTGACTTACTTACCATTTGTTTTCTTTAGCTTATTATCGCCTGTCTTCTCAATGGTCAGTGCATTTACTGGTTTAGGAATTAAGCGGTTATCAGCAGAACCTGTTACCGAAAAATAGATTGATTAAAATAGAACAGTTGATGGGGAATGCTGTAGTTTCTCCCTGTCAATTGTTCTATTTTTCTTGTAAAAAAGGTTGCATTTTTAGAAAGAAACAGTTATAGTTGACTAGTCAATTGTTGACGAGTCATCTTTTTAAGGAGGAAACTATGTCGTTATCATTACGGGAAGTCAGCCAATTATTATGTCAGTTAAAGGTATTAGATCAAAAAATTACCAAAGTTTTTGAAGAGCAAGTTGGCTTGAGTTTGACTCGTTATGAGTTGCTGATGATTTTAAAAGAACGTCAGCCGTGTCTTCAAACGGAGATTCAAGAACACTTAAAAATCGATAGTGGTGCGGTCACTCGCCATTTGAAAATTTTAGAAGAGAAACAGTATGTGACACGACAGCGAAATCCAGAAAATAATCGGGAAGTGCTAGTGCATTTAACAGAAAAAGCACAACAAGAACTACAGCAATGTACAGCCAAGCAACAAACGGTAACAGAAATTATTCCCAGTACATTTACAAAGGACGACTGTCGCCAGTTAAAAGAACTTTTGACAAAACTAGATCAAAGCATTACAACGAAAGAGGTATGATAGAATGACAACATATACAACGAATGATTTTTCAGAGATTGTTTTTGGCCGCAAATCGGTTCGGGTGTACGATGAAACCCATAAAATTTCTCATGAAGAAATGTTAACAATGATTCAAGAAGCGACCACTGCCCCTTCTTCTGTTAACATGCAGCCATGGCGTTTTGTCGTAGTGGAAAGTGAAGCAGGCAAAGAAAAATTAAAACCCTTAATTCGCTTTAATACGCGTCAAAATGAAACATCTTCTGCAATGCTCTTAATTTTTGGTGATCTAAACTGCCATGAGCGAGGAGAGGAAATTTACAATCAAGCCTATGCTAGTGGTAAAATGCCTAAGGAAGTGCGGGACCAACAATTAGCAGCCATTATTCCCCATTATGAAAGTTTAAGTAGAGAACAAATGAATGACATCGTAAAAATTGATGCGAGTTTAGCAGCTATGCAATTTATGTTAGTGGCCCGAGCTCACGGATATGAAACAAATCCAATCGGTGGTTTTGAAGCGGAAAAATTAGCCGAAACATTTGGTTTAGATCAAGAGCGCTATGTCCCAGTAATGATTTTATCTGTGGGTAAGGGCATGGAAACTGGTTATGAATCTGTTCGTTTAGCACCAGAAAAAATCACGACATTTGAATAGGCAATAAAAAATGACGGCGTACGCTTGCATCAACCAACGATCTTAAAGAAAGTTGGCTAATGCAACAGCGATGCCGTCATTGTCGTTGGATAAAGTGACTTCCGTTGCGATGCTTTTAAGCTCGTCAACGGCGTTTTCCATAGCAATTCCCGTGCCGGCCCATTCCAACATTGTATAATCGTTGTGACCATCACCAA
This sequence comes from Enterococcus sp. DIV0712, assembly GCF_050554855.1. Taxonomy (NCBI): domain Bacteria; kingdom Bacillati; phylum Bacillota; class Bacilli; order Lactobacillales; family Enterococcaceae; genus Enterococcus; species Enterococcus sp. DIV0712. Next base: position 299,790 of record NZ_CP187333.1, read on the forward strand.
AAGCAATTACTTCTTCAGCAGTTATGCCTAACTGTAGGGTTAGTTTTTCTAAAGAACGCGCTTTATCAATATTTTTAGCGGTAAATTCAAAATAGAAAGGAGCGGAAAAAGCAGCGGTGACGGTTTCTTTGAAAGGCGCGTAGATGGCCTCATGATATTTTTGTAAATAGGCGGGTTCACCAGCAATTAAAATTTTGTTCAAGGGAAAGTTTAGTCTGGCGGCTAAATCATGCCACTCACATAATTGAAAGTTGCCGCCCCGTGATTCATATTCAATAATATTAAAATCACCAGGCTCTAAATGTAAGGTGTTATGAAAAACATCATTGACATACATAAATGTTTCATCATTAATCATTGGAATTACGTCAAATTGTTTCAAATGTTCTAAAATTTGTTGACTCAATGATTTTGAAATTGTCTGGTTAAATAGTTGTTGCTGACTGCCGTGATGGGTGACACAAGCGCCGTTATAGGAAAGTAAGTGTCCATTATAATGAGCCATCTCCAATTCATCTGCTAAGGGCCGCATACCGTTAGTCGGGCGGCCAGAAGCCAAAATCAGTGAGAGGCCTTGTTTTTGTGCAGCTACTAGTGCTTGTCGCGTTTTTGGTGAAATCTTTTTTTCTGAAGTTAACAAGGTACCATCAATATCCATTACAATTGCTTTGATTGCCATAATTGGCCTCCAATCCGAAGAGTTTCTTTCTTTTAGTATAAAAGTTTTTTCTATTAATGTAAACGGATTCTCTTGTGAGGTGTATAAAAGAATTATTTTACAAAAATCTATACTATTTTTTTGTGAAATTTCATATAATAGAAGTATTCTAATTATCTACATAGAGAGCGAGGGACAAGGAATATGAAGGAAAAAGAAATGCATTCGCTCTTTTTTAAACATAAGTTTGTGAAAGTAACTCCCTATTTACGTCGTTTTGGTCATCGTTTGAGTGGGATGATTATGCCAAATTTGAGTATTTTTATTGCGTGGAGCTTATTGTCTTTGGTGGCTGGCTATACGACAGGGAATCTACGGCTAGCTCTTTCTGAAGTCGAAACGATAATGATTCGAGTTGTTTTACCGATTTTAATTGGTTTTACAGGCGGAAAAATGTTCGAGGAACAACGTGGCGGCGTTGTTGCTGCTATTGCGACAGTGGGCGTGATTGTTTCCACAGATGTTCCACAGTTGTTTGGTGCTATGTTTATTGGCCCTTTAGCAGGATATACTTTCGCCAAAATTGAACAAATTCTCTTACCGAAAGTTAAAGAAGGCTATGAGATGCTGACTAAAAACTTTTTAGCAGGAATTGTGGGAGGACTGCTGTGCTGTTTTGGTATTCTGGTTGTAGCTCCGGCTGTTGAAAGCGCTAGTTTTTGGCTGTATCAATTTTCTTCTTGGTTAATTGAAGCCAATCTTTTACCATTGGTTCACGTTTTCTTAGAGCCCTTAAAAGTGTTATTTTTTAATAATGCGATTAACCATGGCTTATTAACGCCTCTAGGTTTAGAAGGTGCTAGTCAAACAGGTCAGTCCATTTTATTTCTATTGGAAACAAACCCTGGACCAGGCGTGGGCGTTTTGGTTGCTTTTCTGCTGTTTGGGTCTGTAGGACAACGAAAAACAGCAGGAGGTGCCACCATGATTCAACTGATTGGGGGCATTCATGAAATTTATTTTCCGTTTGTTTTGATGGACCCGCGCTTATTTTTAGCAGTAATTGCTGGAGGAATGAGTGGTACGCTTGTTTTTCAAATATTTAATGTGGGGCTAAGTGCTCCAGCTTCGCCAGGTTCATTGGTTGCGATTTTAGCCAATGCCCCGACTGATGCGAGGCTGGCGGTTTTTAGTGGAATTTTTGTTAGCTTTCTGTGCTCTTTTGCAATAGCAAGCTTGTTATTAAAACGTCAACGAGGAATTGAACCAGTTTCAATGATAAAGATGAAGGAGGAAGACCAAGTGGAAACAGTCACACCTAACTATCAGCAAATTTTATTTGTTTGTGATGCAGGAATGGGCTCAAGTGCCATGGGGGCTAGTTTACTAAGCCGACAATTAAAAGCTGTGGACTTGGAGATGCCTGTGACTTACCAGTCCGTTCATCAGATGAAGTGGCAGCCAAAGACATTAGTGGTAATTCAAGCAGAATTGAAACAGTTAGCACAAAAGTACGTCCCAGAAAAGGATATGGTGAGTGTTCAAAATTTTTTAGAAATTAAATCCTATTACCCGCAAGTTTTAGCCAAACTGACTGCTTCTTCTCAAGAGCAATCTTCACTTGGTTCAGAGTCTACTGGAACGAACCCGACCAAACAAATACAGAAGCTTGTTTTTTTATATGCCGAGAATGTTCGAGGATCGCAAACAATGGGAATGGAATTATTGCGGCAACAAGCGGCGAAACAAGGAGTCGCGATTGAAGTATCTAAAGAGCCACTGGAAACAGTCTTTTTTACCAAGGAGACAACCTACGTAGTGACTCGTGAACTGGCGCAAGCCTATCATTTAGATCTAACGCAACAAAATTTATACGTAGTTACTAGTTTTTTGAATAAGAAAGAGTATCAAGAATGGCTGGAAGGAGGAGCTGATAGATGTTTTTAACGACAAGAGAAACTGTTCTATTAACGGAATTAGTGAATAGTCCTACCCCCGTTTCAGTAAACCGCATGATGAATTTGTTAAAGGTTAGCCGCCGGACGGTATATCGTGAATTAGAAAATTTAGAAACCTCGCTAGCATCGATGGGCGCGACGTTGGAAAAAGTAGCTCGTGGGCGCTTTTCGATTCAAGCAGATGAAGCAGCGATGACGGAAATTCAGGCTGCTATTTTAGGAGAAGAGACACAGGAACTTTCTACTTTGGCGCGGCAACATGCGATTTTATTGACATTACTTCAAACAAAAGAGCCAGTCTCTATGCATTATTTTCTGGAAACGTATTGTATTAGTAATACGACTTTTTATGCCGATATTAAACAATTAGAAACACGGATTGCTCGGATTCCGTTGACGATTTCTCGGAATCAAGGTTATGAAGTGACTGGTTCTGAAAAATATCGCCGTCTTCTAATGGCGAATATTCTAAGTATGGAAATTAATGAGTACCAATTTTTTCATTTTACCGAATTAACAACAAACGACCATTTTTTCTTTCAGTTTATTCATGCAGAACATTTAGCATTTGCACAAAAAATTGTTCAGCCAGAAGTAGAAACTTTATTTCCAGCATTAAGTGATCGCAAATTACAACATTTGATTTTAATGTTAACAATTGCGATGGATCGGGTCACTGCAGGTTTTTATTTAGCTGATGAGACCTATACTGGGCAGATGAATAAGGCCTTTCTAAATTGTTCTAAACGACTTTTTTCAAAAGTCGCTGCTGAAACGAAACAACTATACGCTGTCAGTGAGATTGTTTTTTTTGCTAGCTTATTAAGTGATTTTTCTAATTCTTTTGATGAAGATTTTTTTGATGAACATTTTGACACTCAGCTGGCTTATGAAGTGAAACAACTGATTGAAGCAGTAAGTCAAGAAACGGAAGTTAATTTTTTCGAAGATACCAATTTGTATAAAATGTTGTTGACGCATTTATCAGGTGTTTTTTCTCGGGCGGTTTTACAAGAAGAAGATTTAACGAATCCCATTTTAGAACGGATTATGAATCAATATCAAGAAATAGCTGCGGCTTTACGCCAAGCGTTGCCGCAAATTTTTCCGCAAAAGAATCTATCGGAAGAGGAAATTGCCTACATGGTGCTTCATTTTGCTAATTCTTTAGAACGGAGTCCCAAAATTATGGAAGTTGATATTGCTGGTTTTTCTCCTAGCGGTTTGGCTTCGACAAGTATGCTAGAAATGCGATTACGGCGCTACTTTCCTTTTATCAACCAGATTCATTTTTTTCGGATTGCGGATTTAGGTAAGGTGAATGTTGAGGAAAACTATGACTTAGTGATTTCCACTTCGTTATTACCAGGATACAATGGTAAATATAAATTGATCTCACCGTTACTTTTAGACGATGAAATCCGCCAATTGAAAGAAGAGTTTAAGCGGATTAGTCACGAAAAACGCTCGCTTAGGAAAGCGCCTGTGAAAAAAATAGGTGGCGAAGAAAGCTACGAAACAGTGGTCGCTTTCATGGAAGAAATTAGTAAACTATTAGAAACATTTTTCATAGCAGATTTAAATAATCAAGCGGATTTAGCAGAAACCGTTCAACAAGCTCTCGCGCAACTTTCCGCAGATTTAATCACCGATAGTGCAATCGTCTGTCAGCAATTGATGAAACGTTACGAGCAAGCGCCTATTGGGATTCCTCAGACGGAAATGGCCTTATTCCATACCTCAAGTACAGCAGTGACACAGCCTGTTTTTTGTATTTTTAATCTGGCCCAGCCACTTATGATTGAAGGGATGGATAAAAAGCCGATGCAGTTACAACGTATGTTACTCATGCTAGCGCCGATGCCGATTGATGAAACAATCGGGAAAATTTTAGGAAAAATCAGTGGTGCGATTATTATGAATGATTTAAATACAGAAATTTTTCATTCAGGAAATGAAGCCATTGTTTATCAGTTGCTTTCGTCATTATTAATTGAAGAAATGAAAGGCTAGGTGTTGAGAGATGTTTGAAATTACAGCGGAGCAAATAATGTTGAATCAATCGTATGCTAGTTGGGAGGAAGCACTTGCAGCTTCTGGTGAATTACTGCTAAAAAATCAGTTGGTCACGCCTGACTATGTCAAAGCAATGTATCAACGTCAACAAAAAGTCAGTGTGTATATCGGTAACTTCGTGGCATTGCCTCATGCGGAAGGACAAGATGAACAAGTTTTAAAAGAAGGGATTTGCTTTATTCAAGTGCCTGATGGGGTCAACTTTGGTACGGAAGCAGATCGAAAAATAGCTACTTTGTTATTTGTCGTTGCTCTAAAAAGTCAACGGCAACTAAGCATGCTTCAAGAATTAGCTTTTTTCTGTTCAGATCTCGAAAACATTCAGCGGCTCAGTGATTGTCGAACAATAGATGAAGCGCAAAAAATTCTGGCTCAAGCCTAAAGTTACGTCTGAAAAAAATTGGTAGTAAAAAATCAATTCATTCTGAAATGTTCAATAATTATTGAAATAATTTTATAATAAAAATTAAAATATTTTTATTTAAGAGATTAAACAAAAAAGATAAGAAGATTCCTTGACAAAAAATAGGCCCTATGATAAATTTAAGGTAACTTGTGACAAAGTCGTGCATGGATGCACTAAAAAGACACCCTATCAGTAGTAGGGTGTCTTTTTTTGCTGTTTAGACAGCAGCGGCTGGAAGCAACTTGTTTATTCCTCGTTCTGTTTTTCCAACCAAATGGTTACAAGTTTCAGGACAATCCCGACAAAAATCGGCACAAGAATTTTTGTGACAATCTCGTACATGTGATGCACCTCCTTTCGAGGCAAGTCGCCAATTTGAGTATAGCATAAAAAGTTGTTCATTTATTATTGAAATTATTATAAATGGAATAAGTACGTGTTTTCTGGTTTTCGTAACTAGAGAACACGTGCTTTTTTCTTTCAACTTTTGGCACAATGGTTTGTGCCAAAGTACGACTTTTTCCAGATTTGGAAAGCGGATACAATTTAGTCAACAAGAAAAGTTACTTGAGAGAAGGGGAATAAAAATGGAACAAGTACCAGAAAAAAATAAAGTATCAATTAAAGCAAAAGTCCAAAGAATTGGCAGTACCTTATCTAGCATGGTGATGCCCAATATCGGGGCGTTGATTGCGTGGGGCGTTTTGACAGCGCTATTTATCCCAGATGGATATCTGCCAAATAAAGCCTTTGCCACGATGGTTGGCCCAATGTTGACCTATTTAATTCCATTATTAATTGGCTACACTGGTGGGAAAGTAATAGCAGGTGATCGCGGTGCCGTAGTTGGCGCAATTGCGACAATGGGCGTGATTGTGGGAACCGATATTCCGATGATGCTAGGTGCCATGATTATGGGTCCACTTGGTGGCTTTACAATTAAGAAATTTGATCAGTATTTCCAACATCGGATTAAAGCTGGTTTTGAAATGTTAGTAAACAATTTTTCAGCTGGATTAATTGGTTTTGCGTTAGCTTTACTTGGTTTTTCAGCGATTGGCCCAATTGTCGATGCGCTGACTGCTGCAATGGCACGTGGTGTGGAAATCATTTTAAATGCTCATTTGATTCCATTAACGAGTATTTTTATTGAACCGGCAAAAGTGCTCTTTTTAAACAATGCGATTAATCATGGCATTTTAACACCCTTAGGGACAGAACAAGTCTTATCGGCTGGCAAATCAATTCTTTTCCTATTAGAAGCAAACCCTGGTCCTGGGTTAGGTGTCTTATTAGCATTTATGTTTTTTGGAAAAGGTGCGGCAAAATCTTCTGCGCCGGGAGCAATAATTATTCATTTCCTTGGTGGTATCCACGAAATTTACTTCCCATATGTAATGATGAAACCGTTATTATTCTTATCGGTTATTGCAGGTGGCGCGACAGGTAGTTTGGTTTTCCAAACGTTAGATGCTGGTTTACGTGCGCCCGCTTCCCCAGGCTCCATTATAGCTATTTTAGCGATGACACCAATGGGTTCTTACTTACCAGTTATTTTAGGTGTTTTGGCAGCAACTGCTGTTTCCTTTGCAGTATCCGCAGTCATTTTAAAAGCAGATGCGAAAGAAGAAAGTGATGAATTTGCCCAAAAAGTGAAAGAAACCCAAGCTGCTAAAGCAGCATCAAAAGGATTAACTGTCGCAAATGGTAGTGCTTCATTATCAGGAATTCAACAAATTATTTTTGCTTGTGATGCTGGGATGGGCTCTAGTGCAATGGGGGCGTCTATCTTACGGAAAAAGGTCCAAGAGGCTGGTTTAGTACAAACTGTGACGAATCGGGCCATTAATAATTTGACCGATGAGGGAAATACATTGATTGTCACACAAGCGGAATTGCAAGAACGGGCCAAACAGAAAGCACCTAATGCAACCTTTGTAGCAGTTGAAAACTTCTTGAACTCACCACGTTATGATGAAATTGTGGCTGAACTATCAGGTACCAAAGAAAAAAATGACGCACAACCAACAGCCTCCAAAGCAACACCTGCTTCTGAAATTGAGGGAGATTTAGCAAATGTCAATGAGATTCTTTTGGTTCACGATGATCGTGTCGGGTCAGCAACGATGGGAATGAAAGTCTTAGAAGAAATTTTAGATAAAGAGAAAATTTCAATGCCGATTCGAAAAATTAATATTAATGAATTAACTCAACAAACACAGGCTTTAATTGTCACAAAAGCTGAACTAACGGAACAAGCCCGTAAAAAAGCCCCGAAAGCGACACACTTATCAGTAAAAAGTATGGTTAATCCCCAAAAATATGAAACAGTGGTTTCGCTCTTAAAAGAAAGTGCCTAGAGAGGAAGAAAACAATGGAAAATCTTACGAATATTTCAATTGAATTAAATCAACAGTTTAATACAAAAGAAGAAGCTATTCGCTTTTGCGGCGAAAAACTAGTCGAGGCAGGCTGTGTTGAGCCCGCTTATATCGAAGCAATGATTGAAAGAGACCAATTGCTATCTGTTTATATGGGGAATTTTATTGCCATTCCTCATGGAACAGAAGAAGCCAAAAAATTAGTGAAAAAATCAGGAATCTGTGTAGTGCAAGTCCCAGAAGGCGTTAATTTTGGCACCGAAGAAGATGAAAAAATTGCTACCGTATTATTTGGGATTGCCGGAGTCGGTGAAGAACATTTGCAATTAGTCCAACAAATTGCACTTTATTGTAGTGATATGGATAACGTGGTGCAACTTGCCGATGCATTAAGTAAAGAAGAAATAACAGAAAATTTAGCCATTGCTTAAAGGAGAGAATAAGAATGAACGCAGTACATTTTGGAGCAGGAAATATTGGACGCGGCTTTATCGGCGAAATTTTAGCTAAAAACGGGTTTCATATTACGTTTGTGGATGTTAATGAAACCATCATTCAAGCGTTAAAAGAACGTAAAAGTTATACAATTGAATTGGCCGATGCCTCACATCAACAAATTAACGTTGAAAATGTGACCGGGTTAAATAACATGACAGAACCAGAAAAAGTAGTAGAAGCAATTGCGGAAGCCGATTTAGTCACGACGGCAATTGGTCCTAATATTTTACCAAGAATTGCTGAATTAATTGCTCAAGGAATTGATGCACGTGCCGAAGCAAATTGTCAAAAGCCGCTGGATATTATCGCTTGTGAAAATATGATTGGTGGTTCAACCTTTTTAGCAGAAGAAGTGGCCAAATATTTGAAAAACCCAGCTTATGCTGAACAATGGATTGGTTTTCCTGATGCGGCGGTTGATCGGATTGTTCCATTACAAAAACATGAAGACCCACTTTTTGTTCAAGTTGAGCCTTTTTGTGAATGGGTCATTGATGATACCAACCGAAAAGCCAAAGAGATTCAGTTAGAAGGCGTTCATTACGTTGCTGATTTAGAGCCGTATATTGAACGAAAATTATTTAGTGTAAACACTGGCCATGCTACAGTTGCCTATACAGGGGCGTTGTTAGGCTATCAAACCATTGACGAAGCGATGCAGGACGCCTTAGTAGTAGCACAACTCAAATCAGTTTTGCAGGAAACCGGTAAACTTTTAGTGGCCAAATGGAATTTTGATGAACAAGAACATGCAGCCTATATTGAAAAAATTATTCAACGTTTCCAAAATAAATATATTTCAGATGCTATTACACGTGTAGCACGGACACCAATCAGAAAATTAGGTGCGCAAGAACGGTTTATTCGACCAATCCGTGAATTACAGGAACGCAATCTAGTGTCGCCGCATTTATTAGCAATGATTGGTATTGTTTTTAATTATCATGATCCAGAAGATGAACAAAGCCGTCAATTACAGGAAATGCTTGACCAAGAAAGCGTTGATACAGTGATCGCTGAAGTAACGGGCATTGAAGATCCAGAAACGGTTAAAAATATTAAACAAAACGTAGAACGCTATGCGCGACCACAAGTAGCATAATAACAAAATCCTTCTACCAAGATACTTCACATTTCTTAATTAAAGGGAAAAAACAACCGCTCGCTGATTAAAGTGAGGGGTTGTTTTTAACATATTGACTAAGTGGTTTTTGATAAAGCTCTCCTTTGAAGACACCTGTATTGAAGTATTCAGCTAATTGGTAACCAATGAATGGGCCAGTAGTGAGTCCTGATGAACCAAGTCCGCTAGCAACCACAAGGTGGGGCATTTCTGGCAAAGGGCCAAAAAACGGAGCGAAATCGGATGTATAAGCACGTGTACCAACGCGGTAATGCATGGGTTGCTTAAAAAGCTGCTCTGCTTCTTTTAGAAATGGCGCAGTCCCAGAAGTTAGTTGTTTAAAAGCGCTAGCAGTCTCTTTTAAATCCCAGGCTTGTTCATTTTCGTGGGTGGCACCTAATAAAATTTTTCCTTGATTAAAAGGAATTAAATCGGCTTCGCCATCTAACATAGCAACAGGCCATTGCTGACTATTTGTAAAAGGGGTCTCGAAAACTAACAATTGTCCTTTTTGGGGACGAATGTCCACAGATAAATTTAAAGTAGCGAGTAATTCCTTTAAATGAGGACCAGGTGTTAAAGCGAGAAAATCAACGCTCTTTTTTTCTGAATTTGTGACAATTTCCCACCCTTGATTCAGTTGTCGAAAGTGCGCCCGTTGTGAACAAAAAGTGACCCCTTTAGCTTCGGCGCGTTTCTGAAGATGGTTTAGATAAGCTGGTCCATCTAGGCGACCGCCACCAGAAATAAAAAGTGAGGGAGTTTCCTTAAGTAGCGGTAAGAACTTCGCTGTTTGAACCGCTGACAACATCGTGATTTCTCCAATTTCAGGTGCAGTTTGCTTACGCTCTTCTGCCAAATGGGCTAAGTCTGCCAAAGCGGCTGCCGGGCGCAAAATGACTGTCCCTGATTGACGATAAATATCCTCCGTCAGCTGAAAATCTTTGACTAGCTTTGGAAATAGGGCAGCGCCCTCTCGCGCTAATTGGTACCATTTCTTATTCCGACGTTTGGATAGCCAAGGGGAAATAATCCCAGCGCTCGCTTTAGTCGCTTGGCCGAGCCCTTCATCATAAACGGTAATGTCAAATTTTTGTGGATCTAAATAATTAGCTAACGTCATTCCGATAATGCCGCCGCCAATAATGGCAATTTTTTTCATGCTTCTTCTCTCCTTCGAACAGTTGTATTGTAACACAAAAAAACCGCCTCTAGACAGAGACGATTGGGAGATAACTTGTTAACGGGTCCTTCTGTGTGTGTAAATAGAATTGCCGCCTTCTAAAACGTGAACAATTTCTTGTGCCATTTCTGCCACAGGCACAGGATCATAGCCAATAAATAAGTTCTTTAAAAAGGGGATTTTCTTAAAAAAATAAATACATTTACTAAAAAGTATGGTGCCGGTACGTTCTTGACCTACAAGTAAACTAGGATAAAAAATCACTGCTTCGGCGACTTCTTGGTGGATTAGTTCCTCCGCTGCCAATTTGGCATCCATATATTTTCTCAAAGGGAAAGGAACAGTATTGGCTGAAATAAATAAAAACTTAGCTGGCTTTTTTTGTTGTGCTAAAAAAGAGCTGATTTTTTTCACTGGCGTCAGAATTAGCCGTTGATAGGTTTTCTTTTTTCGTGGATTTTCAAATAAAATACCTACTGTATCAATGACCCAGTCAGCACGCTGGACTTGTTCTTGCCAATTCGTGTCACGAGTAACATCGGAGCATACCCACTGCACTTGGTGGCTCCAAGATGCGGAGAGCGTGGCAGGCTTTCCATGACGTGAAACACTGATGACTTGATGTTGGCGTTGGACTAAAATTTTTGCGATTTGTTGACCTAAAAAACCGCTACCGCCAAAAATAATGACTTTCATGGCAAGCCCTCACTTTCAATTGTTTCTTCTAGTGTACCTTAAATAAAAAAAGAAGCAAAAAATCTCGATTGCGCATAGTTTAGTTATAAATAACATAAAAATAACCTTTTTAGATTGTTGAAATACAAAGACCCAACAATGGTTATTTATTGTCGTGAAATAAATAAAAAAATGAACAAAAATGAAATAAATCAGACTAAAGGCCTAGAGAAATTCCCTTGTTTCTTGAATTCAAGCATGGTTAAATAGTTATAAGTGAACGACCGAGCAATTTAGTTTGTTGGGAAAATAGACAGAATGAGGAGATGAAACGAAGAAAATGAAGAAGAAAACGATAATTATATTGGGGGCAGTTGCGGTAATTGCGGTTGGGGGCATCGTAACTGTGAATGCGTTAAATAAAAATGCACAACAAGTAGCTGTCAAGCAAGCGCCTAAAGATGACTGGGGAATTGACTATTTTGACGTTCCCGACTTGCAACAAATTTATATTAACGGTGTCATCCAACCGGAACAAATGGAAGCCTTTGCGCGCGATCAAAAAATAACAAAGGATCCAGAGATTAAGGTGAAAAACGGCGATGTCGTAGATGCAGGCACAGAATTATTTACTTATGAAGATGAGGCGGTCACAAAAGAAATTGAGGCACAACAAAATAGCTTAGCCAAATTAGAAACGAAGCGGGCGAATATCTATAATAAGTGGAATCGGGCCATTGATAAATTTAATAAAACTAAAGAAGAAGACCGCACGATATCTGGTGATGATTTAAATGAACAATATCAAACAGAAGTCGATGCGGTAGATGAAGAGATTACCTTTACCAATGAAACCTTAGCGGATTTAGGAGCGAAGCAATATATTTCCACAAAGGCTAATTTCAAAGGTCGCGTATCAATTCCAGAAGTAAAAGATGCCAATTCACCGATTTTACGGTTAACTTCAGAAGATCTTTATTTAGCTGGGAAAGTGAATGAAAAGGACTTGACTAAAATTAGTGTTGGGCAAAAAGCTAAACTAACTTCTGTTTCCAACAATGTGGTTGTGGATGGCTCAATTTCTTATATCGATGATAATCCTCCTGAAGGCAACAGCGATGCCGCGAGTGGCAATCCAGAGGGCGGCACGACGATGTCTAGTTATAGCGTCAAAATTGCGTTGGCCAATTTAGACAAAGTCAAAAATGGTTACCATATGCAAGCAACCATTGATTTAGGCGATTTAGGGGCGATTGAGTTACCGAAAAAAGCGATTCAAAAAGAGGGTGAACAGGCCTACGTTTTAGTGAATGATTTTGGAACCATCATTCGTCGTGATGTCCAAGTCGGGCAAGAAAATGGCGACAAAATGGCGATTGAATCTGGCTTAGAATCAGCCGACCGAGTGGTTATTTCTTCAAAAAAACCAGTAAAAGTCGGTGATATTGTGGAATCAGATGCAGCGATTGCTTCTGATGAATCAGCAACCAACGAATCAATGACTGATGCGTCGAAATAGGAGGGCTTGATGGTGGAAGCAAACAATACAAATCAACCCCTCATTGAATTGCGGGGCATTAACAAGTTCTATCCAGTAGGTAAGGAAAAACTACATGTTTTAAAAGAATTGAACTTGACTATCCATCAAGGAGAGTTCATTTTAATCATGGGGAAGTCCGGTAGCGGTAAGACAACGCTGATGAACATTATTGGTTTCTTGGATCGCTTAACAGACGGAAGTTATCATTTCTCAGGAACAGATGTTTCAAAATTGTCTGAAAATAAAAAATCAGCCTTTCGCAATGAATATCTAGGGTTTATTTTTCAACAATTTTTCTTGATTAATTCCTTAAATGTTAGTCAAAATGTTCAATTGCCCTGTGTTTATGAAGGGAAAAAAAGCCGCGCTGAGAAAAAAGCGATTGCTGAAAAATACCTAAAAATTGTCGGTTTGGAAACAAAAGCCAAATCAAAAGTTACTGAACTTTCTGGAGGACAGCAACAAAGAGTAGCCATTGCTCGTTCCTTGGTGAATGATCCATTATTGATTATGGCTGATGAACCGACTGGGGCATTGGATAGTGAAACGGGTACAGAAATCATGGAATTATTGAAAGAATTGAATGAACAGGGCAAAACAATTGTCATGGTGACACATGATGAAGATATGAAAAAATATGCCTCACGAGTGATTCATATGAAAGATGGTCGCTTTTTGGAAGAAGAGGTGATTAGATGATTGCTAATTTATTTGTTAGTACTTTTTTAAGCTTAAAGGCGCATAAGTTGCGGGTATTTTTAACGATGGTCGGGATTATTATTGGGATTACATCAGTCGTAACGATTTCTGCGCTAGGTGAAGGGATGAAGCGTCAAGTTGTGAAGGCATCCAGTGCAGTGAACGCGGATGTTTTGAAGATTCATTATACAATGTCGGATGGTAGCAGTGACAATTTTATGTCCTATGAAGAGCCAGATTATACGTTTAGCCGAGTGGACTTGAAAAAATTACAAGACATTCAAGGAATTGAAAGTATTTATCCTCAATATGGTGAATCAATGATGGGGGGCGGAGACAATTTGTTTGTACCAATGGATTATTTTGGGGCACAAGCGAATTTATCCATTACGTCGACTAAAGGGCAGAATGATATTTTATATGGTCGTGATTTTCAACCGAGCGATGCAAATACAGATGCGATTGTCTTAAATCATGATATCTTTGAAGCGCAAATTCGGCTTGATGATCCTAGCCAACTCATTGGAAAAGCTGTTTCAATTGGTGGTTATATGTACAAGGTGATTGGTATTTTAGCACCAAAAGATTTAGATAGTTTGGGTATGAACGATGATTGGGCAACTGCTATGAGCAGTTTTGTTTCTCGAGAATCATACAATAAATTAGCAAAAACAAAAGCAATTAGTGGCATCAATATTAAGGTTCGTGAGGGAGCGGACCGTGAAGCAATTTTAGGACAGGCAATCACCATTTTAAGTGAAAATCATCCTGAAGTGAAAGGAACGTTTAAAGAAAACGACCAAGACCAACAACTCCAACAACAAATGGAAGAAATGGTCACGGGTATGACAATGTTTCTGATGGCAATTACTGCAATCTCCCTATTAGTCGGGGGAATTGGCGTCATGAACATCATGTATGTGTCTGTTACGGAACGGAAACGAGAAATCGGGATTCGCCGGGCCATTGGTGCTAAACCACGAGTCATTTTATTCCAATTTTTAATGGAAGCAGCGTTTATCACATTGATTGGTGGTTTGATTGGTGTCGGCTGCGGCTACTTATTGGCAACTGTGGTCGGTGGGTATATTTCGATTACGCCAATTATTACGCCGTCCATCTTTGCCATTTCAACATTGGTTTCGGTCTTCACAGGTATCTTTTTCGGGATTATTCCAGCAATTGGTGCTTCGAGGATGGATCCGATTAAAGCGATTTATAATTAAAAAGATATATTTTTGGTTTTTTCTAAACAGTTCAAATAATCTGAAATTAGATTGTTTGTTAAAAGATTGAATGATATGCTTTTGTTGTGCATGGTCACAATGGAAGCATATTGTTTTAATAGGAGGAGAGAAAATGAAAAAAACGGTTAGACTGTTGTTGGTTGGTTATGTAGAATGGACTGTAGAAGAAAGGTATCAAAGCTGTCTAGGGAATAATATAGTGAGTATAAGACAATTGTTTAAAAAAGTTCAGGCGCCAATTACATATAGAAATACAACGAAAATATGAAAAAAATAGTAGCAGGATTTCTTAGTTTGATTAGTATTGGAATAATGTTATTTGTTGTAAAAGACAAATTGATAGAAGAAAAAAAGCAATCTTTTGTTGTGCAAGAAGAAACAGATTTTTATGTATTATCAACCCAAGCGATTTATTCATTCATGTTTTCTGAAAATGACATCAAAAAACATAAGCGAAGTCGTGTGGATCTACCAGAGATTGTCCCAACAGGGTTTTCAAAAGGAAGATTACAATCCCATTATTTACTATTTTCAACAGGTGATCTTTTGAGCAGCACTAAGGATGAATTTATAGTGAGTGTTGATTTTTTTAAAGGAGAACTTTTGAAAAGAAAGACAGAAAAATATCCTTATACTGGTACGGGTTATAGCTCCAACTATTTTTATACTGTTCAAGCAGAGCGTTTATATTCTTTCGATACTGAAGGGAATCCAGTTAGTTCATACATGTTTAATGAATCTACAACACCAGTTACGCAATTTTCAGGAACACACAATAAGCTATATGTCGTCGCTAGTCAGGAAGACAAAGAAAAACAACTTTATGAGAATATGTTGTTCATTTTTAAAGAAGGAGAAAATTTGACATTAACAGACGAAATATTTTTAGATACAAACCCAGAGTATGTTTATGGTTTTACTTCTTCTGTGATTGTAAATAATCAAATTTACTTGCCGATAACGGCTCATAGAAACCGAGTAAGTTATGAAAATGTGCCAGATAATCGAATTATGCAAATGGGTTTAGATGCTAAAAATCAACGTTTTATTCAATTGACAGAGAATTTTCCTAACCTAATTTACAAAAGTAGAACGTCCGAATATTTGATTATTGATCACGAGCCAAATGCATTAGGGAAAGTGGGGCTGTCAATTGTTAATCTTGCTACGGAAGAAAGTTATTTTTTAAATATTAATGGACAGTTAAAGACGGAAGAATTAGAAGAATCTATGATTTATAGTGTAAATACAACGAAAGATAATCAGTTGTTGGTTTTAGCTGGTCAGACGCTTCTCAGATATGATTTGGTGACAGGAAATTTGCTTTCGGAAACAAAAGTTCTTGAAAAAGAAGAACAAGGTATTTATATTTGGGTTAATCATTAAAAAAGAAGGACCGCCTGATAAGTTTCTCAGGCAGTCCTTTTTTTATTTCATGTCACTAAGAATTTTCTGAATCAATTCTTGTTGAAACTCTTTGGTATATTGTTCGGTGAGTTTCGCTTGTTCTTCTTGGGACATTGATGGATTCGCCATCATAGCAGCCATCATTTTTTTGCCAACTGTTTCAGTCCCTTCTTTTTTGATATCAGCGGCATGTTGTTCCATATATTCACCTAATTTTTTGGCTTGATCAGCACTTAAAACTAGCCAGTCACTAGCAATGTTGAAGGTGTTTTCTTGTTTTGCAAATTGGTTATCGTTGTCAGCAAGGCCAAATAGTGTTTTGGCCCAGGACTCTTGATAGGACCATTTCGTCGTTTTTTGGACTAATGTGGATTTTTGAGCATCTTTTTGAACTGTGTTTGTGACGTTTTCCGTTCCTGTTTTTTGTAGTTTCTTTTTATCTGGTGTGTTATATAAATAAACTTTTTCGGAACCATCGCCCAACGGCTGGTACAATAACATGTTGGGGCCATCTTTGCTTGAACTACTGCTTTTTAGTTCAAACGTTTTGTCCTGAGTAACTTCGGTCATACCAAAATGATCTTTATCGTTTAAAACGATAAGACTTAACGAAGCTAAGAACCCTAAACCAAAAATAACCATACAGCATTTATGCCAAACTTTTCGGCCAAATACATTTGTGTAGGCAAAGCCTAACACGCAAAGGATTAAAAGGAAAATAATCATTATTTCATTGCACCTACTTCCTTAACAGGCATCGCTTCTTTTTTATTTAAGAAGAAAGTAATCGCCAAGCCGAGAACGCCAAAGATTGTTGCCACGAAGAAGGCTGCGTGATAACCGTTTAGTGTTGCGTTTGTTGCTTGGTCGCGATAAGTGAGTGGGGCTGTTTTTAATAAGTCCGATGCAGGTAAGCCGTCTTTGGTAACATTTGTTAAAACACTAATCAAAACAGCTGTTCCAATTGAGCTGGCTACTTGTCGGAAGGTGTTGTTTACAGCAGTTCCGTGACTTAATAAATTCATTGGTAAAGCATTCATGCCAGAAGTTGTCACAGGCATCATGACCATCGAAATACCAAACATCCGAATCGCATATAGGACAATGATATAAATAATAGGTGTTGCTTTTGTTAAGAAAGCAAACGGTAACGTTGCAGCTGTTAAAATAAACATCCCAGTAATCGCAAGACGACGGGCACCAATTTTATCAAAAATGCGACCCGTTACTGGCATCATAAGTCCCATGACTAACGCTCCTGGTAAAAGCATTAACCCTGAATGGAAGGCAGATTCGCCACGAATATTTTGGATATACAAAGGTAAAACCATTTCGGCACCAATCATTGCCATGTTGGTTACGCCAGATAAAATGGCTGCGACAGTAAAGACTTTTGATTTAAAAACGCGTAATTCTAAGAAAGGTTGTTCTAAATGCAATTGTCGATATGTAAAAAGACATAAAACAATCGCACCAACAATTAAGAATCCATAGACTTGTGGGCTACCCCAACCCTTATCCCCAACGCTTGAGAAGCCGTAAAGTAAGCTACCAAAGCCGAGAGTAGAAAGAATGACCGATAAGACATCGATACTTGGATTAGATAATTGGATGACATTTTTCATTAAAAATGAAGCTAAAATTAGGACTAAAACGACAATTGGAATGACCATCCCAAAAAGGTCACGCCATGTATAAGAATCAATAATCCAACCAGACAATGTTGGACCTAAAGCGGGTGCTAATCCGATAACAATTCCCGTTGTGCCCATGGCAGCGCCACGTTTTTCAGGCGGGAAAATTGAAAGCATAATTGTTTGTAAAAGAGGCATAGATACGCCGACCCCTGCGGCTTGAACAAGACGTCCAGTCAATAACATGCCGAAGTCTTGCGCTACAAAACAGATGATGGTTCCGATTAAGAACGTTGACATCGCTGTTATGTATAATTTTTTTGAACTGAATTTGTTAATCAACCAAGCACTGATGGGAATCATAATGCCGTTCACAAGTAGGAATCCAGTGGTTAGCCACTGTACACTTGAAGCTGAGATATCAAATTCTTTCATTAATGTAGGTAAGGCCGTCGTTAAAAGCGTTTGGTTTAAAATCGTACAAAATGTTCCGATTAGTAAAACACCGACTAGTAACGACCGGTTATAAGGTTTTCCGTGAATATCCACAGGTTGTTGTGAAGTCACATATATCGCTCCTTTTTCTGTAAGTTTCAAATTAAATTGCATTAACTACTTTACAACTAATTAGAATCTTTGTCAACTTACTTGACAAAGGTGTAAAAAAAACTACAATTAAGGAAAGGATAAGGGAAAGGAAGTTAAACTAATGTGGTCAAAAATGATTCAGCGTTTGTTAAATGAAGAAAATTTGTTGATAGGAATTAGTGAACTAAGTGAAATTGCTGAAGTTTCGCCACGTCAACTTCGTTATTGGGAAGAAAAAGGGTATATTTCTTCCATTGCGAAAGACGCAAACGGTCCACGGAAATATCGGTTACATACAGTCGTCAAAGTGCATTGGATCAAGCGTTTTTTAGATGAAGGATATACGTTACAAAGTGCGGTGGAAAAAGCAGAAGAGCAGCATCGTAATGTGGAGATGACGAAAAAAATCTTTAGTCAAATGTTTCATGGTATCTCAGAAGTTTGTCCCAATTACGTAGCGATTGATTTGGGCGATTTCGATGAAGAACAAAAATTATATGTTGTATTTAATGAAACCACAGAAGTCAGTGAGTATCTTTTAATTCCTAAGGATGCAGATGTTTCTGATGAGTTAAAGAAAAGAAAATAAGAATGAAATAGGACTGGGAGAAAGACCTGAAGTGAAAGTAAAACGTTACTGAATGAATCTTCGAGTTCTTTTTTTCTTGCAATTTCTTTATTTTTCTATATAATTTCTTATATGGAAAAGGAGGGTTTCGATGAAAGAAACAAAACCTTACGGAACAGTCTTGTTAAAAGCGGCTAAAATCATGGACTGTCTAAGTTTACAACCCGATCAAACCTTACAGGAAATTGCAAAGAATACCGAAATGACGGCATCAACGGCAATCAAAATTTTAGAAACCTTAACATTAATTGGCTATGTTCAAAAAGACACGAACAAGACGTACCGCTTAGGAACAAAATTGATTCGCTATGCGAATCAAAGTGTGGAGCAAATCGATTTAGCTGAAATTGCGGTACCTTATTTAGAAAACCTTCAAAATACGGTCGATGAAACCATTCATTTAGGGATTTTAAATAATAATGAAATTCTGTATATCAATAAATTAGAACCGAAAAATCAAACGATTCGCATGTCCTCGAAAGTGGGAATTACTCGACCTTTGTATAATTCGGCCATGGGTAAAGCCGTTTTAGCAGAATTTTCGGAAGAACAAGTGCAACAATATTTAGACACGCAGACATTAATTCCCTATACCGAAAATACGATTACCAATCCCTTGCGTTTGAAAAAAGAATTAAAACAAGTGCAACAAACGGGGGTTGCTTACGATGATGAAGAAATTGAACAAGATATTTTCTGTAGCGGAGTATCTTTAATGAAAGATGGCGAAATTGCGGGTGCTTTTAGTGTAAGCATGCCGAAATATCGTTTGACAGAGGAAAATAAAACGACGATTAATCAAGCCCTTTTGGCAACAAAAGCAGCGATTGAAGCGAAATTATAGTAGAAAAAGAAAGACAAACAAAAGTCGATTAGGATTTTTGTTTGTCTTTCTTTTTTTATTTTTGTAAAAACGTTTGCATTTTCTTTTTTTATCTGTATAATGAAGTTGTGAATTTCTTTATAATAAATATATATTTCTAAATAAGAAATGAGGGAGTCTGTTGAAGCGAGTATCAATTTTACAAAAATTAGAAAATGCTGGCGTGATTGCTGTGGTTCGCGGAAAGACAAAAGAGGAAGCGCTAAAAGCTAGTCAAGCCATTGTAGCAGGCGGTATGCGGGGGATTGAGTTAACCTTTACTGTTCCTCAAGCAACAGAAGTGATTCAGGAATTAGTTGCGTTATACCAAGAGAATCCTGACGTAGTCATTGGTGCGGGGACAGTTTTGGATGCTACGACTGCTCGTTTAGCTATTGTAGCAGGGGCTGAATATATTGTGAGTCCAAGCTTCGATGAAGAAACCGCTAAAATTTGCAATTTATATCAAGTTCCTTACTTGCCAGGCTGTATGACCATCACAGAAATGAAAGAAGCACTGAAAAGCGGAGCAGATATTATTAAACTATTTCCGGGAAGTGTTTATGGACCGAGTGTTATTTCAGCATTTAAAGCGCCATTGCCTCAGTTAAATATTATGCCAACGGGTGGTGTCAGTTTGGAAAATATGGCCGAGTGGTTCGCTGCAGGTGTGACGGCCGTCGGTGTTGGTGGCAATCTGTTAGCTCCAGCAGCAACTGGGGATTTTGAAAAAGTTCGTGAGGTTGCCCAAGCCTATATGGAAAAATTCCAAGCAATCAAAGGGGTGTAGGCACATGGGGAAAGTCGTAACATTGGGAGAAATCATGTTGCGTTTGTCAACGCCTGTCGGAATACGCGTAGCACAAACAGAAAATTTCGCTGTACATTACGGCGGTGGTGAAGCGAATGTAGCGATTTCGTTAGCGAACTATGGCCACCAAGTGACTTTTGCTAGTAAAGTGCCCGATAATTCATTAGGAGAAGCCGCCAAAAAGCATTTAAGTCGTTATGGGGTTTCAACGGAATTTGTACGAACTGGCGGAACACGCCTAGGAACATATTACTTGGAAACTGGTACAGGAGAACGAGCAGCCAGTGTTGTCTATGATCGCGCCTATTCAAGCTTTGCTCAAATCGAAGAAATGGAATGGGACTTACATGAGCTGTTTTCAGGAGTAGAGATCTTTCATATTTCAGGGATTACAGCGGCGTTATCAAAAACGTGGCAAAGTATGACGGTTGCGCTAGTTAAAGCAGCGAAGCAAGCAGGGTGCCAAGTAAGCTTTGACATTAATTATCGAGGGAAACTTTGGTCCCAGAAAGAAGCGAGCGTGGCATTGAAGGCCATTCTTCCATTTGTTGATATTTGTTCAGCTGGGGTATTAGATGCTCGTTATTTATTGGAGATTCCAGAACCAGAGGAAGAACTTGAAGACGCATTAACGTGGTACTACCGAAAAATGCAAGAACGTTATCCCAACATTCAAGTATTTTATTCAACCAAACGTCAAGTTCATTCAGCGACAGATAATGAATTAATCGGAACGCTATGGTACAAAGGTGCGTATTATACGTCCAAATGTCATCGATTACAACCGATTGTTGACCGTGTCGGTGCCGGTGATGCGTTTGCTGGTGGGGTTTTACATGGCATATTAGCTGCCTATGATCCACAAACCTGCATTGATTTTGCGACAGCGGCTAGTGCGTTAAAACATACTGTCCATGGTGATTGTAATCAATTTAGTCAAAAAGAAGTCCTTGCTTTTTTGGCAACGGGCTCAGGAAAAATAAATAGATAGGAGATTTTAGTTATGCAAAATATGGAAACACGTTATACACATAGTCCGGCGGATATCCGTCACTATTCAACAGAACAATTGAGAGATGAATTTTTAGTAGAGAAAGTTTTTATTCCAGGTGCAATCAGCTTAACCTACACACATAATGATCGGATGATTTTTGGTGGTGTGACACCGACCACAGAAGAATTAGAAATTATTTTGGACAAAGAATTAGGGGTTGACTATTTCTTAGAACGCCGTGAACTAGGGGTTATTAATATTGGGGGACCAGGCTTTATTGAAATTGATGGCGCCAAAGAAACAATGAAAAAACAAGATGGCTATTATATTGGGAAAGAAACAAAACATGTTCGTTTTTCTTCAGAAAACCCTGATAATCCAGCGAAATTTTACATTAGTTGTGTGCCAGCACATCATAAATATCCCAACGTAAAAATTAGTATTGATGAAATTACCCCAATGGAAACGGGTGATCCATTAACATTGAACCAACGTAAAATTTACCAATACATTCATCCGAACGTTTGTGAAAGTTGCCAGTTACAAATGGGCTACACCATTTTAGAACCAGGTAGCGCTTGGAATACAATGCCTTGTCATACACATGAACGTCGTATGGAAGCGTATGTTTATTTTGATATGGAAGAAGATACGCGGATTTTCCACATGATGGGTAAACCAGACGAAACGAAACATTTAGTAATGAGTAATGAACAAGCAGCCATTTCACCAAGCTGGTCAATTCATTCTGGGGTTGGTACAAGTAATTATTCCTTTATTTGGGCCATGTGCGGAGAAAATATTACGTACACAGACATGGATATGGTTGCAATGGATCAATTAAAATAAACCAAAGAAAGAGGAGAAAACATGGAATTTAAAATGAATGATTTTCAATTAGATGGAAAAGTAGCGTTAATTACAGGTGCTGTTTATGGGATTGGCTTTGAGATTGCGAAATCCCTAGCTGAAGCAGGAGCAACAATTGTTTTTAATAACTTATCTCCTGAATCAGTTGAACAAGGTTTGGAAAATTATCGGGCTGCAGGGATTGAAGCACGTGGTTATGTGTGTGATGTCACTGATGAAGAGCAAGTTCAAGCGATGGTTGCTCAGATTAAAGAAGAAGTCGGCTCTATTGATATTTTAGTCAATAATGCGGGAATTATTAAACGAATTCCAATGGTGGAGATGTCAGCAGAAGAGTTCCGTCAAGTGATTGATGTTGACTTGAATGCGCCATTTATTATGGCAAAAGCGGTTATTCCAGATATGATTGAAAAGGGTCATGGCAAAATTATCAATATCTGTTCAATGATGAGTGAACTAGGTCGTGAAACAGTTAGTGCGTACGCGGCAGCAAAAGGCGGACTAAAAATGTTAACGAAAAATATTGCTTCTGAATATGGACAATATAATATTCAATGTAATGGGATTGGACCTGGCTACATTGAAACGCCACAGACGGCGCCATTAAGAGAACCAGGGCATCCATTTAACGAATTCATCTTGGGACGAACACCTGCTAATCGTTGGGGCACACCAGCAGACTTAGCTGGCCCAGCAGTTTTCTTAGCATCTAACGCTTCTGACTTTGTTAACGGACATATCTTATATGTCGATGGTGGAATTTTAGCTTATATTGGAAAACAACCATAAATAAGTAACAAAAAGCGGACATACCTAAAAAGGATGTCCGTTTTTTGTTATTTACTCATTGATTGAATTGGTAAAAACCGTATCTAATTTTTAAAAAAAGTCAATTTTTGACAGTAATTCGTCAAGATTAACTATATAATTTGCTAACATTCCTTGCTAAACTAAAATTACAAAAAAATGAAAGCGTTTCATTTGCGCTGGTGGGATGGAAAAGGAGTTTTGATTGCCGATGATTATTAAACAGGAACAATTCATACCAAAAGATACAGTAGAAACAACGATTGACTTATTAATTAGAAATTTAACAACGATTAAAGATAACACAGGTGAATTTCTGTTAGATTTTGATGGTTTAAAAGTTGATGACAAAAGTTGGACGATTTGGAACTGGCCGCAAGGCGTTGGGTTGTATGGTATATATAAGAATTATCGAAATACTAAAAGTGAAAAAGCTTTACAAGTAGTTAACGACTGGTTTGAAGGTCGGATGCAAGAAGGCGCGCCGCCTAAGAATGTGAATACGATGGCTCCGCTTTTAACAATGGCTTATCTATATGAAGACACTAAAGACTCTAAATATATACCTTACTTAGAGCAATGGGCGGAATGGGTGATGGAAGAAATGCCCCGAACGAATGAAGGGGGCTTGCAACATGCGACATATGGACCAGAAAATAAAAATCAATTATGGGATGATACGTTAATGATGACTGTCTTACCTTTGGCAAAAATTGGTAAGTTGTTGAATCGACTCGATTATTTGGAAGAAGCAAAGCATCAATTTTTAATCCATATTAAATATTTACAAGATAAAAAAAGTGGTCTATGGTATCACGGTTGGACTTTTGAGGGAAATCATAACTATGCGGAAGCACTGTGGGCAAGAGGGAACTGCTGGATTACGATTGCTATTCCAGAAATTATTGAAATCTTAGAGTTGCCAAAAGGAGATAGTTTACGGGAATTTTTATTAAGTACCCTCAATGCGCAAGTGGCAGCTTTAGCGAAATACCAAGATGAATCTGGTTTATGGCATACATTAATTAATGATTCAAATTCGTATTTAGAATCTTCTGCTACAGCGGGATTCGCTTATGGGATTTTAAAAGCGGTTCATAAAAAATATATTTCTTCTGAATATGAAGAAGTGGCAAACAAAGCAATTGCTGGCTTACTAAATGAGATTGATGAAACGGGAGAAGTACAACATGTGTCAGTTGGTACAGGAATGGGTGATAATTTAGATTTTTATCGCACAATTGGAATGACAGCGATGCCTTATGGTCAATCATTAACAATCCTATGTTTGACTGAATTGCTTGTTTCTTATTGCTAGAAAAGTAAGGAGAAAAGTTCATGAAAAAAAGAAAGGTTTTATTTACAGCAGTTATGGTATTGGCAGGATTACAGTTGCTAAGTGGTTGCGGCAAAACAGAAGCTTCGGCAAATGATACGGTAGTCTTGCGCTATGCGTATGCTAGTAATAGCCAACCAGTTATCGATTCTATGAAGAAATTCGGGGAATTGGTAGAGGAAAAAACAGATGGTAAAGTTCAAATTGAATACTTTCCAGATGGTCAATTAGGGGGAGAAACAGAACTAATTGAATTAACACAAACAGGTGCAATTGATTTTGCAAAGGTCAGTGGATCAGCATTAGAAAGTTTTTCTAAAGATTATTCTGTATTTGCCATTCCGTATATTTTTGATAATGAAAAACATTTTTTTAAAGTAATGGATAATCAAGCGCTAATGCAACCAGTGTATGATTCTACAAAAAAATTAGGATTTGTTGGTTTAACTTATTATGACTCTGGTCAACGAAGTTTTTATATGAGCAAAGGGCCTGTTACATCTCCAGATGATTTGAAAGGTAAAAAAATTCGGGTCATGCAAAGTGAAACCGCCATCAAAATGGTAGAACTTTTAGGGGGTTCGCCAGTACCTATGGGTAGTTCGGAAGTATATACTTCTCTACAATCTAATCTAATCAACGGTGCAGAGAATAATGAGTTCGTTTTATATACAGCTGGCCATGGCGGTGTGGCTAAGTATTATTCTTATGATGAGCATACTCGAGTGCCAGATATTGTGATTATGAACGAGGGGACAAAAGAACGTTTGACAGCGAAACAAGAACAAGCGATTGAAGAAGCAGCAAAAGAATCGACCGCTTTTGAAAAAACGGTCTTTAAAGAAGCGGTTGAAGAAGAAAAGAAAAAAGCACAAGCAGAATATGGTGTTGTGTTCAATCAAGTAGACAGTGAACCATTCCAAAAACTTGTTCAACCGTTGCATGAATCATTCAAAAATAGCTCAGAACATGGCGAACTGTATCAGGCTATTCGCCAGTTGGCGGACTAATTAAGGAGGTAATTATGAAAGGTTTTAGAAAATTTTTAAATCGACTTTTAGAAATACTTGGATCAATCATTCTTGCTGCAATGGTTTTGGTCGTTTTGTACCAAGTGTTTGCCCGGACAGTGTTAAAAAATCCTAGTACCTTAACAGAAGAATTTGTTCGCTTTGCATTGGTCTGGCTGGCGATGTTAGCTTCTGCTTATGTGGTTGGAAAAAAGGGACATTTAGCAGTAACTTTGTTAAGTGAAAAATTACAAGGGAAACAAAAACGCTTTTTAGAATTTATTGTTCAATTGTTGTTCCTACTTTTTGCAGGAGTGATTATGATATTTGGCGGTTGGAATGGTGTAGTAATTACGTTAGGACAAATTTCACCATCTTTGGCAATTCCTATGGGTTATGTTTATTTAGCCGTTCCAGTGGCAGGTGTTTTGATGTTTATTTATAGTTTGATGAATTTGCTAGAGTTATTCACGCAATCAAAAGATTCTTAATGCGTTTATAGAAGAAAAAGAATAGGAGTAAAAATATGGCTTTAGAAGCAGGCATTATCTTATTTGTAGTTTTTGCAGTCTTATTGGTAGTTGGTATGCCAATTGGTATGAGCATTGCGGCATCTTCAATTGCAACATTGTTATTAGTAATTCCTTTTGAAGCAGCTGCATTTACCTCAGCTCAAAAAATGGTCTCTAGTTTAAATAGTTTCTCTCTCGTAGCAATTCCGTTTTTTATTTTTTCTGGCGTGATTATGAATAATGGGGGAATTGCCCAAAAGTTGGTAAATTTTTCTATGTTATTTGTTGGTCGTGTTCCCGGCGCGCTAGCACATACTAATGTGTTAGGGAATGCATTATTTGGTTCGATTTCTAGCTCTGCAATTGCAGCATCTACTGCTATTGGTGGCGTACTAATTCCGCAACAAGTAAATGAGGGCTATGATCGGAAATTTGCAACGGCTGTAAATATTGCCTCTGCTCCTACAGGAATGGTTATTCCACCAAGTACAGCGTTTATTATGTATTCATTGGTGGCTGGTGGGGCCTCTATTTCTTCTTTATTTTTAGGAGGTTATTTGGTAGGTTCTTTGTGGGCATTAGGAATTATGGTGGTAGCCTATGTTATTGCAAAACGTCATAATTATCCTACTGTGGCAAAAGCAAAAAAAGGAGAAGTCAGCAAGGTTCTGCGAGAAGCGGTTCCCAGTGTATTGTTGATTGTCATTATTATTGGTGGTATTTTGACTGGGTTATTTACAGCGATTGAAGCATCAGCAATTGCTGTCGCATACTCATTATTGATTTCAATGTTTTACTACAAAACAGTGAAAATAAACGATTTGCCTAAAATGTTAAAAGAGGCTGTCTTGATGAGTGGAACCATTATGTTCTTGTTGGCAACTTCTTCAATGATGTCTTTTGCGATGGCTTTTACAGGGATACCAGAAGCAATCAGTACAGCTATTTTAGGAATCACAGACAATAAATACTTAATTCTACTATTAGTAAACGTTGTCCTATTGTTTGTGGGAATGTTTATGGATGTTGGTCCAGCTATTTTGATTTTTACGCCAATCTTTTTACCAATTGTTATGAATGTTGGGGTGGATCCAGTTCATTTTGGTTTATTTGCGATTATGAACTTGTGTGTTGGTTCAATTACACCACCTGTTGGAACAGGATTATATGTTGGTGCTAGTGTTGGGGGTGTTAAAGCTGAGCAAATGCTGAAACCACTAGTTCCATTTTATCTGGTAATCTTAGCAATTTTACTTTTAATCACATATGTACCTGAACTTGTCATGTGGTTACCAAATCTAATTTCTTAATTCAATACAAATTGTCTAACAACCCCAATTGAGCGAAATATAAGTTGTTCAATCAACTAGATTTGGTAATTTACTATAAAATATTGAGTTTAGGAGGCATAGAAATAAAAAATCTCTCTATGACATTATGTGTCATAGAGAGATTTTTTAGAAGCCACTTTTACGGTATTGACTAGGAGTTAATCCAGTTCGCTTTTTAAATAATCGACTAAAGTAGGCATAGTTTTCTAAACCAACATCTACAGCAATTTCTTTCACTGTTTGATTAGAATAGCGTAGTAAATCTTTTGAATAAGAAATTTTTTTACTAATTTGATATTTAATTGGCGGTAATCCAATGTATTTGGAGAACTCTTTGTTCAATTGATATTTATTTAAATGAAAGAGTTGAGCCAAGTCTTCTAAAGAAATTGTTTCTTTGAAATGTTGATCAATGTAAGCTTTCATTTCCAAAACCAATGATGGAATCGTTTCGTAGGTAAAGTCTTGACGATACTTTTGCAACAATAATTCGTTCAGTAATTGATGAATTAAGACGGAAGATTGGTAATCAGTTTGCGCATGTTGTAAATCTTGTAATTGTAATAATTGCTGAATGATTAAATGAATAGGATTATCTTCTGGAAGCTGATTAGTGGAGAAAACTGGTGAACCATTTTTCATAAATTCTTGGAAAAAAGCACCAGAATTTCCTCCTTCAAAATGAATCCAGTCCATTTCCCAAGGATCTTCGCTGGTTGCTTGATAGTATTGATAATCCCGACAGTCAATAAAGAATAAATCACCTCTCTGTAAGCTGTATGTATGATAACGATAGCGTAATTCCCCAGTACCATTTAGCGTGAATTTAATTAAGTATGATGGTAAATGTGCCCGCTCCGTATAATAAGGGCGCGAGGCTTTAAACTGTCCAATTTCCTGTATGTAATAAAAAAGTGTGCGACTTTTGCTGCTAGGTGTCAAAATATGTCGCTTAGAATCGTCTGACCAAGAGTAGTCGGCTTTTTCCCAATAATCCATAAGAACCTCCTAATTACCAAGATAGTACAATTATATCTCAAAATTGTGAGAGGTGAAAGCGCTATTTTTTGTTTATGATGAATACATAAAGTTAGTCTAACGTACAAAAAATAAAAATAGTGAAAGGATTGACAACTATCAACAAAGTGAAAAAAGAACAAGTTGAGAAACGAACCTATTTAGCGGTTGATATTGGCGCTTCTAGCGGTCGCATAATGAAAAGTCAACGCTTAGCGAATGGTCAGATAACAATAGAAGAAATTCATCGTTTTAAAAATGGTTTTCATCAAAAAGATGGGTATCAGCGTTGGGATATGGCTAGTTTAGTTCATGAGTTACTGCTTGGTCTGCAAAAAGTTAAACAATTAGGTATCAAGGAATGCTTTATTGGAATTGATACTTGGGGTGTTGACTATTGTCTGCTGGATCAATCTGGACAACTTTTGGACGAACCGATTGCTTATCGAGATGGACGGACAGAAGCAGCTGTAACAAATTTTTCAAAAGGCTATTCATTAGAAAAATTGTACCAACAAACGGGGATTCAAGTTCAACCTTTTAATACCATTTTTCAGTTATTTGTAGAGGAAAAGGAACGTTTGGCTGCAGCCAGTCAATTGTTGTTAATCCCTGATTACTTAGGTTATGTCTTTACTGGAAAAGCAGTCATCGAAGCAACCAACGCCTCCACCACGCAACTGTTGAATGCTGGAACGAAACAATGGGAAAGTGAATTACTGGATTTCCTAGGAATTGATGAAACACTATTTCCAACATTAGTAGAGCCGGGCACGATTTTAGGCGACCTGCAAACAGCGGCTTTTCCAGACTATGATTTACCAAATGCAACGTTGATTACGATAGCTAGTCATGATACAGCTTCAGCAATTTTAGGTACGCCAGGCATTGGCGATGACTGGGCATACATTAGCAGTGGTACTTGGTCTTTATTAGGCATTGAAACGACTGTTACAACAATTTCTGCTGAAGCTTTCCAAGAAAATTACACGAATGAATGGGGCGCCCAGAACACAATTCGTTTCTTAAAAAATATTATGGGTATGTGGCTAATTCAAGAAGTGGCACGGCACCAAAACTACCAATATAGCTATGCTGAATTGGCCGCCTTAGCTGAAAAAGAACCAGCATTTCAACAATTTATTGATGTAAATGATCCTCGTTTTTTAAATCCGGGAAATATGATTACTGAATTACAAGCCTATTGCCGTGAAACACAACAAATAGTTCCTGAAAGCCCTGGTGAACTCGCTCGTTGTATTTATGATAATTTAGCATTGTGTTACAGCGTAGAACTAGAAAAATTAGCTCAATTAACAGGAATCGAACGGAAAATTACAACTTTACATGTTGTCGGTGGTGGTTCCAATAATCGTTTGTTGAACCAGCTAACTGCGGATGTTGCTAATGTTACAGTGAAAGCGGGACCTGGGGAAGCAACTGCTTTAGGTAATCTTTTGATGCAGATGATTGCAACAGGTGAACTTAAAGATATTCCAGCAGCTCGTACTTGTATCCAAACATCTTTTCCCACGGAAATCTATCAAGCAAATCCAATTGATTCAACAATAAAAAATCGCTATCAAGCATTTATGAAAAGGAGCTCATTATGACAACCATTACACAAAAATATGAAGAAGCGAAAGAAAAATATGCCAGTATTGACGTAGATACCGAAGCTGTATTGGAAAAAATGGCTGATGTCAAAATTTCAATGCATGTGTGGCAAGGAGATGATGTGAGAGGCTTCTTAAGTGAGGATGAACTTTCTGGCGGTATTTCAGTTACAGGGAATTATCCAGGCGTTGCTCGAAGTCCCCAGCAACTACGTCAAGATTTAGAAAAAGCGTTTTCTTTAATTCCAGGAAAACACAAATTGAATTTGCATGCTATTTATTTAGACACAGAGGAAAGGGTGGATTTAAACGAACTGGAACCAAAGCATTTTGAACCATGGGTGACTTGGGCAAAAGAAAATGGCTTAGGATTGGACTTTAATCCAACCTTTTTCTCGCATCCAATGTACCGCGATGGCTTTACTTTAGCTCATCCGAATCCGCAAGTTCGAGACTTTTGGATTGAGCATGGGAAACGTTCACGAAGAATTGCTGAATATTTTGGAAGAGAATTAGGACAAGTAGCTGTCAATAACTTTTGGGTGCCAGATGGCTTTAAAGATAACCCAGTTGATCGTTTAACGCCGAGAAAGCGGCTAATGGCTTCGCTAGATGAAATTTTTTCAGAGGAAATTGATCCAGCTTATACAGTCGATGCAGTGGAAAGCAAGCTCTTTGGGATTGGGTCAGAAGCCTATACAGTTGGGTCCCATGAATTTTATATGGGCTATGGTTTAACGCGGAATAAATTAATTTGTTTAGATGCTGGTCATTTTCATCCAACAGAAGTGATTTCTAATAAGTTATCTTCATTATCCTTATTTGGCGAAGGAATGCTATTACATGTCAGTCGTCCAGTTCGCTGGGATAGTGACCACGTTGTCATTATGGATGATGAATTGCAAGAAATTGCCAAGGAGTTAGTTCGCAATGATTTATTAGGAAAAACACACGTGGGCTTAGATTTCTTTGATGCCACAATCAATCGTGTTGCCGCTTGGGTGATTGGCACCCGCAATACACAAAAAGCGTTAATGAAAGCGATGCTTGAGCCAACAAACGTCTTAAAAGAAGCTGAATTGATAGGAGATTTTACCACACGTTTAGCCTTAACGGAAGAGTTAAAAGACTTTCCATTTGCCGATATCTGGAACTACTACTGTCAAGAAAATCACGTACCTATCGGCTTAGATTGGTTAACGGATGTTCAAGAATACGAAAAAGTGATTTTACCAACTCGTCAATTGCCAACAGGTAAAGATAGTTGTCGTTTTTCATAAAATTAACAAACGAGAGGAACTTCTAAAATGAAAAAAATGAACGTGTTACAAGCACCATTTGTGGAAGAAATGGTCAAAACGACCAAAAATTTATATCGTTTAGGTTGGGATGAACGAAATGGCGGAAATATTTCGTATTTATTAAAAGAGGAGGAGATTTTACCTTTTCTAAATCCAACACAAGTGCTCCGAAAGATTCCAATGAAATTTGATGCAACGAAATTAGCAGGAAAATATTTTATCGTGACAGGCTCAGGAAAATATTTTAAAAATGTCTGTGATGCACCAAGCGAAAACTTAGGGATTTTACGAGTTAGTGAAAATGGCCAGGAATTAGAACTATTGTGGGGCTTAGAAGATGAAGCTGTGCCAACGAGTGAATTACCTAGCCATTTTATGAGCCATATTGCTCGTTTAGCTGTTGATCCAGAAAATCGCATTGTCATGCATAATCATGCGAGTCATTTATTAGCAATGAGTTTTACTCACGAATTAGATGAAAAAGTCTTTACTAGAACATTATGGCAAATGTGTACCGAATGTTTAGTAGTATTTCCAGACGGTGTTGGTATTATTCCGTGGTTGGTTCCTGGAACGAATGAAATTGGTGTAGCAACGGCTGAAAAAATGAAAGAATCTCGTTTGGTTTTATGGCCGCAACATGGTATTTATGGTACTGGCCGTGATATGGATGAAGTATTTGGTTTAATTGAAACTGCCGAAAAAGCCGCTGAAGTGTACACTTATGTTTGTGCGCAAGGAGGCGTTCGCCAAACAATTTCAGATGCAGATTTATGGCGCTTAGCAGAAGCGTTTGGTGTGACACCGAAAGTTGGCTATTTGGAAGAGAAAGTATCAAAATGGAGAAAGCTATGATAAAAAAAGCCTTTTGTATGCAAGTATATCCTGATCAACATGCCGAATATCAACGACGTCATGAGAAGTTATGGCCAGAAATGCGTCAAATGCTGAAAGAACATGGGGCAATTAAGTATCAAATTTTTTTAAATACTGAAACCAGTACACTTTTTGGTTATTTAGAAATAGAAGATGAAGCTCGCTGGGAGCAAATAGCACTGACGCCAATCAATCAAAAATGGTGGAACTATATGGAAGATATTATGGAAACAAATCCTGATTGCTCGCCGATGACGACTGAATTAAGAAAAGTTTTTGAACTATAATTTAAAATAGAACAGTTTGTTATAGTGAATCGTATGATTGGACACAAAACAACTTACTTGAGTGGAGTTGATTTTAAGAAATTGTTCTGGAACTTACAAAGAAAGCCTTTGTGGTAACGCCTGTTCCAGAAAGTAATAAATTGTACCAACATTAGCTGTAACTGTTTATTCAAAAAATAGTTAACTTCTAAAAAAAGAGGTGAATCTTGTTGAAGAGTGTAAAAGAAATCCGGAAATCACAAGTAAATAGTATGATTTCAGATCAATATGAGATCTTTCATGTAAAAGATATGGTTAGTCCAGAAAAAACCATCTATCATTACCACGATTTTTATGAAGTCCATTGTACGTTAAAAGGGGTAGCAACGTTCTTTTTAGATGGACATCAATTTGATGTTGAAGCAGGGACCGTTTTACTCATTCATTATCATGATTTACATCGAATTATTAAGCAGAGTACTGATGATTTTGAACGGATGTATATTTTTTTAACACCCGATTTTTTACAACAACGATCTAGTAAACGGACAAACTTGTCTGCTTGTTTTCAACATTTTGGTCAGCGTCGTAGTAAAGTTATCAAAGTGGATGTAGCAAAATTAGCAAACTACTTGACCCCGTTAGATCATTCTCCTTTGCCAGAAGAATATGGTGCGGATGTTCGTTATGAACAACAACTGTTAGACTTTTTAATTTACTTAAATCAATTAGTTCTGAAAGAAGAGAATGAGAGCCAACCAAAACAAATGATTGAAAATGAACGAATTGAAGCAATGATTACCTACATTTCTCAAAATTTGGATCAACCATTAACCTTAGAACAGATGGAAAAAAATTTTTTTGTGACTAAGTATTATGTAACGCGGGAATTTAAGAAACATACAGGATTTACTTTCCATCAATTTGTGCTGAAAAAGAAACTACTTTACGCTAAACAGTTATTAAAAGAATATCGCAGTGCTAGTGATGTTTACCTGAAATGTGGATTTAAATCATATCCACACTTTTTGAAGTCCTTTAAAAAAGAGTTTAATATGACACCGAAAGAATTTTTGGTGCAACATAAGAATAATCAGATCATTCATTTTGATCATTACGAAGAATCTATCAAGAAAGTGAGGCTTGAATAAAATGTTGACACTTGCAGTACGTGCCCATGATGTTGGCACCAAAATATCTCCTGTGGAATTGGCTAAAAAAATTGCTGAAACGAACATAACTTCAATTCAATTTGCCTTAGGTATTTCTTATCCAGAATATGCAAGTGCTGCTGTTCTATCTCCAGGACTAGGAAGTCAATTGAAGAATATTTTCGAAGATGAAAAGATTACGATTAGTGTCCTAAGTTGTTATATTAATCTGATTCATCCAGATTTAGAAGAGCGAGAAAAACGACTGCATCAATTTGAAACATACATTCGTTACGCTTCAATGTTTGGGGCAAAAATCGTTGCAACTGAAACAGGCAGTATATATGAAACGATTTATTACACTGAAGATAATTATACAGAAGAAGCCTACGAAGAAGTTTTATTTTCTGTTAGAAGATTATGTCGAGAAGCTGAAAAGTATGGGATAATTGTTGGGATTGAACCAGGAATCAATCATCCAATTCATACAATTGAAAAAATGCAACGATTGATTGACGAGGTTGCTTCAACTAATTTAGGTATTATTTTGGATCCTACCAACTTAATTCGAGTAGATATAGATAAAACGTATTTGGAAATAGTAGAAGAAGCGTTTGAGTGTTTTGGTGAAAAAATCGTTGCTTTTCATTTGAAAGATTTCATTATAAGAAATCAGCAGATATTTCCGGTAGCCATTGGCGAAGGGCAGGTACCTCTTAAAGAAACCATTCAATTTTTGAATAAACATAAGCCTGGACTGTTCACTATTTTTGAGGAAACACCATTTGAAAAAATAGCAAGTGCCTATCAAAAAGTTTCGCAATATCATTCCATTTAGATAAAAATGTGCAACAAAAAACATCTCGATTTTTTGAGATGTTTTTCGTTGCTTAATAAGACAAAATATAAAATATACTTGCCTTAAAAACTCACATAAAAGAAAGAAGCAATCGCCACAGCAAATGAAATAATAGCAAACACTAAACTACTCCATAGTCCTAACAGAATAAATGGTGAGGTTCTTTTGCCGCCCTCTTTCTTTAAGTAGGAAAATGTCCGTCCAGTAACAATGAATTGCCAGATACTAATCAATAAAAAAATACCGCCAATTAAGTAACGCATGTCCTCGTCCTCCTTCTATTTAGTATACCACTTGATGAAAACGTTATCAAAACGCTGTATAAAAAAGTTGCCTTTCAAAAAATAGAAAGGCAACTTTTTGACGGTTTA
Source organism: Enterococcus sp. DIV0712 (assembly GCF_050554855.1). Taxonomy (NCBI): domain Bacteria; kingdom Bacillati; phylum Bacillota; class Bacilli; order Lactobacillales; family Enterococcaceae; genus Enterococcus; species Enterococcus sp. DIV0712. The sequence continues at coordinate 334,481 of NZ_CP187333.1, forward strand.
ACGGACGTCACCCATTAAGTTTTGGATTGGTTTTTTCACAATGAATAAGAGAATCCCAGCAACGACAGCTACAAGTCCGACAATCCCAAAATATGCTGACTCTGTTCCAGGTGTATAGAAACGAGCAATTTGAGCGTTAATGGCTTGTGAAGCGGCATCTGCTAATAACCAAATAGCAACGGTTTGAGCTTCGAAAGCTTTCGGTGCTAATTTTGTAGTAATCGATAAGCCAACGGGAGATAAACACATTTCTCCGACAATCATAATGAAGAAACTAAAGAATAACCAAAGTGGACTAACCCGTCCTTCGGTACCATAAAGTAGACCTGGCAACATTAATAAGACGAAGGAAAGACCAGCAAAGACTAGCCCTAGTGAAAACTTCACAACTGTTGATGGTTGACGTTTACCTAGTTTTGTCCATAATGTAACAAAAATAGGGGTCAAAATAACTACGAATACAGGATTTAATGATTGGAACCAGCTAGCGGCAATCGGGAAGCCAAACAAACTCGTTTGCGTCCGTTCATTTGCAAATAGAGCAAGAATAGACGAACCTTGTTCTTCCAATGACCAGAAAACAATTGCTGCTAAGAATAATGGCAAGTAAGCCAGAACTTTTGGTTTTTCTTCAGCAGTGACATCTTTAGACGTTAACATTTTGCTGAAATAATAAACAGGTAACAGGATTCCTAACACGCTGATGGTATTAATAAAGAAATCAATTGTTAAATGTCCTGTGACATAGGCGCCACCAAAAATAAGTAAAGCAACGACAATTGCCAACATAAATGCTTTAGCAAATTTCTTTTGCTCTTCTTTAGACATTGGATTAGTTGGGGCTTGACCAATTCCAGCAAGAGATTTACGTCCTTGGAAATAATATTGTAGTAGCCCGAAGAACATCCCAACTGCGGCAACGGAAAAGCCTAAATGATAATTATATTCTTGTCCTAAAGTTCCGACAACAAGGGGAGCGATTAAGGCTCCGATATTAATCCCCATGTAAAAAATGGAGAAGCCTGCATCTCTACGTAAGTCAGTTTTTGAATAAAGATGGCCAACCATCCCTGAAACGTTTGGTTTTAACATCCCAGTCCCAAATACAATTAACATAATAGAAACGAATAAGGCGGGGACACCAAATGGGGTAGCGAGAACAATATGTCCAGCAATGATTAACAAACCACCAATAAAAACAGTTTTCCTTGAACCTAAGACTCGGTCAGAGACCCAACCGCCAATGATACTGGACATGAAAACCATTGATCCATAAATGGACATGATGGCTAAGGCAGTTGCTTTGGGGAGACCTAAACCGCCATTGGCTACGGTATCGTAAATGTAATACATTAGAATAGCACGCATGCCGTAGTAACTGAAACGTTCCCACATTTCTGTGAAGAACAGTGTTGCTAGTCCTTTCGGTTGTCCCAGAAAGGATTTGTCTAATTTCTCAAGTTGTTCTTTGTCACTCATAGATAAAACTCCAATTCTTATAATATTCAGAATATTTGATAATAAAATGACTTAAATGTAGATTCATATATTTTATTACTCATAGATTGGAAAATAGAAAGAGAAAAAACTGATTACGTTTTTAAATAACAAGCGTTCGAGTGATTATTTGTTTTTTATTCGTGAATTACAATAAAAATGAATATTTATTCTGCTTTATTTTCAATACTTTGTTTTCATAGTTGCTTTAGCTGTTCCTTTTTTGAATAAGATTAAAATGAATAAATAACAAGCAAAATATAAGATTTTTTTGTTTAACTCTTTTTGTTTCAATAGGAAGTGCTTAGTGTTTTTTCAGAATCGAAAAATGAATACGACAAAAAATTTATCTATATAATAGAAGGAAAAATAAAAATAGTGAATGATAAAAAAATTCAAAGAAAACGCCTGTTCTTTTTAGGCGTGAGTTTTTGAAAAAAACATTCTCATGTCTAGTATCTTTAACATTTTGTTACTTTTTGACTGAAACGAATGTAAAAAAACCGACATTTAATGACTAATCAAGGGTTAGAAAACGGTTTCTCAAAAATAAAATCCTGTTTTTTTAACTTTTTTTCGCAAAATATAAACAGGATAATATCAAGCTTCCAGCAGCTTTTTATTACAAAATGTAACAAAATCGACATTCTAGTAATAAATTGTCACGAGATATTCACCTACGGCCGGCCATTCGATGATAAAGTATGTGAAGTCGTTTCGATAAAGCGAAGCAGACGTGGTTGTTGCCGAGAGCTAAGAGCAACAATCAAATATTTTTAATTACAAAGGAGAAACATACATGAAATCAATCAAAACGATTTTACTTGGAACAACTTTGGCCGCAGGTTTAGGATTATTCTTAGGAACAGACGCAAACGCAGAAAGCTTATATACAGTTAAAGCAGGAGATACTTTATCAACAATTTCTCATCAATTTGCAGGAGACAATAGCTTAATTCAAAAAATTGCTTCTGATAACAAATTGCCAAACCTTGATTTAATTTTTGAAGGAGAACAATTAGTTATTCGTTCAGAAAAAGAAGTTGCTAATACTCCAGCACCAGCTGTAGAAGTTGCACCAGTTCAACAAGTAGTTGAACAACCTGTTGCACAACCAGTACAACAAGAAGTACAACAACCTGTTGCTCAAGAAGTAGCGCAACCAGCAGCACCTGCCGCAAGCAGTGATGCAAAAGAGTGGATCGCACAACGTGAATCTAGTGGTTCTTACGATGCAACAAACGGTCAGTATATCGGTCGTTACCAATTATCTGCCTCTTATTTAAATGGTGACTATTCACCTGCCAACCAAGAACGCGTGGCAGATCAGTACGTAGCAGGTCGCTATGGTTCATGGGATGCAGCTAAATCATTCTGGTTAGCAAATGGTTGGTACTAAAATTAAATAAACGAAGTAATCTAATTACTTATTAAAAACCATAAACAAAAAAACAGTAACCTGTAAAGATTACTGTTTTTTTTGTCGATTTGTTAAGGTACAACGCCCCACGCTCGTCAATTGGTGGTCTGCGTTATAAATTTTTGCTTCCCAAACTTGAAGGGTCTTTCCCGAGTGATCGGGTGTCGCAATCACGGTAAGGCTACCATCATGGACACTACGAAGATGATTTACTTGTAAGTCTATGCCGACAGCAAAAGTGTTTTCAGGAACGTTTTCGTTCGCACCTAAACTACAGGCGGTTTCAATTAAGACGCCGTTTAAGCCCCCGTGGACAAGGCCATAGGGTTGTTTATGCACGTCTTTTACCGCTAAAGTAAGCTGACATTTCTCAGCAGAAACGTGTTGAATCGTGATGCCTAAATACTCTAAAAGATGAATAGTAATCAGTCCTTTCTAATAAAAGAGAGAATAAAAGGTTTTTTATTTATTATACAGGAATGAAGAAAATTTGAAATAGCCATGTTTTTTCTTAAAATTCAAGCGACTTTTTCTCTAAAGTGCCGATTCTTGTGTATAATAGAAAAGATGAGATTAATGAAGGAGGTTTCCTAATGAGAAACTGGACAACAATTAAAGAATATGATGAAATTTTATTTGAGCAAGCAGGCAAAGTAGCAAAAATTACTATCAACCGCCCGCATGTTCACAACGCATTCACACCAAAAACAGTCATGGAAATGATTGATGCATTCAACATTAGTCGTGATAAAGAAGATGTCGGGGTTATTATTTTAACAGGCGCAGGTGACCAAGCATTCTGTTCTGGTGGCGATCAAAAAGTTCGAGGTAATGGTGGGTACGTTGGCGAAGACAACATTCCACGTTTAAATGTGTTAGATTTACAACGGTTAATCCGTGTCATTCCCAAACCAGTCATCGCAATGGTGAAAGGCTGGTCCATTGGCGGCGGCAATGTTTTACAATTAGTTTGTGATTTAACAATTGCGGCTGAAAATGCTAAGTTTGGGCAAACAGGACCAAATGTCGGTAGCTTTGATGGTGGATACGGCTCAGGTTACTTGGCGCGCGTTATCGGCCATAAAAAAGCGAAAGAAGTTTGGTTTATGTGTAAACAATATTCTGCCCAAGAAGCTTTAGATATGGGCTGGATTAATACTGTTGTTCCATTAGATCAAGTAGAAGATGTGACAATGGAGTGGGCAGAAGAAATGTTAACCAAAAGCCCGATTGCTTTACGGATGATTAAAGCCTCTTTAAATGCCGATACAGATGGCTTGGCTGGTGTGCAACAATTAGCTGGTGATGCGACACTTCTTTACTATACAATGGCTGAAGCACAAGAAGGCCGAGATGCATTTAAAGAAAAACGGACACCAGATTTCGATCAATTCCCTAAATTCCCATAAACCAATGACTTGGTTAAATAAACAAGTACAAAAACGTCCCGATCATCCTGCTTTTTATTTTCAGGATGAATCTTGGACGTTTTTAGAAGTGCAACAAGAAGTCAGCCATTGGGTAGCCACATATCAACAGGTGCTTGCACCAGAAGAAAAACGTGTGGCTTTATTCAGTAAGAACAGCAAAGAGTTGTATTTTTCAATTCTAGCCTTATGGGAATTGGGGAAAGAGTTATTATTTTTAAATACGCATTTGACACTTGCTGAACTGACTTTTCAGTTAAAAGATGCGCAAGTTAAAACGATTATTGGTGCGCCTGAAACGCAGGCTTTGTTAGAGGAGATTTCTTTTGTCGACGTTCAGCCAATGGTTAAAAAACAGCATAGTCTTTTACGTCAGGAGTTTCAACAGCCAAGTGACTTAGAGTCGGTGGCTTCTATTATGTATACATCTGGAACTACAGGACAACCTAAAGGGGTCTTGCAACGGTTTAAAAATCATTTGGCCAGTGCTAGAGGCACTCAAGAAAATATGGGGATTACTGCTGAAGATTGTTGGTTGTGTGCAGTCCCATTATTTCACATTAGCGGATTGTCGATTGTTTTTCGACAACTCGTCTTAGGTTGTAGTATTCGCCTTTACGATAAATTTGATGAACAGCAAGTGACACAAGATTTACAAGAAGGCCGTGGCACCGTCATTTCAGTGGTTGCGACAATGTTACAACAATTATTGTCTGTCTATCCTGAAGCTGGCTACAGCGTCAGCTTTAAAGGAATGTTATTGGGCGGCGGACCGATTGCACCGGATAAATTAGCGCAGTGTGAGGAAAAAGGGATTCCAGTCATTCAATCTTATGGGATGACGGAAACGTGTTCGCAAGTTGTTGCCTTGAAATTTGAAGATGCGGCACTGAAAATCGGCTCTGCTGGGCAACCGTTAAAAGATATGCAGATCAAAATTGTTGATGAACTAGGACAAGAACAGCCAGAAAAGCAAGTCGGGGAAATTTTACTTAAGGGACCAAACGTTGTTTCAGGTTACCTTAACCAGCGTCAACCTGAAAAATGGACAGCAGATGGTTGGTTTAAAACAGGCGACATGGGCTATTTAGATGCACAAGGTTACCTGTATTTGGTTAGTCGTTTAAGTGAACTCATTATCTCTGGTGGTGAAAATATTTACCCCACTGAGGTTGAACAGGTGTTACAGGCGATAACAGGAATTAAAGCAGCGGCAGTTGTAGGAGAACCAGATGCGCAATGGGGAGCCGTCCCAGTTGCATATGTGATTAGTGACCAAGAAATCACCTTAGCGCAAATTCAAGACCAGTGTTCACGAAAACTGGCAAAATATAAACGACCGAAACGCATTTATTTTTGTCATTCTTTCCCGCAAACAGCAAGTGGAAAGATTGCCAAACATCGTTTCATGACAGAAGAAAGAGAGGCGTTTTTAATCAGATGAAATTGCCTGATGAATTACGACAAGCCTATCAGAAGAATGCCCGTCAGTTCAGTTGGGTTTTTCCATTAGAAACAGAACAAACAGCCTTGGCAATTTTTGCCGCTGGTGAAAAGGCATACCAAGGAGAACGTTTTTTTTGGCAAACGCCGAAAAAAGATTTTGCTTTGGTTGGCTTCGGATATGAAACTATCTTAAAAGGCGCAGAAACAGAAACGCATCAATTGAACAACTTTTTAAAAAAAGAGGCGGCAACTCGTTTTCAAAATATGTCTATTTCTGGTACGGGGGCCCTTCTGTTTGGCGGTTTGCCTTTTGATACAGAACAAACGCCTACTGAGGCCTGGGGAGAGTTAGGGGAAGGTTGGTTTTATCTACCAAGTATTCTATTTACTTTTTCAGGTTCACGTATTTATGGAACGCTGAACTTTTCAGGTTCTAGTGAACAAGAAGTCGAGGAACGTTGGTCGACTTTGGTGGCTCAGTTTGATCGCTTGTTAGCTACCTGTGAGGAGTTGCCAGCTGTAGCGGAAACAAAGATTGACAAGGAAGAAGTTGCCGTGACTGAATGGCTACAAGCTGTCAACGAAACAGTAGCAGTCTTAAGAGAAGATGGCCCTTTAAAAAAAGTGGTTTTGGCTCGACAACTTGCTGTGAGCAGTCCTGAAAAAATTCGAAGTAACCAAGTGCTCGTTAATTTAATGGCACAACAACAAAATACGTATTTGTTTGCTTTAGAAGCCAAAGACACAAGTTTCATTGGTGCAACACCAGAACGACTTCTGTTGGGTACTAAAGAAACGTTTGCGACCGCTTGTATTGCAGGAACCATTAAAACGGGTCAAACACCAGAAGAAACGAAAGCTTTAGGAGCGCAACTTTTACAAGACCGCAAAAATACCGGAGAACACCAAATTGTGGTGGAACGTTTAGCGAAAGAGTTGGCGAAGATGACGACTTCTGAAAACAGTATTCAAGCACCTATTATTTTGGAAAATCGAGATGTACAACATCTTTATGTGCCAATCTCGGGTCAACGTAAACCGGGAATTTCGTTCTTGGAAAGTGTGATGCAGTTACACCCAACGCCAGCTTTAGGTGGTGAGCCCAAAGAGTTGGCAGTCGAATGGATTCGACAATATGAGCCAGGGAGTCGTGGGTTATATGGTGCGCCAATCGGTTGGATTTCAGGGAATGATGATAGTGGCGAGTTCGCTGTGGCCTTGCGTTCAGGTGTCTTTGCTGGTCAGCAAGGCGTTCTTTATGCAGGTTGTGGTATCGTTGCTGATTCTCAAGCAGAGCTAGAAAGAGAAGAAACGAAAATAAAATTTCAACCGATGTTACGAGGAATTGGAGGGCAGGTTTAATGAATCATCAAGAAACAATGACCGATTATTTAATGGCCTTTATTGAAGGCTTAAAAAATAGTGGGGTTGAACAAGCAGTCATTAGTCCAGGGTCCCGTTCCACACCACTGGCTTTATTACTTCATCGGGAAACCGCAATCCAAACTTTTGTCGATGTCGATGAACGTTCCGCTGCTTTTTTTGCTTTAGGATTAAGTAAAGCGAGTCAAAAACCAGTGGTCTTACTTTGTACCTCTGGAACAGCAGCTGCAAACTATTATCCAGCAATTTGTGAAGCCAATATTAGCCATGTGCCTTTAGTCGTTTTAACAACGGATCGGCCGCATGAGTTACGTCAAGTTGGCGCTCCTCAAGCCATGGACCAATTACAAATGTATCAAAATCACGTGAAATTATTTGTTGAAATGGCTTTGCCAGAAGCAACAGAAGAGATGTTGAATTACGCCTATTGGCAAGGCGCTAAAGGAGCAGCTTTCGCGCAACAAACGCCTGCAGCACCTGTTCATTTGAATTTTCCTTTGCGGGAACCATTATTACCTGACTTAGAGAGAAAAACAAAGAGTTCTCAACAAACGGCTTTATTCGCTGGTCAATCAATCCTTTCTACAGAACAAGTGCAACAGCTAGCGGATCAATGGTACCAGAAAAACGGCGTTTTGGTTGTCGGTGGCAGTCATACAGAGGAAGAAGCGGCGTTATTTATTCAATTAGCCGAAGCTTTGCAATGGCCGTTACTAGCGGATCCTTTAGCAAACATTGTGACACATGGGCAAAATAGTGAAGTTGTTATTGCACACAGTGATCTGTTTCTAAATGTGGCGACCTTGCCACAAGAACCAGAAGTGGTAGTGCGTTTTGGTTCGCTGCCAATTTCTAAAAACATCATGTTATGGTTGAAACACTTAGCAACGACAGAGACTGCTTTTTATTTTGTGGACGAAAATGGGCAATGGCAAGAGCAATTGAAAAAATCACAAACCGTTATTCAGGCAAAGGAAACCACGTTTGTAGAACAACTACTAACGGTTGTCAAATCAACAGAAGCGACTTGGTTAGCACAATGGCTCCTGCTGGAAAAAACGGTCTCTGAAGTTCTTCTAGAAACGCTGAACGCGACAGAATTAAATGAAACAACAGCCAGCTTAGCTGTTCACCAAACGATGAAAGAGAACGGTCAGTTATTTGTATCTAATAGTATGGCTATCCGCTACTTAGATCGATTTATGGATAGTCGCCCTTATCGGATGTTTGGAAATCGCGGCATCAACGGGATTGATGGGATTGTTTCAACTGCTTTAGGAATGAGTGCCGTAGCACCGACACAGCAAAACGTTCTACTGATTGGTGATTTAGCGCTATATCATGATATGAATGGTTTATTTTTGGCTAAACGTTATCAGTTGCCGTTAACAATTGTTTTATTAAATAACAATGGTGGCGGGATTTTCTCTTTTCTATCTCAACGAACTTTACGTGAGGACGATTTCGAGCCTTTATTTGGAACACCGCTTGATTTAGATTTTTCGTTAGTTGCTGAACTTTACGGTGCTTCGTACCAAGAAGTCAAAACAATCGCGGAGCTCAAGCAAATTTTACAAGCAGCGGCTGAAGAACCACAATTTCAAGTGATAGAAGTCAAAGGAAATCGCCAAGAGAATGTTCATTTGTACGAATCAATTTTAGCTGAAATTGGTAGACGAGTAGAAAGACAGGGGATTTCATGGAACGGTTAATTCGGGGGATGCAGTACCATTATCAATGGTTAACACCTTTTGATGCAAAGCGAACGACAGTAGTCTGTTTACACGGTTTCACAGGAACGTTAGCCACGTTTGCAGCCGTTTTTCCCAGTCAAACACCTTATAACGTTTTAGGAATTGACTTACCTGGGCATGGCGCGACTGCTAGTTTGGTAGCACCAGAGCGTTATACCATGAAACAGGTTTGCCATGATATTGCTGAACTAACCGAATCGCTAAATTTGCCTTGCTTTTGTTTATTAGGCTATTCAATGGGCGCTCGAACAGCTTTAGGTTTTGCATTACATTATCCACAAAAGGTACAGCATCTTTTATTGGAAAGTGGATCACCAGGTTTGGCCACTGCCGCAGAACGTCAGGCTCGGATCTGTCAAGATCATCGTTTGGCGGAACGTCTTTTAGAGGAACCGCTGGTGGATTTTATTGATTTTTGGCAAGAATTACCGTTATTTCAAACGCAAAAAGCTTTGTCTGTGGCACAGCAAATGGCCATTCGTCAGGAACGTTTGAGCCAATCGGCCTTTGGATTGGCTAGTAGTTTGTGGTATATGGGCACAGGAGCGCAAGAGAGTTACTGGGAACGTCTAGCAGAATTGCAGCCGATTCCTACCGATTTATTGGTAGGCGGCGAAGATCAAAAATTTATTGGAATTGCGAAAAAAATGCAGGCACGTCAACCGTTGTTGAGGCTGACAATTTTTCCTGCAGCAGGACATTGTATCCATTTAGAACAACCAACGATTTTCTATGAAAAGGTGACAGCGTTATTGGAAGGAGCTATCTGAATGAACATTCAATCAATTGAAACCTATCAGGTTCGTTTGCCTTTAAAAACGCCGTTTGTCACGAGCTATGGTCGCCTGGAAGAAAAAGCGTTTGATCTATTTGTAATAACGGATGAGCAAGGAAATCAAGGGTTTGGCGAATTAGTGGCTTTTGAGCAACCTGATTATGTGCAAGAAACGTTGGTAACCGAACGCTTCATCATCCAACAGCATTTAATTCCGTTACTTTTAACAGAAGCGCTTGAACAGCCGCAAGAGGTTTCAACAATTTTTGAAGAAGTTAAAGGGCATTGGATGGGAAAAGCTGCGTTAGAAACTGCCATCTGGGATTTATATGCCAAACGGCAACAGAAGAGTTTAACTGAATTTTTTGGACCAACGCGGAGGAAAATTCCTGTAGGGATTAGTTTAGGGATTCAAGAAGACTTACCTCAATTGCTTAAACAAGTTCAGTTAGCTGTAGAAAAAGGGTATCAACGAGTGAAGCTGAAAATTCGTCCCGGTTATGATGTGGAACCCGTTGCTTTGATTCGTCAGCATTTTCCTAACTTGCCTTTAATGGTCGATGCCAATTCAGCGTATACATTGGCTGATTTGCCTCAATTACAACGTTTAGATCACTATCAATTAGCGATGATTGAACAGCCTTTTGCTGCAGATGATTTTTTAGATCACGCACAATTACAAAGAGAACTGAAGACAAGAATTTGTTTGGATGAAAATATTCGTAGTCTCAAAGACTGCCAAGTGGCGTTAGCATTGGGCAGTTGCCGTAGTATCAATTTGAAGATTCCTCGTGTAGGTGGGATTCACGAGGCGTTGAAGATTGCCACATTTTGCCAAGAAAATGATTTATTGGTTTGGTTAGGTGGTATGTTTGAGTCTGGTGTTGGTCGCGCATTGAATTTGCAATTTGCGTCACAGCCTACCTTTTCCTTTCCAGGTGATATTTCAGCAACGGAACGCTATTTTTATGAAGATATCATCACGGAACCTTTTATTTTAGAGCAAGGGACAATGACCGTGCCTCAGGGACTTGGTATTGGTGTTACACTTTCCCAGACGAATTTGCTAAAATACAGTCAGTATCAAAAAATCATGTAATGATAACAAAATTGCGCCTATGACTATGCAGAGAAGCATAATCTAGGCGCAATTTTTTATTTTTCTAATTGACTCGCTGCGGCTTCATCCAAGAGAACTGTTAAATTTGGATGGAGTTGAAGAATAGAGGCAGGATACGTTTCTGTGACAGGTCCTTGGAGCACTTGTTTGACCATCTGAGCTTTTTGTTCACCATTTACAATTAGGACAAGATGCTTAACTTTCATGATGCTGGCTGGCCCCATCGTAACAAAGGTCATGCCTGGCTGCATCATTTCAGGAACAAACCAAGGCTCTGAACCAGTGACGGTCACTTGGTAGGTTTCATTTTTAAAATGAGTGGTAGTGGGCATGTTCCCGCAAAAATGACCATCTGCTCCTAAGCCAATTAACATCAAATCTAAGCCGCCTGCGTCAGCAATCCGTTGTTCTTGTTGTTGAAAGTTTTCCACAGTTAATGGATGGATGTTTTGCTCGGATATTTCCGCAGGTGTCAAATACAGCGTCCGCAAATCTGTCAGAGTAATGCCTTCCTTTTGATGAGGAACGGGGATTTCATCAAAGTTATAATAATGAACATTATCAAAGTCAGATGAGTTTTTCACAATCGAGGCTAATTTTTGGTAAACAAGTGCTGGTGTTTTGCCAGCGGTAATTGATAAATTCACTCGTTTATCTTGGCTCATCGTGCTTAGAAGTAACATTTTTGCCCATTCGCTCATCGTGTCGAAATCTTGTTTAATTAAAATTTTCATACTTGCTCACTCCATTCTTTGAATAAGCTAAGTATAATTTGTGGGAACCATCCCATGTCAAGTTCTTCACAAAAAGGATTTAATTAACGGTAGACAAAAGAAAGAGGGGCAGCCGTCAAAACGACGACTGCCCCTCTTTTTAAAGCTTAAGATAACCTACAACGAGTTAACTTTTTAGCTTTCTGTTCCACTTGATCCAACGCTGGCCTAAGCGTTCTTTTGACCAACGTTATTTGACAAAGAATCTTATTTTATTGTTCTTTTAACCATTTTTCTAGTTGTAAACGTTGCACTTTCATAGTAGCTGTGTGAGGAATTTCATCAAAAGCCATAATGATAGGTTCGTTTAAATGTGGTAAATCGGCTACTTGTGTCCACCAAGCATCCCAATCCATTTCTTCCCCAGGGACAACCGCTAAAATTGGCTGAGGTTCATTTTCTTTGCCACGGACAATAATCACTTCTTCTAAGAAATCTAATGCATCCAATAAATGATCTTCAATAGCTAAATTACTGTCGATGTTTTCAATTAGATCTACTTGGCGATCTTTCAAGAATAAGTGGCCGCGTTCATCTAACATCCCGTAATCGCCGCTGTCCCACCATTCGCCGTAGACATTTTCTGCAAAGCGGGCATCTTCTTTGTAATATGTTAAGGCCCGTCCTTTTGATAAGAATTGGATATGGCCGTCCGTCATCGCAGGTAAAACTTGTCCTTTTTCATCGGTAATTCGAGCTTGTGTTAAATCCTCTAAACCAACGCCCATGTCACGAGCATCTGAATCTTTTAGGGATTCTAAAGTATGCGCTCGTAAGATCATTGGCCCGCATTCACTTTGTCCATAAACTTGTAGGAAAATTGGTTCATTGGCAGCAGATGCTTTTAAGAAAGCCACCATTGTAGCGTTGTTAATTGCATCAAAAGTAGAATGATAATAATGGACACTAGCGAAAGCTTCAGGTTTTTCTTTGGCCAAACGAACCCATTGAACGAAGTTATTGGGGTGTGTTTCTACAGCGATTGGTTGATAGGTGCTGAACATTTCAGCGACTTTTTCGCTCGAAGCATTTGCTAAAGGCATCATAGGGAAGCCCATGGCCATTAAAGAAGACACGCCAATGTTAAAACGAGAATGAACTGGCGAAATATGAAAGCCAACTAATTTCTTTTCAGCAATTTTTGTAAAAATGGTTTTTTGCCATTTTGTACGCCAACCCATAGAGTGATTGGAATGACAGATAAGTTTAGGAATACCTGTTGTTCCAGAGGTGTGGGTCATGTAGGCAATTTCGTCTTTAGTCAGTTCGTCTTGAGGAACTTCCGTGGCATCAGCTTCTAAAAGAGAAGCAACCGAAAGTTTTTTATTGGCAGAGCTGTTACGAACAGCTTGAACTTTTTCAGCAGTCACATCATCAAATAAAATATAAGGATCTTCTAAACGATCAACGAATACTTCAATTGTTTCAAAAGGTAAATGGTATGAAACCATTACAGGAACGGCTGCTAGATATGAGGCTGCAACAGCTAGTAAATACGTGTCGAATTTAGGACTTTTATAAATAATAATTTTGTCGCCTTTTTTTACACCTAAAGCGGCTAATTGATATGCCCGTTTCAAAATTTCTTGATGGCTTTCACCATAAGTTGTTTCTAAGCCAAGTGCAGGAAAAGCAGGCAAAGATTCATCAAAAATAATTGGAACAGTTGGTGTTTTTTCTGCGGCTTCTTGATAGTTTGTGTAGAGGTTTAATGGTTGATAATCAAGTAAGTGTGTCAAGGGAAAGTCTCCTTTGTAAAATAGTTTGTGTACAAATGTACAAGTTCACTTTATCCTATCATAGAATGGGTTCTTTTTCTACGTCAAAAATACAACGTTAAATGTTATTTTTTATTATTCACAAGCACAACGTTTGCTGTATCTGGCAAAGTTTCCTACAATAATTATGTAAGTAACAAGTTCTCAGAAGTGTAAAACTTTACAAAGGAGAGGAATTTACATGAAAAAAATCTATGAAACAACTATCATTAATACGGGCGGACGTGCAGGAGAAGTTCACTCACCGGATAAATCATTTTCTTATGCAGTTGCTTCGCCAGGTGTCAAGAAAGAAAATACAACAAATCCAGAACAATTATTCGCAGCGGCTTACAGTGCTTGCTTTAACGGTGCATTAGAATTAGTGATGGATCAAGAAAAAGTCGAAGGTAAAAGTACAGTAACTGCACGTGTTTCCTTATTCCAAGGAGAAGATGGATTTAGCGTTGGTGCTGAATTAGAAGTTCATATTGATGGGGTAGATCAAGCTAAAGCAGAAGAACTTGTTAAAAAAGCCCACGAAATTTGCCCATATTCTAAAGCAACAAGAAATAATATAGATGTTAAATTAACAGTGATTTAATTAAAAAAGAAGCGCTTTGTCGTATAGACAAAGCGCTTCTTTTTTAGATAACAGTCCACAAATTATACATATTTAATAAAATAACTAAAAAAACAACTAAACTATAAATTTGGGCGACCCGTTGTTGGGATAATTTTTTACTGAAAAGACCGCCGACATAACCACCGAATAAAGCGGCAGGAATAATAGCCCAAAGCATTGTCAAATCAAAAACCGCAAACCCTGTGGTCAAGCCGATATTGCCAAGTTTGGCGAGTTGGGAGAAAAAAATAGTAATGATGGAATAAACAGTTGCTGATTTGATATCCATTCCAAAAAAGAGAATAAGGCAAGCTACATTAATGGGACCGCCACCGATGCCTAAAAAGGTTGATAGAATCCCTAAGCCTAATCCGACAATCAGAAAAATGCTCAATCCGTTGAGGTGTAAGTGCCAGTTGGAAAATTGATTGTAGAGAAGAACCAAAACCAAGGTCAGCAACATGATGATATATTGGATTAGTTGTACTTTTTCTTCATTTGGCGCTAGTGCAATCGCCTGATTAAGAAGTAAATCACCTAACATGCCGCCGACTAAGGAACCAAACGAAATACTCGCGGCTTTTTTCCATTCAATTTGGACACCATTTTGATACTGTTTATAAGTCGAAGAAATGGACATGACAAAAACAGCTACACTTGAATAGAACGCAATACTATTTAACGAATGGAACCCAAGAAAATCCAAAACAGGCTTAATAATGACGCCTCCACCCATCCCAGAGAGCGCCCCAACTGTATTGGATAGAAAAATAGTTATGAAATAAATCAGCAAAACCCGCACATAATCACTCCTAAACCGTTTTCTTTTAGTATAGCACAAAAATTATATAAGAAATGTAATTTCATTTAAAAATATTTTTAAAAAGAACTTGAAATGATATTTCTTTAATGGTATTCTACAAATACAAAAAAGAAAACGCATTCAAGGAGGATGAGAAAGCATGACAGTATCGATTGGTATTATTTTGATTTTATGTCTTTACACAGTTGTTGGTGTACTTGACCAAATTTCTATTCAGATTGGTCCATATACACCATTGTTTGCTGCAACGTTTACTGGCCTAGTCTTAGGAGATGTTCAAACAGGTTTGATGATTGGGGCAACGCTTCAATTGATGACATTAGGCGTAGCGACTTATGGAGGAGCAACAGTCCCAGACTTTCTTTCAGGGGCCATTATGGGAACGGCTTATGCAATCATTTCAGGGAAAGGGGCAGAGTATGGTATCGGAGTTGCGGTTCCGATTGGGTTATTATTGACACAACTAGATATTTTAGGCAGAATGGCTAATACGTTTTTCCAACACAAAGCAGATCGTTATGCGGAAGAAGGCAATTATAAAGGGGTCGAGCGCTGCAATGTTTTAGGAATTTTTCCTTGGACGATTTCTCGTGTCATCCCAGTTTTTATTGGCCTAGCTTTTGGTGAACAAGTTGTAAACGCTATCAATAATTGGATTCCTATTTGGGTGATGAATGGGTTAAAAGCAGCAGGCGCTATTTTACCAGCGATGGGGATTGCTATTTTAATGCGTTACTTACCAATTAAAACATACTGGCCCTATTTTATTATTGGGTTCGTGTTACTTGCTTATGGGGCCCAATTCTTCTCAGTTTTAGGTGTCGCACTGGTTGGCTTGGCTTTAGCAGCGATTTATGTGATGAATCATAACAAAGGCGGCGCAGCTACAACAAGTGGCACGGTTATTTACGAAGATGATGAGGAGGTTGAGATTGATGACTAACAAATTAACAAAAAAGGATATTAATAAAGTTTACGTCCGTAATCTTTTTGGCTATCAGTGGGGCTGGAACTATGAAAAAATGCAAGGACTTGGTTACGCTTGGGTGATGATGCCTGCATTAAAGCGACTATACAGTGAAGATCCAGTAGCTATGAAGAAAGCCTTGAAGACACATCTTGGCTTTATGAATACAACGCCAGCCATGTCGCACTTAATTGTCGGAGCTGATATGGCTTTGGAAGAAGAAGTCGGCATTGAAGATGAAACGGCCATTACTGGTTTGAAAACAGGTCTAATGGGTCCGTTTGCTGGTGTTGGTGATACCATTTTTATCGCGATTTATCGTGCGATTGTTTTTTCGATTGCAGCTTACATGGCGCAAGGGGGCCAGGTTGTTGGGTTACTGATCCCGTTAATTGCCGGAGCAGTGGTCCTATGGGTTCGCTATAAATTCACTTGGATTGGTTACCATCAAGGGAAAAAAATTGCGACAGAATTTGCGGATAAAATGAAATTGTTTACGCAAGGTGCAGCTATTTTAGGGTTAACGGTGGTCGGCGGTTTGATTCCTTCGGTAATTACTTACAAATTAGATTTAACTTATAAAATGGGAGATGTAACATTATCTGTTCAAGAAATGTTGGATAAAATTTTACCCGCATTAATTCCTTTAGGGATTGTTCTTTTATCCTATTGGTTACTAGGGAAAAAGAAAATGAATTCAACACGGCTAATCTTTGTTTTAATTTTAATTGGCATGGTTTTAGGTAATTTACAACCAATGTTGGCTTGGGTTGGCGGTTTATTTTAAAAAAATAGTATATAATAGGAGAGATTTATTATGACAATTGTACATGCAAGAGTAGATGAGCGTTTAATTCACGGACAAGTTGCAACCGTTTGGACGAATACGGTTGGCGCACAAAGAATCATGGTAGTAAATGATGCCGCTGTCAAAGATCAATTACAAATTGGTGCCTTAAAAATGGCTAAGCCTGCAGGAGTTAAATTATCCATTTTATCAAAACGTAAAGCGATTGAAAAAATTTTAGCAGGCAATTATGATGAAGAAAAAGTCTTTTTAATTACGAAAGACATTGCAGACATGGCGGCTTTAATTGATGGCGGTGTCCCATTACAGAGCTTCAATGTCGGCAATATTTCTCAAAAAGAAGGCAGTCGAGCAATTAAAAAATCTGTTGCATTAACCGATGAAGATATTCAAACCGTTCGTCGTTTAACAGATAATGGGGTGACTATTACCGCACAGATGATCCCTTCTGAACCAAACGAAGCAATTTTAACTTTCATAAAATAGAAATGGAGATGAGAAGATGGAGCCAATCCGTTCAATCAGACAAAAATATAAGGACTTTTCCAAAGTAAATAAGAGAATCGCAGACTATATACTGAAGGATCCGACCCGTCTTCTCTCATTAACAGCAAACGAAATTGCTAGCAATAGCGAAACTTCTCCGGCGTCAGTTACCCGTTTTTCTAAACAATTAGGGTTTGACAGCTGGGAAGAGTTAAAACTATCCATTGCAGCGGTACAAGCTGCCAGTAACGGTAAAAAAGATATTGATCCAATTGTAGCGGCGGATGATTCGGTGGATACTATTTGTATGAAAGTGGAATCTTTATTAAATGCTACGATTGAGGATTTATTTTATACAGTGGATAAACAAGCCTTGGAACGAGCAATCGCGCATGTTAAAAAAGCGGAAAAAATTCATTTGGTTGGAATTGGTGCCTCTTCTTTAACGACTTATAATCTTTATCACAAGTTTAACCGCGCTGGTCGCCAAGCAATTTTTAATTATGATAGTCACATGATGTTGGAGTTTTTAAATTATGCAACGGCACAAGACATTTTGATCACGGTCTCCTATAGTGGTTTGACAAAAGAAGCCTTAATCGCCTGTGAAATTGCCAAAAATAGAGGTGCAACGGTTATTTTTATTACCAGTAACGATGGAGAAAACGTGCGATCATTGAGCGATGAAGTTCTTTTAGTCCCCAATAATGAGCACCTCATTCGAGTTGGGGCTATTTCATCGATTGCTTCGTCAATGGCAATTGGCGATGTTCTGTATTTAGGTTCAATTCAAGATGATTTAGACACAGAAATTGAACGCAATATGATTGAAACGAGTCAACTTGTCAGCCGTCTAAAAGAGAAGTAGGGGTGTGCAAGCAAATGAACTTAGAAGGATTAACGACAGAAGCCAGAAATGAAGCGACTAAAAAGATTGACCAAGTGTCAACATTAGAAATGGTAACTTTAATAAATCAAGAAGACCAAAAGGTAGCACAAGCAATTGAAAAGGTGCTTCCGCAGATCGCTGCAGCAATTGATGCAGCGGCAGAACGATTTAAAAAAGGGGGCCGTTTAATCTATTGTGGTGCAGGAACGTCTGGACGTTTAGGTGCTTTGGATGCGATTGAATTAACACCCACATATAGTGTGTCGCCAGAACGCGCATTTGGTATTTTAGCTGGTGGTGAAAAAGCAATGTATCAAGCAATTGAAGGCGCTGAAGACTCGAAAGAATTAGCTATCGAAGATTTAACGCAACATCAATTGACCGCCCGAGATGTCGTAATTGCGATTGCTGCTAGTGGTCGGACACCATATGCCGTTTCCGCAATTGAATACGGAAAAAAAGTGGGCGCTCTAACCATTTCAGTTACCTGTAATAATCAAAGTCCGATGAATCAATTGGCGGAAATTGGGATTGCGCCAATTGTAGGACCGGAAGTCATTACAGGGTCAACTAGAATGAAAGCGGGTTCAGCACAGAAAATGGTGTTAAATATGTTTTCAACAGGGATTATGGTTAAAGTAGGGAATATCTATCAAAATTTGATGGTCAACGTACAACCAACGAACGAAAAATTAATTCAACGTGCCACGAATATCATTAAAGAAGCAGCAGAAATCGAGGAATCGCAAGCCAAAGAATACTTGGAGGCAGCACAGCTAGAAGTGGCACCAGCCATTGTAATGGCGAAAGCCCACGTTGATTTTCAAAAAGCCAAACAACTATTAGCAGAACATGACGGACGGATTTCAGAAGTTTTAGCATAGAAGTGGTGAACAATGAATCAAATCGCAATTCAAGAAACAATTCAGAGACTGATTAATCAGCAAGTAGTTCCGGGTGTCGCTTGGGGAACGATTACAGAAGGTAGCTTATCAGAACAGTATACGGGCTTTTTAGGTAATACTGGTCCATTTGCAAGACAAAAGGTTTCATCAGCTAGCCTGTATGATTTAGCGTCCTTAACGAAAGTTATTGGGACAACAAATCGAATGTTACAATTAATCGATACAAATCAGCTTACTTTTTCAACCACTGTGGGGGAAATCCTACCTGATTATCAAGGACTATCTTGTTCGATTGGGGAGCTTCTACTGCATCAGAGCGGACTGCCAGCTGATGTTGTCGATAAGAAAAATGTCACAAAAAAAAGCTTGCAAGAAATCATTTTAACGCATTCGTTATCTGAACGAGGGAAAACCACTTATTCTGATTTAGGGTATTACTTATTGGGAGAAATTATTCAAGTATTGGATCGCTGCTCATTAGAAGAGAGCTTTCAAACATACGTATTTCAACCAATGAACCTACAGCATACAAGTTTTACGGTCAGCGATTTTGCCCAGGCAGTGCCCACAGAGATTACAAAACAACGCAGCGTTATTCAGGGGGTGGTCCACGATTCGAAAGCCTATCAACTGAAAGCGCCAATTGGCAGTGCAGGGTTATTTGCAACTTTACCAGATTTACTCACTTTTGTTCAGTGTTTTATGAACAATCGCTACCCGTCTGGCAAACCATTATTTTCTGAAAAAATGTTCGATGCTCTCTGGTCTATGAACCAAGGGGGACGTACATTTGGTTGGGAAGTGAAAAAGACGCAAGCAGGGGCAGGCTATTTGTATCATACTGGCTTTACTGGAACGGCGATTGGTATGAAAAAAGAGACCAAAGAAGCCCTAATTTTGTTGACGAATCGGATTCATCCCACTCGTGAAGAACGTGGTTTTCTGAAAGCACGAACAAAAATTTATCAGCAGTATTTTTAGGAGGATATGATGAAACCAAAATTAATTTTAATGAGCCATGGACGGATGGCAGAAGAAACCTTAGCTTCTACTCAAATGATTGTCGGGGAATTAGCAGATGCTGCGATTGTGTCAATGACCGCAGAAGATGGCTTGAGCGGCACGCAAGCAAAACTGGCAGCAATCTTAAAAGAAGCTGGCAATGTCCCGACGCTTGTATTAGCTGATTTAAAAGGAGGAACACCTTGTAATGTGGCTATGATGGCCATGGGCACTTATCCGCAATTGCGAGTAGTCGCTGGACTTAATTTAGCAATGGCAATTGAAGCAGCCGTCTCACCTGTTGAAAATGTGGATGAATTAGCTGCATATTTAACGCAAATTGGCCAATCTGCGGTGACCACGATTGACTTACCTGAATTAACAGATGAAGAAGAATTTGAAGAATAGAAAGAGGTCGGGACGGAACCGTTTAGCTCCGAGAAATAAGAAGGAATTTCCGAAAATTGCTTTTTAATTTTTGGAGAATTTCGGCTTATTTCCGAAGGAGTTGGTTCTGTTCCCGCCGTTTATCAGGTTTTGAGCCTGGAACAAAAATCCAAAGTGATTTTTGTCCCAGGCTCTTTTTTTAAGAACCAGGGATATTCCGTGGTTCGTTTTTGGTTGTGACAAAGAAAAAGAACAGACTTAGTAAAATAACTAGGATGCCATCGTTAAACATCGGATTTACGAAATTTAAAATAGCACTTAAGATGACTGGCACGGTAGCACAATACGTAATAATTTTTAAACAATCAATCAAACGTAAAGAATAAAAACGTAATTTTGAATAGAGAGATGCACCGATAGCGGCAATCAGTAAGTCTAAAACTAAACCGATTAGAACAGGGTAGATAGCCACTAAAAAGACAATGAGTTTTGTCCACCAAGGGATTGCTGCTTCACTTAGCGCAGTCTTGATACTCTGAGCGTTAACGCCATCTAAGGTTCCTTTACTATAGGGGAAGATAAATTGGTCGGTGCCTAGAATTGATTCAGTTGCTCCTGAATTTGGTAAGGCGACTACAAATTCATCTTGTAAAAAAGCCAAACCAAACGCATTACCAATTAAATCCTTTTGGACATCAGCGGCTGTACGCTTTCCATCTGGATCAAACGTAAAAATAATCGAGTCGGTTTGATAAATAAAGCCAGATTCTTTGACCTTTGTTTGCAACGTGCCATTTTCAATAGAAAAGTCAGGCAACTTTTCTGCAATTTTTTTGCCATCTTGTTGCACCTCTTGTAGCACAGAAAAGACTTGTTTGGTAATAGGTAGTGCTAAAATAGCACTTAAAAAAACAGCATAGAGAATTACTTTCCAAAACGCCATTTTTTTCGCATGCCGTAATTCTGAAACTGAAAAAAAGGCCTGCTTAAATAATTGCAATGTATTCATTTATTTACTCCTCACATCATTCTTCTACAGGTCATTCTAGCGAATTTATGAGGGAAACACAAGGTAATCTCCCTCTTTTGTAAAACTTTTCTTTTGGCAAGCAAACTATTTTGTAGAAAGCGGTTCACTCTGTTATCATAATAGTTGTATGAAAGACGTATGTTACATACTAAAAAATAGGGGGATTTAAAAAATGACTTACACATTACCAGAATTACCATATGCTTATGATGCATTAGAACCTTACATTGACGTGGAAACAATGCACTTACACCATGATAAACACCACAACACTTATGTGACTAACTTAAACGCAGCGATTGAAAAACATCCAGAATTAGGCGAAAAATCTGTAGAAGACCTAATTTCAGATATGAATGCTATTCCTGAAGATATCCGTACAGCCGTTCGTAACAATGGTGGCGGTCACGCAAACCATACATTCTTCTGGGAAATTATGGCACCAAATGCTGGTGGACAACCAACTGGCGCTATTAAAGAAGCAATCGATGAAACATTTGGTAGCTTTGATGAAATGAAAGCTGCTTTCAAAACAGCTGCAACTGGCCGCTTTGGTTCAGGTTGGGCTTGGTTAGTTGTGAATAACGGTAAATTAGAAATCACTTCAACACCAAACCAAGATTCACCATTAATGGATGGCCAAACACCTGTTTTAGGTCTTGACGTTTGGGAACATGCGTATTACTTAAAATATAAAAACGTTCGTCCAGATTACATTGAAGCATTCTGGAACGTTGTTAACTGGGATAAAGTAAACGAACTTTTTGCAGCAGCAAAATAAGTTTGCCAATTGTGAAGGAAAGAGTCAAATGACGGCTGTCATTTGACTCTTTCCTTTTACAAATCCAGGGTCGAAATAGTTGTTCGTTTATGGCATACTAAAGTAAGTAGGGAAAGATAACGGATACATAAAGAAGGAGCTAAAAAAATGAATGTTATGATGCAAAAAGTACACGGGTCAGAAAATGATTTCTTTTTATTGGATGAAACACAGTTTGAGCGTTCTTTAACCGCTGAGGAAATTGAGCAATTGCGCATCCAGTTATGTTCGCGGGAAACAGGATTATTGGCGGGAGCAGATGGGTTACTTTTGGTAGGAGAAGGGACTCACGGCACGTCCAATGCTAGAATGCGAGTGATTAACAGCGATGGTAGTGAAGCAAGCATGTGCGGGAACGGCTTGCGTACGGTTGCCCGTTATTTAGCTGAAAAAAACCAAGAAAAATCATTTACAGTTGAAACAATGTTTGCAGATTTGAAAGTACGTCAAGCCCCCAATTTAGCTGAAGAAGTAGCGACTTACCAAGTGGAAATTTCGCCAGTAAGTTTTGAAGCAGTCACTATCCCAATGCATTTAGGGGTCCAAACATTAATTGATGAAATCGTACCAGCCTTATCTAACACCATTCGCTTTACAGCGGTAGCAGTGCCTAATCCGCACCTTGTAGCATTTGTGGATCACGAAACCTTAAATGGTCCAGAATTTGAACGAATCGCTACCTATGTAAATAATGAAAATCCATATTTTCCAGAAGGGATAAATGTGAGTTTTGTTGAAGTTCTTGGCAAAAATCAACTATTTGTTCGAACGTATGAACGTGGTGTAGGTTTTACAAGTGCTTGTGGGACAGCTATGTGCGCAAGTAGTTTACTTTATACGTTATTGAAAGATGGTGTTTTTTATGAAGAAATAACCGTCAAAAATGCTGGAGGTATGGTGAAAACAGTCGTCCACGAAACGTCAGATGGCAGTTATTGGATGGAATTAATTGGGAATGCCACGATTACGCATTTGATTGAAGGATCACTGACTGATTTACTAAATGGTGCATTTGAGAAAATAACTATCACTGAAACGAATGAACAGAAACATTATCAAGAATTTCTGCAAACACTTTCTCAAAAATAACAATTGTTCCTTGATAAAGCGCTCTTTTATTTTACAATTGTGTTAAGTTCTTGTTCCAAAAAATAAAAAATATTGCTTGAATAAGCAAACTATGAGAAAATAAAGGGCATGAATTAAGAATTATTCTTAGATAAACGAGGAAGTGTCTTATGAAACTATGGAAAAAAGTAGTACTGGGCTTCTTGAGCGTCTTGCTAGTGGTAGTAGCTGGGGTATGTGCTTACGGGATTAAGATGTATTCAGATGCCAATTCAACAATTAATGGGATCTATCAATCAGTTAACCGTAAGTCCAATAAAGGAGCCACGGCCAATATTGATGCGCAAGAACCATTCTCTGTTCTTTTAATGGGGATTGACACAGGCGATTTAGGCCGAACAGAGCAAGGTCGTTCAGATACTACAATGGTTGTAACCATCAACCCGAAAGAAAACAAGTCCACAATGATCAGTTTGGATAGAGATATTCTAACAGATATTGTTGGAAATGACACACAAGACAAATTGAACCATGCCTATGCATTTGGTGGCGCCGAAATGGCGATTAATACAGTCCAAGAATTACTGGATATTCCCATCCATCACTATGTATCCATCAATATGAAAGGGTTAAAAGACCTGATTGATGCGGTAGGCGGTATTGAAGTAGATAATACGATTGGTGAATTTACGTTGGACGGTATTACTGTTCCAGCAGGTAAAATCAAGTTAGATGGCACGACAGGTTTGGCTTATGCGCGGATGCGTCACGAAGATCCTGAAGGAGATGTGGGTCGTCAACGCCGCCAACGAGAAGTTGTTGAGAAAATTGTGCGCAAAGTCATGAGTTTTGATGGTGTTTCAAAATATCGAAAAATTCTTGATGCTGTTGAAGCCAATGTAAAAACAGACTTAACCTGGGATGACATGATGGACATCCAATCAAAATATTTGTCTGCCTTTAAAACAATTGACTCAGAACAATTACAAGGATACAGTGCAACCATTGATGATATTTATTATCAAGTCCTAGATCCAAATAGCTTATACAAAACACAAACAACGCTTAGAAAACAACTTGGTTTAAAAGAACATGCTTCTGAACGTGAAAAAGATTTAGCCTTTTATAATCAGTTTAGCTATGCTGTTACAGATACTGCACTGATTGGTGAATCTGGTGATTCAAGTGCTAATAGCTCTACTAGTTCGAGTAGCACAGCGGACACCACAGCCGGACAAACAGAATACAACGGCAATACGCAACAAGCAGCAGAAGGAGCCTACGATCCGAATACGTACGTTGACCCAAATGCGTACACAGATCCAAACGCTTATGCTGATCCAAATACGTATGTGGATCCCAACGCACCACAATATTAATCTGTTAAACAAGCTCGAAAACTTCTATTTCTGATGAGAAATAGAAGTTTTTTTCTTTTATTCTAGAAATTTTTTTCAGAAGGTGTTATAATTGGACTATACCAAAATAAACCGTAAGGAGCGTGTCAAAATGCAAATTATCCGTGTAGCAAATGCAGAAGAAGGCGGCAAAAAAGCGTTTGAATTAATTAAAGAAGGTATGAACAATGGTGCGAAAGTTTTAGGCTTAGCAACAGGTAGTACACCAGAAACATTATATAAAGAAATGACTGCAAGTGATGTCGACTTTACAGAAATGACTTCTGTAAACTTAGATGAATATGTTGGTTTAGGTGGCGAAGATGAGCAAAGTTACCGTTATTTCATGAACAAACACTTATTCGACAAAAAACCATTTAAAGAAACATTTGTACCAAATGGTAAAGCAGAAGATTTAGATGCTGCTTCCGCAGAATATGAAAAAATTATCGATGCACATCCAGTAGATATCCAAATCTTAGGTATTGGTCAAAATGGACACATTGGTTTCAACGAACCAGGCACACCTCTAGATAGCTTAACACATGTCGTTGAGTTGACTGAATCAACAATCAACGCAAACAAACGTTATTTTGACAAAGTAGAAGATGTCCCAACACGTGCTGTTTCTATGGGGATTGGCTCAATCATGAAAGGTAAAAAAATGATTTTAATGGCTTATGGCGAAGCAAAAGCAGAGGCCATTAAAGGAATGATTGACGGACCAGTAACAACAGACATGCCAGCAAGTGCATTACAAAACCATCAAGATGTTGTTGTAATCATTGATGATGCAGCTGCAAGTAAATTATAATCGTTGATGAAAAAGAACTTGAAACATGAGGATTTCCTTATGTTTCAAGTTCTTTTTTTGTTATACTGGAAGTAATAGAAGAAGAGGTGAAAAGGATGTTACAGCTAACAATTCCAGAAATTATTTTACGGTTAGTCCTAGCGATGGTGATGGGTGGCGCAATTGGTTTTGAAAGACAATATAAGAATCGCCCAGCAGGGATGCGCACTCACATTTTAGTTTGTATGGGCGCGGCTATTATTGCGTTAATTCAGTCGCAAATTGCAATCAATGCATTAAAAGATGCGTTAGCTAATCCGGCTTTGACGGGGGTCATTCGTTCAGATCAAGCAAGATTGATCGCACAAGTTGTAAGTGGAATCGGCTTTTTAGGTGCTGGAACCATCATTGTAACGAAACAAAGTGTCACCGGATTGACGACAGCAGCGTCACTATGGACCGTTGCTGGTTTAGGGATCGCGGTGGGCATGGGCTACTATACGATTGCCTTAACAAGTTTTATCGGTGTATTATTTGCCTTAACCATTGTCAAACGAATTATTCACGTACCAACAATCAAAAAATTAGAAATTCGCTATCAACATAAACAAGAAACCAAAGAATTTATTAATCAGTATTTTGAAGAAAAACATATTGAAATTTATGATGTGAACTTCAATGTTTCTTGGGTGGATGATACAAAAATCTATACGAATATCTATACTATTGATTTGCCTAAAGGCCTAACGTATGCCGATGTTATCGAAGATCTATCTGTTTCAAATAATGTAACAAAATTACGATTGATTAATGTATAGAAATTAAAAAATATCTCATGAAATGAATGCTTTTAGCGTTTGGTTTTATAGGGATAATGAAAATAGAGAGGGATGTAGGATGAAAAATAATCAAGAAAAAGCTAATGAGAAAATGAATATCTCTAATTCTTCTTTTGATAAAATGAATACAAAAGTAGATCCTTCGCAAAATGGTTCACCCCTTCCATTTCAAGTGGGAGATTTTGCTTCTACCAGATTTGAAAAAGGAGAAGAAAAATCTAGCCGAGAAATACTCCAATTTTATTTGGTGGGCATTATTTTATCTCTTATTGGGTATCTAGGGTTAATAAAAATTCCCGTATTTAAGAATGTTTTGGAAAATACTATCGGTTCTTTTGTTATTTTAGCCTGCATCATAATTTTTAGCTTTATTTTCTCCAAAATTATCCAGGTTGCTTTTAAAAGAAAAAAGTAATCCATTTTGCATAAGCTAATTGTTATCCTGTTTATCAGGGGCAATGAGAAAAGAAATTACTTATAAGTTAGAGTAGGGTACATAATAAAATGGTTTCATACTCTAATTTATATATATCTTTTACTTAGGGAGGTGAAAAGTATGTTTGGTTGGATTAGTTCTTGGTTCGGTGGCGGCTCATTCGGCGGTGGCGGTGCCTCAGGAAGTTGGTAAAACAAAAAGCTAGAAACGTTAATCGTTTCTAGCTTTTTGCTATTTATCTAAACCGTAAAGATAGTCATCATCTTTCATGGCTTCAACTGTTCCTAGTAAATAGCCATTTCCTACTTGGGAGAAGAAGTCATGGTTGCTAGTTCCTGTCGAAATACCATTCATTACAATCGGGTTCACATCATTGGCTGTATCCGCAAATAAGGGATCCATACCTAAGTTCATTAAAGCTTTGTTGGCGTTGTAACGTAAAAAGGTTTTTACTTCTTCGGTCCAACCTAAGTCATCATATAATTCTTCTGTATAACGTTCTTCGTTTTCGTACAATTCGTAAAGTAAATTATACATCCAGTCTTTTAGTTTATCTTGCTCATCTTCTGGTAATTCATTAAATCCTAATTGGAATTTATAGCCAATATACGTGCCGTGCACTGATTCATCACGGATAATCAATTTAATAATTTCAGCGACGTTCGCTAGTTTATTGTTTCCTAAATAGTAAAGAGGAGTGTAAAACCCAGAATAGAATAAAAACGTTTCTAAAAATACACTAGCAATTTTTTTCTCTAACGGAGTACCGTTTTTATAAATTTCGTTAATCCGTTCTGCTTTATATTGCAGATGTTTGTTGGTATTTGTCCACTCAAAAATATCATCAATCTCTTTTTTTGTATTTAATGTACTGAAGATAGAAGAATAACTTTTGGCATGGACAGATTCCATGAATTGGATGTTATTTAAGACGGCTTCTTCATGGGGCGTCCGCACATCATTTCTCAGTTGATCCATGCCGCTTTCTGATTGAACAGTATCTAATAAAGTTAAACCGCCGAAAACGTAGCCGACAGTAGTTTTTTCTAAATCGGAAAGAGTCCGCCAATCATCTAAGTCATTGGATAACGGAATCCGTGTATCTAACCAAAATTGTTCGGTTAATTTTTCCCAAGTGGATTTATCAATGACGTCTTCAATGGCGTTCCAGTTAATTGCTTCATAATACGTTGCCATGGTTATTCCTCCTGTATGCTGGGACAGCAGTCTGTTTGACTAGTTGTCTCGTTTCTTCGCTTAAAACGTTCTACAGAGTCCAAATAGGAGCGTGCAGCCGTTCTTCTTTGTCCAGTATATCTGAAAATGTCCTGTTTAAAAAGAGAACATTCCTAAAAAATAAGACGCTCAAGCAGAACGCCTTATTTAAGTGCTTTTCATTAAATCACGCAAGACTCACATTGATTGCTGCCAATTTCTTCAGCATCATCTGTAAATGTACGAATATAGTAAATTGATTTAATCCCTTTGTTGAACGCATAATGACGTAAAATGTTTAAGTCACGGGTTGTTTGTTTTGGTGTTTCTTTCCATTCATACAAGCCTTCAGGGATTTCTGAACGCATAAACAAGGTTAAACTCATTCCTTGATCAACGTGTTGTTGCGCTGTTGCGTAGACATCAATCACTTTGCGCATATCCATGTCGTAAGCAGAAGTATAGTAAGGGATTGTATCATTAGCTAAATAAGGCGCTGGATAGTAAATCTTACCAATTTTCTTCTCTTGACGTTCTTCAATCATACGAGTAATTGGATGAATGCTGGCACTAGTATCATTAATATATGAAATTGAACCATTTGGCGCTACGGCTAAACGATTTTGATGATAAAGACCATCTTTTTTCACAGCATCGCGTAACGCAGCCCAATCTTCAGCTGTTGGAATCTGAATGTCTTTAAAAATTTCTTTCACTTTATCAAATTTTGGTGTAAAGTTGCCTTCAATATATTTATCGAAGTAAGCACCAGAAGCATAATCTGATTTTTCAAAATTATGGAAGACTTGGTTACGTTCTTTCGCAATTTGGTTACTTTCCATTAAAGTCCAGTAATTTAATAACATGAAATAAATGTCTGTAAAGTCTAATGATTCTTCAGAGCCGTATTCCATATGATTTTTAGCGAAGAAGGTGTGTAAGCCCATTGCGCCTAGTCCGATTGTATGGCTTAAACGATTTCCATTTTGGATAGTTGGCACGACATCAATTTCAGAAGCATCTGTTACAAAAGTTAACGCACGCGTCATAGCGCGGACAGATTTTCCAAAGTCAGGACTTTCCATTAAATTAACAATGTTAGTTGAACCTAAGTTACAACTAATATCTGTTCCTAAAACTTCATATTCTTGTTTCCCATTAATAACAGAAGGCGTTTGAACTTGAAGAATTTCAGAACATAAGTTACTCATGATAATCTTGCCATCAATCGGATTGTTTTTGTTAGCTGTATCAATATTGATGATATAAGGATAGCCAGATTCTTGTTGTAATTTAGAAATTTCATTTTCTAAGTCACGGGCTTTAATTTT
The DNA here is from genome assembly GCF_050554855.1 of Enterococcus sp. DIV0712. NCBI lineage: Bacteria > Bacillati > Bacillota > Bacilli > Lactobacillales > Enterococcaceae > Enterococcus > Enterococcus sp. DIV0712. Next base: position 363,654 of record NZ_CP187333.1, read on the forward strand.
ACGTTTACGTATGTTTGGATTGGCCACTAGGTTATCATATTCTTTGGTAATATCTACATAGGAATAAGGCACACCATATTCACGTTCCACACTATAAGGACTAAATAAATACATATCTTCGTTGTTACGCGTTAATTCGTAAAATTTATCTGGAACAATAACACCAAGAGACAACGTTTTTACACGGATTTTTTCATCAGCGTTTTCTTTTTTAGCAGATAAGAACATTTCAATATCTGGATGGAAGACGTTTAGATAAACCACACCAGCACCTTGACGTTGACCTAGTTGGTTAGAGTAGCTAAAGCTATCTTCAAATAATTTCATAACAGGGACAACACCACTTGCTGCGCCATCATAACCTTTGATTGGTGCGCCCGCTTCACGTAAGTTGGAAAGAGTAATCCCTACGCCACCGCCGATTCGTGATAATTGAAGGGCAGAGTTAATTGAACGCCCAATGCTGTTCATATCATCTGTTACTTGAACTAAGAAACAAGAAACCAATTCACCTCGACGTTTACGCCCAGCGTTTAAGAAAGAAGGTGTGGCTGGTTGATACCGTTGATGGATCATTTCATCCGCCAATGTTAAAGCCAACTCTTCATCGCCATCCGCAAAATACAAGGCATTAAAGGCAACCCGATCTTCATATGTTTCTAAATACTCTGTTCCGGCGTTGTTCTTTAAAGCGTATTGAGAATAAAATTTATAAGCCGCCATGAAAGACTTGAATTGGAAATGTTGTTCATCTAAGAAAGCATATAATTTTTCAATAAAGTCCATTGAATATTTTTCGATGAATTCAGTTTCAATAAAATCTTCTTTCATTAAAAAGTTGATTTTTTCTTCAGCAGAGCTGAATTTACGTGTATTCGGTTCTACATTTTCTTTAAAGAAGGCTGCGAGTGCTTCTTTATCTTTATTTAAAGGGATTTGACCATCAACAGGACGGTTAATCTCGTTATTCAGTTTGAAATAGCTGACATCTTTAATTTCTTTTAGACTCAATTTCTTCCACTACTTTCTTAAAGGTCTCCACGTCTTCGTCTGTTCCGCTAAACTCAAAGGAGTACAGAAGCGGAACGTGGTAATCGCGGGCAATATCTTTGGCGGTATAGACAAATAATTCAGCAAAATTACGGTTGCCCCCACCAGCTACACCAACTAACAGTTCTTGGTTACTTTTATAATCAAGAAAGTCATTCACTACCTCTGTAATTTCTGCATCATAGGTAGGAATGACAAGAATAAAAGGCTCATTTATTTCAAAAAAAGGATTCGCTGGCTCAAGTTCATAAGCAGGCAAATCCAATTTTTTAATAAAGCGCCTTGTTTGACCGGTGACTGAAAAATAAACAAGTTTCATCTTAGCTAGCCAATTGTTTTAATTGGTCTGGACGGAAGCCAACAACGGTTGTTGCTTCAGATGTGATTACCGGTACGCTTTGGAACCCTTGTTCTTTTAACCAGTCGATAGCATCTGGTTGTGCGTCGATATTGATTTCTTCAAAAGCGATGTTATTTTCACTTAGGAAACGTTTCGCCATTTTACATTGGATACAGTTATTTTTTGAAAAGATTTTTACGTTCATTGAAAGTTCCTCCTCTTTTTTTCTACATAGACTAGTATAAATCTATGTAGAAAAAAGTCAACACTTTAACACTATATATTGTGGTGCGTTTTTCTCATAATACTAGTTTTTGTGTTTTTGAAAGAAAAATGAAAACACGTGAATCCTCGTTTTTGGGAGAAAAAACACATTGGTCAGTGTTTGACAAACAAAAAAATTAAAATTTTGAAAGAGAACATTTAGTGAAAAAACACTAAATATTGTGTTGACATTTGAGTTAGGCACAAGAAGAAAAAATAAGCGGATTTGTTATTGAATGAGTGAAATTTTATAGTAGCTAGTAACATAAAAAACAAGAGCTGACTTTTTTCAAAAATAGTAACCTGAAAAAAGTGTCTCTATATAGAAGGAAAATAGAAGAAAACAGGAGATACATCCAGAAATTCATTGACTTTCCGTGTAAGCAAGCGTATTCTTTTAATTGAGAACGATTCTCATTTTCGTTTGAAACTTTTTCACATGGAGGAAAGTAAATGATTACGTTAGCGCAGGCAGAAGTTGGGAAAGTCTATACAGTCGAAAGCGTCCAAGCAGATGTTCAGACAAAGAAACATCTGAACAATTTAGGTGTCGTTGCAGGCCAAGCAGTTGTCCTTGTCAATTATCAGAATCAAAATGGTATTGTTTTATTACATAATAGTCGAATTGCGCTGACAGATACGATTTTACAAGCGATTCATGTGGAGGAGCGCTCGGCGAATGAGAAAGTTTGGGTCTCCTTAGATACCTTGAAAGTTGGAGAACGCGCTACAATAGTAGGGATCCACGGACAAGGAGCGGTGAAACGTCGGTTGATGGACATGGGCTTAACAAAAGGAACAGTAATTTTTATTCGTAAAGTAGCTCCTTTAGCTGATCCAATTGAAATCAATGTACGTGGCTACGAACTAACGTTACGAAAAAGTGAAGCGGAACTAATCTTGGTTGAAAAGGAGGAAAGCGAATGACTCAGCAAATTGCACTAGCCGGCAACCCTAATAGCGGTAAAACGACAACGTTCAATATGTTAACAGGAGCCAACCAATATGTTGGAAACTGGCCAGGGGTGACTGTGGAACGCAAAGAGGGGGTGGCAAAGAAAGATAAGACACTCATTATTCAAGATTTGCCAGGGATTTACTCTCTTTCTCCTTATACGCCTGAAGAAATTGTGGCACGAGATTATCTTTTGGAGGACCAACCTTCAGTGATTTTGAATATTCTCGATGTGACCAATTTGGAACGGAATCTTTATTTAACAACACAATTAATTGAAACCGGATTACCGGTTGTTTGTGCGTTAAATATGATGGATTTGTTGGAAAAAAACGGCCAAACATTGAATAGTGAAAAGTTAAGTTATGGCTTAGGCGTGCCTGTTGTTGAGATTAGTGCTTTGAAGAATCGTGGGTTGGATCATGCTTTAAAACAAAGTAAGCAGCGAGCGAATGCCATAGAGACAGAGGTTATTTATCCTTCTTATGATAATCGCTTAGAAGCAGCACTTGCTGAAATTGTTGATATTTTAGGGAATACTGTTCCTGAAACGCAACAGCGTTGGTATAGTTTAAAACTTTTTGAACGAGATGTTCGAACCAAAGAGCAATTATTATTGAGTTCTTTTCAAGAAAAAGAAATTGAAGAAGTCATTCAAATTACTGAAAAAATCTTTCAAGATGAAAGTGAAGCGATTATCATTAATGAACGCTATGCCTTTATTGCTCGATTAATTGCTTTGTGTGCGACGAAAAAAACAGAAATGACATTTACTCACAGTGATAAGATTGACCGAGTGGTAACCAATCGGTGGTTGGCGTTGCCAATCTTTGCGTTTGTGATGTGGTTGGTCTATTACTTATCTATTCAAACGGTTGGTACAATGGGGACAGACTGGTTAAATGATGTCTTTTTTGGGGAATGGGTTCCTCAATTTGTGGGAAATTGGTTGGCACAATGGCAAGTAGCGCCATGGATGCAAAGTTTAATTTTAGATGGGATCATTGCAGGTGTTGGGGCGGTGTTAGGATTTTTACCACAACTGGCCGTCCTGTTTTTATGTTTAGGTTTTTTAGAAGATTGTGGCTATATGGCCCGGATTGCCTTTGTCATGGATCGCTTGTTTCGGAAATTCGGCCTATCTGGTAAGTCGTTTATTCCAATGTTAATTGCGACAGGTTGTGGGGTCCCAGGCGTGATGGCTAGTCGAACGATTGAAAACGAACGCGATCGGCGAATGACTATTATGGTCACGACTTTTATGCCATGTTCGGCGAAGTTGCCAATTATCGCTCTGATTGCAGGTGCATTTTTTCCTAACCAAAGTTGGGTCTCGCCCTCTGCTTATTTCTTAGGGGTTGCTTCCATTGTGTTATCAGGAATTGCTTTAAAAAAGACCAAGCATTTTTCGGGAGATCCAGCACCATTCATTATGGAACTTCCCGCCTATCATTTGCCACAGCTTAGAAGTGTGGTTCGGCATGCCTATGAACGATGTCGCTCATTTGTAAAAAAAGCAGGTACGATTATTTTTGTTTCCAGTATTCTCATTTGGTTCATGTCACATTATTCTGTGACGTTTCAACCCGTTCCAGAAAGTCAAAGTATTCTAGCATTTCTAGGTAAAGGGTTGGCGGTGCTATTTATCCCATTAGGCTGGGGTAATTGGCAAGGGGCAGTTGCCACAATTACAGGATTGATAGCGAAAGAAAATATTATTGGTACCTTAGGTATTTTATTTGGCAATGTGAAAGATGTTTCTGAAAACGGGGTAGAAGTCTGGGGCGCACTGCAACACACCTTTACGCCAGTCGCGGCCTATTCGTTCTTAACTTTTAACTTATTATGTGCACCTTGTTTTGCTGCAATTGGCGCAATTCGTCGTGAAATGGGAGACCTCAAATGGACATTAGGAGCCATTGGTTATCAATGCGGTTTGGCTTATATGGTCAGTTTTGTGATTTATCAATTAGGCCATGTGTTAGTCGAAAAAGGCACACTAACTCTGGGGACTTTTTTAGCGATGGGTGTTGTTTTAGCTGGATTTTATTTCCTTATAAGAAAACCAAAGCCAGGCAAAGAAAGTGTCCAAGCAATCACTTCTTTAGAAAGAGGGTAATAACGGATGGCAACAATTATTTTATCCATTTTAATTTTTGGAACAGCAGGAATCATCACCTATCGACGAATCAAAAAAGGGGAAAGTTGTGAAGATTGTCAAACAGCTTGTCCTGTAAAAAAAGAACAATCTTCACAAGAATAACAACTGAAAAAAATTCCCTCTTGTATAAATAATAGCGGAGTGCTACAATATTGAGGTAGCTGAAAAGCCATTTTATACAACGGGGGCATAGCTCAGTTGGTTAGAGCATCTGACTCTTAATCAGAGGGTCTAGGGTTCGAATCCCTATGCCCCCATTGGGTGCCAAACCCACGAGAACGGTATTCTGTCGGCGTCTTAGGACGTTTCGAAGACGGAGTACGCGTTCTCTTTTTTTACATAAAATGTCGTGTGTCGTGAGAGATACACTAGTTAAATCGGTTAAAGAATGCTACGCTTAGAAGAGCGAGAAAGTACGTTATATAAAAAAAGTTAAAAATTTTTCAGGCTAAAAAAGCGAATTTAACAAAAAGCGCACTTTTTGGTTCCTATGAAACGAAAAAGTACGTACTATACAGCATGTACGGCACGGTATATGATGATATCAGAAAACGTTAAAGGAGCGAATCAAATGATTACATCACTAGCAGATACAGTAACATTAAACAACGGCACTAAAATTCCAGGAATGGGTCTCGGGGTATTCCAAATACCAGATGAAGAGACAGCAAAAGTGGTCGAAGAAGGGATTATCAATGGTTATCGTTTAATCGATACAGCGCAAATCTATGGTAATGAATCTGGCACAGGAGCGGGAATTAAAGCAGGCTTAGCGGCAACTGGTTTGAACCGTGAGGACTTATTTGTTACCTCGAAAGTTTGGAACGCGCATATTTCCTATGATGAAACAATTCAAGCTTTCAATGATAGTTTGGAACGTTTAGGTTTAGATTATTTAGATTTGTATTTAATTCATTGGCCAGGAAATAATTCTTACAAAGAATCATGGCAAGCTTTAGAAACTTTATACGCCGAAGGAAAAGTGAAAGCAATTGGTGTCAGCAACTTCCAAGTTCATCATTTAGAAGATTTACTTTCTTATGCAAAAGTTGTTCCGGTAATTAACCAAGTGGAACTACATCCAAAATTGGATCAAAAAGAAGTGCGTGATTTCTGTGAAAAACATGATATCAAAGTCCAAGCTTGGTCACCATTGATGCAAGGTCAATTATTATCGAACGAAACCATTTTGGCGATTGCTGAGAACCATAATAAATCAGCAGCCCAAGTGATTTTACGTTGGGATATTCAACAAGATATCTTATTAGCCGTGAAATCTGTCCACAAAGAACGGATGATTAGCAATGCAGCGGTCTTTGATTTTGAACTAAGTGCAGATGAAATGGCACAAATTAACCAATTGAATGAATCGTTACGTGTGGGACCAGATCCAGACACGTTTGATTTCTAAAAATTAATTAGGAGGAGATACAATGAGTGAAGCAGTTAAAGGTTTTTCAGTAGTCAACCACGTGGGGATTACAGTCAGTAATTTGGATGAATCAGTAAAGTTTTATGAAGCATTAACAGGAACAAAAATCGCAAATCGTGATGAAATTGGTGGAAAACGGATGGCCCAAACACAAGGGTTAGATGATACATTAATCAAGTATGCCAATGTGCATCTAGAAAACATCAATATTGATTTATTAGAATATGTTAAACCAAAATCAGAAAAAGCTTCTTATTCCAACGAACAAATTAGTGCAATGCATATGTGTTTCGAAGTGGAAGATATTGATGCAGCTGTTGCACGTTTAAGAGCGATTGGCGTAGAACCTGATGGAGAGCCGATTACATTCCAAGAAGAAGATGGCTTGAAGAGCGGTTTTGGTACAGGGGTTGCTTACTTTACCGATCCAGATGGTACAAATTTAGAATTGATTGCTCCTAAAGGTCCATTTACACGAAATTAAGTTAAAAGACTTTCAAACAAACATCAAAAAGACCCCCTCATTCTAGTTACTGGTACTAGAATGAGGGGGTCTTTTTATTTTTTGAGACAGAAGCAGCTAAAGAAAAGATATTCCAAATCCGTAATTGATGGTATACTAAAACGTAACAAATAAAGGAGGAAGACAATTGATTCTTAGCGTCTTAACAGTTATTTATTTTATTAATGCAATTATTGCGGGAATTACCATTTTGTTAAAACCTCGAGATGTAGCAGCAATTTGGGCATGGCTACTCGTACTGATTGCTCTACCCGTTTTTGGTTTTTTCTTATATTTATTCTTTGGGCGCGGTTTAACCGACAAAAAGAAATTTTATTTGCAACAAAGTGATTTGCGGGAATTAGAGAATTTTCAGAATTTCCAAGAAGAAAGTTTTGAACTTTATAGTCAAAAGATGCCGACGGAGGAGCAACAACAGTTTACAGACTTTTTTTCCTCGTTAAATAGGATGCCTCTGACTAAGAAAAATGATGTTGAAATTTTTACGGATGGTACGGAAAAATTCAATGCGTTGATGGCGGACATAAAAAAAGCTCAGCACTCCATTCATATTGAATATTATGCCTTTGTAACGGATCATATCGGCACCAAAATTTTGAACTTATTAGAAGAAAAGGCGGCTGAAGGGGTTGAAGTGCGGTTGCTTTACGATGCCTTTGGCTCAAAGGGCACCAAGGTTCATCATTTGAATGAATTGAAAAAAAACGGTGGTTTTGTCCAAACGTTTATTACTTCTCAAAAAGCACTTTTGAAGTTTCGTTTGAATTATCATGATCACCGGAAAATTGTTGTTATTGACGGAAAAGTAGGCTACATTGGCGGCTTTAATGTTGCCGATCAATATGCCGGAACGACTAAAAAGTTTGGCTATTGGCGGGATACACATTTACGGATTCAAGGGCCAGCAGCCTCATTACTGCAAATGCGTTTTTTAATGGATTGGAACGTCTCTTCCCCCGAGAAAAATCGTGTGGCGTATCAATTGGATTATTTCTTTAAACTTGAAGCATTGGTGCCAGAGGCAAATACATCCATTCAGATGATTGCCAGTGGTCCTAACAGTGACCGTGAACAAATTAAATTGGCCTTTATTAAATTGATTACTTCTGCCAAGAAAAGAGTCTGGATTCAAACGCCGTATTTAGTTCCTGATGACAGTGTCTTGGCTGCTTTAAAGGTTGCTGCGGCTTCAGGAGTAGATGTTAAAATTATGATTCCAGATAAGCCCGACCATCCGTTTATTTATCGAGCAACACAGTATTACGGCCGCTTATTGATGAAAGAAAATATTGAAATTTTAATTTATAACGGTGGTTTCTTACATGCGAAAACAATGATTATGGATGATGAAGTCTGCACAGTTGGTTCAGCCAATCAAGATATCCGAAGTTACAAATTAAACTTTGAAGCAAATGCTGTGTTATATGATAAAAAAATCATTGATCAATTAGAAGCAATTTTCTTAGAAGATCGAAAAAAATGTACAACAATGACTCCAGAAGTTGTTCGCGACATGTCAAAATGGTTGATTTTTAAACAACAAATTTCACGATTATTTTCACCAATTCTTTAAAACTGTTTTTCACAAAATGACGAACTTCTGATCCGAAGTTCGTCATTTTTCTTCGGGAATTTTATAAAAGTATAGAAAATCACAAAAAAAGTCAAAAAAATTTAAAAGAATATTTTTTAAATTTTTTCGTTATTTTTTTATCTGTAGTTGCTGTTAAAACAAATAAATATTATTTTGAATTCGTTATTTTATTTTTGTGAAAAAGGGACATCTTTTGTAAAAGTAAAAAAAATTAAGCAAAGAGTGTTGACAAAAAAAACGAAAAGGAATATGCTACATGTACAAGTTAAATACAAAGCAATGACAGAAAAGCAGTAGAGAAATAACCACTGTTACAGAAAGCTAGTGGCGCTGGAAACTAGTACACGTTATTTATCGAATTACATTCTTGAGCTTCTGCCTACAGGGCACGGGTAACAGCGTTATTTGTTAAGAGGTATATAGTATTTTAAATAAATTAAACTATGTATAAATTTGGGTGGTACCACGAGAAATTCGTCCCTAAGTCGTTTCGACGGCTTAGGGATTTTTTGTATTCTTTTTTTGAATACGTGGCAGACCAAAGAAAATTTCGTGAACCCGTGTATACATAGAAATAAACACGGAATATCGTGTAAAAACAAGTGTGTTAATCGTTTGTTTCGTTAAACGAACGATTTCCTATAAAGAGATAATTATAAATATGGAGGGTGATAACATGAATATCATTGACGAGCTAGCATGGCGTGATGCAATCAATCAACAAACAAACGAAGAAGGACTAAGAGAACTTACAGAAAATACGAGCATTTCGCTATATTGCGGTGTCGATCCAACTGGAGATAGCATGCATATTGGACATTTAATTCCTTTTATGATGATGAAACGATTCCAATTAGCAGGTCATCACCCATACATTTTAATTGGTGGCGGAACTGGAACAATTGGTGATCCGAGTGGACGAACAACTGAACGTGTCTTACAAACGATGGAAGCTGTGCAACATAATGTGGACAGTCTTTCAAACCAAATGAAAAAATTATTTGGTAAAGATGCTGAGGTAACAATGGTGAACAACTACGATTGGTTATCAGAACTATCTTTATTAGATTTTTTAAGAGATTACGGGAAAAACTTTAATGTCAACACGATGTTGGCAAAAGACATTGTCGCTAGTCGTTTAGAAAGTGGCATTTCCTTTACAGAATTCACATACCAAATTCTTCAATCAATTGACTTTTACACATTGCATAAAAAACATAATATTCAATTGCAAATTGGTGGCGCTGATCAATGGGGCAATATCACTGCAGGATTAGATTTGATTCGTAAAAAAGAAGGACCAGAAGCCAAAGTATTCGGGTTAACCATTCCTTTAATGCTAAAAGCAGATGGTACAAAATTTGGGAAAACAGCGGGTGGCGCTATCTGGTTAGATCCTAAGAAAACCTCACCATTTGAATTCTACCAATTCTGGTTAAACCAAGATGATCGTGATGTCATCAAATACTTGAAATTCTTTACTTTCTTAGATAAAGAAGAAATCGATGCGTTAGCTGAAAAAGTTGAAAAAGAACCAGGTAAACGTGAAGCACAAAGACGCTTAGCTGAAGAAGTGACACGATTTGTTCACGATGATGCAGCATTAGAAGAAGCGCAAAAAATTTCAGAAGCTCTTTTCTCAGGCAACATTAAAGACTTAACGATTGAGGAAATCGAGCAAGGGTTAGAACATGTGCCAACTGTTGAAATTACCAAAGATGCTAAAAACATCGTAGATTGGTTAGTTGACACAGAAATCGAACCATCAAAACGTCAAGCTCGCGAAGATGTGAGCGGAGGAGCTATAAGTATTAACGGTGACCGAGTTACCGATTTAGATTTTGCAGTCGATCCAACACAACATTTCGATGGAAAATTCGTTGTTGTACGGAAAGGGAAGAAAAATTACTTTTTAGCAAAAGTAATGGATTAGAAATTGATAATAATTTCACGAAGAGAAGACGTGTGATTATTTGATCAAAGTTAAAATTCTATTTCTCCTTACAGGTAGTGGTGAAACCGTTAATACACCTAATAAGAGTGGGATTGTACACACAATCCCACTCTTATTTTTTTATATAATGGTTCTGACAAGACACCTTGTGAAAAAATTATAAAATTAAAGAGCTATGATAACCATTGTTATTTTTCTTCTTTACACTTTAGCCGTTTGGGTGTAAGTTGTGAATGCAAAATCTAATTCATTAAAATTTGTAAGGAGGAATTTTCGTATGAAAAACGAAAAATTAGCAAAAGGCGAAATGAACCTTAATGCACTATTCATTGGGGACAAAGCCGAAAACGGACAATTATATAAAGACTTGTTGATCGACTTAGTAGATGAACATTTAGGATGGCGTCAAAACTACATGCCACAAGACATGCCAGTTATCTCTTCTCAAGAACGCACATCTGAAAGCTACGAAAAAACTGTCAACCATATGAAAGATGTATTGAATGAAATCTCTTCTCGCATGCGTACACATTCAGTTCCATGGCATACAGCAGGTAGATATTGGGGACATATGAACTCAGAAACATTAATGCCTTCTCTATTAGCTTACAACTTTGCAATGCTATGGAACGGGAACAACGTTGCCTATGAATCTTCTCCAGCAACTTCTCAAATGGAAGAAGAAGTAGGACATGAATTTGCTCACTTAATGAGCTACAAAAATGGTTGGGGACACATCGTTGCTGATGGTTCTTTAGCTAACTTAGAAGGCTTATGGTATGCCCGTAACATTAAATCATTACCATTTGCTATGAAAGAAGTAAAACCAGAATTAGTTGCTGGCAAATCAGATTGGGAACTATTGAACATGCCAACAAAAGAAATTATGGACTTATTAGAATCAGCTGAAGATGAAATTGATGAAATCAAAGCTCATTCAGCTCGTTCAGGTAAACATTTACAAGCAATCGGTAAATGGTTAGTCCCACAAACTAAACACTATTCTTGGTTAAAAGCTGCTGATATTATCGGTATCGGTTTAGATCAAGTTATCCCAGTACCAGTTGACCATAACTACCGTATGGATATCAACGAATTAGAAAAAATCGTTCGTGGCTTAGCAGAAGAACAAATTCCAGTGCTAGGTGTTGTCGGTGTAGTTGGTTCTACTGAAGAAGGTGCCGTTGACTCAATCGATAAAATTATTGCTTTACGCGATGAATTAATGAAAGACGGTATTTACTATTATGTACACGTTGATGCTGCTTATGGTGGTTATGGACGTGCCATCTTCTTAGACGAAGACAACAACTTCATCCCTTACGAAGATTTACAAGATGTTCACGAAGAATACGGTGTCTTCAAAGAGAAAAAAGAACACATTTCAAGAGAAGTGTATGATGCATATAAAGCAATCGAATTAGCAGAATCAGTAACAATTGACCCTCATAAAATGGGTTATATCCCTTATTCAGCTGGTGGTATCGTTATCCAAGATATCCGTATGCGCGACGTTATTTCTTACTTCGCAACTTACGTATTTGAAAAAGGTGCCGATATTCCTGCGTTACTAGGTGCTTATATCCTTGAAGGTTCAAAAGCTGGTGCAACAGCTGCTTCTGTATGGGCTGCACATCACGTTTTACCTTTAAACGTTGCAGGTTATGGTAAATTAATTGGTGCTTCAATTGAAGGATCACATCATTTCTATAACTTCTTGAATGATTTAACATTCAAAGTTGGCGACAAAGAAATCGAAGTCCACACATTAACTCATCCAGACTTCAACATGGTTGACTATGTGTTTAAAGAAAAAGGCAACGATGATTTAGTAGCAATGAACAAATTAAACCATGATGTATATGACTATGCATCATACGTTAAAGGAAATATTTACAACAACGAATTCATTACTTCACATACTGACTTTGCTATTCCAGATTATGGCAACAGCCCATTAAAATTTGTAAACAGCTTAGGATTTAGTGACGAAGAATGGAACCGTGCAGGTAAAGTAACTGTGTTACGTGCTGCTGTAATGACTCCATACATGAACGATAAAGAAGAATTTGATGTTTACGCTCCTAAGATTCAAGCTGCTTTACAAGAAAAATTAGAACAAATTTACGACGTAAAATAATTGAATCTTAAACGGAAAAAAGAAATGGTAACCGAACGAGGGAACGTTCGTCTGGTTGATTTATTCAAGAGATAAATCAACCAGACGGCTAACCTCTTAACCAATTCTTTGTCTGGGTAAGAGGCAGTCGAATGACTGTTTTACTCAGCGTATAACAGTCATTCATGCTCCTTATCCAAAATCTTATAAGGAGTGTACAAAATTGGATAAACAACAAGTTAAAAAAATTGAATTAGGTACTTTTATCGGTTTAACAATGGCATTGTGTGCAACTGTACGTAGTATCCCAACACTTGCTGCTGTTGGTTGGACATTAATTTCTTACACAATTTTCGCGGTCTTATTCTTTGCTGGTCCAATCGCATTGATATCTGGTGAATTATCTACGATGCTTCCTCAAGAAGGTGGCCCTCAACTTTGGGTTAAAACTGCCTTAGGTAGCAAATGGGGTTTTGTTGTCGCTTGGTTACTATGGGTGCAAATGTTCCCAGGAATGGTAATGGTTGCTTCTACATTAGGCCCTTTGCTAGGTAATACATTTGGTAATGTTCACTTAGGTGAAAATCATTGGTTCGTATTAGGTTGTATCTTAGTGATTTACTGGATTATTACAATCTTGAACTTGAAATTTGACATGGCGAAAGTTGGCGGAAATATTGGTGTTTGGCTAGGTGTTTACATCCCAGTATTAGTTATGTTTGTTTTAGGTCTTCTTTCAATGATTAAAGTAGGCTTAACACCTGGCGGCTATTTAGGTGCCTTCTCTTGGTCAAAAGTTTTACCAAACTTAGAAAATATGGACACATTTAAATATCTAGCAGGGATTGCGTTTATCTTTGTTGGGATTGAAATGTCTTCTGTTTATATTCCTCGTTTGAAAGATGCAACAAAAAATTATACAAAAGGCGTTTTCATTTCATTAATTGGTTTAGTTTTATTAAACGTTATTAATGCAATGTTTGTTGCTAATATTGTTCCAAATGGCAAAATGGAATTGTCTAACATTACACAACCAATTTTGCTTTATTGTGACGTTTTAGGTTTACCAACAATTATTGGTAATATCTTTAGTTTCATGGTCTTCTTAGGTGTGTTATTACAATTATCTGCTTGGGTTACTGGACCATCAAAAACAATTATTCAAGTTGCTCGTGATGGCTTATTGCCACCAAAATTTGGTTTCCATCGCGAAAATAAATATGGCGTTTCTCGTAACGTTGTGTTAACACAATCTGTGGTTATCTCATTATTCGCTTTACTTTATGGGGTAATGGATGATGTCAACGCTGTATTCTTAACTTTAACAAATGCAACAACAATTATTTATAGTATTGTGTATGTATTGATTGCGATTTCCCTAATTAAATTACGTAAATCTCAACCAGATACACTACGTCCTTACCGAATTGGTAAAAAAGGTAATGGCTTAGCTTATTTAGTGGCAGCAATGTTAATTTTTAGTGTTATCATTGTTATTTTCGCCACATTAGGTACAACAACCGTGACTGATGCAGTCTTAGTTGCATTAATCACTATTGTCATGTTTGTGATTCCGTTAATCATTAATCGCTTTAAAAAAGCAAGTTGGGCAACGGAAGTAAAAGAAGATTTAGGTGAATAAAAAGGCCAGCAATTATTTTGCTGAGTGCCTCTTCACCTGATGACTATAGTAAATTGTCGTTTGGAAACTGAAGCAAGTTCGATTATTGCTTCAGTTTTCGCTTTCCATAAAAGGAGGTTTTCATATGAAATCAACGAAACCCACTGTTTCGTTCGCTGAAAGTTTAGGCATTTTGATTGCCTTGTTAGCGATTCTCGGGTACTTAATTATTGGTCAAAAATTAACCCCTCACATACCGATTCTTTTTGTATTCATGTTGTTGTTGCTTTATGGCAAATGGAAAGGATTTTCTTGGGATGAAATCCACGAAGGCATTGTGGAAGGGATTAAACCAGGGATCATTCCGATTATTATTTTCTTGCTGATAGGTGTCTTAGTTGCTACTTGGATCTTATCTGGGACGATTCCAACAATTATGGTCTATGGTTTTAAAATTATCTCAGTGAAGTTCTTCTTACCAACCGTTTTTGTGGTCTGTGCACTAGTTGGTGTGACAGTAGGGAGCTCCTTTACAACTGTTTCAACTATGGGGATTGCCTTTCTAGGTATTGGACATATTCTTGGATTCGACAATGCGATGACAGCTGGCGCAGTTGTTTCAGGTGCCTTTTTGGGGAACAACATTTCACCGTTATCTGATACAACAAACTTAGCTGCTGGAATTGGTGGCGTGAACCTTTTTGAACATATACTAAACATGATGTACACTGTTATTCCGGCGTTTATTATTTCGATTGTCGGCTATATCTTCTTGGGGCATCAATCTGGCTCGGCGGATTTACAATCGGTTGATGCAATGGTCCAAACGTTACATCAAGGATTCTGGATTTCACCGATTACATTGTTGCCAGTAGCGGTTTTATTCTTATTCGCTTGGAAAAAGGTACCAGCTATTCCAACGTTATTAGTCGGTTCTACAGTGGCGGTCATCTTAGCTTTTATAAATGATCATCACCTAAGTTTAGCGAAAGTTTCTACCATCTTAATGAGTGGTTATGTGGCAGATACAGGGGACCAAAGTATTGATACACTTTTATCTCGTGGTGGGATTGAAAGCATGTTAGGTTCTGCTGCGTTGATTATTTTGGCATTAGGTTTGGGCGGCTTGTTGATTAAGTTTAACATCGTGGCTACTTTAATTGATAAAATTAAAGGCTATGTGAATAATCCAGCTAAATTAATCGCTTTAACTGCTTTAAGTTCTGTGGGAATTAACTTACTAGTTGGCGAACAATATTTGTCAATTATTTTACCAGGGGAAACATTTAAATCCTCATTTACTCGTTTAGGTATTGATAAAAAATATTTAACTCGTACTTTGGCAGATGCTGGGGCGGCAGTCAACTCGTTAATTCCTTGGGGAGTTAGTGGTACCTTCATTATGGGAACGTTAAAAGTTGGTGCACTAGAATACTTACCATATGCCTTTTTCCCATTGCTTTGTCCTATTATCACTGTCATTTTGGGGATATTCTTAAAAAAACAACAAGGGGAAAACAAAAAAGCACCAGGGACTAACGTTGAATTGTGAGTTTTTTCAGATAATTAAACAATTGGTTACGATTGAACCTCAGTGTATCTACTGATTGGTTCAATCGTTTTTTCGTCACAGATTTTTTACAATTCTTCATATAATCTTTGAAGCTCCTTAAAGGCAATTTAATTATTCTAAGTTATGATACAAAGGATCAATCAAATAGGTGGATGAACGTGGTGTTAAACTCATAGAGACTAACAGTAGTTTATTCTTGCTCAATGTTGAGGTGTAGGTTCGAATCCTACCGTCCACTTTTGTTATTTAAACCAACTTAGAACGAAACACAAACAAGTGACGGATACACATGATTAAGGTACAATAAGGGTAGGGAAAACAAGGAGGAATTCTTATGAAAAAGATAGGGCTTATTTCTAGTGCTTTTCTTTTAACCCTTGCTTTAGCAGCATGTGGCGGCGGAAAAAGTACAGAAAATACGGATAGTAGTTCCAGTGCTGCGGAAAGTACCACAGTCGAGAGTACAAAAGCATCTGCTACAAAAGAATCAAGTAGCAAAGCAGCAACAAAATCTAGTGATGCGAAACCGTCAGGAACAACAACAGCTGATTCGAAAGCAACAGCTTCTTCTACGAAGGAAGCGGCAAATAATGGCTCAGCAGAGAAGCAATCACCAGCGAAAAATGCGAATCCAGATGACCAAGCCAACCAAGTGCTTAACCAGCTAGCAAACATGTTTCCTAGTCAAGGCTTACCGCAGGCAATTTTAACGAGTCAAACGAATAACTTTTTAACTGCAGCGACAACATCACAAGCGGATCAAAACAATTTCCGTGTTTTATATTATGCAGAAAAAGAAGCGATTCCAGTGAATGATGCACGTGTTAATCAGTTAACGCCAATTAGTTCTTTTGAGAAAAAAACATATGGCTCTGATGCCGAAGCAAAAAATGCAGTGAACCAAATCATTGACAATGGCGGTCAACCAGTAGATTTAGGTTACAATATTACTGGGTATAAACAAGGGGCGGCAGGTTCTAGTTACTTATCTTGGCAAGAAGGCAATTGGAGTTTAGTCGTACGGGCCTCAAATATCAATGGTGAATCGCCTGATGATTTAGCGAAAAATGTTGTCAACATTTTGGAACAAGAAACATTACCAGCACCGAATACCGTTGGTCAAATCACACTGAACGTGGCAGGAACCACTGACTATAATCGCAACTCAGTAGTTTGGCAAGCCGGTACAGTCGTTTACTCTGTCCATCATTTTGACCCAATTCAGGCAGTGAAGATGGCAACATCGATTTAAATAATCAAAAGAAAGCGTGCAACAATGCCCATTGTCGCACGCTTTCTTTTATTATTTTTGTTCTGTATAACCTTGTGACTCCACCAATTCTTGGCTTTTCTTCATGCTAATTCCCTTAGAAGAATCTCCATCAATCTGGATACCATCCACTTTTTTTGCTTTATCATAATCAAGTTTTTCATAATTAATCGTCAATTTTTCGATGGCTTGTTTGTCCTCATAGGTCAGTTTGTAATCAAGCCCTTTGATGTCCTCGTATTGTTTAGAAACGGGTTCCAACGCTGTTTTTGCCTCTTCTTTTGTAATCCCCAATTTGTCATAAGAAACAATGTTTTTAGCCGTTTGCGTTAAGACTTTATCTCCTTGGTACGTATAGGTTAAGGTGGAATCAATCCCATCTTGTGGCGAACCTACAAAGGTTTTTGTCTCTATTTTTGAACCGCAACTTGCAAGAAAGAATACCCCAATAAAAATTAAAAATACGCGTAAAAACTTTTTCATTTCTAGATAACCTCCTTTAGCTGTTTATTCTTGACTGTAACATAACACGGCAAATAATTACTGTTAAGTAGAAAGCTTGTGAGAAGTCCAGCAAATAAAAAACTTGCCTCTTCTCATAAAAATGAAGAGGCAAGTTTTTTATTTAGTAATATCACTTAAATCTGGTTGTGAGTGAGCCAACCGACTGGCAGCCGCAGCCGCAATTGCGCCCACGATATCATCCAAGAATGTGTGGACATGTTCGCCATCATGCGCATTTAACTCTTTTAAAATGCCTGGTTTTACCTTGTCGATATACCCATAGTTCGTAAAACCGATAGATCCATAAACATTTACAATGGAGAGCGCCATAATTTCATCAATGCCATAAAGCCCTTCATCTTCCGTTAAAATTTCTTGTAACGGTGAGAGTAGCTTGTTTTCTTCTGCCAGAATATCCAGTTGGACACCTGTAATAATCGCGTTGTGTACTTCACGCTTTGTTAACACTGCATCAATACTTTCTAAACAAGTATCTAATGTTAAATTATCAATATAATCTTTTTGTAAAAATAACACAAGTTCAGCTAAATCATTCATTGTTACGCCACGTTCTTGCAATAAACGACGTGCGCTATTTTCTAACGTATCTCCTTGGATTACCATTTTTTGTCCTCCTAATTTCTGCTTTAGTTGAAGTTCTTCTTTCATGGTACCAAAAAGAACGATAAAGGGGAATTAGAATCTATTTTGGTAGAGAATAATTTAGTTGAAGTGTTATTTTTAGTTAAAAATTACTAAGCGTTCGGTTGTAACGATGACATCACTTGTTTTAATTGTGTCACTGATTTTTGGAAGAGTTCTTTTTCAGCAGCATTCAGATTCAATTCAATAATGTCAGTAACACCTTGATTGCCAACGACTGCAGGAATCCCTGTAAATACATCTTGTTGCCCATATTGCCCATCTAAGTAAGCTGAGACAGGTAAAATAGCTTGTTCATTATTTAAAATGGCTTTAACAATGCGTGCAGTACTCATACCAATCCCATAATAGGTCGCTTGTTTGCGATCGATAATTTCATAAGCTGTATTTTTCACTTTATCAGAAATGATTGGTAAATCGTCACTAGTTAAGCGCTCTGTCGTATCCACAATTTCTAAAATAGGTTTGGTACCAATCATGGTATGAGACCAGACAGCCACTTCAGAATCCCCGTGTTCGCCAATAATATAGCCGTGAACATTGCGTGGATCAATCGCTAAACGTTGAGACAGTTCTTTGCGGAAACGAGTTGTGTCCAAAGTTGTACCAGTTCCAATTACTCTTGAAACAGGTAAACCAGAAGCTTGCCAAGCCACATAAGTCAGTACATCGACAGGATTTGAGGCAATCACTAAAATTCCATCAAAACCAGATTTCATGATATTGTTAACAATTGTTTTCATAATTTCTGCATTGATTGAAACCAAATCTAGACGACTTTGCCCAGGTTTTTGATTAGCGCCAGCTGTAATCACGACGATATCGGCATCTTGGCAGTCTTGATAGTCGCCAGCCCAGACGTTTACATTTTCTTGACCCCAAGACACACCATCTAATAAGTCAATTGCTTCGCCTTCAGATTTGGCTTTGTCAATATCAACTAAGATTAATTCATTCGCAATCCCTTGGTTGATCATGGAATAGGCAATACTTGTGCCAACAAAACCAGTACCAATAATTGCGACTTTTTTGTTAAATACTTTCATCGTTCATCTCTTCTTTCTGTAATATTTCTTTCTTAGTGAATTATATCACGAACTTTTTAGGTGTGGTTATACCAATCTGTAATAGTCTTTATTAACAATTTAAATAAGGGAAGCGTGCTTTTTTTGTTATGATAAGAGTAGGAAAATAGAGAAGATAAGGAGGCAAAATGACAACGACAACAGTGTATTATGCAAGCAATAATGAAAAACAGCCGAACCGTTTTCAACTAGTTATCGGTAGCTGTAGCTATGAACTTCCAAAAATAGAAATCTACGAAATTCTGGAATGTATCGCTTTAGCATATGGCTATCAAAAAGAACCATTCATTGAAGAACAAACAGAATGTTTTGTTAAAGGCAACCGTTGTATACATGTTTCCCAACAAGCGACGACGTTGACTTTTGTTGTGAATGATCTGCGTTTAGTAATGGAAAAACAATGCCGGAATCACGAAGAAGTCTTTCAAGAAGTCAATCATATTTTATTGAATATTTTTGAGGAGACCCCTTGTGTTTTTCTCGAAAAGTAGGAAAGAAGGATTAAGATGAAACAGGTGAAAATAACAACTACCTCAGACTTGATTAATGGCGGCTGCAATGCCTGTCCGAATGTGAAGTGTACGAATTATCTTGTTCATGTAGAAGATGAAACAATTGCGTTAGAAACGCTAACCGTTGCAGATTTAGTAACTTTATTAGCACTCAAAGAAGGGTTTCGTCAAAAATTAGTTATGGAAATGTTCGAAGAATATACGGTGTTTGAAAGGGAAACTCATCAAGTTGTATTCAAGGAAGAGGAAACGAGAATTCTTTTTCAATCAAAAAAACAGACCATTCAAAGCACTCTTTTGTGTAAAGAGCCACAACAAGTGTTCCAAGAAACCCAGCAAATTTTACACCAACTATTTGAGTTAGAACCTTTTGAATTTGAATTGGTAGAGGAAACTGATGAATAAAAAAACAGGAAAACGATTTAGCGAAAGCTAAGTCGTTCTCCTGTTTTTTAGGTTTGTCGTTCACGAATTTTTTCAACGATTCGGTTATAAACTTCAGAGAAGGAAGTATTGGCATGGTGATCGGTCTGGACAATGAAAATTTTTCGAGAAGCAAAGGACTGATCAATTGGTTGCCAAGGGATCTCATCGGAAATAGATAATCGAGAAACAATTGATTGCCCAATGTTATTTTTTAGCAATTGTAACAGGACTTCGTTGTTGTTTAATTCGATAATTGGTAAGTTGATGCTGTGTTCGTTGAGATAAAGCTCATTGAAAAAACGTAAGCCAGAGTTCTTTTCTCTTAAGAGCCAAAATTTTGAAGCGGCATCTCCTGCTAGAACTAGTTGATCTTCATAAACAATTTCTTTGTGTAGATTTTTGGTTTCAATGGGTTTTTCAATTAGTCCAATGTGGGCATGATTATTTTGAACCATATCCACGACTTCGTTTGAATTCATCAGTTGAATCGAAAAATTGATGAGTGGAAAAGCGGTAACCAAACTCTCCATAATATCTGGCAGTAAATAAATAGCAACTGTATTTGAAGAGGCTATAATGCAGTCTTCTTTAAAATTCTCTTTTTCTGCAGCTTGCGCAAAAGAAGTAGTTAAGCTTTCAATAATCGAGAGCATTTTTGGATATAAAAAATCAGCTTCTTTGGTTGGAATAACCGATTGTTTTCCATTACGATAGAACAGCTTGATCGAAAAGTGTTGCTCTAATTTCTTGATTTGCAAAGAAACAGTTGGCTGAGAAATATACAATTGTTTGGCCGCCGCACTAAAATTTTTGGTTTCATACACAGCAATAAATGTTTTGATCCATTCGAACATAAAATCGCCTCTTTCTATTTACTATCTTAATAGTTGGTATTGCAAATATTTATTTTACAAATATAAATATTTCATTTAGTATAATAACATACTTTTGATTAATATCAATAATAATAAATAAAGACGGAGTGTGACTACATAATGGTAGAAAGTGCGAAAAAATTCTTGCGGAAAGTCCCGATTCCCATTTGCGGACTAATTTTAGGGATGGTTTCTTTGGGGAATTTACTTTATTCCTTGGGATATGCAACAATTGGGACCATTTATTGTGTACTTGGCAGTCTCTTAATGATTTTAGTTATTTTAAAAATTATTTTTACAATGAAACATGCATTAAGCACCTTAGATGATCCAATTATTGCTTCGGTATCACCAACATTTACAATGGCTTTAATGGTTATCTGTGTTTTCTTAGATCGGATATTTACCAATGCTGCTTGGATTAACGTGTTGTGGATTGGCGCAGTGATTTTACATTTTATTTTAATGATTTATTTTGTAGCGGTGCATATTTTTCCAACAAAAATCGAACTGGAACATATTTATCCAAGCTGGTTTATTACGTTTGTCGGCATTGGCGTTATTCCTAATACTTCTCAATTGTTTATCAATGAGTTGGGAAAAATTGTTTTTTGGGTAGCGTTGTTCTTTTATTTACTCTTGTTACCAATTTTAATCAAGAGAATTACGAAGTCGAAAGAAATGCCTGAATCGACCATTCCTTTATTGACGATTATGACAGCGCCAGGTTCGTTATGTTTAGCTGGCTATATTTCAATGGGTGGTCATTTGTATATGCCATTAGTTGTTTTCTTGCTAATTTTATCTCAATGTATTTATGGGATTGTAGTAGTGAATCTATATAAAATTATGCAAGTGACATTCTATCCAAGTTATGCTGCCTTTACATTCCCATTAGTAATTTCTGCGACAGCATTAGTCAAAGTTAAACCTTTATTTGCAGAAAAGGTAGGCCTAACGAGTCTGTTAAATATTTTGTCTACTTTTGAACTCTTATTAGCTGTGGCTATTGTAAGTTATGTGTTCATTCGATATTGCATTTTTTTATTCCAAAGAGAAAATAACACGAAAAAAGTGGAATTAAATTAAAAAAAAAGAGAGGAAGCAAAGAGGTGAAGAAACTATTAATTACTGGAGGAGCTGGCTTTATTGGTTCTAATTTGGCTAATTTTTATAGTCAACAGTATCAAGTTTTTGTGATTGATGATTTGTCCATGGGGCGAGTGTCAAATTTGCAACAAACTGAGCAGTTGGTTTTTATTAAAGGAAGTGTGACGGATCAGCAATTATTGGACGAAGTACTTTCAAAGCATTCGTTTGAGTATATCTTTCATCTTGCGGCCGTGGCAAGCGTGGCAAGTTCTGTGGCACAGCCTCTAGAGACCCATGAGGTCAATTTTTTAAGTGTATTGAAAATACTGGAATCAATAAAAAAATATCAAAAAAAGCTCAAACGTTTTGTTTTTGCTTCGTCAGCAGCCGTTTACGGTGCAGAGCCAACGTTGCCTAAAAGAGAAACTTCGGTGATTTGCCCTTTGAGTCCCTATGCTATTGATAAGTTTGCTGCTGAACGTTATGTTCTCAATGAATACCATTTACACGGGGTACCCACGAGCGCAGTTCGCTTCTTTAACGTCTATGGTCCCAATCAAAATCCTGCTTCACCCTATTCTGGTGTCCTGTCCATTTTGATGGATCGTTATATCCAATTAGAGCAAGGGCAAGTGAGCCAATTTCAAATATTTGGAGATGGTCAGCAAACACGTGACTTTATCTACATTGAGGATGTCCTAACTGCATTAAATTTAGTAGCAACCAAAAGTGAAGCGTTGGGACATGTTTATAATGTGGGTACCGAAGTTGCCATTTCCCTTAATCAATTAATTGAAGAAATGAACCAATTAGTGGGACTTTCTTTGCCAGTTTCTTATCAAAAGGAACGAGATGGCGATATAAAATATTCTCTTTCAGATAGTTCCGCTTTGAAAGGCTTAGGTTTTTCGCCCGTTTATTCAATTCAAGAAGGACTTCAAAAATATCTTAAGTTTACCCATAATACCCAAAATAGATAAAAAAAGACGAGACTTATTTGTTAAGTCTCGCCTTTTTTTGTGCAAATGTTTCGCCCCAATGGCAAAGTGAAGAGAGGGCATCGTAAAGAGCATATCCTTCCGGAGTGAGCGTATATTCCACACGCGGGGGTAGTTCGTTAAAGGATTCTCGATGGACTAGGCCATCTTTTTCCATTTCTCTCAAGCGATCTGTCAGGACGCGCTGAGTGATTCCGTCGAGCGCACGCATCAATTCACCGTTGCGCTTGGTTCCTTGGAATAATTCATCCATTAATGATAATTTCCATTTGCCGTTAATGGTGGAAAGGGCTAAGTTGATACTGGTTTGTTTATCAGTTGTCATAGTTTCTCCTTGTGACACGTAATGGTTACTTTTTTCTTCCTAGGTGAATAAAAAGTGCGTACTTTTTTTCTCCATCATAGTGAGTAATAATAACTATGTCAAGTAAGGCAAGAGGAAGGAAGAAGAAATATGATGTATCAAGATGTTGTTCGCAGCCGCCGCTCAGTTCGGGATTTTATGCCAGATGTTGAGATTCCTAAAGAGGAATTAATGGCCATAATTGAGGAAGCGATGTTCGCGCCAAATAGTACCAATTTAAATTCATGGCGTTTTTTAATTGTCACAGAAAAAGAACAAAAAGAGGCCCTTTACGAAGTTTCGATGCAACAACCAGCAGTTAAAGGGGCAGCGGCGGTGATTATTTTATTAGGTGATTTGACTGCTTATACAGTGGCAAATGCAGATGAAATCAGTGCTAAAGCTGTCGCACAAGGAACGATGACGGAAGAAATTCGTCAAGGAATTAATGAAAATGTTTCTTGGTACTATGATGTTAGCGAAGAACAAAAAAGAGAGTGGCTAATGTTAGACCAAGGCTTAGTTGCAATGCAGCTGATGCTTTCTGCAAAAGATCGAGGCTATGATACTGTGGCGATGTCTGGTTTTGAAACAGAAGCGGTTCGCAAGTTATTTAATATTGAGGATCATTTAGTGAACGGACTGATTATTCCGATTGGCAAAGCTCAAACACCCGGCTTTGAAACAGTCCGACGAGATGTTTCAGAAGTAGTAACTTGGTTAGATTAAAAAGCTAAACAGTTCTGCAATTGCTGTTTATTAGATTTTGAGCGTGGAACAAACATCCAAAGTGATTGTTGTCCCACGTTCGTTTTTTTGTTGATCATCCGCTTTTGAGAATGGCCAGAGAAGACGTTTAGTGAACCAATTTTGAAAGAAAGTGATACACTAGAAGAAAAAGAAGTGGGGCGACCTTATGCGTTATGTCATAATGCAGTCACGAGATATTCGTGAAAATTTAGCAACGGAAGATTATCTATTAAACACTCTCTCTTTTGAAGAGCCCTTAGTGTTGTTTTATATTCAGGAACCCTGTGTTATTTTAGGCCGAAATCAAAATGCTTATGAAGAAATTGACTTAGCTTATGCTAGAGAGAAGGGAATCGTTATTACTCGCCGTTTATCGGGCGGTGGTGCTGTTTATGATGATCTCGGGAATGTCAGCTTTAGTTTTGTTGTTCAGGAAGGACATCAAGCTTTTGGGGATTTTAAAGCGTTCACTAAACCAATTATTGAAGCATTACATAAAATGGGCGCAACGGGGGCCGAGATTAGCGGTCGCAATGATTTATTAATTGATGGGAAAAAATTTTCTGGCAATGCCATGTATACAAAAAAGGGGAAGATGTATACTCATGGTACCTTGATGTATGATGTTGATTTGGCAGAAGTTCAACGTGTTTTAACTGTTTCTAAGAAAAAAATTGAATCAAAAGGGACAAAATCTGTTCGGGGACGCGTAACCAATTTACGGCCGTACTTAGACGAAAAATATCAACAATTAACCATTGAGGAATTTCGCAATCGTTTACTGATGGAGCTCTTTGATGTCGAATCTCTAACTGAAATTGCGGAGAAAGAATATGTCCTAACCAAAGCAGATCAACAGGAAATTAGGAAATTGGTCGCTGAAGTGTATGGCAATGAAGCTTGGATTTTTGGTGAAGCGCCTAAATTTACGATCAAAAAAGAAGAAAAGTTTAAAGGCGGCATCGTGGATGCACGTTTGACTGTTGAAAAAGGTAAAATAATTGAGTTAACGATTTATGGTGATTATTTTGCCAAAAAAGAAACAACGGAAATCGTTGCAGCTTTATTAGGTGTGGACTATCAGTATTCATCAATTTGGCAAGCATTAGCAGCGTTTAACTTTGAAGACTACTTTGTAAATATCACCAAAGAAGAATTTGTTCATTTATTGGTGGATTAATAAACGTGCTGGGACAAAAGTTAAAGAATCTTTTGTCCCAGCACGTTTATTTAATGATGGTTGGCTCTTGCTAGAAAAATTTCCCATGAACGTCCCAATTGCCAGTATCTTTGGCTTTTTTCAATGTTTGCATTCGACGGAAGCCAACAGGATGATCGGATAAGAAGTTACTCAATTTAAGCCAGATGGTATCATCATGTAAATCAATACTGTGAAAGTATTCTTCTAAATCCACACGACTGCCCATGTATTTTCCTGAAAATAAATAAATCATACTTAAAGCACCTTCTTCGGCGTAGTATAAACCTGCGCGATCAGCGGTATATTCTTGCGTTCTTGTAAAACTTTTATCTAACGCAACTGGTTTCAAAATAATGGATAACATTAGTCGCCATAAATTAGTGTGCCCACATTTATGGTGTCCTAGCTCGTGTGCCAAAATAAAGCGAATCAGCGAAAAATCGCCTGTATTGTACGCGATATCCAACAAATCACTGTGAATGACAACATAGCGTCTGTGTAAAGAGCATTTTGCCGCAAAAGCGTTTAAGACACCATTCCCGTTGATTAAATAAAGACGTGGCATCCTTAATTTTTTAGTGCCAAAGCCCATTTCTTTTGCCAAATCAATATACAAGGAATAAATTTCTGGTAACTGATTTTCTGTAATTTCCACTCCGTTAGAAGCAGTATCCATGTACATATAACGAATGGTAAAAAAAGCAATGACTGGC
Source organism: Enterococcus sp. DIV0712 (assembly GCF_050554855.1). Taxonomy (NCBI): domain Bacteria; kingdom Bacillati; phylum Bacillota; class Bacilli; order Lactobacillales; family Enterococcaceae; genus Enterococcus; species Enterococcus sp. DIV0712. Next base: position 389,672 of record NZ_CP187333.1, read on the forward strand.
GCAATTGGTGCAATTAAGACAATTAATAACCAGTCAGGAATCGGCAAATCACTCAATATCAATAAGGCAACTAACCCCAATGCTAAAAACAATAAAACAAAACCAATGATAATCATTGGTACTTCAAAACGATAACGTAACTTAGCAACAGAAATTTCTTTCTTTTTTTCCTGCGGTTGACACATAAACATTCCTCCCCAAACATTTCCCAAACACTTTTTCAAATAAAATGACTTATCTGTTACTTCTAATATACCATTGGTTAATCGATAATGACAATGGTGGGAACTTGAATAAAGGTAATTATATCAAGTGATTAATGAAAGGGACTCGTTGTACGCGGGGAATTGGTCTATCTTGATTAAATAAAATTTTAATAATCTAACTGTTTTAGACGTAATAAAGTAGTTTCTGGAGTTAATTTTTTAATAACATACAAACGCAAAATCGCATGTTCAATTTTTTGTTCTTCTGGCGATAGCTCCGAATTTATATAGGATAACTTCTCGATTAAATAGGTTAAAAATGAGCCAGCGCCTTGGCTACCCACTAAAAAGCCCATTTCTTCCGTTTCGGTTAATTGTTGTTTTTTTAAGTGGTATATTTCTTGTGCAAGTGCCCCCGAGATAATGATTTCATCTGTTTGCTTGTTCAAATTTGTTAGTAAGTCGCTTTTTGTTGCTACTGTAACAGTTTCCATTGCACTCATCCTTTGCTTTTATATGATACATCTAGTATAACATGGTCTCACTTTTTTTATTTTTCCTCTTGCTCTGGTACGCGTTTCATAAGGTAAGCTATGTGTATCAAAATATTGGAGGGCATGAAAATGAATGTTATAGTGGAGATAAGCGATAGACTTGGTATGGATTACTATTTTGTCTCGGTGACTACGACGGCCAAAAGTCTGCAGTTAAATAGTCCCAAAAAATACTATAAGATTTGGCATCAAGAAATTCCGTACCATCAGATAACGGAGTGGCACTTGACACAGCAGGAGGATATTCAGGAAATTTCTTTTGCTTGGCAGGAGACCTTTTATCGTTTTGTTGATTACGGGACAGGGATTGTGCCTTATTTAACTCAATTTTGTAAAGTAATGAGGTGAAAGTATGACAACAATTCGAGAAATTGCGCGCCTTTCAGGATCTTCAGTTACGACTGTTTCGCGTGTGATTAATCATCATCCGTATGTTTCTGAAGAAAAACGACTGAAAATCCAAGCAATTATCGATGAGTTGGGCTATAAGCCCAATATATTAGCGAGAAATCTTAGCTTTGGGAAAAGTAATACATTAGGTGTCATGGTTCCTTATACGAATCAACCTTATTTTGATGCTATTTTAAGTGGAATTATCCACCAAGCATTTCAACAAGGGATGATGGTCAGTTTATTACCAACGGATTATGATAAAGAAGTTGAAAAAAGTTACTTGGAAAAAATGGCCACGGGTGCGTTTGATGGCATGATTGTTTTGTCAAAGGCAAATCCTTTAAGTGTGTTTGCTCCATATAAAGAGCAAGTTGTTTTTTGTGAAAAAATAGAAGACCCTAGTTATGCTAGTATCTATATCGATCGTTTAACCGTTTATCGGCGGGTCTTCCAAGCATTGAAACAACAAGGATGTAGTGAAGTGGCAATTACGATTAACCGTGCACCAGAAAAAAGTACAAGCGCACGCTATTTAGTTGACGCATATCAGGAAATTTATGGAGTGATTCCTGAAAATCGGTTATTTAAGGACTGTTTAACCTATGAAGATGGGTGTGAAGTAGGACGTCACTGTGGGCAAGATCCAACGCTCCAAGCGGTTGTGACCAACGGTGATGAAATTGCCGCAGGGATTCAAGCCGTTATTGAAAGACCACTCTTTTTAGTGGGACAGGAACAAACTTTATTAAGTGAAATTTTAAATTTTTCAACAATCTGTCATCCATTAATGGAATTAGGGGAAAAAGCCACACACTTATTTCAAGAAAAACGGCCGAAAACGATTCAATTGACTTCTACATTTATTAATCGACAACCAGATTTTTCTTTTTCTTAGAAAAAAGCTGGTTGTTTTTTCTTTGGTAGAATAAGGTTTTTCACTAAAAAATAAAAAAACTTACAAAAAGTAAGACAAAAAGCTTTACTTACTTTTAGTAAGGTAGTATAGTAAGCATGTAAACAAAATTAAATGAATTTACTGAGGAAATTCGAAAGGATGAACATATTATGTCAAAATTTACTGAAATGATGAAAAACCGTCGTTCAATCTATGCTTTAGGAGAAAACTTACCAATTTCAAAAGAAGAAGTAACTGCTTTAGTAAAAGAAGTTGTTAGAGAAAGTCCAACAGCTTTTAACTCTCAAACACAACGTGTTGTGTTCTTATTCGGCGATGCTCACAAAAAATTATGGGCAATGACTGAAGATGCCTTAAAACCATTAACTCCAGCAGAAGCATTTCCAAACACACAAGCTAAATTACAAGGTTTTGCAGCTGGTGCGGGCACAATTTTATTCTTTGAAGATACAGATATCGTGAAAAACTTACAAGATAGCTTTCCATTATATGCGGATAACTTCCCTGTTTGGTCTGAACAAGCAACTGGTTTAACACAAGCGAACGTTTGGACTGCCTTAGCGCAAGAAAATATCGGCGCAAACTTACAACACTACAACCCAGTCATTGACGAAGCGGTTGCTGCAGAATGGTCAATTCCTGCAAACTGGAATTTACGTGCACAAATGGTTATTGGTTCCATTGAAGCGCCAGCTGGCGAAAAAGAATACATGGAAGATAGTGCTCGTTTTAAAGAATTCAACTAAATCATTGCTTTAGTAAAACAAAGAGGAAAGGAGTGAAAGCAAATGGTTCAAGCATTACCAAGTAATATTGGGATTCAACAAGTCACTTTGAAAGTGGCTGATTTAGATAAAATGGTAAACTTTTATACGAAAACAATTGGCTTAAAACTTTTAAAACAAGGAGAGGGACGTGCTTGGCTAGCGCCACAAGGCACCAACGATGCAATTCTTGTCTTAAAAGAACTAACAGCAGGGGAAGAAAATCAGGGTACCACTGGCTTGTACCATATTGCTTTCCTGCTACCAACCCGCAAAGATTTAGGCAATATGTTGCTGTGGCTTTTGCAGGAAAATGTGCAAATTGGCGCAGCAGATCATGGCTATAGTGAAGCCCTTTACTTAAGTGATCCAGAAAATAATGGCATCGAAATTTATTGGGATAAACCAGAAGAAGTCTGGGATATTCGTCCAAATGGTGAAATTATCGGTGTGACAGAAGAATTAGACGGTGATAGTTTAGCTGCAGAAGCTGACGGTCACTGGCTAGGAATTTCCGAAGGTTCTAAAATTGGGCACATTCATTTGAAAGTGGCCGATTTAGATGCCACTGAAACGTTCTATAAAAACTTAGGGTTTGGCTTAAAGTCTAACTTTGGTCAACAAGCGAAGTTTTTTGCAGCGGGTCAGTACCATCATCATATTGGGACAAATACATGGAGCGGCAAACAGCTGCCAACGATTCAAGAAAATCAATTTGGCTTAGAAAATTACACCTTCCGTTTACCAACTGCGGCAGATTTAGAGATCGTCCAAGCCAATGCGGAAGAAGCAAAGTTACATTTTATTGCCAAAGATCATTTGCTTGCGTTAGAAGATCCTAGCGGCATGATTATTCAATTTACCTATTAAAACCACTCTCAAACTAGCCCTTCGTTAGAAAATGAAGGACTAGTTTTTTTTGTCTTTTTTTTGCATTATTTTGCATTTGTTTGCAAAATAATGCAAAAGATGCTATCTTTACTTAGAAGAGGTGAGGAAGCATGTTGATTGAAGAACGTTTAGCCAAGATTCAAAAAATAGTGAATGAACAAAAAAGTATTTCCATGGAAGCGTTAGCGGAGCAAGTCTCTGTTTCAAAAGATACTATTCGGCGAGATTTAATTCGTTTAGAAAAGGAAGGACATTTAAAGAGAACGCATGGTGGCGCTATCTCAGTGCAGTCTGAAGCAACTATTTATGATTATGCTCAACGAATAATGAAGCATCCAGAGAAAAAACAAGCCATTGCCCAAAAAGTTTGGGCAAATATTCCCAAACAAGCGTCCATTTTTTTTGATTCATCAACCACGGTGGAAGCAGCTATTCGAGCGATGGAAAATAGTCCGATTCACGCGATAACGAACTCTCTCAGTCATGCGCTACTTCTAGCGCAAATGGATCAGACAAAAATTACAGTATTACCTGGGCAACTGCATAAACAACAACTCTTTTTGTTTGGGGCAGAAACAGTCGCTAAGGTTGGGGAATTTGCCCCCGACTATACATTATTAGGTGTGTTTGCGTTATCTGAACAAGGATTATTTATTCACACAGAAGAAGAAGGTCAAGTCAAGCGGCGAATGATTCAACAAGGCAAACAAGTCATTGCCTTAGCAGACCAAACGAAATTAAACAAAACGGGTTTATTTAAAATTTGCGAATTAACAGAAATTGATTGTTTAGTGACAGATACACGACCTGATGAAAAATTCTGTGAGCAATTAGCGCAAGCAGGCGTAACGTTGATTGTCGCAGATGAATAATGGAGGATAATAATGAAGCGAAAAATTAATTATACACATATTGCTGAACCTACTGTTTTTGAGAATGTTTTTCCAACGTATTTGACGAATGAAACGATGATGGCGCGTAAGCAGAAAGTATTACAACGAATGAAAACAGAAAAATTCGATCAATTGGTCTTCTATGCAGACAAAGAGCATGGCAGTAATTTTGAATACTTAACTGGCTTTATTCCGAGGTTTGAAGAAGGACTCCTTGTGTTAAATAAGGATGGTATGGCGACACTTATTTTAGGTAATGAAAATTTAAAACTGTGCCAACATGCCCGCATCTCAGCCGATTTAATTCATTATCCAGCTTTTTCACTACCTAATCAACCAATGGCTGGGGAACAAAAGTTGTCGCAGATTTTTGAAACGCTTCTCGATGAAACTGCTCAAAAAATAGGTATCGTTGGGTGGAAAATGTTTACGACACAACAGCAAGAACCTGCTACTATGTTTGATGTGCCACATTTTATTGTCGAAGCACTGAAAAAAGCGCTGCCGAAAGAAGCTCGTTTACTAAATGGGACCCACTTATTGATTGGAGCAAAGGGGGCTCGCGCAACAAATAATGCTAACGAATTGGCGCACTATGAATATGGGGCGAATTTGGCTTCTCGCAGTATGTTAAAGGCCTTAAATGCAATTGAAATAGGACAGCGTGAAACGGACATTGGGGCTTTGTTAAATGATGAAGGTCAAACGCCGACGGTAGTAACCATTGCGGCAACTGGTCAACGTTTTGAATATGCAAACATGTATCCGACTGCCAAAGAAATTCAGTTAGGTGATGCCTTATCATTAACTACAGGCTACAAAGGCGGCTTGTCTAGCCGAACAGGTTTTGTTATTGAAAACGAGCAGCAATTGCCAGAAGCGCAACGTGATTATTTAGAGCGCGTAGCAAAACCCTATTTTCAAGCTGTCGTTCACTGGCTTGAAACCATTCGAATCGGACTGTTAGGGCGAGAAATGTACCAAGCGATTGAAGAACAGTTACCAAAAGAAATCTATCACTGGCATTTGAATCCTGGGCATTTAGTTTCGGATGATGAATGGATGTCGTCGCCTATTTATCCAGATTCAGCCATTCGCTTGGAAAGTGGCATGCTCTTTCAAGTGGATATTATTCCTTCTGTACCTGGTTATACAGGGGTGAGTGCAGAAGAATGTGTGGCTTTGGCTGATGAAACACTGCAAAAAGAGATTCAGCAAACTTATCCAGACATGTGGCAACGGATTGCGACACGCAAAGCCTATTTAAAGGAGACATTAAAGATCGATTTACCATCGGAGGTTTTACCAATGTCTAATTTAGTTGGTTACTTACGGCCTTTTTATCTAGCTAAAGACAAAGCTTTGTGTGTAGAAAAACCAGCTCCTAAATGAGTAGGCTCCTTTTTTGAGTTTCTTTTGGGCCTTATTTATAATCAATATAGCAAAGGAAGAACACCAGAAGAGAGGCGTGATGGTAAATGCACTATCCTGAACATCTGAAACAAGCAGTTTTAGCTAAAGCGAAAGACTTACCATTAGAAGGGTTTGTGGAAGGCCAAGGCCCGCAACAGCCAAAAGTGATGCTGATTGGGGAAGCCCCTGGAAAAGAAGAAATTAAAGAAAACGTACCATTTATAGGGCGTTCAGGTCAATTGTTGATGGAACAATTACAACAAATTGGCTTAAGTCGTGAAACGGTGTATATCACCAGTGCGGTTAGGAGTCGGCCTTTTTCTGTAAAAACGAAGCAGATTACAAAAACGGGAGAAAGAGTAACCAAATTTCCTAATCGAACCCCAACCAAAGAAGAAATCAAAATTTTTGCGCCTTTGCTTGATTGGGAAATCGCTGTTTGCCAACCTGAACTAATTTTGACACTGGGGAATATTGGGTTGCAACGACTTTTAGGACCAAAGCCAACAATCACTGCAGTGCACGGAACGGTCATTCAGTCGCCCATTCAAACATTTGATGAGCAATCACAAAATTATCATTGGACGCAGAAAACCTATCAAATCATTCCACTCTTCCATCCAGCGGCTGTCTTTTATAATTATCGTTTAAAAGAAGTCGTGAAAGAAGATTGGCAAGTGGTTCAAAAACAACTGCAACTGCTTAAGAAAGTTTAAAATGAGAAAAATAAAAGGATGGTTGTTTTTTCGAAGAGAGAATGCTACCCTAGAAGTATCAATAAATAGACAGATTATTTAATCGCTGGGTTGAATAGTTGAAGGATTCTGATTTTTGCGTAAGCCTTGAAGCAAAAAGAATGAGTCCTTTTTTTGTTAGAAGGAGATTTGGGTATGGAGCAAACACAGCAAAACCATTTTACTGCGTTGTTTTATAAAAATGTTCTGTTAGGAATTTTAAGTATGGCGGCGCAATCAATTTTTATTTTGGCGGACACATTTTTCATTGCAAATGGAATCGGCACCGAGGCGTTGGCGGGGCTTAACATTGTCTTACCACTCGTTAATATTATTAATGGATTAGGTTGGATGTTTGGCGTTGGCGGCGCTACGTTGTTTTCGACCACGGTTGCGCAAAAAGAAATCAAAAAAGCCAATCAGTATTTTAGTTTAACGATTGGGTTAGTTTTCGTTATAGGGAGTCTCTTTACTTTAGCGAGCTTGATTTTTTCCGATCAAATTATTCGGGGACTTCAGGGGACCGGTGTCTTGTTTGGTTTGGCAAAGGAATATTATATGATTTACCTCAGCTGTTCATTATTATTTATTTTAAACAATTGCCTGATTACTTTTTTAAGAAATGACCATAATCCTCGTTTGGCAACGATTGCTTTTGTCAGTGGGGGAATTGTCAATATTATTTTGGACTATGTCTTTATTTATCAATTTGGGTGGGGCATGGCAGGTGCGGCCATTGCAACGGTGATGTCACCTTTAACAAGCTTAATCCTGATTACGTTGCATAAGTGGTCGCCGCAACGAGTTTTACGTTTTGAAAAGTTTAAAGTGAAATTTCAGGATGTTCGAGAAATTATGTCGATTGGTTTTTCCTCCTTTTTAAATGAATTTTCTTCGGCCTTTGTCATGTTTTTATTTAATATTGTTTTGTTAAACTTAGTTGGTCATGTGGCGATTTCAGCTTATGCGATTGTTGCCAATCTCAATATTATTGTGATTGCCATTTTTACAGGGATTGGGCAAGGGGCGCAACCATTACTCAGCCGATACTATGGTTTAGGGGAAACGAAGGTGTTGCGTAAATTTGTTAAACTTAGCTTTATTACGTACTTGGTCGCCGGCTTCCTGTTCTTTTTAATCAGTCAAGTGTTTACGGGACAAATTATTGAGGTCTTTAATAGCGAAGGGAACGACCAGTTGGCGCAAATTGCTAGGACAGCCATCCGCTTATATGCGATTTCCTTCTTGTTTACAGGATTGAATTTTATGGGGATTTATTACTTTTCGGCAGTTCGTAAACCGAAAATGGCGCTAATGATTTCCTCTTTGCGTGGATTCTTTTTAATTGTGCCAGTTTTATTTATTTTGGTGAAATTACTAGGATTAACCGGTGTTTGGTTAGCCATGCCCGTAGTTGAATTTGTTACGTTTGGACTAATGCTTGTGGGCTACCTTGCGTATCGAAACTATTTGAAAAAAAGAGAAGCAGTAACCTGATGTTGGTTACTGCTTCTTTTTTGCTTAGTTTACATAGTTTTCAGTTAAAGTCATGAATTGTTCCACATCTTTTAGGACTTGATCAATGCCGGCTTGCCAGAAATCAGGTTTTGTTAAGTCAACATTTAAATGTTTTTTCGCTAATTCTTCGCTTGTCATCGAAGCAGTGTCTCTTAATAACGCAATGTATTGGTCTTCAAAAGAGCTGCCTTGTTGATTGGCATACGCATAGATACCCATGCTGAATAGATAGCCAAAAGTATATGGGAAATTATAGAAAGGCACATCATCAATAAAGAAGTGCAATTTGCTCGCCCAGAAATGAGGATGATAACTGCCAAGACTATCTTTGTAGCTTTCTTTTTGCGCCGCTAACATTAATTCAGTAATATCTTCTTCCGCTACTAAACCTTTTTGGCGCGCTTGATAAAAATTATTTTCAAAGATAAAACGCGCATGAATGTTCATAAACATGGCAATGGCATTTTGCATTTTTGTGTCTAAAAGGTTAATCTTTTCAACATCTGATTTGGCCTCTTTTAAGGTGGCGTCAGCAACAATCAATTCTGCAAAGGTACTAGCTGTTTCTGCTACGTTCATGGCATACTCTCGATTCAATGAAGGTAAATCCCACATCACGCTACTATGGAAAGCGTGACCTAATTCATGGGCTAAAGTAGCTACTTCGTTGATTGAATTGCCAAAGGTCATGAAAATCCGCGACTCTTGTGTTTCAGGTAATTCTGTACAATAACCCCCAGGACGTTTGCCTGGACGATCTTCAGCTTCAATCCAACTTTTTTCAAAAGCCATTTGGGCAAAATCGGCCATTTTCGGACTGAATTTACGGAAATTTTCTAAAATAAAGGCAGCGGCTTGATCAAAGGAATACGTTTTTTCTTCTAAATCACCTAAAATAATTGGTGCATCTTGGTCTTGCCAATCCATTTTTTCTTTACCGAATAATTGCGCTTTGCGCGTTAGAAAGTCGACGAATGGTTGTTTATTTTTTTGGATGGTTTCCCACATAACCGTTAATGTTTCTTGACTCATTCGATTATAGTTTAAGGGATTTTCTAAATAATCTGTAGTGCCATGCAATTTGTAATCAGATAAACGGAACCCATCCAAGTGATTTAGGGTGTCTGCTAAAATTGAAGCTTTGCCACTCCAAGCTTTCTCCCAGGCTGTAAACAAACGTTGACGAACCTTTTTATCAGGATCTCCCATCATGCGGTTAAAGGCTTGGCCTGCAGATAGTTCTGTCACAGAGCCATCTTTTTCTTCAAAAGGAATCACGATGGAAGCAACAATCGTATCGTAATGTGTACTCCAAGCGTTTAACCCATCTAGAGAAAGCGTATTGATGATATTTTCTTCTTGTTCGGAAAGCAGTTTTTTTCCATCACGGCGTAATTCATTTAAGCGAAAAGCCATTGTTTTGAACGGTTCTTCGGCTAACAGGGCTTGCCAATGTTCTGCTGAAATCTCGGTGATTTTTTTAGTAAAAATGGTTTCAGCTAATTGAATCGCTGGCAACAGATTGTATAAATCGCCTGATAAAATTTTGGCCTTGGTATCATTAGTATTAGCAGAAATTAAAGCAGTTAAAAAACTATTACATTGTGAAAAGCCATTTGAGATTTTCCCTTGTAACGTTAAGATTTCAGCAAATTGTTCTTTGCCTTGGGCACTTTCTGGTGTCCATTCTGTGATTAATTGATGGTACTCTTTTGTCTGTTCGGTTAATTGAGTCATTCGTTGGCTAAGTTCTTTGGACTCGCTCCCATTGGGGAAAATACTGTCTAAATCCCATGTAATAGAATAGGTCATATCCAATCCTTCTTTCATTTTTTTCTTTTCAGTATATCATAAGACCTAAGAGAAGTTGTTTCTTTTTCCCTCGAAACCGACTATAATAAAAAAGAATTTTCCGTGGCAGGCACGGGGCAACTTGAAACCAAGAAAAGAGGATTATATGAAAAATTATTTGAAAGATAGTAATTTATATTTAGTCATTGCGTTTGTAATTATGGCCATTTTATTTTTCAGTTCATCACAGACGTATGAACAGCAATCACAAGTTGGTCTTTTAGATAAACTTCTGAGCAGTCATCCTTTTGAAGAACAATTAAAAAATATTTCTTTTCAATATGCTGGCAGTGAAGTGAGCATTCAAGCTAGTGGTTATAGTAAATTTGTTGAATTTTTTATTCGTAAGGGAGCCCATTTTGGTACGTATTTTCTATTAGGTGGTAGTTGGTTTATTGGATTAGTGCCAAGAATCAAAGGTCTGTTTTTAACAGCTGTTGTTTCCTGGCTAGCTGCTACTGGCTATGCAGGTTTAGATGAATTTCATCAAATGATCACAGGCGGAAGGACCCCTCTTTTTCAAGATGTTATGTTGGATTCCATGGGTGCTTTGACAGCCATCGTTATTTGTTTGGTGGTTCATGGTTTGAAGAAAAATAAAAAAAGAAGACGCTAATTTAGAAGAGCTTCGTTTATTCGTCAGAAAGGTGGATAAGCGAGGGCCTTTTTTTGGTAGCGCTTGTTCCTAACTGAAAAGAAGAGTAGAATAAAGGAGAATAGTAACGAAAAGTCAGGAGGAATCAAGGATGTCAGGACACAGCAAATGGAGCAACATTCAAGGGCGTAAAAATGCGCAAGATGCCAAACGTGGGAAAATTTTCCAAAAAGTTTCAAGGGAAATCTATATGGCGGCAAAAGCAGGTGGCCCTGACCCCGCAATGAATCCTGCTTTACGTTTAGCAGTCGATAAAGCTAAGTCAGCCAATATGCCCAATGATAATATTGCTCGCGCCATAAAAAAAGCCAGTAGTGCTGGGGAAGGGGAACATTATGACGAGGTAACTTATGAAGGATACGGGCCAGGTGGCGTGGCAGTTTTAGTTCATGCACTAACAGATAACCGCAACCGAACGGCCACCAATGTTCGCGTCGCGTTTACTCGAAATGGTGGCTCTTTAGGTGAAACGGGTTCGGTGAATTATATGTTTGATCGTAAAGGCTATATTGTCATTAAGCGAGAAGATCATGCAATTGAGGAAGACGACATGCTAGAAGTCGTTTTGGAAGCAGGCGGCGAGGATTTAGAAACATCACCAGAAGTATTTGAAATTTACACAGCACCAGAAGATTTTACAGCGGTTCGCGATGCTTTAGAACAAGCAGGTTATTCATTAGCACAAGCTGAATTAACAATGGTTCCGCAAACCTTACTAACCTTGAACGATGAACAAAAAGCGCAATTAGAGCGCTTGGTTGACAAGTTAGAAGACGATGATGATGTGTCAGAAGTATTTACCTCTGCAGAAAATCTATAAAATAAAGGGATGCTTGGCATCCATTTATTCATAAAATGAAAGCGGATACAGAATGGAGGGCATTTTGAAAAAGAGAATTTGTTTACAAGCAATCAGGGAAGAAGCGGAAGCCTATTATCGTAACGGTGATTTTTATTGCTCGGAAGCGATTGTGGCGACCATTCGGCAACACTTCGATGCGGAGATTCCCATTGAAGCTGTGGCCATGGCTTCTGGGTTTCCTGTAGGTGTTGGAGGAGCGAAGTGTATTTGTGGTGCTCTTTCAGGCGGGGTTATGTGTCTGGGCTACTTTTTTGGTCGGACAGAAGCCAAAGGAGAACAAGTAAATAAAACGATGGCTTTAGCCAACGAATTGCATCAAAGTTTTCGACAAAAGCATCGAGTGGTTTGCTGCAGTATTTTGACAAGTAAAATGACGATGGGTTCACCTGAACATATGGAACAATGCATTGGCTTTACTGGAGAAATCGCTGAAACAACCGCAAAAATTATTGCACGAGAACTTGCTTACGAATTAGTCTAGTAAAAAATGAGAGAGGAGCAACCAGATTCATTCACCTGAATCTGGTTGCTCCTCTCTCATTTAATACGTAATCAATTAACCAAGTACTTTTTCATAAGCTTCCACTTGAGATAAGACACGTTGGAGCTGTAATTCATTTTCAATATAGTTGATTGAATTACCTAAATCTTCTTGGCGGTTTGTTTCTAAACGATCGACTTCTTTTTTTGCTTCGTTCAATAAGTGTAGAACTTCTTCCTTAGATAACATGTACTCACCTCCTTGCGCAGTTCATCTACTATTAGTGTACTCCTTTTTTTCAAAAAAGGGCAATAATAGGATATTAAAAAACAAAAATAGCGGTTAGAACCGCTATTTTTGTTTACTCATGGCGTTGTTGTGCTAAAATCGCTTCGATTCGTTCTCTTTGATCTGCCAAAAAGTGAGGCAAATAAAGGGGGATTTCATCAAAGTTTGAACTTTGATTTTCATAGGCTTCGGCATCTAGCAGGCCTTTTTGTGTGGCTACTTCAAATAACAAGTGGTTCGGTTCTCTAAAATACAATGATTTGAAAAATTCACGGTCTTTAATTCCTGAGTTTGTAAAATTCTTTTCATCCAACAGGCTGTCAACTTGCGTTAATTCTTGCGTATCTTCCACCCCAAAGGCGACGTGATGAACGCCACCAATTCCTTCAATGGCAAGCGGATTGGTACGGTCATCAATGATATGCACCTCTTGATAAAACTGTGGATGATGATTTTCCAGAACAGTTACTTCATGCGCAGTTTCAAAAAAAGGTACTGTTTCTTTTTCATGCCAATGTAAATAATCCACTAAAGGTTGTTTGGTAGCTGCGGCATATTGGACGCGTAATTGAATTGCATCAATGCCTAAAATTGCATGTTCTACTGGAATTTCAGCATGCTCAGCTGGAAAATAATCTTCCGCATTTTCAAATTCACGTAACGGAACAAGCGCCATTTGCGTATTATCGGGCGCTTCAAAACGCAAAATTGGGTGTTGGTTAAATGTTTCCACACCATAGTGGCAGATACCCGCTTGCTCAAGACGTTCTGCCCAAAAATCCAAAGAGGCGCGCGTTGGTACTTTTAAAATAGTTCGTTCAATCGTATTTGTCCCAAAGGATTGATCTTGGCCATCATTCAATTCAAAAAAAGTTAATTCGGTACCTGTTCGTTGCTCATTATCTGAGAAAAACAAGTGATACATGGTGTGATCGTCTTGGTTGATCGTTTTCATTAGTAATTTTAATCCCAGTGTATTATGATAGAAGTCAAATGTAGGCTTTATCAATCGATTTAAAATAGAGATGTGATGAATTTGTGCATACATAGTAAAATTCCTTTCTTGGAGGTTTATTAAATGAAACAATTTTTTCAAAAAGGGTCGAAACCTAATCAATTAGTTGTCGCTTTCCATGGTACTGGTGGCAATGAATATCAATTATTAACCACCATCGCAACCCTTTACCCAGAAGCGAGTGTTCTAAGTTACTTAGGGACAGAAGGTGTAGGCGAACAGCGACGCTTTTTTGCGCCATTAGTCAATGGAGCATTACCTCGTGCTAACTTTGATGAGCGAGTGACGGCGTTTCTAGAAGAAGTTTGGCAACCGCAAAAGTTATACGATGAAGTTATTTTTATAGGGTACTCTAACGGTGCCAATTTTATTTTAGGCCTGTTAGAAAAGAACCCGACTATTGCTAACACTGTTATTTTACTGCATCCAAGCAATTTAGGCTATCAATATGTATCTGGTGAGTTTGCGACAAAAGTGATTGTCACAACAGGGGCTCAGGATGAGTTGAGTATTCCGGGACAAGTTCTTTCTTTAGCTAATCAATTAAAGAAACATTTTCCAGTCGACTTTTTACTAGTGGATGGCGGTCATGGCTTATCAGAAGAAGAAGTAACGAAAATAAAAGAAATTCTTTAAAAAACAAGCTGCAACCTTTGCTGATAAGTGGTTGTAGCTTGTTTTTTTCATGTGTGTTTAAATGATTTAGTTCTTTTTATTAATGAAAGCTTCCGCAAGGGCAAAGTCTCCTGCGTAAGGTTCATCTACGCCGTTTACTTTTTGATAAAGGTCGGCGCCTTTACCAGCTAAGACAATCGCATCATCAGCCGTTGTGCTTAAAGATAATGCGTGAGCAATTGCTTCGCCACGATCTAAAATGGTGTAAACAGGCATTTCTTTGGTAATATGGGCTTGAATTTCTTGGCAAATTTTTGCTGGATCTTCACTGGCTGGGTCATCGGTTGTTAGGACTGCAACATCAGCCAATTCAGAAAGAACCCTACCAAAGTCTTTGCGGCGAGAAATCGCTTTGTCTCCCGTGCTACCGACAAGAACAATTAAGCGGCCGTCAGGATGTTCTTCGCGGACAAAGGTTAAAAGATTCTTCAAACTATCATAGTTATGAGCGTAATCAACATAGACGGTTGCACCGTTGGTATTCGTTAAAGATTCCATCCGGCCAGGGACGGTGGTTGCTGCGATCCCTTGTTGACACTCTTCTTTTGAAGCTCCCACAAGGACACTAGCAATCGCCGCACTTAACGCATTACCTTTGTTAAAATCACCACCTAAACGAAGGTGATAAGAGCCGGCCAATCCTAACGCATCTGCAGGACTTTCAACGATAAAACGTAAGGAATCATCTGAAGAAACAGCGAATGAATAGTCAACTTCTGAAGCTGGCTGACTGCCATAGACAATGGCAGGGACTTTTTGCTGTTGTGCGGTTTCTTTAAGTAATGGAAAATAATCAGCTTCGTGATTCAACACAATGACTTTAGAATGTGTAATCAATTGACGTTTGCAATAAAAGTAATCGTCAAAGGTTGGATGTTCAATTGGACTGATATGGTCGGGGGTAATGTTTAAAAAAATGCCGACATCAAAAAATAACTTGTAGACACGATTAGTTTTGTAGGCTTGGGAAGAAACTTCCATAATAAAATGAGTCATCCCGTTAGCAACAGCGGTTGCCATCATTCGATACAAGTCCAAAGATTCGGGTGTAGTCAATGCAGATTTAAAGAATGTTTTGCCATCTAATGTCGAATTCATGGTAGAAAGCAAGGCTGTTTTTTGTTGTGTAGCAACATCTAAAATATATTTGGTGAAATAAGCCGCTGTTGTTTTACCTTTGGTTCCAGTAAAGCCAATCAGTTTTAATTTATTTTGTGGATAATCATAAAAAGCCATGCTTAACACAGCCATTGCTTTTTTAATGTCAGTCACGATAATTCCTAGTTGTGCTGGAACCTCATAAGGCACCTCAGAAACATAGATTTCTAGGCCGTCTTTTACAGCATTTTCTAAATAGATTTCTTTAAAGTTTAATCCTTTACAAAAAAAGAGTGTTTCTGCTGTTACGTCTCTCGAATCGTAAGAAAGAGCCGTTACTTCTCGTTGACCTAACGTGTCGGAAAGAGTCAAGTGCCAGCCTTCTGGTGAAATAAATTCTTTTAATAAATCTTCTTTTTCTAAGCAATCGCGAATTGCGAATAATGAAATCGTCACTTTTTTTGCCTCCAAACGTTTCAACGAAATTTCAAAACTGATGTCATTATAGCATTATTTTTCTTTTAAAAAAACCATCTCGTTAGCGTGAGAAAATCCATGAGAAATGTTAAAATAGGATAATTCTTCGAGAAAGTCGTTGCATATCCCAAGATGAACAATTAAAATAAAGAAAGCATACTCAAAGAATATTGGAGGACAAAATGATCAATCAACCAAATTCAGTTGATCAACCAATCCTGACGAACCAAGAAAAAATGGTCAAAGGCTCAGCTTGGATGACAGCTAGTAATATTATCTCCCGCATGTTAGGGGCGATTTACATCATCCCCTGGTACGCTTGGATGGGCGAGCACGGAAACGAAGCGAACAGTTTGTTTTCAATGGGGTATACGATTTATGCCTTATTCCTAATGATCTCTACCGCCGGAATTCCAGGTGCGATTGCCAAGCAGACCTCGCATTATAATTCATTGAACGAATATAAAATTAGTCGACAGCTTTTTTATCGTGCCTTACAACTAATGGGTGGCTTAGGTGTGGTTTTTGCTATTGTGATGTATTTGGCATCTCCGGCATTAGCAGCTTTGTCTGGCGGAGGACCTGAATTAGTTCCAACGATGCGTTCATTAAGTTTAGCCGTTTTAGTTTTCCCAAGCATGAGTGTCATTCGCGGTTATTTCCAAGGAAATCAAGAAATGATGCCCTTTGCTTTATCACAAATTGTTGAACAAGTAGCACGAGTTTTTTACATGTTATTAACTGCTTTTATTATCATGAAAGTCTTTGAAGGTAATTACGTTACAGCGGTGACCCAAGCCACTTTTGCGGCATTTATTGGGATGCTCGCAAGTTTTGCGGTTTTAGGTTATTACATGTACAAACAAAAACCATTATTTGATTATTTAGAAGAACACAGCGCCAATGAACATGAAATTGCTCCAAAAGAGTTATTGATTGAAACTTTTAAAGAGGCGATTCCTTTTATCGTAGTTGGCTCAGGGGTAACGGTCTTTAAACTTGTCGATCAGTTTACTTTCTCAAACTTTATGCGTTTGTTTACGGATTATTCAGATACCCAATTACGAGAGCTTTTCGGTATTTTTAATGCCAATCCGGACAAATTAACCATGATTGTCGTGGCTTTAGCGACTTCGATTTCGGCTACTGGATTACCGTTGATTACAGAAGCGGTCACCTTAAAAAATCACCGTGAGTTAGCGCGTTTGATTAGTAATAATTTACAACTTTTTGTGTTTGTAATGTTGCCAGCAACGTTCGGTATGATTGTTTTAGCGCAACCACTATACACTGTTTTTTACATGCCAGATGCTTTAGGCACTTCTTTATTAGTGCAAGCTTGTTATGCTAGTTTATTCTTGGGCTTGTATATGTTAGTGTCAAATATGTTGATGGGGATGTATGAAAATCGTGACGCAATGCGTTATTTAGGAATTGGTTTAGCAGTGAAATTAATCGTGCAATTCCCCGCAATCCGTTTATTTGAAGTTTACGGTCCGTTATTAGCAACGATGATTGGCTTTACGGTTTCTTGCGTATTGATTCTAAGAAGAATTCGTCAAGTGACACGTTTTAATTACAAATTAACCTTACGGCGAACATTGTTAATGTTCTGTATTACAGTCATCATGATGATTATCGCTTTGATTTTCCGTCAGTTCTTGTATCTATTTTTAGATCCAACTAGACGTTTCCAAGCCTTCATTATCGTTGTAATTGTGGCTGCTGCAGGAGGCGCTTTTTATGGCTATTCGGTCTTGAAGATTCGCTTAGCTGATCGTTTATTAGGGAAAAATGCCGCAAAATTACGTGCAAAATTCAATATTAAATAATAGCTGATTGAACTCCTTTCAGCAGATTCTCTTAAGAGACAAGGCTTGAGACATCGATCGATTCGATTTATGTCCCAAGCTATTTTTTTAAAGGAAAGAGGAATGACGATGCGTTTAGATAAATTTTTAGCCGATGTTGGTATCGGTAGTCGTAAAGAAATCAAACAATTGTTAAAGAAAAAAGTCGTTACGGTGAATGGTGACGTCGTAAAAGAAGCCAAAACACAAGTAAATGAAGAAACAGATCAAATTGCCTTTATGGGAGAAATTCTTACGTATCAGAAATTCTTTTATTACATGTTGCATAAACCACAAGGTGTCATTTCTGCGACGGAAGATCAGCGAGATGAAACGGTAATTGACTTGTTAACTGATCAGGATTACCGTGCCGACTTGTTCCCAGTTGGTCGCTTGGATAAAGATACCGAAGGCTTGCTTCTATTAACAAATGATGGCCAGTTAGCGCATCAATTATTATCACCCAAAAAGCATGTGGATAAAGAATATTTAGCTGAAGTTGAGGGACTTGTGACAGCGGAAGATTGTCAACTGTTTGCGCAAGGATTTGCCTTGAAAGATGGAGAAATGGTTAAACCAAGTCGTTTAGTCATTGAGACGATCAATGAGGAAGAAGGGACTTCCGTAGTCCGTTTAGTGATTCAAGAGGGAAAATTCCATCAAGTAAAACGGATGTTAGCCACTGTAGGCAAACCTGTGACGTATTTAAAACGATTACGAATGGGCGAACTATGGTTGGATGAAACGTTAGAACTAGGGGAATATCGGCCCTTAACAGAAGCCGAATTGCAACAACTACAACCTAAACAATCATACCTCAATTAAAATAAACAAAAACCCAGCCCTTTCTGCGGAAAAGATAAAAAATTTCTCGAAAAATAGTGTCGGGTTTCTTTCTTTTTCTGCATAAAATGGTATGATTGACTATGTAGAACTTTATGAATAGGAGTGACAACAAATGACAATTGATTGGACAAAAGAAGTCGAAGCACGTAAAGACGACTTATTAGAAGATTTACAAAACTTATTACGGATCAACAGTGAACGTGATGATGCACAAGCAACACCTGAAGCGCCCTTTGGACCTGGGCCAGTTGCTGGCTTAAAACACATGTTAGCGTATGGTGAACGTGATGGCTTTACGGTGAAAAATGTCGACAATTACGCTGGACACATTGAATATGGTGAAGGCGACGAAACGTTAGGAATTTTTGGTCATATGGACGTTGTTCCTGCTGGTGATGGTTGGGAAACAGATCCTTATGAACCAGTCATTAAAGATGGCAAAATTTATGCACGTGGTGCAAGCGATGATAAAGGCCCAAGTATGGCTGCTTATTACGCAATGAAAATTATCAAAGAATTAGGCTTACCCGTGTCTAAAAAAATTCGTTTCGTAGTAGGAAGTGACGAAGAAAGCGGCTGGGGCGATATGGATTACTATTTCCAACATGAAGAAGCGCCAGACTTTGGTTTCTCACCAGATGCTGAGTTCCCAATTATCAATGGGGAAAAAGGAAATGTGACTATTCGTTTAACTTTCCGAGGCGGTAACGGCGCTGATTATAAATTAGAAAGCTTCAAATCTGGCTTACGTGAAAACATGGTTCCGGGAACAGCAGATGCTGTTGTAACGGCTGCTTCAGCAGACGAAGCGGCTTCACTAGCTGCTAGCTTTGAAACATTCATCAAACAAGAAGCAAAAATTTCAGGTAACGCAGAACTTTCAGATAAAACAGTGACTTTCCATGTAGTTGGTAAAGGTGCTCACGGTGCTAGCCCACAATCTGGAATTAACGCAGCGACTTTCTTGGCAACTTTCTTAAATGATTACAGCTTTGCAGAAGGCGCATACAGCTTTATTAATACCATTGCTGAATTTATCCATGAAGATTTTTATGGTGAAAAATTAGGCGTGGCTTTTGAAGACGAAAAAATGGGTAAATTGACAATGAACGCTGGGATTGTTAACTTTGATCCAGAAAATCCTGAAAATAGCTTAGTAACATTAAACTTCCGCTATCCAAAAGGAACTTCAGCAGAAGAATTACAAGCAAAAGTTCAAGCAACAGTCGGTGAAACGGTCACTGCAACACAAGGAGATCGCAACCAAGAACCGCATTATGTACCAGTTGATGATCCATTGGTGGCAACGTTACTACAAGTTTACGAAGACCATACAGGCGAAAAAGGCCAAGAACAAATCATTGGTGGCGGTACTTATGGCCGCTTATTAAAACGTGGTGTTGCCTATGGCGCAATGTTCCCTGGCTACACAGACACAATGCACCAAGCCAACGAATTTATGGAATTAGATGACTTATTCCGAGCAGCTGCTATTTATGCAGATGCGATTTATCGTTTAGCGAAGTAAAGTAAAAAAGCTGTTTTCGATTTTCGAAAACAGCTTTTTTTTGCAATTTTTGCCTTTTAAAAACCCAAAATCAGAACTGTCAATTTACTGAAAATTTCTTGCAAATCAAGGGATCCCACGATACGATAAATAGGAGAAAACGCAATGAGTGAAACACTTATTGTTAACTATTTAATCAAAGGACGTGTGAAGATGAACGTAGAAGAATTAGTTCAAAAAGCAAAAGATTTAATTGGAGAAGGCAACGTGGAACATGCGCAACAATTCATTGAAGAACATAAAGATGAATTAGGCGAACACTATCATAAAATTACAGCGATGTTAGCTGATACAACGACAGATGGTTTGTTTGATAAAATTAAAGGATTGTTTCAATAGTTGAAAAAAATCTGAGATAAAAGTGGAGGCTGAGACAAAAGTGTTTAGCTCCAAGAACCAAGTAGGTACGATGATTTCATCTGTTCATGCTTCACAGTGAAACATTGCAACTCTCGCCGTTTAACAGTTTTTGAGCGTGGAGCAAAAATCCAAAGTGATTTTTGTCCCACGCTCTTCTTTTTTTATTTAACTTTTAACCATTGTTTTGGCAACACATACGCAATTGGATTAAAAAGATAATCCGCTCCCCGTTTCACCACAGGCATATTCGTAATAGCTAAAATGAAGAGGGCTAAGAAGAGCGCCAAGATTCGGAAAGTAAACCATTCTTTAAAGAGTGTGTCTAATTGCAAACCACTTTCCAACAGAATAATTAAGGGCATATGCAAGAGATAAGGGTAGAGGGTATCTTTTCCGAGGGCGCTTAAAGGTAACTTTCGTTTCGGCAATAATGCAAACCAAGAAAGAGACACCAATGCTGCAGCAACGTAAAAGAACAGCTGAATGAAACTACTGTATTCAAAGGCCGGACTAATTTCAGCGTAGGAAGCCCAACCAGTTAAGAAGCCCCAAAATTTCGTTGCCAATGACCATTGACTATTTACAAATAAAAAGGAGCTTAAAATTACGCCTATCGCTGCCCATTTGACTTTGCGATGATCTAAAAAGGTTTGTAGCTTTTGAATATCCATTAAGTAGCCACAATAAAAGAAAGGGAAGAAGCCCAGAGTCCGTCCTAAAGACAAGAAACCTTCCACAGGTAAATAGCCTGAGGCGCAGCCGATAACAATGATGATTGGCAACATGATTTTCGGCTGAACGCGCTGAAGAAAGATGGTAATTAAGTAGAAACTTGCTAAGGAAAGTAAGTACCAAGGAACGCCTGTTTCGTTCAGTAAATCAAAATTCATTTTATTTGCAAAGGCGAAATTAGCAAGCGTAATCAACAACTTCGCTAAGAGATAAAGCCAAACAAAGGAAAGTAAGCGTAGATATTTTCGTTGTTTAATTGCATGTTTACTAAAGAGTCCAGAGACAAAAATAAAGGCTGGCATATGGAATGAATAGATCCAAAAGTTGATCGTTTCCATGAGTCGTGAAGGAGAAGCTTCACGATCTAAAATATGCCCAAAAATCACTAAGAAAATTAAAAAAAGTTTCACGTTGTCCCATTTATAAATTCGCTTGTCGTTTTCCATAACGATCACTCCTTTTAGTAGAAAACAGTTCACTTTTGTTTAAGGCAGAAGAGGACAATTTTTCCATTCATTGAGTAGATAATTGTAGATACGAACCGGCAGCTGTTAAATGAGCCCCCACATACTTGCGCTTAAAACAAAAAATTAGGCAGGATGTTAGTCTTAAATTATACTGAAAGAGTGACGATCCTCCAAAGATTTTGTTTATTAAGAAGTGAAAGATGCGGTGAAAATAAATGATAAAATTTCAAAATGTTTCAAAAGTATATCAAGAAAATGCCGTTTTGTCCGATGTGAATTTAACAATCCAACAAGGCGAATTTTTTGTATTAGTAGGGCCGAGTGGTAGTGGAAAAACGACGACTTTGAAAATGATTAATCGGCTCATTGAGCCAACGACAGGTGAAGTGGCTCTCAATGAACAAGCGGTAACCAACTACCCTTTACGTGAATTACGACTAAAAATTGGCTATGTTCTTCAGCAAATTGCCTTATTTCCTAACTTAACCGTGGCGGAAAATATTGAGTTGATTCCTGAAATGAAAAAATGGCCCAAAGAGCAACGCAGAGAGCGAACCATTGAACTATTGAAAAAAGTTCAGCTGGATCCTGAGGAATATCTGCATCGTAAGCCAGCAGCGCTTTCAGGAGGCGAACAACAACGTATCGGGATTTTACGCGCCATTGCAGCCGAACCAGAAGTGATTTTAATGGATGAACCTTTTAGCGCGCTAGATCCGATTTCAAGACATCATCTTCAACGTTTGGTGAAAGAACTTCATCAGGAATTAGCGAGTACCATTGTTTTTGTGACCCATGATATGAATGAAGCTTTACTGTTAGGGGAGCGCATCTGTATTATGGACGCTGGCAAAATTATTCAAGTCGATACGCCAGAAGCCATTCAAAAACATCCGAAAAATAATTTTGTCGGTCAATTTTTCAAACAATCTTCGCCAGAACTAGCGAACTATTGTGGCGCTGACTTGACTGCATTTTTAGAAGCCGCAGATGAGACGATTGAGCCAGTGCCAACTGTTTTCATGGAAACCAATTTAAAAGAGATTGTCCAACTCATTAATGCACAAGAGAAAGCAAATTTAGTAGAAAAACAACAAGTTTTAGGGTGTATCACCTCAAAAACGATTACTCGTTTTATGGAACAGCTGTTGGAAAGCGAGGGACAGTAGATGCAAGCACTGATTGAAACTTTTTTCGCTCGAAAAGAAGAATATCTGCAAGCGTTAATCGAGCATATGCAATTGTCCTTTATCTCGTTATTATTCGCTGCGTTGATTGCAATTCCTTTAGCCATTTATTTAACAAGTCATCGTAAGTTAGCGGAAAGTCTGTTACAAGTGACTGGGATTTTCCAAACCATCCCTTCTTTAGCCTTGCTAGGCTTACTGATTCCGTTAATTGGTATTGGTCGACCACCGGCAATTGTTGCGCTAGTGATTTATGCCTTATTCCCAATTTTACAAAACACCTATACTGGTTTGACGGAAATTGATCCTTCGTTAGAAGAAGCTGCAGAAGCATTTGGGATGAGTAAAAAAGAAAAACTGTTTAAGTTTGAGTTGCAAATGGCGTTACCATTTATTATTTCTGGGATTCGAACGGCTACCGTTTTAATTATTGGTACGGCCACGTTGGCGGCGTTAATTGGAGCAGGTGGTTTAGGGACCTTCATTTTATTAGGAATTGATCGAAATAATTTATCGTTGATTTTTATTGGAGCCCTTTCATCGGCTGCACTAGCAGTCTTATTTAATTATGGAATTCATTGGTTGGAAAAAGCGAATGGGCGGCGACTAATCATTGGCGGTACTATTTTAGGCCTTTTGTTAGGTGGTTCATTTTTCTGGAATCAACAAACTTCTTCAAAGGAAAAGCAGCTGACAATTGCTGGCAAATTAGGAGCGGAACCAGATATTATTATTAATATGTATAAAGCCTTAATTGAAGAAAATAGCGACATTCAGGTGACGTTAAAGCCAAACTTTGGCAAGACTACTTTTTTATATAATGCCTTGAAATCAGATGAAATCGATCTTTATCCGGAATTTACAGGAACAGTGATCGAAACCTTTTTAAAAAATCCTCCTCAGCTAGACAATCAACCTCAAGTAGTCTATGAAGCGGCACGCGCTGGCTTGAAAAAACAAGAAAACCTTACTTTGTTGAAACCGATGCGCTATGAAAATACGTATGCCGTCGCAGTTAAGCGCTCATTTGCAAAAGCGCATCAATTAAAAACGATTAGTGATTTACAGAAAATTAGCAATCAGTTGAAAGCAGGTTTTACGTTAGAATTTATTGATCGGCAAGATGGTTATAAGGGATTACAAGAAAAATATCATTTAAATCTGAATGTCCAATCGATGGAACCGGCGTTACGCTATCAAGCGATTAATAATGGTGAGGTAAATGTGATTGATGCCTATTCAACGGATAGTGAATTGAGACAATACGATTTAGTAACGTTAGAAGATGATCAAGCGCTATTTCCGCCTTATCAAGGAGCACCACTTATTAAAACAGCAACGTTGGAAAAATATCCAGAATTAGCAGAAATATTGAATAAATTGGCAGGAAAAATTAGCGAAGAAGAAATGAGTGAAATGAATTATCAAGTCAATGTGGAAGGGCAAGATCCTAGCATAGTGGCGAAAGACTATTTAAAAGAAAAGAATCTTCTTAAATAAGTATTTTTTACTGAAAAAGACTGGTATATAAACATTTATCCAGTCTTTTTCAGATAAATAAAGAGTTTAATGTGAAAAGTACCTGTATTTTTACTCATTTTTGGATATAATAAAAGAAATGAATGGAGAGGAGTGGTCTATATGAAAAAAGCAGAACGTCAACGTTTGATTAAACAATTAATTATGCAACAAGAAATTGAAACACAAGATGAATTAATCACTCGTTTGGAAGAACTTGGCGTCCGAGCCACTCAAGCGACTGTTTCAAGAGATATCCGTGAAATGAGTATTGTTAAAACACATGGTGCAGATGGTCGTGTCAAATATGCAATTTTTTCTCAAGCACAAGGCACAAGCAGTGAAGAGAAATTACGAGAATCAGTAAAAGATTCAGTTGTTCGAATGGAGCGAGTACAATTTATTGTCATCTTGCATACAGAGATGGGGAATGCCGATGTGGTGAGTAACTTTTTAGATGAAGTAGCTTATCCAGAAGTGGCTGGTACAGTGGCTGGTGCGGATACGATTATTGTGATTACACGTTCAGAAGAGGATGCGGAACACTTTATCGAACGCATCGAAAATATGATTTTTTAAAATTGAAAGCATCAATAGAAGGGAGTTTTTTTCTTGGTAGAATTGAAAGCGCTACAAAATGGTTCGGATATTCGGGGAATTGCTTTGGATACGGAAGAGCAAACTGCAACATTAACCGCAACAGCAGTAGCCGAGATTGCGGTGGGCGTGGTTCGTTGGTTACAGGACAAAAAACAGCTGCCACGAAAGGCACAACAGCGCCTGACAATTGCAATCGGACATGATAGTCGTCTAACGGCGGAGCCGATTAAGCAAGCATTAGTAGATACGTTTCTTTCATTAGGTATTCAGGTGATTGACGTTGGTTTAGCTACGACGCCTGCTATGTTTATGGCTACTCAATTTCCAACGCTTCAATGTGATGCAGCGATTATGATTACAGCTAGCCATTTGCCTTATTACTTTAATGGCTTGAAGTTCTTCACAGCAGAAGGTGGAGCAGAGAAAGAAGATATTCGGTATATTTTATCTCATACTGATCCGCTGACAGCCAATGAAAATGGCACACTGATGAAGCAAGAGTTACTGCCAATTTATGCGGAGCATTTGGTGGCAAAAATCCGCCAAGGAATTCATTCGCCAGAAGAGAAACCTTTACAGGGCTTTCGAATTATCGTTGATGCGGGTAATGGGGCTGGGGGCTTCTTTGCGGAGCAGGTTCTTCAAGTTTTGGGCGCTGATACGACGGGATCACAGTTTTTAGAACCAAATGGGCATTTTCCTAATCATGTACCTAATCCAGATAATTCTGAAGCAATGAAAAGTATTCAAACAGCTGTTTTAGCTAATCAGGCAGATTTGGGCATTATTTTTGATACAGATGTAGATCGTTCGGCTGTGGTGGACCAATCAGGTGAGGTACTAAACCGAAATAATTTAATTGCTGTTTTAGCGGCAATTGTTTTAAAAGAAGCGCCTGGTAGTTATATTGTGACAAATTCGCCAACCTCAAGTCATTTAAAAACATTTATTGAAGAAAAAGGCGGCCAACAGATTCGTTATATTTCTGGTTACCGAAATGTCATTAATAAAATGATTGAATTGAATCATGGGGGATTTCAGACACCGTTAGCCATTGAAACCAGTGGTCATGCAGCGTTTCAAGAAAACTACAATCTGGATGATGGTGCATATGTCGTGGCGAAAATTTTAATGTTGTTACCAGAATTGAAACAAAACAATCAAACGTTAGGAGATCTGATTGCTACATTGAAGCAACCGGCAGAAACCAACGAATTTCGCTTCAAAATTACTGCGGAGGATGTTACGTGTTATGGGCAACAAGTCTTGCGAGACTTTGAATTGTTTGTAGAAAATCAAGCAGACTTTGCTGTGGACCGTGAAAACCAAGAAGGTGTTCGGGGAAACGTGTCTGGTCAATATGGCAGTGGGTGGTTTTTGCTACGCTTAAGTCTGCATGAACCGTTGCTTGTTCTTCAGGTAGAGAATGACCAAAGCGATAAAAATGCGTGTGTCATCGAAAAAATTGCCACTTTTTTACAAAAATACGAGGAAATAGATAGTCAGCAGATAGAAAATAATTTAGGAAATTAAAGGTGTTCTTATGGAAAATGTTTTAAAAGGAAAACACGTTGGCTTTTCTCATTTTAGAGAAGAATATATCGAACATATTGCAAAACAGCAATGGGATAATGAATTGCTTCGGCATTTGAGCTGGGATGCTTTACATCCGTGGGGGCTTGAAGAATGGAAAGATTTCACGATTAATAAAGGAGAAGATGATCGATTTCTATTTGCTATTTTAGAAAATACGACAGAGAAATTTATTGGTTGGGTCTCGTTGTCTGATGTACAGTTGAAAAATAGAGGGGCCAATTTAGGGATTGCTATTTTACAAAAAGAGCAACGAGGTCAAGGATATGGCTTTGAGGCGGTGTCTTTAATTTGTAAATTTGCTTTTTATGAATTGGGCTTGCACAAAATCAGATTAGCTGTCAATAGTAACAATCAAAAAGCGATTCATGTTTATGAAAAAGTAGGCTTCAAAAAAGAAGGAATTGATAGAGAAGCGTTATTTCAAGATGGCCAATGGCTGGATATCTACAATTACGGAATTTTACAAAAAGAGTGGCTACAAATGATTAAGGCTGAGAGTTAGCTCAGGAACTGTTTAACACCAAGACACTGAGCAAACGCAGATATGCCGTTCTCAGCAGTGAATGTGCGGTAAAATAAAAAAGCAGAAGAGATCGGCGGTTACCGTCCAATTTCTTCTGTTTTTTTACCATAGGCCAGGCGCTGCAGTCACAACGATTTGTTTTTTTGTAAACGGATGGAGTAAATGAAGTTGTGAAGCATGGAGCATTAAACGAGCTGCCTGCGATTTTGGGTTGTATAACGGATCACCAATAATTGGATGCCCTTCGCTAGCTAAATGGACTCGAATTTGGTGCGTCCGACCTGTTTCTAAAACACAGGTAACTGCGGTTTGATTATTAGAAAGAGCTTTGACCACTTGGACATGCGTAATCGCTGAATCCCCTTTTTGAGGATCAATCCGTCGTTTCCGGCGATCATGCCGATCACGACCGATCGGCTGATTGATTGTCTGCTCTTTTTGGTTAAAGTGACCAGCCACAATCGCTTGATATTGGCGGTAAATTTGTTTTGTTTCTAATAAACGCCCTAAAATAGGTAAGACAAAAGGGTTTTTAGCAAAGACAATCGCACCACTGGTTTCTTTATCTAATCGATGAACGACATAAGGGACCTGATTTTTCTCGGCTAAATAGGCAGCAACATGATTTAACAAGGTGTCTGTTTCCTGTGGCTGATTTGGATGGGTTTTAATGCCATAAGGTTTATTTACAATCATTAAATGTTCATCTTCATATAGAACTTTCACACGCGTTGCTTCCCCCAAATGAATAGTGGGACGTACATAATCGGTTTCTTCAAACGTTAAGGTGACACAATCGCCAGCTTGGACTGGAAAATGAAAAGCAGCTGTTTCTCCGTTGATTTTGACATTTTTTCGCGTGCGTAAAAAATGGCGCACTTTTCGAGGGACTAGCCACTCATTTTCTAATAGTTCTTTTACAGTCATTGTTGAAAAATTTTCAGGTAATCGCATTGAATATTCCACCAAATCCCACCTTTCACTGATTCGCTATTTAGTGTAACAAAGCTACTCAAAAGGTCAAGTCAGAACGGAAAAAAAGCTGAAATTTGTTAGAAAGGCAGTTCCTTGAGAGATTCTTAAACAAATTTACATAAAAAACGAAGAAAAGCATGATAGAATAGAGGCTAAATAAAGACTCGTTTCTAAACGTAAGCAATTATTTACCTCTAGTGAAGGCCACATTTCCTTTGCTACAGCGAAAAGACCATTGAAATTGTTTTTCAAGAATTTTTCATGCTTTAGACCTAGGTCGTACCCACAAGAATATGGTAGACTTAGCCAAGAAACGTAAACAGAGGGAGTACTATGGACAATCTTAAACAATTTTTTAGTAAAGTCGGTGTCGGATTACGTCATTTTTGGACGTGGATAAAGCCTTATTTAATACAATTCCATCAAGCCAGAAAGCGGATTTGGAAAAAGTATCAAATCAATAAAATTTTCTTGTTAATTGGTTTGGTAGTCGCTTTAGGTGCCAGTATTTATTTATTTTACTTAGCCAAGTCCGCAAACGTTGAGACCCTAAAATCGGGGCTAAGTGAATCAACACGCGTTTATGATGAATCAGGAAAAGAAGTCGGAAAGTTATTCGGGCAAAAAGGGACTTTTGTGGAACTGGATAATATTTCTCCTTATATTCAAGATGCGGTTATTTCAACTGAAGATCGCGGGTTTTATCAACATAAAGGGTATTCCATCAAAGGGATTGCTCGTGCGGTTGTTGGAAAATTGACCTTCGGGAAAATCGGTGGCGGTGGTGGCGGAAGTACAATTACGCAGCAATTAGCCAAAAATGCTTACTTAACGCAAGAGCAAACGTTAGATAGGAAAGCCAGAGAATTATTCTTAGCGATTGAAATCGAAAAGAAATATTCGAAAAAAGATATCTTGGCAATGTATTTAAATAATTCTTATTTTGGTAATGGTGTCTGGGGCGTGCAAGATGCAGCTCGTAAATATTTTGGCGTGGATGCGTCCCAAGTTACAGTGGGGGAAGCCGCAACGCTAGCGGGTATGTTAAAAGGGCCAGGAATTTATAACCCAATTGATTACATTGACAATGCCACAGCGCGACGGAATACCGTTTTACAACTAATGGTCGACAATAAAAAACTATCTCAAGAAGAAGCCAATCAAGAAGCGAGTGTTAACTTAGCGAGTCTATTAAATGACACCTATGTTGGCGACGAAAATAGTTACAAATATCCATATTATTTTGATGCGGTAATTGATGAAGCGGTCAATCGTTATAAATTTAAAGAAGAAGATATTTTAAATAAAGGATACAAGATTTACACTTCTTTAAATCAGGGGTATCAAGATGCGATGGATGCAACTTATAAAAATGATGCACTATTTCCACCCAATGCAGAAGACGGTGCCATGGTTCAAAGTGGCTCTGTAGCCATTGATCCGAAAACCGGCGGCGTGCAAGCACTGGTGGGCGGTCGAGGGGAACACGTTTATCGAGGCTTTAACTTTGCAACGCAAACAAAACGTTCACCAGGCTCGTCCTTAAAACCAATTTCTGTCTATACACCAGCTTTAGAGGCTGGCTATAAACCAGACTCTGTTTTAGAAGATAAACCACAAGATTATTATCCAGCGCAAAACTATAGCCGCACGTACAGTGGAGAAGTTCCTATGTATCAAGCCTTAGGAGAAAGCTTAAATTTACCAGCGGTATGGTTATTACATCAAATTGGTTTAGATAAAGGCTATGAAAAAACAGAGAAATTTGGCATTCCGTTATCAGAAAAAGATCGGTACTATGGTTTAGCCCTTGGAGGATTACAAACGGGTGTTTCGCCACTAACTATGGCGGGAGCTTATAGTGCCTTTGCCAATGAAGGCTATAAAACTGAAACGCATTTAATTACAAAAATCGTCGACTCAACTGGCGCAATTGTAGTTGATAATACTAAAGTCAAGAAAGAACAAGTCATTACCAAAGATGTTGCAGACGGGATTACAAGTATGTTACTAGGGGTCTTTAGTTCTGGGAGCGGGGTCAACGCACAACCAGCAGGCTACGTAATGGCTGGTAAAACAGGTACGACAGAAACCAACTTCGATAGTAGTAAAACGAACGATCAGTGGGTGATTGGTTATACACCAGAAGTTGTCATTGCTACTTGGTTAGGCTTCCAAGAAACCAGTAAAACCCATTATTTGGAAGGTAGTAGCGCCACATATGCCTCTCAGGTGTTCAACAGTCAAGCCAGTGGCATCTTGCCACAAGTCAAACAAGCACAATTTCCTGTCGCGGATGCTTATGCCACAGGTGGGAAAGTTGTTGATAGCAACGATAGTTTAACCGGTGGTGCCAATTCTAATTGGCGGGATAACTTAAAAGACTTTGGAAACTCTGTTCAAGACGGCGCTAGCAATTTCGGAGATACATTGAATGAAGTTGGGGGACAAATTAAAGACGGCGCGAAAAAAGTCAAAGACAAGATTGAAGGAATTTTCGGAGGCTTATTAGGAAATTAGTTGGGAAAACCTAAGAGAAATGGTACAATAAAGATGAAACTATTGAGAAAAGAGGGATTCCATTGAGTAACATTTATGATACAGCCAATCAGATTGAACGTGAACTACGTGAGTTAGACGAATTTAAAGCATTACAAGCAGCGTATGAAGAAGTAAAAGCAGACGAAGCAGCTTACACATTGTTTAAAGAATTCCAAGGATTCCAACAAGGACTTCAAGAAAAACAAATGCGCGGTGAAGAATTCACGGATGAAGATGCTGAAAAAGCACAAAGCATTGCAACGAAAGTGCAAGAAACAGCAGTTATCAACGAATTAATGCAAAAAGAACAAGCGTTTAGCTTAGTTGTCAATGATTTAAACCGAATTATCATGACTCCTGTGCGTGATATGTATAACGATTAATTTACGTAATTGAACTCTGACAAGTTGTCTATAAGACAATTTGTCAGAGTTTTTCTTTTACTGAAAATAAAAAAACGAACAAATTTTCGTATGTTTTTACTGACCAAGCTGGCAGAAAATGATATGATAAAGGAAGGAGAAAAGGAGGGGAAACGATGAAACTATTGCATACAGCTGATTTACACATGGATCGGTCTTTTGAAGGGTTAACTGGGATCCCGACAGCCTTAGCGAAGCGCTTAAGAGAAGCTAATCAACAATTGTTAATGAACATCGTAACAGTTGCCATTCGAGAAGCGGTGGACTTGGTTATTTTTGCAGGAGATACGTTTCATCAAAGTCAGACCTCTATTTCAATGCAAGCCCAATTGATGGCCGCATTAGAACAATTGAAACAAGCAGAAATTCCTGTGATTCTAACATTTGGGAATCATGATTACTATAAAAAAGACCGCTATTGGTTTTCTTTTCCAGACAATGTTTTTTTATTTGAAAAAGAAATGGTTGAGACACTGTATTTTGAAACGAAAGCGGGCGAACAAGTGGCTGTTTCAGGGTTTAGTTATGAGCATCCCTGGATTGATGAAAATAAAGCACTAGAATTTCCTATCAAACAAGCAGAATCTGATATTCATATTGGGATTTATCATGGAGACACCAGTCGGAAAGCGCAACAAAATTATGCTCCGTTTACATGGAAGGATTTAAAAGCCACTGGCTATAATTATTGGGCATTGGGCCACATTCATCAGCCGCAAATTGTTAGTGAACAACCGCTAATTGTTTATCCTGGAACACCTCAAGGACACACGAAAAAAGAACAGTCTTTACAAGGGGTTGCAGTGGTCACACTTTCCCAAAATCAAGCGACTGTTCAATTTGAAAAAGTCGCAGAAATAGATTGGACGAATGAAGAAGTATCTCTTGCGCAATGCCGTGACACCCAAAGCGTTTTGTCTTATCTTGAAACCAGTTTGCTGACGAAGTGGCATGCGCATCAGCAACAGCAATTGATGGCGTTGACACTGAAAGAAACGCAACATTTGGATGTGACCGTGGTGCAAGCCATTGTCAATGGTGAACTATTAAGCTACTTACAGCAGCAGCTTTTACAAAAAACGCAAGGTGATTTTTTTGTTTATCGCCTAATACTGCAAGCAGAGGAACCAACGAAAGAACCGATCTATTTAGCCGCTAGTCCCAATTTATTAACGGCATTAGAAAAAACATACTTAGATCCAGTTATTTTTGAAGATACCACCAAGGAATTGTTACGTTATCCAGAATTTGCTGGAATTTTTTCAATGGATGAGCAGTGGCGATTAGAGAGCTTGCGCCTAGCACATGAGCAAATTAATGAAGACTTTACTATTCAGGAGGACCCACTATGAAATTACTTGCAGTAGAGATTGTGGGCTTTGGAAAATGGCAACAACAGAAAATTACATTTGAATCTGGTAATCAATTGCTGTACGGCGCAAATGAAGTTGGCAAGTCCACATTGTATCAATTCATTCAAGCAATGCTGTTTGGTTTTCCCACAAAGGGCAAAAGAAAACGCGATTACGCACCTAAAAATGGTGGCTCGTATGGTGGTCGTTTGTGGTTGGCACATCCTGTGTTTGGGGAAGTTCAAGTCGAGCGTTTTAAAGAAAAAAATAAAGGGCAAGCAATCATTTATTATCAACAACAAATGGGGGATGAGAAAACCTTACAGCAAATGTTACATCCGCTAACGAAAAAGTTATTTCAAGAGGTTTTTACTTTCCAACAAGAACAATTAATTACGAGTGACAAGTTAACAGAAGAGGAATTGCAAACATCCTTGTTAGCCATTGGTGTTTCTGGTAGTCAACAACTTTTGACTTACCGAAATGCGTACTTTAAAGAAGCACAAAAAATCTTTAAAGGTAAAGGACAGCAGCCATTACTCAATCAGAAGTTGGCGGCTTATCAAGAACTAAAAGAGCAAATTCAAGAGAAAGAAGCGCAGCAACAAACTTTTCAACAATTAGAAGAAACGATTCGCGAAACAGAACAACAGCAAGTGACACTGCAACAGCAATTAAAAGAAACGCAACAGGACTTGTTACAGGTTGCGGAACAGCAACGTCACTTTCCCTTGTACGAAGAATGGCAGTCACTACCTGAAGAAACAGAGAACGTTGTTTTAGTAAAAGAAGACCAAGTTCAATTAGAAGAAACCTTTCAAGAATATATGTACCTAGACAAAGAACGACAACGTTTGACCAAAGAGTTATCTCTTCAGTCAGAAGCGCTCGATGTTCCAGAAGGCTATGCTTTTTACCTAGAACAAGAAGCATTGATTCAACAATTGTTGAATCAACGCTATGATATGCAACAATTGATGACGGAATCGGAATGGATGACCCAAACCTTTGAGCAAAATCGTCAAGAAATGGTCCTTTTAGAGAACGAATGGTCATGGTCGCCTGAACGACCACCACAGCTTTTTTATGACAACGAAACCGTTCAAAAGTGGCGCCAACAACAAGTTGCGTATACGCAAGCTCTTCAAAAAGGACAAGAACAGAAAGCATTCTTGGCTTCTCAAATTGAAAATCTGGAAGACCAGTTAACGGATTTTGAAAAAGTGCATGCCGCATTTTTTGGTGAAGCGACGCGTGCCCAAAAAGCGCAGAAAACAAGTCAACCACTTTGGTTATTGCTAGGAAGTATCCTTGCATTACTCGGTTTCTTTTTGCCAAGCCCTTTAAAATGGGGCCTAGTTCTCGTGGGAGTTAGTTTTATCGCGAAAGAAGTGCTTAGCTACGCCACTAGAAAAGAAGCTTCCTCTGATGAAGTGAAAGAAGAATGGCAGACGAAACTTTCGCAACTAGATTATTTAAATGAACAGTTCCAACAAGCGCTGAATCAAGAACGTGAGGCACAACTGCAAGTGGAACAACTTGAACAAGCAGTAGCGGAGCAAGCCCAAGTCCATCAATTAGGAAAAATGCAACAAATTGATACTTTAATGAATCAGCGGGAATTGATTACGCGCTATTTATTGCTTGTTCAAACAAATGAAGAACTCATGAGTCAATTGAAGGAAAATCAACAAAAATGCCAAGTATTTGAAGAACAAGTCTTCCCATTAATGACGCATTTACCCTTACAAGGAAAGAGCCTTTCCGAAAAGTTACACTTTTTAGAAGGATTTGCTGAAGAAATGGAGAAGGTTCGCTTTGCTCAAGAGTATCAAGCAGATGGCTATCTCAAACAGCAGTTACGAGAGTTGAAAACTAAACAGCAAGAAGCATTAACACGAATTCAGCCTTTACTAATTCGTTATCGGATTCTATCAATCGCTGATGTTCCAAGTAGGATTCAACAGCTGACCACTCAGCAAGCTCAAGTTGGTCGTGGGCAAGAATTAGCGACACAATTAGGCAATCTGTTTCCAGAAGCGGTAACAGAAGCAACGTTAAAAGACCGTTCTTTACAACTGGCGCAGCAACAAGCACTGGAAGAAAGTCAGTTAGATAAAATACAAGAACAGTATCAAGCGTTGATTTATGAAAAACAACAATTAATGACGGATGGTACCTTAGATGAGTTGTATCAACGACAAGCAATTTTAAAAGCGGAAATCAAAGAACTAGCTCAACGTTGGTCTGGGTATCAACTAGCGGGACAACTGTTAATGGACCTATTAACAGAGCTTTCGGAACAACAATTGCCCAGCTTATTACAGTATGCATCAAGCTACTTTGCACTTTTAACAAATCAGCGTTATCAATCAATCCAAGTAGCCGAAGGTCAACTAGTTGCGGTGACGAAAGAACAAGAAATGTTTTATTTACATGAATTATCAACTGGCACTAAAGATCAATTGATGATGGCTGTTCGTTTTGCCTTTTTAGCAGTCCAAGGCGAGCAACTGATTTGTCCAATTATCATTGATGATGGCTGGTTACACTATGATCATCAAAGAAAAGCCCAATTAGCTGAATTATTTACTAAATTTGGTCAAAAACAGCAAGTCATTTGTT
Source organism: Enterococcus sp. DIV0712 (assembly GCF_050554855.1). Lineage (NCBI taxonomy): Bacteria > Bacillati > Bacillota > Bacilli > Lactobacillales > Enterococcaceae > Enterococcus > Enterococcus sp. DIV0712. Next base: position 424,517 of record NZ_CP187333.1, read on the forward strand.
TTTCTTCTGACCAAGAAATGGTAAGCTATTATCAGGACTTACAACAAAGAGTAATTGCGTTAGAAGGAGGAAGCGTCAAGTGAAAAAATTACGTGAATTAACAGTAGAAGAACTTTTTGAATCATTTGTTCTAATTAAAAATGCCGATGTACGTGTAGCTAAAAATGGGAAAAAGTTTATTGCCTTTACCTTTCAAGACACATCTGGCACGATTGACGGAAAATATTGGGACGCCTCTGAGGATGAAATTACACGGTTTACTGCGGGAAACGTTGTTTTACTGAATGGGAAACGAGAAGTTTATCAAAATAAACCCCAAGTAAAAATTTTACACATGCGTTTAGCGACAGCAGAGGAACCAAGCCAGCCAAGTTTATATATGGAACGAGCGCCTTTGAAAAAAGAAGAGATGGTCGAGGAAATCAATCAAGTAATTTTTGAAATTACCAATGCTCATTGGAATCGTATTGTGCGCTATCTCATGACGAAATACCAACAAGAATTTTATGAATTTCCTGCAGCCAAACGGAATCATCATGCTTTTGCGAATGGCTTAGCTTACCACACTGTCTCAATGTTGCGCCTAGGCAAAGCAATTGCTAAGGAATATACTGAAATTAACACGTCACTATTATACGCGGGGATTATTTTACATGACTTAGGAAAAGTTTTAGAACTATCTGGTGCTATTACGACAGAATATACGGTGGCAGGGAACTTAATTGGTCATTTAGTTTTGGTGGATGAGGAAATTACCAAGGCGTGTTTGGCTTTGAAAATTGATGATCGAGAAGAAGACGTTGTCGTTCTTCGGCACATGGTCTTAGCCCACCATGGATTGTTGGAATATGGCTCACCTGTGCGACCAAGAATTATGGAAGCGGAAATCTTACATCAAATTGATACCATGGATGCGTCCATTCAAATGATGCTAGGGGCAATTCGTCAAACACAGCCTGGGGAGTATACGGAACGAATCTTTGGTTTAGATAACCGCAGTTTCTATGTTCCAAAAGATAAATAAAAAAAGGGAGTGGTCAATCGACCACTCTCTTTTTTATGCTTATTTAGAAGAAGATTCTGTTGTTTTGCTTGAAGAATCTGTTGCTTTTTCAGAGTCGCTTGTTTTGGTATCGCTTGTTTTAGAATCACTTGATTTTGATTCTTTTTTCTCTGAAGAAGCGCTTGAAGATTCAGTTTGCATGTAGCCTGCTAAAGCGTTCTTGAAGGCATCATCTTTAATTTTCACATTGGCCGCTTTTAATTCGTCACTAATGACTTTCGAAACAAATGTTTGATCGGCTAATTTTGTTTCTTCAGCAATTTTCTTGATCTCTTTTTCATAAGGTTTCATGTCATTGCCTTTTGCTTTGTTTTTCGTCATTTTCACTACATAGTAGGTTGTTTGGTAGGTTTGCATATTTGTTGCAGCAATTGGTTCTGACACTTCGCCATCTTTTAATTTGAAGGCAGCTTCTTTAACTTCGGCAGGAACAGTTGTTGCTTGTGAATCAAATTTAATTTTACCGCCATCTTTTTTCGTAGCAGTATCTGTTGATTTTTCTTTAGCAATTTTTGTGAAATCGCCGCCGTCAGTGATTTCTTTCTTGACAGCTTTGGCATCATCTTCTGAAGCAACTTGGATAATTTGTGCTTCTACTTCTGGATGGAAACTTGCCCAAGCTGTTTTTAAGTCTTCATCTGTAATTTTTAAGTGGGCTTTTAGACCTGCATCATAGGCTGCTCTTTGTTTTAACTGTTTCTTGAATGTTTTTTCAGTTAAACCAGCTTGTTTTAATGCATCAGAGAACTTTCCGCCTTGTGCTTCTACTTGTTCTTTGGCTTCGTCAAAGTTTTTTTGAATATCTTTGTCAGTTACTTTGTCGCCATATTTTTCTTCAAAGACTTTATAAATAACCATTTGGCTAAACGCTTGTTGGCTAGTGCTTTGTTCTTTAATTTGGTTATAAAAATCATCAACAGTAATTGTTGAACCTTTCATTGTTGCGATATCTTTTGAACCGCTTGAACACGCTGCTAAACTAAAAACGGCCATTGCGCCCGCTGCAGCTAAGATTAGTTTTTTCTTCATTCTCTTATGCACTCCTGTTTTTTTTAGTTTTATTTCTGTTATAACTATACCATACCTTATTTTGAAAAAGAAAGAGTCTCAGGCATAGTTTCAAACAAAATTCGTATTTACGTCACACTTTTTATTTTTTTAATAACAAAAGAAATAATTAACATCAAAGACTTTACTTTTGCTTGTTAGTTTGTGTGTCAGGTAATTCAGCCGTGATTTTAGCAATTTGTTCTTTAATTTGAGCAATCCGAGGTTCCGCTTGGAATTTGAAATCAGTGATTTCTTGTTGCAGGTCTTTTGAAAATTCAGTTGCCAGTGGAACGTTTTCTTCGACAACTGCCAAATTTCGTTGCACTTGATCCCAGTCATTCGTGACTTGATTTTTCAGTGAACGATAGTCCTCTAGCTCATTGATTAAATGTTGGCGTGTTTCTTTCCCGCTTCTTGGAGCAGCCAACAAGCCGCCAATGGTACCAGCAGCTGCGCCAAAAAAGAGACCTTTAATAAATTTTTTCATTTAGTTCACCTGCTTTGCAATGGTCTCAGCAATTTCTTGCATCGCTTCGGCGGAATAGTCCTCTTGATGGTTGCCAAAATGAATAGAGAAATCATCTTCTTTTGAATAACGGGGAATCAAATGAACGTGGGAATGGAAAACGGATTGATAAGCCACTTCCTTATTGTTATTTAAAATGTTTAATCCTTCCATTTCTGGAAAAGCTTTTTCTAATGCTCGTGCTACTTTAGGAATACGAGCAAAGACGTCGCTTGCTAAAACGTCATTATATTCAAAAATATCAGCAACATGTTGTTTTGGAATCATTAAGGTATGCCCTTTGGTCACTTGTGTAATGTCTAAAAACGCGTAGACTTTCTCGTCTTCATAGACTTTATAACTTGGGATTTCGCCGTTGATAATTTTACAAAAAATACAATCATTCATGAAAAATTCCTCTTTTCTCTAGGTTCTTTCCTTTACTTTACCACAAGTTGATTTCTCTGTGGATGAAAAAGTACGTGAGTTCGCTAAAAAGTTCGTTTCATTTCGTGTATAATAAGAGAAAGAAAAAAATCCATTTAATTAAGGGAGTAATTTTTGAATTCTTGGTTCGCTTAGGGTTTAATAATGGTAGAGAGAAAAGGTTGGAGGCAAAAGAAATGAGCTTAACAATTGAACATTTAACAGGAGGTTACGGCCATATTCCTGTCTTAAAAGATATTAATTTTGACGTCAAGTCTGGTGAAATGGTTGGTTTAATCGGCTTGAATGGTGCGGGGAAAAGTACCACCATCAAAAATATTATTGGGTTACTTACGCCGCAAAAAGGCAAAATTATGATTGACGGGGAAACATTGCAACAAGCCCCTGAAGAATATCGTAAAAAAATCGGGTATATTCCGGAAACACCTTCTTTATATGAAGAATTAACATTGAAAGAGCATATCGAAGTAACGGCCTTGGCTTATGATATTCCATTAGAAGAAGCGTTCAAACGAGCAGAACCATTACTAAAAACGTTCCGTTTAGACAATAAATTGGAATGGTTTCCTGCTAATTTTTCAAAAGGCATGAAACAAAAAGTCATGGTACTTTGTGCATTCTTAATTGAACCGAGTTTATATATTATTGATGAACCTTTTCTAGGCTTAGATCCTTTAGCAATTCATGCTTTATTAGAATTAATGGATACGATGCGTAAGCAAGGGGCAGCGATTTTAATGTCCACGCATATTTTAGCAACAGCTGAAAAATATTGTGATCGTTTTGTGGTGCTACACGAAGGGAAATTACGGGCAAACGGTACAATGGCTGAATTACGTGCAGAATTTAATTTACCAGAGTCTTCTTTAGATGATATTTATCTTGCCTTGACGAAGGAAGAAAAGGTGGGGTAACATGGGCGAATTTTTTAGTCAACGTTTGTCACGGCATTTCAAAAAAATGTCCAAGTACTTGCGCTATATTTTAAATGATCATTTTGTTTTAGTCTGTATGTTTTTATTAGGCGGATTAGGTCTGTACTATTCCCAGTTGTTAAAAGAATTACCTCGTGATTTTGTTTGGGGCAGACCGTTAATTCTGTTGGGCTGGCTGCTACTTATTCAAGTTGGTAAGTTGGCCACTTTGACAGAAGAGCCAGACAAGGTGTTTTTATTACCAAAAGAAAAACAATTCGCTGCTTATCTGAAACGAGCGCTGCGCTACTCTTTACTTTTACCGATTGTGGTCAGCTTTCTAGGAAGTGGCCTATTGATGCCGTTGATTGTAGTCACAACAGGTTGGTCGTTTCAAACCTTCTTTTTATTTTTGGTCATGCTAGTTTGTATGATTTATACACATCTTAGTTTACAAAACTATGGGCTCTATCATCTTTCGTCAACCACTTACCGTAGTTGGTGGTTTGTTTGGTTGATCAGTAGTCTCTTGATTATGACGGGAGCTATTTACTGGACGCCTTGGGTTGGTGTGATTGGTGGCATCATTCTGGCCGTTTGTTTATCGAGTATTTGGCAAAATAAGATGAAACAGAGTTTCTTGGATTGGGAAAAAATGATCCAAAAAGAACAAAACAGAATGCATAGAATTTATAAATTCATTCAGCTGTTTACAGATATTCCTGAAGTGAGTAGTACAGTGAAACGCCGTAAATACTTAGATCCTCTCCTCGGAGTAGTCAAAAAAACATCTGAGAACACGTATGCTTACTTATTCATTCGGAGCTTTTTACGAGGTAGCGAATATAGCGGCTTATTGTTTCGTTTGATTTTGGTTGGTGGCGTGCTACTCTTCTTTTTACAAGAATTCTGGATTGCGTTGGTAGTTGCTTTATTGTTTGTCTATTTAATCGGGTTCCAGTTGATTCCCATGTACACGCAATTTGATTATATGGTGATGACACAGCTATATCCAATTTCAATAGAAAAAAAACAAGCAGCGATTCGCCGGTTAATTAGCGGCGCATTATCTGTTGCGGCCATTATTTTTGGTGGGATTGTCTGCCTTCGTTTAGGCAGTTTGCAAAATAGCTTGATCATTCTGGGTGCCTTAATTGTAGAAGTTGTGATTTTCACTAAAATGTATGTTCCAATGCGCTTGAATAAGTTATAAAGATGAGAAAACCTAGCAAAATTTACAAAAGAACCACATAGAAGCTTGACGAAGCAAGGTTTGGCGACTAAAATGGTAATTGCTGTAAAAATTGCAATAAAATTGTGTTGAGATAGGAGATAATTTCCATGGAATTTCAGTTGGATAAAGACTGGCGTCTGCAGCCGATAAAGGGCGCAACTGGTCAAACATACATGGGAATAAAAGAAACAGAGAAAGTGTTCATTAAACGAAACACTTCTCCACTTCTTGCAGCATTGTCTAAAGAAGGGTTAGCCCCGAAGATGATTTGGACAAAGCGGACAGCGAATGGCGACGTACTAACAGCCCAAGAATGGCTGGAAGGACGTTTATTACATGCGGACGAAATTGGCAAACGCAATGACGTGATTGACGTGTTATACCAATTGCATCATTCCAATTTGCTGAAAGACATGTTGAAAAAAATTGGTGGCGAAGTTTGTACCCCGCTAACAATGTTGAAAGAGTATAAGCGTCAACTACCTAAAGAATTAAAACGAAACAGTTATTTAAAAGAAGTAATCACTTATTTATATAATCATTTACCAGAATATCCAGAAACTAGTTATGTAGCTGTCCACGGCGATGTGAATCATCGGAATTGGTTAGTCTCGAATAATTATCTCTATTTAGTAGATTGGGATTCTGTGATGGTCGCGGACCCAGCGGTAGATTTAGGAATGATTTTGAGTCATTATGTCCCTCGTTCCGGTTGGAATCAATGGTTACTATCTTATGGTTTAATCCCGAATGAAAGTACGGTTCAACGAATTTATTGGTATGGTTTATTTAGCTTTTTACAAGAGATTGTTCGTCATCACCAAGAGGGCGAAAGAAGAGCAATGACTGCAGAAATTTTACAATTAAAACGAATGTTTAGTAGTTAAACTAATTCATTTAACATCCACACAGGCTGGCGAATTTCACCAGTCTGTTTTTAAAAGAAAGGAATTTTAAAGATGCGTGTAAGAAATAGACCCGGAGCAGCAGAATATATGGCAAAATATCCACAATATGTGGTAGAAGGTCCTGAAAAATGGCAAGGGAAATGGCAAGAACGTTTTGGCAATAATCATCCCATCCACATTGAAATTGGTTCAGGTAAAGGTCGTTTTATTTATGAAATGGCTAAAGCACATCCTGAAATTAATTATATTGGTATCGATATGCAATTAAGTATTTTATCGATTGCATTAGATAAGCTAGTGGCCGAGCCGTTACCTAATCTACAGTTATTGCGAGTAGACGGCGAAGCATTAACAGAATATTTTGCTGAAAATGAAGTAGATTTAATCTATTTAAATTTTTCAGATCCTTGGCCAAAGAAAAAACATGAAAAACGTCGTTTAACGTATAAAAACTTTTTAGCGACAGATGAAGTTATCTTAAAACCAAATGGAGAAATTCATTTTAAAACGGATAATCAAGGGCTCTTCGAATACTCATTAAGTAGCTTTTCTAAATATGGCATGATTATTGAACGTGTGTGGCTAGATTTGCATAATAGCGAGTTTGAAGGCAACATTATGACAGAATACGAAGAAAAATTTTCTAGTCGTGGTCAACGAATTTATCGAGTAGAAGCACGTTTTGTTGCAAAATAAAAACAAGCATTCCTTTATTTTAAGTGAAGGAATGCTTGTTTTTTATTATTTAAGAAAGCCTAAGTTGTGGTTCTTAAAGCATAGGCGTCCAATAAAATTCTTGCCAGAATGGATAATGGTAACCGTGAACGCACTTCATAATCGGGGAAAAAGGAGCCTTCTGATTTGAAGCCTACGAACGGAATTTCAATGTATTTCATTAAACTAGAGTGTTTGCTTGCAGTTAAAAGGATAGTCCCAATTTCTGAGTCGTAACAGTTTTTACCAGCGACAACTAATTCTTGGGTTTCTCCGTTTAAAGAAACAAAAAGAGCCACATCTTTTTTTGATAATTTTTTACTAATATTTTTAATAATTTCTGGGTCCGTATGCAGTTCACAGTATTTGCCAGCCAATTGAAACTTAACCATCATTTCCTGAGCAATTAATTCTGAAAAACCTCTAGCAAAGATAATAATCCGTCGAGAAGCTTTGATTTTTTGGATCGCATCTTCGATATTACCAATTTCAATCATGTTAATCGTGCGAGTTACTTCTTCTTCATTCTTTAAAATGGCTGTCCGAATTCCTCGGTCTACTTTTTCTAATGCTGAAAAATTTATATTTTGGTTTTCTTTATCTTTCAAGTGATGCTTGAAGGATGTGAAACCTTCATAGCCTTTCTTTTTCATGGTTCTTACAATCGTCGCAGTTGATACGTTGGCTCGTTCGCTTAATTTTACAATGGAATAATCAGGGATTTCTAAAATATGTGTTTCGATAAAATGCCAGAGATATTGCTCTGACTCACTCAATTTTTGTTCCATAATGACCAGCCCTTCTTTCTTTCACTAAAAAAACATTTATAAGCCTATTTTTAATGAAAAAAAATAAAAAAGCTAGAGAAATTATGAAATTGTAAATGTTTTCTATATTTTTGCGAAAGAATGAAAACCTTTACATGGTATTTTGAGACATAATAAAGAGGAGAAAGGAGGAACTACAGTGACTATTTATACATGTACATTAAATTTAGCCATTGATTTATTTATCGAAACAGAAGAGCTAGTTCCTTTTGTCGTGAATCGCACGAAGGAAGATGATATTCAAGCAAACGGGAAAGGAGTCAATGTTTCCCTAATTTTAAAGATGTTAGGGATTGATAATACCGCTTTGGGAGTCAAAGCTGGTTTCACTGGGAACTATGTCGAGGATTATTTAAAAGAAAAAGAGATAACCACTGATTTTATCGAAGTCGCTGGCACAACGAGAATCAATGTGTTTACAAAAGTTACCCAAGATCAAAAGGAATACAAATTAGTCAATAAAGGACCAAAATTATCTGAAGAACATGTACAACGTTTTTTGAAAAAAATTTCAGAGTTACGTAAAGGGGATTATTTGTGCGTATCAGGAAGTTTACCACAAGGGGTTTCGCCAAGTATTTTGATTGAAATTAGCCGAATTTGTTTTGAAAAACAGGTGTTCTTAATCTTAGACAGTAGTTATGAAGAAATTTTAGATTGTTTGCCTTATCAACCATTTTTATTGAAACCAAATGAAGAAGAACTTCAAGAGTGGTTTCATACAGAAGTGCAGACTAAGGATGATTACATTTTTTACGGACAAGAATTACTGAAGCGGGGAGCCAAAAATATTTTACTTTCTTTAGGTAGTGAAGGGGCTTTATTTATGAACAATGAAAAGGTTCTTTCAGGTAATTCACCAACTGGAATGGTTGTAAATACAGCTTGTTCAGGGGATGCAATGTTAGGTACCTTTTTAGCTGGCTGGCATCAAGGACTTTCATTGGAAAAAAATTTAAAAAGAAGTATTGCAGCAGGTAGTTCAACAGCATTTCGCAAAGGATTGACAGATTTTTCAGATGTTCAGGAGTTAGAGCAACAAATAAAGATTCAAGAGGAGGAATAAACAGATGGCTACGTATCAATTAATAGCTGCTACAGGTTGTCCGACGGGAATAGCGCACACGTATATGGCACAGGAGGCATTGGAACAAGCTGCGAAACGTAAAGGTATTACGATTAAGGTTGAAACACATGGTCAGATTGGTATAGAAAACGAGTTAACACCTGCAGAAATCCAAGGAGCGGAGGCAGTCATTATTGCCGCCGACAAAGACGTTCAAGCAGAACGTTTTGCTGGGAAACGAATTATTGATGTCCCTGTCAGTGTGGGGATTAAAGAAGCAGATCGCTTAATTGAAGAAGCGCTCGCAGGAAAAGGATCGATTGCGGCCGAAAACCAAGCAGTGGATGAACTTGAACAGGAAACACAAATTTCTTCAGGAAATGTTGGACATAGTATTTATAAAAACTTAATGAATGGCGTCTCTCACATGTTGCCGTTTGTAGTAGCAGGCGGCGTTTTAATTGCTCTTTCTTTTGCTATTTGGGGTATTTATTCATTTGATCCAGAAAGTAGTCAGTATAATGCTACCGCTGCTATGTTAAAAAGTATTGGTGATGCCTCAATGGGCATGATGGTGCCAATCTTATCTGCGTATATCGCAGAGGGGATTGCCAAACGACCTGGTTTGGTTGTGGGCTTTGTCGGTGGTTTGATTGCTAACACTGGTGGTACTGGCTTTTTAGGAGGGATATTATCTGGTTTCCTTGCTGGGTATTTCATTCTTTTATTACAAAGAGTATTTAAAGGTTTGCCTAAATCATTAGATGGTTTAAAAGCAATTTTCCTTTATCCAGTCATTGGCGTTGCAGTTATTGGTATCACTATGTCTTTATTAGCAGATCCGATGAAAGCTGTTAACGAAGGAATGATGAGCTTTTTAGCTAGTTTCCAAAATTCCAGTCCGTTGGTTTTAGGAATAATTGTGGGTTGTATGTGTGCCTTTGATATGGGAGGTCCAGTTAATAAAGCGGCCTATGTTACTGGAACGGCACTCTTAGCTCAAGGAAATACTTCTTTTATGGCAGGAGTTTCTGCTGCCTGCATAGCGCCACCTTTAATTACAGGCTTTGCTACATTATTCTTTGGAAAATACTTTGACACAAATGAACGCAATGCGGGGCTAGTGAACTTTATTTTAGGCTCCACACATATTACAGAAGGCGCTATTCCGTTTGCGGCAAAAGACCCATTAAAGGTTTTACCAATTATGATGCTCGGATCTTCAATTGCGGCAGTCCTAACGTATATGTTTGGGGTACAAGTGCCAGCACCTCATGGAGGATTTCTTGTTTTACCGGTTGTTACTCACGCTGTTCAATGGGTTCTGGCAATTTTAGCTGGTTCATTGGTAGGTGGCTTATTGCTAGGTTTTGTACAAAGAAGTAGAATCGCCAAACAAGAGCAATCGTTATCAAAAAAATGAAATAACAGGAATTAGGAGTGGATGGAATGGCTTTTATTAAAGAAAATCATATTTTTTTAAATCAACAGTTACAAACGCAAGAGGATGTTTTTCACTTTTTAGCAAAAAAATCAACAGAATTGGAAGTTGCTCAGGACGCACAGGAAGTTTTCGATAAACTGAACGAGCGAGAACAAGAAGGAACAACGGGGATGATGAATGGATTTGCGATACCTCATGCAAAAGCAGCAACGATTCAACAAGCGGCCATTATCATCGTTACCTTGGACCAAGGTGTTGAGTGGCAGAGCCTTGACAACCAATTAACGGAGTTTGTGATTGCGCTGTTTATTCCAGATGCCGAAGCTGGCACGACACATTTGAAATTACTCTCTTCCGTTGCGCGCCTCCTATTAAGAGAAGAAGTTACTTCTGGACTGAAACAAGCAAGTTCGCCAGCTGAAATTGCTACGTTACTAAATAATCAATTAGGAGAGGGAACAGAATGAAAAAAATTAGTGAACAAAAACGTAAACATTTAGAAAATCTGGTAGATGATCAAGGGATTATTGGAGCACTAGCCATTGATCAACGTGGGGCCTTAAAACGCATGATGGGAAAATACAAAGAGGTGACTGCGCAAGAAATCAGTGACTTTAAAGTATTAGTATCTCGTTGCTTAACACCAGAGACTTCAGCAATTTTGTTGGATCCAGAATATGGCCTAGCTGCTGCTGAAAATCGAGCACAGACTTCAGGTTTGTTACTTGCGTATGAAAAAACGGGCTACGATGCTTCGACACCAGGACGGTTACCCGATAGTCTTGATGTTTGGTCGGTTAAGCGTTTAAAAGAAGCGGGCGCAGACGCGTGTAAATTTTTACTTTACTACGATGTTGACGAAAGTGAAGCAATCAATGAACAAAAGAAAGCTTATGTAGAACGGATTGGTTCAGAGTGTTTAGCCGAAGAAATTCCATTCTTTTTAGAAATTGTCTCTTATGATGCAAACAATTCGGATAGTGCTTCAAAAGAATACGCTAAAGTAAAACCGCACAAAGTAATTGAAGCGATGAAGGAATTTTCAAAGGATCGCTATAATGTTGATGTTTTAAAAGTAGAAGTCCCTGTGAATATGAATTTTGTAGAAGGTTTTGGCACTGAAAGTCTTTATAGCCAAGATGAAGCGCAGGCTTTTTTCAACATGCAAAGTGAAGCAACACAACTTCCATTTATTTTCTTGAGTGCAGGGGTTAGTGCTACGATGTTTCAGGAAACATTGAAATTTGCAAAAAAAGCAGGTTCCTCGTTTAATGGAGTCTTATGTGGTCGCGCAACTTGGGCAGACGGCGTGCTTCCATTTGTTCAACAAGGTGCTGAAGCAGCCGTTGCGTGGCTTGAAACAACTGGTAAAACAAATGTTGACGAATTAAATCAGGTTTTAAGAGAGAGCGCAGTATCAGTCTTTGAAAAAATACAGTAATTAAGCTGAAAATATTTACTGAATTTGAACTAATTAGTCATCTGAATTAAATTTTTTCAGAAATCGTCTTCTTTAAGTGAACTCAATGTACGCAAACTCAAAAGATATGATATAATTATTTCGATATCGATGTATGAACACCCAAAAAGTAACATTGCTTTACTTTATTTGGGGAAAGTTGGGGTATTATGGGAATTCCTAAAGAAGGCGAGTTTGTAACCATTCAGAGTTATAAACATGACGGACATTTACATCGAACGTGGCGTGATACGATGGTACTAAAAACGAGCGAGTATTCTTTAATTGGTGTGAACGATCACACGTTAGTAACGGAATCCGACGGACGTCGGTGGGTGACTCGTGAACCAGCCATTGTTTATTTTCACAAGAAATATTGGTTCAATATAATAGCAATGATTAGAGAAAAGGGGGTTTCGTATTACTGCAATCTGGCTTCGCCATATGTTTTAGATGACGAAGCGTTGAAGTATATTGATTATGATTTAGATATCAAGGTTTTTCCAGATGGTGAAAAACGTTTACTAGACGTTGATGAATATGAATTTCATAGCAAACTAATGGATTATCCAGAAGATATTGACTTCATTTTAAAAGAAAATGTCAAGACTTTAGTGGATTGGATTAATAACGAAAAAGGCCCCTTCTCGCCCGAATATGTAGATATCTGGTATCAACGTTATCAACAGCTATCAAAAAAATAGCCGATGTAAACAGCCCACAAAAGGAGCTTGGAGCATTAGCCAAAATGGCTAATGCTCCAAGCTCTAAATTTTCCGATTTAATTGGTGTTATAGTTCTTTATTCATTTCGTAGTGTTCAATGCCAGCATCCATAAAAGGTGCTCCTGTTTTTTGATAACCTAAACGTTCATAGAAGCCTACAGCGGTGACTTGTGCTCCTAGAGTAATCTTGTGGTAGCCTTGTTCTTTGGCAAAATTTTCCGCCGCTTCCATAATCACTCGTCCATAGTCGGCGCCACGGTAAGCTTTTTCAACGGCCATTCGTTGTAATTTCATAACGCCATTTTCTAGTGGAAGCAAGCGACAAGTTGCGACAGCTACATGATCCGTGTACAAAACAAAGTGAATACAACGTGCTTCATATTCATCGATTTCCATCTCTTCTGGTACCCCTTGTTCCGCTACGAATACGCGTTGACGAAGCCGGACAGCATCTAAATAAAGATCACTCATGGTATCTTTTGTTTGAGCTACATGCATAGAAAAACCCCCAAGTTCAGAATCTGTTTCTATTTTATTATACCACGAAAAAGTTCTAGCAATGAAGTATTCTCAATGACTGAGGGGGGAAGGTGTGATAAAATAAAACAGCAACAATTGAATAAAAATAAAGGAGGAGCCGCTGTGATTAATCGATTTAAAGAATCGAAATTATTTTTCTGGTCAGTTGAATTACTTGTCGTGGCCATGCTATTATTTATTGCTTCGAAAATTAATTTCTTATTTGCACCGATTGGGACATTCTTTTCAACGTTGTTTGCCCCAGTCTTAGTAGCAGGCTTTTTGTATTATTTACTAAATCCTGTGGTCAATCTACTAATGAAGACGAAAATGAAACGAATTTATGCCGTCTTACTGGTATTTTTATTACTAATCATCGCATTAGTTCTGATCTTATTAACAATTATCCCTAAGTTGGCAGATCAGCTAGCTAGTTTAGCATCAAGTATGCCAGATTTCTTTAAACAAGTGGAGACCTGGATTTATGAGATTGCGGAGTTACCTATTTTTAAACAAATTGATTTAACAAGCTATATTGAAAAAATGGATATTTCTTATGCCAATATTATCCAACAATTTTTAAGTAGTTTATCAAGTAGCTTAGGTTCAATCGTATCAACGGTGGCGTCAACCACCATTGTTTTGGTCACTGCGCCATTTATTTTATTTTATATGTTAAAAGATGGAGACAAGCTAGTACCAGCGATTCAACGTTTTTTACCTGAAAAAAGAAAAGATGATATCGTGGATCTTTTAGGACAATTGAACCAAACCTTATCCAGTTATATTAGTGGGCAAGCGATTGAATGTTTATTTGTCGGTACATTTACGATTATTGGGTATTCATTGCTTGGCGTTCGTTATGCCTTTTTATTTGGTGTCATTGCCGGCTTTACGAATTTGATTCCCTATCTAGGACCTTATCTAGGATTAGCGCCTGCTGTCTTAGTGACCATCTTTAATGAACCCGTCAAAGCAGCCTTATGTTGTTTAGTAGTGCTAGTGGTTCAACAATTGGACGGAAATATTATTTATCCAAACGTTATCGGAAAATCTCTAAAAATCCATCCATTAACGATTATTTTAATTTTATTGGTAGCAGGAAATTTAGCAGGTTTGCTAGGTATTTTCCTCGGTGTCCCATTTTACGCAATCTGCCGGACCATTATCTACTATGTTATTGATATGGTCAAAGCGGGTCGTAGTGAAAAAGTTACCAATGCTGTTCTTTTAGGGAATGAAACAAATACGAAAGAAAATAACGGTTAATGATTGAATCCGCTAATCTTTCGTGCTATGATTTTATGGATTAGGATAGAAAATAACCTGTCATAATACTGATTGTGTCTGTTTCTAAGCCTAACCATAAAAAGAGGAAGAACGTTAAAAGAGTACGAAAGTACAGCCTCGGAATTATCAACAATTAAGGAGAGAGAGAACATTATGAATAATGCTGACCCTGAGAGTCAGTCGCTAATTGCGCAACTTCTATTATTAGTCGTGTTGACGTTTATCAATGCCTTTTTGGCAGCGGCGGAAATTGCAGTCGTATCTGTTAACAAGAATCGTGTGGAACAAAAAGCGGAAGACGGCGACGCAAAAGCTCAAAAATTGCTTAAGGTATTGCAAGACCCCAATAACTTTTTATCCACAATCCAAGTAGGGATTACTTTGGTTAATATCCTATCTGGTGCTTCATTAGCAGAGACTTTATCTAGTCGTTTGGCCCCTGTATTAGGTGGCGGCGCCGCAGCTAAGAGTCTTGCCAGTATCATTATCTTAGCATTGTTAACGTACGTTTCTATTGTATTTGGTGAATTATACCCTAAACGAATTGCTATGAATAAATCAGAAGAAGTCGCTCAATTGACTTCTGGTGCAGTCCGCTTTTTAGGAGTTATCGCGCGTCCCTTCGTTTGGTTGCTATCGGCTTCGACCGATTTATTATCCAAAATCACACCAATGACTTTCGATGATGCCGATTCGAAGATGACACGAGATGAAATGCGCTACATGCTTGAAACAGAAGGTGTTTTGGAAAACGAAGAACTAGAAATGCTACAAGGTGTCTTTTCATTAGATACAAAAGTGGCACGAGAAGTAATGGTTCCTCGGACAGACGCATTCATGGTTGACATCCAAGATGATGTCCAAGAAAACATCAATTTAATTTTAGGAGAAAATTATTCTCGGATTCCTGTTTATAGTGAAGACAAAGATAAAATTGTTGGTATTTTACATACCAAAACGTTACTAAAAGCTGCACGTAATTTAGGCTTTGAAAACATTGAATTAGGCGCGATTATCCAAGAACCATTATTTGTCCCAGAAACCATTTTTATTGATGATTTACTTTATGAGTTAAAACGAACACAAAACCAAATGGCGATTTTACTAGATGAATATGGCGGTGTTGTCGGTTTAGCAACACTAGAAGATTTACTAGAAGAAATCGTTGGTGAAATTGACGATGAAACAGATGAAGTAGAAAATTTATATACACAAGTGGCCGACAATGAATATTTGGTTCAAGGACGCATGTTAATTGACGAATTTAATGAAGTATTTGAAACAGATTTACACATGAGCGATGTTGATACAATGGCAGGTTACTTAATTACAGCATTAGGAACCATTCCTGATGAAGGGGAAAAACCTTCTTTTGAAGTGGGCAATATTAAGTTAACTGCTGAAGAAATGGAAGGCACACGTTTGCTAGTCTTACGCGTTCATTTCTACGATGAAGAAACTGTCGATGAAGAACCAGAAGAAAATCGTCGTTTTTTCCGTAAAGAAATGGAAGATGACGAACCAAGACGTTAAAAATAACCTGTGACATCAGTCGTTTTGACTAATGTCACAGGTTTTCCTTTTAAAAAACAGCCAACAGCAGCTCTTTATTCTCATGGCTTGACATGATATACTAGCAAAGGTTAATCAAAAATTATGCTGAAGAAAATAAATAAATAAACATCACAAGTGATAAGGAGATTTTTATGACGATCAATCAAAAAGAAGCAGTCGATAGTCGCCGTACGTTTGCGATTATTTCCCATCCGGATGCTGGGAAAACAACGATTACTGAACAATTATTATTATTTGGGGGCGCCATCCGCCAAGCTGGAACAGTCAAAGGGAAAAAAACAGGGAACTTTGCCAAATCTGACTGGATGGAAATTGAAAAACAACGGGGAATTTCGGTAACGAGTTCTGTGATGCAATTTGACTATCAAGACAAACGGATTAATATCTTGGACACCCCAGGGCATGAGGATTTCTCAGAGGATACGTATCGGACCTTAATGGCCGTGGATAGTGCTGTGATGGTTATTGATAGTGCCAAAGGGATTGAAGCACAAACGAAAAAACTTTTCCAAGTTGTTAAAAAACGTGGTATACCAATTTTTACTTTTATTAACAAATTGGACCGTGACGGACGGGAACCATTGGAACTTTTAGAAGAATTGGAAGAACTATTGGATATTGAATCTTACCCAATGAACTGGCCAATTGGTATGGGAAAAGGCCTAGAAGGTCTATACGATATTTATAATGAACGTGTGGAATTATATCGTCCAGAAAATAATGGTGGGGAGCGTTTTATTCCTTTAAAAGATGGCGATATCCCAAGCGATTTACCATTGCACA
Source organism: Enterococcus sp. DIV0712 (assembly GCF_050554855.1). NCBI lineage: Bacteria > Bacillati > Bacillota > Bacilli > Lactobacillales > Enterococcaceae > Enterococcus > Enterococcus sp. DIV0712. The sequence continues at coordinate 441,040 of NZ_CP187333.1, forward strand.
ATAACAGCGTTTATCAACAAGTGTTGGAAGATGTTGAGTTATTGGTAGAAGCAGGCGATGAATTTAGCGAGGAAAAAATCGCTCGTGGTGATCAAACGCCAGTCTTCTTCGGTTCTGCTTTGACAAACTTTGGGGTTCAAACATTTTTAGAAACCTTCTTACAATTTGCGCCTGCGCCACATGCGCATAAAACAGAAGAGGGTGGCGAAGTAAGTCCTTACGAAAAAGAATTTTCAGGCTTTGTCTTTAAAATTCAAGCGAATATGAACCCAGCCCATCGTGATCGAATTGCCTTTGTTCGAATTTGTTCAGGTGTTTTTGAAAGAGGCATGGACGTGACTTTAGGTAGAACAGGCAAAAAAGTCAAATTAAGTAACGTGACGCAATTTATGGCGGATGCCCGCGAAAACGTCACAGAAGCTGTTGCAGGCGATATTATCGGCGTGTATGACACAGGAAATTACCAAATTGGCGATACTTTGTATGAAGGGAAAATGAATGTTCAATACGAAGAGTTGCCGTCATTTACACCTGAATTATTCATGAAAGTGACTGCCAAAAACGTGATGAAGCAAAAATCTTTCCATAAAGGAATTTACCAACTGGTTCAAGAAGGAGCCATTCAATTATACAAAACATATTTAACAGAAGAATATATCATTGGCGCAGTAGGTCAATTGCAGTTTGAAGTTTTCCAATACCGAATGTCCAATGAATACAATGCTGAAGTGGTAATGACGCCAATGGGTTCTAAAATTGCCCGCTGGATTAATCCAGAAGATTTAGATGAACGCATGAGCTCTAGCCGAAACATTTTGGCACGGGACCGCTTCGACCAACCATTGTTCTTATTTGAAAACCAATTTGCGGAACGCTGGTTTGCGGATAAATATCCAGATGTTGAACTGAAAAGTTTGATGTAAAATTAATTTGTAATCAATCAGTAGCTGAATCTTTAGAAGATTGAAGCTCGCATCTTCAGCAAAAATCCATTAAGATGCGTTGGTTTGCATGAAGTCCTTTTTTATCAAAATTTGATAAGAAGGGACTTTTTTCTATGAACTGGGAGGATATTATTTTAGAATTTTGTATGGATATTACAGTGAGAGGTTTTTCAAAAATAACAATCAAAAATTATAAATCAAAATTGAGAAACACAGCAAATTTTTTCAAATCAATAAATGTTGAACCGCTACAGCTTGAAAAGAAACATATAAAAAGCTGGATAATAGATATGCAAGAAAAAGAAATGCAAGCATCGACAATCAATGTAAGTGTTAGCAGATTAAAGAAGTTATTTGACTATATGTTAATTGAAAAATATATTGACTATAATCCGTTTGTTGATATTGAAAGATTAAAAGAACAAAGAAAAGTAATCTATCCTTTGAATGATTATGAAATTAAACAAATGCTGACAGTTGCTAAAAAACACCCATACAAACATATAGCACAAAGAAATGTTGTGATATTGATGTTGATGATTGAATGTGGGTTGAGGATTAGCGAAGTTTGCGAGATACGAGATGAAGATATTATGAATAATCAAATCATTATTAGAAAATCAAAAAATAATAAGGATAGAGCCGTCGCTGTCAGTCCAATTCTCAAAAAAGAAATAATAAAATATCAACGAATTAAGAAAAGAAAATATGGGCTGTTAGAAGGAAATCTTTTTATTGTCAGTAATTTAGGTAAAAAATTGAATGAAAAAAGTATTTGGCAGATTATGCAAGAAATAAAGAAGCAAATTGATATAAGAGATTGTGTCCGTTTTTCAGGTCATACGTTAAGACATACTTATGCAAGTATGCAATTACGGAACGGATTAGATATTTATACGTTAAGTTTAAATATGGGGCATAGTTCAATTGAAATGACTCAAAGATATGTTCAGACGTTAAATAGTGAAGATTTTATAGAGAAATCTATTAAAACGAGTACTTTGATGAATTTGAGGTAAATAGTAAATTTATATCTATAAAACTTGATAAGAACACCTATTGAAAGTCAATTTTATTATAGTATAGTTTTCCAATAATTTTTGATTTTAATAAAATACTTGAGTAACCTTGAACTATTCGTGAGTTAAAGATAAAATAATATATCATACACAATAACAGTCTGTTTTCTCTTTGAAATCTATCATGTATCAGTATAATAATTAATTATTAGTTCAATCATTAGCTATAACCATTAATTTTTATTTACTATAACTATAGCTCGTTAAATCGCCGAGAGACAGGCTAGTTATGTAGTTAGTCTGATGATATGAACCATTCTTATTCTTACAAACGGAAGAAGAAAGGCGGACCCCCTTAGAATACTATCCTGACCCGAGCACATGGGCGATACTTAATGAAAAAAATATCAAAATTTATTTGGATTTTTTATTTCAAAAAGTAAGATAATATATTTGTTTTTTTGCTAATTTGAGTTGGATTTTAGTGTATTTTATTTTTTTAGAGAGACGTACTTTTATTGAACTCGCTTGTATAAACCGTAATATACCTTTGCTTCAATGTTCAATACTGAAAGTGAATTTGTTTAGATTTTTCTTTCAAGTTATTTTATAATATAAGAGAGTTTTTTATGGGAATATAGAAAAATAGTCAGGAAGTGAGTATATCATGCAAGAAAAGAATGAATATGAAGGAATAAATTTGAAACAGATAGATATAGAGGGTCTTCATGGATATTATAATGTTAGTATTCCTTTAGATAAAAAAGCGAATTTATTTGTCGGAGAGAATGGATTAGGGAAAACGACAATTTTGAACATTATTTACTTTCTTTTGAAAAAAGAATACGCAAAACTTACAAAATATGATTTTAAAAAAATAACAATAAAAACGAGTAGTGGTAAAGAAATATCTTTAAAATATGAAAATTTAGAACTAGTACAATATTTTGAAAATAAAAAGTATAATTCTAGGAAAAAACAGTTAGTTGAATTTAAAAAAAATATTAATAGGAAAACTCATTTGGAATTTAATATTGAACAACAGTTGAGACTACTTGACGAGATAAATAACATGAAAAATTCAGACTATAACCTTTTTGTTAATGGCGAAACAGAAAGTCTAAGTAGGAAAGAAATTTTTTCTGAATTAATAAAATTCGATAAAAATTTAGGAGGTTTATTGCAGAACAATAATTTATTATATTTACCAACCTATAGGCGTATTGAGAATGAATTTAAAGAATTTGATTCTGAAAAAATTGAGGATTCAGGAATTCTAATAAGATTCGGTATGTCTGATGTTCAAAAAGCAATAGATACTATTTTAGATAATATACGTCAAGAAGCCATGAGAGACTTTTCTGAAATGACAGGAGTGTTGTTAAAACAATACATAAGTGCTGATAATTTAGTAATTTCAAAAGAAGCCTTGGATAGTGAAGTTGTTGAGATTATTCTTGAAAGAGTTGGTACCCAAATTGATACTAGCGATAAAAATGAAATTTTAAGGTTAATTCAAAATGAGTCTTTCTATAATGAACCACACTATAATTATTTACTTAATTTATTGAATAAATTAATAGAAAACTATGAAAATCAGAAAGTATACGATGATAAGATAAAGAAATTTACTAATACTTGTAACAACTATTTTACAGATAAATATTTTTATTATGATGAAAGCACTTTAACTGTTGATGTATTTTTAAAAAGAGACCTTCAGGAGAAAAAAATATCTTTGGAAGAGTTGTCTTCAGGTGAAAAACAGATAGTTTCAATCTTCTCACAGTTATATTTACAACTAGAAGAAAAAACAATTATTATAATTGATGAACCAGAATTATCACTTTCTATATTATGGCAAAGAAAACTTTTACCCGATATTATTAAAAGTGATAAATGTGAGAAATTAATTGCTGTAACGCATTCTCCGTTTATCTTTGATAATGAATTAGAAGATGAAGTATCTGAAATAGAGAAAGTTGTGAAGGTGGTTTCTGACTTTTATGAGTGATTTATTAACAGAGATGAAAGAATCTAAAAATGAAGTCTTTGGTGCCGTTTTTCAAGAATTTATTAATGAATATAGGCATAGTGATTACACATATTTTTGTTTTATAGAAGGTGAAGATGAGAAATATTATCATTCACGTTTTCAACAATATTTGGGTAAGGGTACTTATCGATGCTATGATTCTAATGGAAAGAAAAACGTATTAAAATTATATAAAAAACTTAGAGGCAATACTAGCTATGATAAATTAAAATTAATGTTTTTTGTAGATAGAGATTATGACTTTCAACAAAGTGAGGAAAATGACTTATATGTTACACCCTGTTATTCAATTGAAAATTTATATGTAAATATGGAAACATTTCAAGATATACTCAGCGTAGAATTTTGTGTGAAGAAAGATACAGAAAAATTTAATGAGTATAAGCAGTTAATGGAGAGCATCTTTAAATCATTTAATGAAGGTATTTTAGAATACAATGCTTTAGGAAAGATAAAAAGGGAAAATGGAATTTCTAATAGTGTTTTAAAGTTGTCTGATTATCCAACAAAGTATCTCTTTAAACTTGAAGAACATAGATTGGTTAAACATCAAAAATATGATTCTACAGTACAAGAAATGAGAGAGAAGCTAGAAGTAAATGATATTCAGGTTGACAATGCTAAGAAATTTTTTACTAAAAGAAAAAATTTTTGGAATGACTTCAGAGGAAAAAATCAATTGGATATATTTGTTAGTGTTTTAAAATTTATTAAAGAAAAAGAAAACAAAAATATTAAAAATGAAAATCATAGAATTCATGACGGAGAGACTAGTGGGGTTATGAAAAGAAGCATTCATTTAACAATTACTAGTAATAAATTAACGGAATTATCACAGTATGCTATTACACCAGAGTGTTTGCAATCATTTTTATACTCTCATAAGTAAAAAAGTTATTAGTAAATAAGATTTAGCGTCAGCTTTTCATGTTCTACAAATTTGCAAGGTTCCAATAACGATGCTATAAAGGACCTCAAATGGATACTTCTTACATTTCTATCCATCGGAAAACCTATTCTATCAACGCCTATGATTGGACTTTGGTAAAGATGGATAGTTTTAATATGTATGAGATAGAAAGTATCCATGAATAATTAATCATGGAGGTTCGTTATGGCACAAAAAATTATTAATGTAAAACCGATTAAGTCAACAGAAGTTTTAAAAGAATTTTCAAACGAGTTGTTAAAAAATAAACATGGGCAAAGAGACTATACCATTTTTACTTTTGGGGTTTTTACGGGATTAAGAATTTCAGATATATTGAATCTGAAAGTTGAAGATGTAAAAGGTAAGTTGAAAACGGATATTATTGAACAAAAGACAGGGAAGAAAAGAACGCTTAATCTAATGCAATTAACGAATCAAATCATTAAATATCTGGATGAAGAACATGTTGGGGAAAGTGAATGGTTGTTTCCATCGCCTAGAGATAATACGAAACATTTGGCAAGCCATCAGTATTATAAAATCATGCAAAAAACTGCTGATTTGTTAGAGTTGGATTACGTTGGTACGCATACATTAAGAAAAACATTTGCTTATTTTTATTACAAGAGAACGAAAGATTTAACTACGTTGATGAAAATTCTAAATCATAGTTCGCAAAGTGTTACTTTAAAATATATAGGTATTGAAGAAGAGGAGATTCAATCAAGTCTAGATAACTTTAATCCATTTCAATAATCAAAAAAGCACAGTCAATTAAGATTGTGCTTTTTGTTTGGAAAATTTTTTATTAATTGTATTAAATTTTCGTTTATTGGAAAGACTGATTCGATATAAATTTATTGCATCTGTTAAATCTTTAGACTCATTTGACGAATAAATTGAATTTTTTGAGTAAGAATATTTAGTTAAATAATAGAAAAAATCAATAGGGGTAGTAATTTCTTTAGATTCATATTGATATTGACTATTTTTAAAGAAATAAAGTAATTTTTGCTCTGAGGAAATATAAATAAGAATATCTTCTCGAATAAATTCAGTATTTTTGTTTACTCTATTGGAATAGGATACATCTTTTAGTTTTGATTCAATAGAAGATAATACTTTTTTGGTTGGAATTACTAGAATTTCAGGAACATCTAAACTCGTTGTGAAGTAGTTATCGGTATACAACTGGTCAATATTTGAAATTTTAACAGGAAAAGAAGTAAATCTATTGTTTCTAAATTGAGTAAAAAATTCCTTCTGACTATTATATCCTAGCATGTTATGATAGTCTCTTGTTTGATTTTTTAACTTATCAGAAGACTTATACAGACGGTTACCTAAAGTAAAAACCGAGAGATACAGTTGTTTTTGTTTTTTTTCATTTGTTAATACTTGAATGCGACTTGTATAAAAACCTAACTCAATAAACAATGAAACTAGCTCTGTTTGTTTATCTAATGCTTGGATATTTTGAAAATCATACTTATTCGTATAACAGAAGTATTTATTTGATTTCTTTTTATGAATGAGTTCATTCTGTTTTAAAGTTTTTAGACGTGATTCAAGGCTCGTTCTATTACATTGTAGAAGTTTGACTAAAGTAGATTGATAAATACCATTACTTGCGTGGATAATTTGAAATAACTCCTCTGTGTCAATGGCTCTTATGTTGACTGTTTGTTTACTCATGTTCACTCCCTCCGATTATTTTTTCGTTTACTAGTTATAATTTTTCTACTCTTTAAACTATCGATTTTTAGTTAGATGAAGAGTAGAGTTTTCCATCAAACTTATGATGGATTTTTAGTGTTCAAAATGAATTATAAAATGGAAAATTTTTTTTGGCAGCTCGTGTTTTGAAAATTTTGTGGAGGTTTCCATTCGATTTTTTTGAAAAGCAGCCTCAATTTTAAAAGTTTTCAAAAAGTTCTCATCTGTTAAAAAAGTTGATTTAGCAATGTTTTAAATCATATTTTGATGATTTCATAGAAAAAATGGATACTTAAGAGAAAATTAGATGTGCAGGGAATACGTAGGGTCCGTGAAGGCTTTATGCAAACTATGTATTCTACGAAATGTAGGGTTAACGTAGGGGTTCATTTTTTAATAAAAAAATATTAATTCTTATAAGTATCCATCTCGTAACTATCCTTTTTTACGCTCCCTATAATTCTATTATAGCATCGTTATTTTGGTGATGGAAATTTGAACGTTATGTATAAAATTTGTTGACAAAAAATGTAATTAATAACAAAACTCCTTTGACAAATTATCAAAGGAGTTTTGAAATTAACGTGAAAACCAAGTACCATCCTGCATTTTAATACTATTGTTAGCTATTTTTGTGTTAGGATTTTTTATAGTTACTTTACTAAATTTAGTAATTGGAAAAGCTAAGCTCTCTATACTTTCTACATTTTTAGGGATAATTAATTCCCCTGAATAATTTGAATTTGCAAATGCCCCTCTACCAATTGTTTTTAGATTTTCAGGAAGTTTTAATTCTCCACGAAGCTTCATAACAGTACTAAACGCATTATTACCAATATGTTCTACAGAATCAGGTAAATTTATTTCAAAAGAGGAGTATGCTTTACTAAAAATACTATCGCCAATAACCTTTAAACCATCATTGAAAACAACTGAGGTTGGTGCAGATTTTTCAAATGAAGAACTCCCTATTTCCGTCAAGAATTTTGGAAATTGTATCTTACCATTTAAATTGGTTGATTGAAAAGCATTATTTTTAATTTTTGTAACTGGGATATCATGAATCTTATCTGGAAATACTAATGTTCCAGTCATTTTAGAATTTCCGTATAGATAATCTCCATTATAATTAGAACTCTTATCTATAGATAGCGTTCCATCTTCTAGTTGAGAAATTTCAACCCAGATTTCTGTTTCACCTGTTCTATTATTTTCACTTCTAATTTTAACGTACTTTTGTTCTTCTGTAATTTTTGGATATTGAGGGGAAGGAGTCTCTCTTGTTAAGTTACCTTCTGCTTGCTCTAAACTGTCAGTAAATATTGTCGATAAACTAGGTTTTAAAGTATCTCTAAATAGTAAATAGCTAATAGCTATAAAAATACCAAATATAATTATTGCAACAACTATAAATAGTCCTTGACTTGTTCCATTTGTCATAAAAAATGACCTCCTTTTTGTTATTTTATTGTAGTATAAATTATAGCAAGTACCTATCAGAAATCAATTTTATAGAGTGTTTTTAATTTTGCTTATTCCTTTATTATAAGAGCTTTTTTGGTGTTTTCTGAATAATAATAGAAAAGTAAAGGCACAAGTGATTTACTCGACAACTTCTTATCAGGATGTAATAATATAAGTATCTTGACGATAACCATTTTAAATAACCTCTATATTTAAATGCGTTTCAAATACCGTAGCATTGAAAGAATGTTACGGTATTTTTTATAGGTAAAATAGGTATTTTAAAATAAACTAAAATTTATAAAAGAAGGGAGGAAACTATTATGACAAAAATAATTGGATACATTCGGACTAGTAAGAATAATCAAAACTTAGGAGTAGAGGTTCAAAAAGAAGCTCTTAATCGTTATGCAATTGATTCTTTTTTCGTTGAACAAGTGAGTGGTCGGAAAGAAAATAGAAAAGAGCTAAATAAAGTTCTGAAAGTGTTAGAACAAGGAGATACATTAGTGATTTATAAAATCGACCGTTTGGGACGTTCTACTAAACAGCTGGTCAACATTATGAGTGAATTACAAGAAAGAGGAATTAATTTAATCAGTATTAAAGAAAATATTGATACGTCAACAAGTATGGGAAAGGTTATTTTTACAATACTTTCAGCGATTGCTGAACTTGAAGCAGACTATATATCTGAACGAACCAAAGAAGCATTAGCAATTTTAAAAGAAAATGGGGTACAATTAGGCAATAAAGGTTTAGACCAAAGAACGATTCATAAAATTAAAAAGTTATATGTAGAAACAGATTTAACGCAAAAAGAAATTGCAGAAAAATGTGACGTTTGTGTTAAAACAGTATATAATATAAAAAAACGGTATCAGTTAACCAGATGATGGTTTCATCATTAGATAGAATCTGATATAATGATTGCCGGTAATGAACGTTCGTTTGTTACCGATGAAGCACAAAAAAATATAAATACATAGAATGGTTGATAAATCTGAATTTTTGTATTCGGAAATATCAGCCTTTTTTGTTTGTTTTTAACGAACGTTTGATTCACGCAGCAAAAGAAGAGAAAGGATTGAAAAAATGGCATTAAAAGATGGGGTAAAAATAATTATTCAAGATGCAGTAGAAGTTCCCGATAAAGATGAAGGTGGTTGTCTGGTTGGATGTGTTAGCTGGTTAATTGGGTTTGCAATTATTATAGGTATCTTAATTTTAGGATTTAAATTTTTGATGAATCATCCGATTTTCTTGTTTTGTTTTATCGCAGTAGCGTTGTTCATTGGTGTGAAAGTAAATAAAAAATAACAGGAGAGGTGAATAAAATGAAAAAATGGGTAAAAATGGCAAGTCTTGGCTTACTATTATTTAGTGTGTTAGGTGCGTGTGGGAAAGTGCAAGATACTAAAGATAGTAAAGAAGTTCAATCATCCACAGTAGAATCAACAACCCATACTAAAGAAAAAGAATCAATTATTCAATCAAAAACAGCGACAGATTACGATACGATTTATGTTCAAAATGAACTAGTAATCGGTCAAACTGGAGATGACAGTTCGTATAATTGGACAATTTATGATACATCATTAAAGGAAAAAAATTCCATTTTAAATGCTGATAAGAAACGAGATGAACTGGCACATTCCTTGAAAACAGGTTATTCAAAAAAGGTAAATGGAACAGCAGTAATAGAAAATAATGTGAATGAATATGAAATTTATTCTACTTATTTAGATGAAAATGCTGAACTGGCAAAGACTAGTTTAGGAGAACGAACAGTTGATAATGATGTGTCAATAAATACATTAACTTCTGGGAAATATGAAATTATTCCTTATCGTGATTGGTCAGGAGTTACAATTAATTATTTAGCTAACGGATATAGAGAAAAGAGATTTTCAACCGCACATGGTAGTATGTCAGGCGATATAAATAAAAATGGCTATTTCACACTTCTGGACCAAATGAATGATAGCAAGACAGTTAATGATACTTCTGTTCAGATTTATGATGCAAAATTGAAAGACAGTGGTGATAGCCGTAGTGGTGAAAAAGATATAGCCACTAAAACAATCAATACAGTCAAATTAGATACAGCAACAAATATAAACGATAAAAATCGTCTATTTATCAGACAGTATACAAGTGGTTTAGTTGATGACCCTGCGATTTGGACATTTTATGATTTAGATTCTGATACAAGTTACAATTATCCATCAAATATAGAAATTGTTAAATTTGTTGATTATGGCATTGAAACACCAATTGGTGACGGTGAATTTTTAGGAGATATTGGTGAAGCAGAAAACTATGTTTTTGAAGATTTAAATGAAAAAGTAACACCTGATGGCTCGACCCCATCTAGTATTGATTTTACACCAAGAAAAAAAGGGATTATTTCATCCGATGGAACAATTATTAAAGAACCGTTTGCCTTTGAAATTAAGAAGCCTAATGTTAATGGCATTGCTCCATATAAATTAGCAAAAGATGACAAATATGGTTTGATTAATGTAAATACTGGTGAAATTATCAAAGAACCATTTGCCTATACTATTCAACAATATAACGACAATGGATTATCAGCGATGACAGTATCTGAAGATGGTAAATATAGTATTATTGATGAAAAAGGGAATGTATTAGAAGAAACAGAATATATTTATATATCCCCTTTAACTAATGACAATCTAGCCAGTTATCGAGAAAAGGCAAATGAAAGTTTAGGCGTGTTGAAAGTCAATGGATAAATTAGTTCAGAAAAAATATGTCCTCCATAAAGTGAAAAGAACTTTCTATAAAGCAAATGTGACAATTTCACAGATAGTCGTAAACAGTATAGCCAATGAATTATATAAAGAGTTTACCAAGTGTTCAGAAAAAGAGCAGGAACGTTTATTAGTATCTGATGAACTTGTGAAGTTACTTTGGGATAAACATATGGCCACTAAAGAAAAAGAATTGTTTAAAGAGATATGAGTAAAATCATGTCTCTTTTTTTGTAAAAAATATCTTAAAATTTTTGTAAAAAGTCACTTAAAAAATGACCCTTTAAAAAGCCTTATTTATCAATGGTTTTCTCTTTGTTGACAGATTTAATAGATTATTGTTATATCAACGTTTTAAAGCACTATTTTTGAAAAAACACCTCTCAAACGACACGAAAAAATTTTTGTGGGTAATTCTACGCTTAAATGAATCTGAGAGGTGTTTTTTTAGTATGTAGATATATATATAATTAGAATAAACCTTGATATATCAAGGTTATTAAGTTCTTTTTATCTATTTAAAAAAGTCGTAGAAAAAGGGAGGTTATAAAAGACGATTTTTGATAAAAAGCCACTAATTATTTTTTAGTGTCCGATTGTGACAGAATTACTTTACTTCAGATTGAAATGATGATATAGTCCGGCAACAATGATTAATAAAATAATTAATGGAGGATAAATATATGAATGTAAAAAAATTAACAGAAGAGGAATTGATTGAGAAACAAGAAAAGGTAAAAGCTTTGCTACATATCTTAGATAAAATTTACGGAGTTAAAATGACTGTGTTTTCTAAGGCAATCGGTATTCATAACCAAAACTTGCACAATTTTCGAAAAGGGAGACGTGGATTGACAGAAGAAAAAACTATATTATTAGAAAAAATAATCGTTAGAAAGTATGGTAGATTGTTAATGTTGGAGGATAGTGAGTATGAAAGTGTATTTAAGTAATATTTTAAATAAAGAAAAACCAGACCAATACAAAGTAAAGAAGATTTCTAATACTATTTTAAATAATCTAAGAGAAATGACTATTCAAGAGTTTGCGGAAGAATTGTCTGTAAATGGAAAAACCGTTGTGTTAGCGGAGTTATCAGAGAATAAGTTATCAAAAATGACACCAATAGTAGGACAAGAAGTTGTAATGTTAGATTTTGATAACAAGGATGAGAATAATTTATATACGATTGAAGATTTAGAAGCCGATTCTTTTATGCAGGAGAATGCTAGTTTTATCTATCGAACATTTAGCGATATATATTCTGAAATTGATAAATTTAGAGTGGTCTTTCATTTAGACAAATTGGTGACTGAGAACCAAGTGATAGAACAGATTTATCAATCTTTATTTAAAAAGTATCCACAAGCAGATAGTAGCGTTGGTCAAACCAATAGATTATTTTTTGGAAGCAATAGTGGCTATGAAGTGATTGATTGGGATAATCGGTTAGATACTACAAAATTAGCAGAGGTAAGAAATACAGATATTTCTAAAGAGGTCAAAGCTATAAGTGGTGAAATGATTGATGATTCTATACCTAATTATGAATTATTAAAATTAGGTAGATTTGATATTGTGAAAGAGAAGTTAGGGGACAATTATAAACAAGAATTTCCTGATGATTATAATGCGATGAATTACTTTAAATCGTTAGATATGAGGGAATTTCTTGAATTACCTAATGAAAATCCGTTTTTTGATATTTTTCATGAAGAGTCAGAACCTAGTGCATCAGTATTTTATGCTGAAAAATATGGGATATTCTTATATAAATGTTTTAGTGAAAGTCATCCTTATTGTGGGAATATTATTTCTTTACTTGAAAGATATTTAAAAATATCTTCAATTGAAGTAGTTAATTTATTAGTAGAACTTACTGGCTCGACCGTAACAAACACTTCACAACTAGGTCAAAGTAAATTTAACGCCCAAAAATTTAAAAAAGAATTACAATCAGGAGAATTAGAAGAAAACTATCCTGAATTATATAAATACTTTAGTAGATACCAAGTAGAAATTCCTATTATTTTAGATTTTATGTATGACTATGTATATACTGACGAGAATGGAGAGTTACGGTATTTAAATTACTATAGTATTAACAATTTAGCTAAGCAATTAGCTAGAGCTACCAATAAAAAGAAAATAAGTATTGATAGGACAAGACAAATTCTGTATCACATGATTGTAACTGAAGTGGTTAAAAAGAAACCAGAAGCTGAAATTCCTGAAAATATATTTAATAATTTGATATTGGAACAAAAGAAAGACAGTAATAAATTAAGGACTAGTAATATTTATGAACCAACGAACTTAACTGATGAAAATAAAGATAATAGTGAAGGAATAGCTAAAATTTTGAGGGAAAATAAAGTAACGGTCGGTAGTCTAAGTTACGAGTTAGTATATAGATTATTTGGGGAAGAAAAAGCGTATCAAGATTTTCCACAATCCTATGAACCACTTATTCAACGAAAAATGATTAAAATGAGTAAGACCAATAGTAATATAAGTCAAGCAAGTGAGAAGTTAGAAAAAACAGCTGTTAAAATTATCATGAACGAGATAGAAAAAAAAGGATATGTATACGAAAAAGATGTTATTTCTAAGTTAGCCAAAGCGAGAAGGTTGAAAATAAACGATACTAAGAGGAAATTCCAGAAAATTCGAGTAGATGTATACAATAAATATGATTTAGAAAGAGAGAGATTAACAAAAGAGTTATATCAAAAATTTAATATCGAAGAGAGCTATACATCTAAAGTTGTTATTTATAAAAGAGATATTCTAGGCAGATAGTGAGAGTACTATCTGTCTTTTCTATTAGAAACCATTGATAATAAGGATTATTTCTATGTATTAAGAATATTATCTCTTTTTGTATCAATTCAAAATTGCGTATTGAACTAAGAAAATTCTTATCGTTTACCCCTAGAAATACTGACGAAATTAATAGAAATCATTAGATACCTCTATAAGGAATATTCCCTCTAGAGGTATCTAATGAGGAGGCTTATAAAAGCCAATAAAATCAATAGTAAACTACGTGTTTTTTCTAAGACCAATACGCACTTTTTATATTCCCTCTAGAGGTATCAAACGTTTATGTTTATAAAAGTCAATAAAACTAGGGGAAAACTATTTGTTTTCACATATATAAATACTCAAAAACTTATTTACACTAAAGAATAGTGTGATATAAATAACTGCAAAACGTTGATATATATGTGTTTGTATTTTTGAGTTTCAGCAAGATTGAATCTTGCTTACTTAATAGATGTGCTTATGTTTAGTAATATAGCTAAAATTTGCTCTCTCTATTTCCTGATATAACAAGTTAGTGGTAATTAATCATAAATTGTAGTTTGAATATCCTTTTAGGGAATCAGCCTTAAACATCATCATATCAGTAATATATCTTTAATGATATATTTTTTTCTATATTAAATGTCTAGGTGTTTAAATAACGTTAAATACATTTTAAACAGTCTGCTTTCATCCCTTAGTGTCTTGAAAATGACTTTCGACTAATTTTATACAATTTTATACATAAAAATGTATAATCGCTTAAAACGCAATTTAAGCAGCATAAAATTGATTTTGAATTTTAAGCAAAGAAATTACTAATGATTTTTAATAGTCAATAAGATTTGAGAAGTATTAATCTATAATTTGACCATCAGAATTCATTTTTTTAATTTCAACTATTTGTTGTTCATAGAATGGCGAGGTAGTTATTTTAATCTTTTTATCTGTTGAAATCGTTAAAGAAGAAATATAATGAGGAGTTACTGCCACTTTAGCAGATGTTTCTGACAACGTAATTAATAATGATTGATTGTCGCCAAAAGTAGTATATTCAGAAACAATAGCAACTAATTCATCTTTATTTGTTAGTATCGACAAATAATTAGGAGCTTCGATAATCCATCCAAATTGCATCTTGTGAGTATTCATTATATGTTCCAACTCTCTATTTGTTTTTTTGTTAGTATAATAGTAACTTAAAAAAAGAAAAAGTGCGAGATAAGAAAATCTTTATAGTTTATCTCTAGAAACACTGATAAAAATGGCTGTAAAAAATTGATATATCAGTATTTATTTTTTAGTGCCGGCAAGAGATATCTTGCTTACTTAATATCACTATCTAGGTTCAGTAAAATAGCTAAAATTGACGCTCTAGATATATTTATATAATGAAATAGTGATAATTCATTGTTGCTTTAGTTGAATTATTTGTTTTTTTGAAATCAACTAGAACTATCTTCATATTTAGAATATATAGGTAAAGTTATATTTTTATTTTGTTTAGATATGTAGTGTTAAAATAACGTAGTATGGAATTTAAATAGCCTGTGTTATTGCTTAGGAGTTTTAAAATTTATTCTTGATAAATTAATACTTAATATTTTAGAAACGCTTAGAATGTAATTCAGGCAGCATACAATCGATTCTGGAGATTTTGAATATATTTTTAGAAGAGAGGAAGTGTGGTCTGGCTTCTGTGAATATTAATTTAAGTTAATAGTAAGAAAAGTATGGATTATACGAGTTTTTTATATCTATTTTAAGTTGATTTTTCTTATAAGTTTGAGATAATATTGTATGATTGGAAAATTTAGAAGAACGGAATATAAAATAGAGTAATTTTACTTGTTATTTGATTATGGAACCGTATTCTCTAAAATATTGTTCTTTATTATTGTGATAATTCAAAAAATACACTCACAGATTAAAAAATAAGTCAACTATGCAAGGAGATATGATATGGTGGAAAGAGGATTTCAACCGTTAATTACTATCAAAGAAGCTATTGAAAATATAGACAAAAATATTTATCTATTACCTGCTATCCAAAGAAAATTTGTATGGAGCCCAGAGCAGATAGAATCATTGTTTGATAGTATCATGAGAAAGTATCCTA
The DNA here is from genome assembly GCF_050554855.1 of Enterococcus sp. DIV0712. Classification (NCBI taxonomy): domain Bacteria; kingdom Bacillati; phylum Bacillota; class Bacilli; order Lactobacillales; family Enterococcaceae; genus Enterococcus; species Enterococcus sp. DIV0712. Next base: position 456,877 of record NZ_CP187333.1, read on the forward strand.
TAAATTCGTTAATGTTATGGCAAATTACTTCAGATGAAATAAAAAATAATTATAGATTTTATTCTTTTTTGAGAAAATATAAACAACGTTTTGGAGAAATGAATGAATATTATAATTCTATGGGACGAACAGACAATTTTTTTGCAGTAATTGATGGACAACAGAGGTTGAACAGCTTATATATTGGACTAAAAGGAAGCTATGCAGTTAAATTAAATCACAAACGATGGGTGGACAATGAAGACAATTTTCCTCCAATGAAGTTATACTTAAATATAAAAAATACCTATAAGCAAGAAACAAAAATTGATAAAGAATATGAATTCAAATTTTTACGTAGAGATAAAGTAGAGAAAGAAAATAAATTAGGTGAAAAATATTGGTTTGAAGTAGGAAGTATTTTAGGCTTGTCAGATGAAAAAAATCGATGTTCTTATTTAGAAAAAGTGGGTTTAGAAAATAATGAATACTCCAAAGATATATTAAATCTGTTATATGAGACTATCAACGAAGAAAAAGTTTTAAATTATTACTTGGAAGATGAACAAAATCTTGATAAGGTATTAGATATTTTTATTCGAACTAATGATGGCGGGACGAAACTTACTTTTTCAGATTTGTTGATGTCTTTTTTAACAGTTCATTGGTCTGATGCGAGGGAAAATTTTGAGGAATTAATTAGAGAAGTTAACCAGTTCGGTGATTTTTCTATCACAATAGACTTCATTTTGAAAAATATGTTAGTTTTATATGCAGATGACATAAAGAGTAGAGTGAAAAATTTTAATGAAGATGTAATTAATAAAATTAAAACTAATTGGGAAAGGATTCGTAAATCAATTCTTAATGCTTTTGAGATGTTCTATAGATTGGGTTTTGAAAACAGAACGTTTCCTGCTAAAAATGCTGCTATACCAATTGTTTATTATATCTATGAAAACAAACTTGAGGATGAAGTTATAAAAAATAGATTCTTAGATTCCAACACGCAAAACGCCAATTCTCAACTTATGAAAAAATGGTTATTATTAGTGTTTTTGAAACGTATTTTTGGTGGGCAATCAGATAGTATCCTTCGAGAAATTCGTAAAATAATTGATGACTCTTCCTCTGGTGTCTTTCCTTTAAAAGAAATAATCAATAGTGCTAAAAGCAATCCTACAAAAAATTATTCTTTTGATGATGCAATAATTGAAGGCTTATTTGAAGTACAATGTGGTTCTGATGACGCATTTTTTGTATTGTCTTTATTCTATCCAGATTTAGATTATTTCAATCAAAATTTCGATATTGACCATATTCACCCAAAATCAAAATTTCAAAATAAAACATTTATGGAAAACCATTTTAGTAAAGAAGAAATTGAGAGGATTGGTAATAATTGGAATAAAATTGGAAATTTACAATTATTAAATAAGGAAAAAAATATTTTGAAGAAAGATAAGAGTTTGTCAGAATGGATGGAAATCAATCACTTGAATAACTCATTTTTATTTATTGATGAAGATATCAAATTAGATATAGAAAATTTTGAATTGTTTTATGAAAATAGAGTTGCCAAGATGAAACAAGATTTAAAGGAGCTTGTTAAATAATACCTTAGTGGCTTGTAATTCAACTTATTATCAGGTAGGTGTTATTATGAAAGATTTCGAAATTGTTTTACCTAAAGACGCATCGTTATTGGTAAATGTTATCGATAAAAATTTATACAATTATGATTTTACATCTTATTCATTATTGCCATTACAAAGAATAGCTTCAAAATCGATAGCGGTAAAAATTAAAAACAGTTTATTTTCAAATATTTCAGAAATGAGTTTGATTGAAAATTTGTCTAATCAGAAAGAAACAGAATACGTAGCTAGGATACCTGATTTTGCAAAGGGAAAGATAGATTCTGGAGAATGGTCATTTGGCGTAAGAAAAAAAACAGGTGAAACATATGCTGTCATTAAGGATAATTTAAGTGGGGAAAATAAAAGTTTTGTTACTCTTGATAAGAAAATTGTAAAAGAGTTAGGTGTTCTACCAGAGTTATCAGCAATTCAAGGTCAGTTAGCATCAATTTCAGAGCAAATTGAGGGATTAAATCAAATTATACAAAGGGTAGAGAAAGGTCAGTATAATGATAGATATGCGGGATTTTTTTCATCCAGACAATTAGTTGTTGAAGGATTAGCTTCAGAGAATGAATCGAACAAAAGAGAGCTATTGATTAGTTCTATCAAAATTGCTAATGAAACAATTAGCAAGCTAATGCTTTCTATTCACGAAGATGCAGCTCTTTTAATTGATTCAAAAACAAAATCAAAAGATGCACGTAGAATTGATAATTTATTGCAAACATCTTTAGGATATTTAAATTCTGCAGTCCAACTAAACCTAATAGCGTATACAGCTTTGGGAGAAAAACAATCTTTATTTGCAACACTGACAAACTATCACTCGTTTGTTAAACAAGTGTTAATGAAAGAAAACGAAAGCGGAAGAACTATTGCGTGGTTATTAGATAATGCTCACGTGGGTGATGATGGAAGAATTCAGGAATTAACTAATGATTTGTCTACAAAAATTGAAGTGCTCATAGCAACTTATAATAATGAAAGGACAGACGTGACTGAAAATGAAAGAATCGAAAATTAAGACTTGTAAGTATCCAAATTGCAACAAAGAAGTTCCATCAGATAAATCTTTATTTTGTATGGAACATAGTCGTAGCTTAAAGGAAAAAAGAAATTTAGTTGGAACTGCTTTAGGTAGCGTAGCTATTCTAGGAGTGACTACTTTAGCAAACAGTATTATCAAGAAAAAGATATAGTTGGAATGTTTAATCATGTTATAGTCAATAAAGCTAGTCTACTTAGACCGGCTTTTTTTACTGTCCAATATTTGCGATAAAACTGTTATAATTAGATATAATACTTGTTGAAGGAGAAAAACAATGACATTTGATGAACTTATTCAATTAGCGAGAGAACAAGCAAATGAAGTTCAAAGAGACAAGGGAACTCTCTTTGAAAAAATTGCTCAAATTTATTTCAAAAATGAACCAACATACAAAAACTTATTTTCAGATGTTTGGTTATTAAATGAAGTTCCAGAGGAATATGTAATACCCAAAAAAGATACAGGGGTTGATTTAGTAGCAAGAAATGAAGCAACAGGGGAATTGACTGCTATTCAAGCTAAATTTTATGATAATAAAATATACAAAAGACATATTGATTCATTTTTAGCTGAACTTGGAAAATCGTATTATTCTGATGGAATTATTGTTTATTCATCAGATTCATTGAGTAGTAATGCAGATGAAGCGATTAATCAATTATCAAAACCAGTTGCACAAATTGGATTAAGTGATTTAAGAAATAGTCAAGTTGATTGGGAATCTTTTATTCCAAGTAGACCGAATGAAGTAAAAGTAAAGAATACGAAGAAAACTAGACCATATCAAAATGATGCTATTGATTTAACAATTGAATACTTTAAAGAAAATGACCGTGGTCAATTAATTATGGCACCGGGAACAGGCAAAACCTTTACAAGTTTAAAATTAGTTGAAAAGATGGCTAAACAAACGAGTAAAGAAACCTTTAATGTTTTATATTTAGTGCCAAGTATACAATTATTGAGTCAAACATTGATTGGTTGGAATAATGACACGGAACTAAGTATGCACTCTTTTGCTGTGACAAGTGATAGGAACGCTTCTAAAAAGAAGAACGCTGATGAATTATCTGCTAAAGATATTGGCTTTCCTGCGACAACTGATTCAGATAAATTACTATCTAACTATAAAAAAATAGAGAATAATCAACGAGATTTAACGGTTGTGTATTCTACTTACCAATCTATTGAAGTTCTACATGAAGCACAAGAAAAAGGGTTTCCTGAATTTGATATTGTCATTTGTGATGAAGCACATAGAACAACAGGAGCTAAGGCTTTAGGAGAAGAAGCAAGCGTATTTACAAGAGTTCATAATAATAACTATATCAAAGCAAGTAAACGCTTGTATCAAACAGCAACGCCTAAAATTTACGGAACAGATGCAAAACAAAAAGCAGAAGATTCTAGCATTATCTTGTCATCAATGGACAATAAAGACATTTATGGTGAAGAAATATTCCGCTTGGGATTTGGCCAAGCAGTTTCAAACGATATTTTGACTGATTACAAAGTAATGGTGTTAGCAGTCGATGAAAAAGTGATTCAAAAAGACATGCAGAAAGTCCTATCTGATAGTGAAAATGGCTTGGATGTTGATGATGTTTCCAAACTAATTGGTGTTTGGAACGGATTAATGAAAAGAAGCAGTGTAGATAAAGAAGCTATTTTTGAAGGAAAACCTATGCAACGAGCAATATCTTTCATTAATACCATAAATAATTCAAAGAAAATTTCTTCCCAGTTCAATGAAGTAGTCAATGAATATTTAGAAGGAAACGAAACCATTCAACAATCCATAAATGTTCGACATGTTGATGGTGCAATGAATACCTTAGAAAAGAAAGAAGCTTTAGATTGGCTATCAGAAGATTTTGCAGAAGATGAAACACGAGTACTATCTAATGTGAAATTTTTGACAGAAGGAATTGACGTTCCTAATTTAGATGCAGTGATTTTCCTAGCACCTAAGAAATCACAAGTTGATATTGTTCAAGCCGTGGGTCGTATTATGCGTAAGTTTAAAGATAAAGAGTATGGATATATTATTTTACCTATTGTAATACCAGAAGGAACGACCCCAGAATCAATTTTGGATAACAATAAAAAGTATGAAGCGGTTTGGCAAATTTTAAATGCGTTGCGTTCAGTGGATGAACGTTTTTCAGCAATGATTAATAAACTGGAATTAAATAGAAAAAAACCTGAAAATATGGACGTTATCGGTATAGGTGAAGCACCTTCTGTTGAAGATATGGAGAATACTTCAACAATTGGTGAAAAGGACGATACCATTTACCAAACTTCTTTAGAGTTAGATTGGGGAGAAATCGAGAATGCTATTTATGCAAAAGTTGTCAAAAAAGTAGGAGATAGAAGATACCTTGAAGATTGGTCAGAAGATGTTGCCAAAATAGCACAACGTCATATTGAACAAATAACCATTATGATTAGTGATAAAAATTCTCAAACTGCCATTGAATTTGATAAGTTTTTAAAGAGTTTACAACATAATATCAATGAAAGTATTGATGAAAAACAAGCAATTGAAATGTTAGCCCAACACTTAATTACTGCTCCTATTTTTGAAGCTCTTTTTGGTGAATATAGCTTTGTGAATAATAATCCTGTTTCTGAAGCAATGGATAAAATTGTAGAAGAGTTGTCAAGATTTGGCGGATTTAATAAAGAACAAGATGAATTAAAAGAGTTTTATGATTCTGTAAAACTACGTGCTGAAGGTATCGATAATGCAGAAGCAAAACAAAGAATTATTATCACTTTATATGATAAATTCTTCTCGAAAGGGTTTAAAGAAACCACGCAACGGTTAGGAATCGTCTTTACTCCTGTGGAAGTTGTTGACTTTATTGTTAAATCAGTCGATGATGTGTTGAAAAAACACTTTGGAAAAGCTATTGAGGATGAAGGAGTTCATATCCTTGACCCCTTCACAGGAACAGGTACTTTTATTGTTCGGACATTACATTACCTAAAAGATAAATTGGCTAAGGGAGAAATAACTTTAGCTGATATTACGAGGAAATATACGCAAGAATTACATGCAAATGAAATTGTGTTATTAAGTTACTATATTGCAGCAATTAATATCGAATCCACTTTTGCAGAGATGAATCATCAGGAGTATAAACCATTTGAAGGGATTGTATTGACTGATACCTTTGAATCCACTGAACAAGAAGATACGTTAGATGATACTTTCTTTAGAACAAATGATGAAAGGTTGAAACGTCAACAAGAAGTGCCTGTCAAAGTAATTATGGGCAATCCACCGTATTCTGCCAAACAAAAAAATGAAGATGGAAATCAAATTAGGACTGCTTATGAAAAACTAGATTCCAGTTTACAAACCTTTTGGGTAAAAACTTCAACAGCGACCAATAAGAACAATCTTTTTGATTCCTATATCCGTGCTATGCGTTGGTCATCGAATAGAATTTCAGATAATGGTGTGATTGGATTCATTACAAATAATTCGTTCATAGATGGGAATGCAATGGACGGAATGAGAAAATCACTCTTGGAAGAATTTTCTGATATTTATATATTAAATCTTAAAGGTGGGATTCGTGGTAAAACTAAGGAGCAGTCTGTATTAGAGGGCGGAAATATCTTTGATATTATGACAGGGGTTACTATTATTCTACTGATTAAGAAATTAAATAATACAGGAAAAGGTCAGCTTCATTATTTAGATATTGGTAATAATCTTAATAAATATCAGAAGTTAGAAAAATTGAAAAAATGGAAAGGCTTATCTGGAGCAGAATCAGAATTCCAAAGTATAACGCCAAATGAAAAAGGGGATTGGATAAATCAACGTAATTCTAATTTTGATGAACTTATCCCTCTAGGCGATAAAAAAACACAGAATGCTCTTTTTATTGATTATACTGGAGGGATAACAACTGGTAGAGATGGTTGGTCTTGGAACTTTTCTCAGTCTCAGGTTGAAGTAACAATGAAAAAAAGTATTGATTATTATAATCAATACCTTGGTGATACAAAAATTTATAAAGAAAATGTTCCAGACATTTCTTGGACTCGTTCACTGAAGCAACGCTTTGAGCGTAGAGAATCTCAATCTTGGCAAGGCGACAGAATGTATCTTGGAATGTATCGCCCGTTTACCAAGAAGCATGTCTATTACGCACAAGCGTGGATAGATAGGCAATACCAAATGTCTAAGGTATTGCCTATCTCAACGGCTTCAAATTTGATGATTTCGTTGTCAAATAAAACAGGAGGAAAACAATTTTCGACCTTAATGGTTGATGTTTTACCAGATAGAAATATTTTTGCGGGCGGTTCACAGAATTTACCAAAATATATTTATCATATTACTAACGATAGTTCTTTTTTTGATGTTGATGAAAAATATTCAGCTATTCGTCCCGAAATGCTAAGAAAATTATCAAACTTGAGTGAAGAGGACGCCATATACTATGTTTACGGAGTTTTTCATAGTGCACAATACGGAAAACTATATTATGAAGATTTAGCAAAATCCTTTCCCAAAATTCCTAATGTTAAACATAAAGAAAAATATATAGAGATTGGTAAAGAATTAGCTGATTTACACTTAAATTATGAAAATGTTCCTGCTTATGATGACGTAAATATTATATTTAAATCAGATAATCCAACTTTCAAAGTGAAGAAAATGAAACATCCTAAACGTGGTCAACTAGATACAATTATCTTTAATGAAGATATCGTTATAACAGATATTCCTGAACGTGCATATGAATATGTTGTGAATGGAAAACCTGCTATTGAGTGGATTATTGACCAATATCAAGTGAAAAGAGATAAAAAATCTGGGATAGTTGATGACCCTAACGAGTTCTCAGAAAATCCCAAATATATATTTAATTTGTTGCTGTCTATTATTAATGTTTCTATGAAAACAATGGATTTAGTAGAAAGTTTACCTCCTTTGGAGATAATTGACTAAAGTTTAAATAGTTCCAATAAGAAGCCTTTATTTAGGCTTTTTATTGTATTGAGAAATATGTTTAAACTATTATTTTTGATGTTTGGAAGTGAAATTTATGAATGTGGACTATATTCTAGATGAAAATGTTGATTTTTTTAAGGATTTTTCCAATAAAGTAATGGGGCAATTAACGGAAGAACGGTTATATGAAAATGTAGAAGATGAACGACTAAGATTTTGTTTCGCAGTATTTCAAAATCAGTTCAATTCTCTATTATCTTTCTTGAATGAAAAAGCAAAATATAATAATCATTTTAATGCAGACCCCAGTAGGGATTTAATTATATTAATTGATAAATATGAAGAATTGGAACATGCACTATCTAAAACAGATTTTGCCTTTAAATTGATGGATGAATATGTAGAGACGGTTCGATTTATTCAACCGTATCTTAATAATTCTGGTGGGTCAGCTATTCCAGAAGACTATCAGTTGCTAAACATCGTTAAATACGAACCAATCATTTATTTTGAAAAGCAAATTGAAATTGTTAAGGAGAATAACAGTTTATATTCCTCTTTAAAATTGGTTAATTCAGGTTCTTATGCAATGGTTTATAAATTTAAAGACACTTTTTATAATCAAATTTTTGCGTTAAAAAGAGCAAGAAGAGAACTAACATCTGCTGAGTTAATACGATTTAAAAAAGAGTTCGAAAATATGAAAAATATGGATTCCTTATATGTATTAAAAGTTTATAGCTATAATGATGATGCGAATGAATTCATTATGGAATATGTGAAACAAACTCTTAAAGAATATATTGATTCGAATAACACAAAATTACAATTATTTGAAAGAAAAAGGTTAGTTACTCAACTTTTTAATGCGTTTAAATATATTCATTCTAAAGAAATCTTTCATAGAGATATTTCTTTATCCAATATATTAGTAAAGGAATATGATGACAAAACCATTATATTAAAAGTCTGTGATTTTGGTTATCTCAAAGACTCTGATAGCACGCTGACTCGCCAAAACACTGAGTTTCAAGGTAGTTTGAATGACCCACAGTTAAAAATTATGGGAGCGGATAAATACACTATTCAACATGAAATTTATGCACTAGCTCAGGTGGTTTTTTATATAATGACTGGGAGAAAGAATTTGAATAATAATAAAAATAAAGAAGTAGAGAAGTTCATTGATTCAGGCATGAATGCGGATTTATCTAAAAGAGTAAAAACTTTAGAGGAATTGAAAGAAGTATTCTTGAAAACAGATTGGAGTAGATAAGTTTGAATATCCAGAAAGCTTTAATAGAACTAACAATAGATGAATCGGTCACATGTAAACAACTTGCCGATTTTTATGATACTTTTCATACTGATAAAGAATTTACAGATGCAGTGGATTTTTTAAGTAGAAGTATTCATGTAGATATGGCTCAAATAAAAGAAGAACTCCGAAATTCCGAAGATAAGGGAAGTTTAGGTGTTTTGGAATATATACAGAAACACTATTCTTCAGCAATGTTGTCCATGAATCTACTCCCTCAAGAAAAACGCAGATTTATCCATTAAATAGTTTGGATTAGGCACAATTGATAGAATAGAAAAGTCACATTAAATAACATATAATTTTCAACTTTTGTTTTGTGATACTTGTCTAATCAATTTTCCTACTAAAATTATTGATTAAGAAGTAATAGGTATATTGAGAAAAATAAAGGTTGCACATTGCGTTGGTTTGTAGCAGAAATGAATTGCTTTCTAAGATTATTTATTGTATGATGAAGCCTGATAAAAGGGACTTTCACTTATTTGAAAACCAATTTGCGGAACGCTGGTTTGCGGATAAATATCCAGATGTTGAACTGAAAAGTTTGATGTAAAATTAATTTGTAATCAATCAGTAGCTGAATCTTTAGAAGATTGAAGCTCGGCGCAGTCATTCTCAAGATGATTGCGCTGAGCTTTTCTTGTTATAAGGTATTAAAGCAGGCGTGATTGTTTTTTTGAGATAGAATACTTATTATAACGAACCTATCAAGGAGTGGACAAGAACATGAATTTTTATGGCATCGAGTATTTAAAAAGCCAATCTAATTTAAATGATTACTTAAAGTATTTTTTTATTTTTGCTTTGTTAATCGGGCTAGTCATTGTGTTTAGTTTTTATGTGCGACATCAAATTCAAACGAAATATCGTGAATTAAGTATTATTATTTTTTTATCATTATTATTTGTTTTAGGGGTTCAATATTCCAATTATCAACTGAACCAAAATCAGCATTCACAATCTTCACAAATGGTACATTTTGTCGAACAAGTGGCACAGGAAAAAAAGGTTTCTCCAGAAAAAGTTTATGTCAATGGTACACAATTGGCTGACGGAACCATAGTTAAAATTGACGAAGTCTTTTATAAAATGAGTTTAAGTACGGATCAGCAGTCTTATACATTACAAGAAACGTATTTATTAACACCAACGATTGAAATCATAAAGTAAAGTGAGGGAAAATTAATGCAGTTTTATAGTCCAATTATTATTAAATTTGCTTTAGGTATTATTTGTTTAATTGTCCAAATTAATTTGATGGGAAAAGGCAATTTGGCGCCCACATCGGCTATGGACCAAGTGCAAAACTATGTATTGGGGGGCATTATTGGTGGTGTTATTTATAATGATTCAATTACGGTGCTCCAATTTGTATTAGTGTTAATTTTGTGGACATTATTAGTCTTAATTTTAAAATTTGCAAAAGAACACAATCGCTATGTGAAGCAAATTGTGGATGGTAAACCCATTACTTTAATCAAGGATGGACAGGTTGTGGTGAAGGAATGTTTGAAAAATGGTATTTCTGCAAATGATCTAATGTTTAAATTACGAGCAAATGGTATTTATGAAGTCCAGCTTGTTAAACGGGCTGTTTTAGAACAAAATGGTCAATTAACAATCGTCGAATATGGCGATGAAAGTATTCGTTATCCGATTATTGTGGACGGTCAAGCCAACATGGATGTCCTAGAGTTAATAAAAAAAGATGAGCACTGGCTATTAACGCAAATCCAAGAACAAGGATTCCAAAGATTACAGGAAATCTATTTAGGTGAGTATTTATCTGGACAGTTAAGTTTATCGCCGTATGAAGAAAAAACGATTTCTTAGCTATACTTTTCATTCTACTTATATTAAAATTAAATGGTAATTCAATGAGTTTTAAAAGGAGGAAAAATGAAAACTAAAAAGATAGTTGTCGGGTTATTTTGTTCAATGATTATTTTAATGGGGTGCCAACCAGATCAACGAACTGAAAAAATGAAAGAAAGTACTGAAGCAGAAGCAGTCCAAGTAACGAGTGGTGCCTCGGCAGCCACTAATGCCACTTCTGTAAAGCAGGAGGAGCAGACAAACACGAATGATCAACCGAAGGAGAGTGCTGCCAAAGTGAGTTATGAGCGTAATGGACATACCTTTGAAGTTGATGCTGTTTCTGGCGCTACAGTAGAAGCTAATAATGGACAATCAGGAATTAGTCCAGAAGAAAAAGCTCAGAAGATGTATTGGTCAGGTCGTCCAGAAATCGGGGAAGTTCAAGGGGATTATTATCATCATGAAGTCGTGTTTGATGGCGGCTATACGGCTTTAATTGATGTCGTTGTTAAGGATCAACAAATTCAGTTAGTAGAATTTGATGAACGTGGACCTAAAAACTATTATTCTGAAGAATGGGCAGGAGTGACAAAACGTTTATCCGGCTATGCAAATTTTCAAGCGAACAACGCCCGAACTGATCAATCGTTAGTGACCGTTGTTAATACGATGACTTTTCTAGAAAATCAAATGGTTGCTGAAAATCGCCTAGATGGCGCATTCCAGACAGCCAAAGGTCAATCCAATAGCGCTAATAATGGCTATCTTCCTGCTGCTAGGGCTTTAGCCAAGGAAATCAAAGAACCTTCAAAAGAACATTATACAAGTCTAACAGAAGATTTTGGGGAGGGGCTTTCTGGACGTTTAACTGTTATTACGTTAAAAGATTCAGGGAAAATAACCGATCTTCGTTATGATGAATATTTTGCAGATACAGAAGAAGAGATTAAAGACGCAAAACTGAAGGCTTATTCTCGCCAATCAAAATATTTTTCTAAAGATTATGCTCAAAAATCGGGGGAAAATTTCAAAAAAGAAGTGGATGACTTAAGAAAAAAAGCAATCGAGGAAAATAAATTAGTCAGTCCGACAAATGAGGAAGCCTGGTCGGAAAATTATCAAAGGCTTGTAAAAAAAATAACGTCACAATAAATTAAAAAAACTGCCGAAGTGGGGAAACTTCGGCAGTTTTTTTTAGTTTTCCATGAGGGAAACTTTTAATGGAACAGACACTTCGGTCACATGGTTTAACTCAATGATAGAAATTTCATCTGGGTCATAAGCCTCTTTAGGTAATCGTTTTAACAGTTTTGCTAAAATTTCTTTTACTTCTGTCGGACGAATGCGACGATTTTTATTCATAATCAGAACTTCCACATGGTGAGCTGCTTCTGAATAGACAGCGGTCGTGTTTCCTGCTGAGTAGACTTTTACAAAGTAAGCATCCGTGTTTTCCAATTGTTTATTTACTAATTGTTTGTAGCTATTGGTCACATTCACTAATTTCATTTTATCACCTCATTATAGTTGTGTGCTGCAAAAGAGCGTTTCCAATTATGTACAGGAGTTCCAGATTGAATTTTTTCTATGAGGAACAAGTATACGAATATCTTTCTTCTATTATAGTTTTTTTTGATGAAAATAAAAAGTGAAAAGCATAAAAAAATCCGCACGCATTGTTATTAATGCGTGTGGATTTTTGATTATTCTGCTTGGTCAGATGTTGAAGTTTCTGTTTTAGTCACTTCTTGTGCGCCAGTTACGATAATTTTACCTTCGTTATCTAACGCTGCGACTAATTGATGATTTTCAGGATGATCTAGATAGTATTCAGCAATGCCGTCTTCAATTTGTTCTTGAATTGTTCGACGTAAAGGACGAGCGCCCATTGCAGGATCATAACCTAAATCAACGAGTTTCTCTTTGACTTCTGTTGGAACCTCAATGTGTAATTTTTGTTTAGCTAATAAGCCATTTACTTCTTCTAACATCAAGCTGACAATGTTCATCAGGTTTTCTTTGCTTAATGCTTTGAATTCGATAATACCATCGAAACGGTTAAGGAATTCGGGGGTGAAGAAGTTGTTCAATTGACCTAAAACAGATTTAGTCACACCTTCACGGGCAGCGCCAAAGCCAACATTGGCTTCCACAGCTCCTGTTCCAGCATTACTTGTCATGATAATGATGGTGTCTTTAAAGCTGACCGTACGACCTTGTGCATCTGTTAAACGACCATCGTCGAGAATTTGTAAAAACATGTGTAAAACATCAGGATGCGCTTTTTCAATTTCATCCAATAAAATCAAACTATAAGGATTACGACGGACTTTTTCTGTGAGTTGTCCAGCTTCGTCATACCCAACATAGCCTGGAGGAGAACCAATCAGTTTAGAAACACTGTGTTTTTCCATATACTCACTCATATCAAAACGAACCATCGAATCTTCTGAACCGAATAGCTCAAAAGCTAATTGTTTTGCTAATTCTGTTTTACCAACGCCTGTTGGCCCTACAAATAAGAAGGAACCAATTGGGCGGTTTTGTTTGCCTAGGCCTACACGATTGCGACGAATCGCTTTAGCTACTTTATCGACGGCATCATCTTGTCCGACAACATGAGCTTTTAAGTCAACAGCTAAATTTTTCAATTGGGTTTGTTCTTTTTCTTTTAAGTCACCGACAGGAATGCCAGTTTTTTGTTCCACAATGGCTTCAATATCTTTTTCAGTGATGACGGGTGTTTCTTCATCGCTGATTTGTTTTTCTTTCATTGCTTGTAATTTATTGATTTGATCACGATAATAAGCCGCTTTTTCAAAATCTTCTTCTGCGGAAGCTTGTTGTTTTTGTTGTTCCGCTTCTGCTAATTTTTTATCAATTGTTTTTGGATCGACGAGTTGAATAGTTAGATTCATTTTTGAACCAGATTCATCTAACAAGTCAATCGCTTTATCTGGTAAAAAGCGATCTTGAATGTAACGGTTGGATAAGTTTGCTGCTGCGTTAATCGCTTCATCTGTATATTTAACATGATGATAATCTTCATAACGTTTTTGCAAACCATGTAAAATCGTTATGGTTTCGGCAACGGTTGGCTCATCTACTTGGACTGGTTGCATCCGACGTTCTAAGGCAGCGTCTTTTTCAATAATACGGTACTCATTTAAAGTTGTGGCACCGACTAATTGTAATTCACCACGTGCTAAGGCTGGTTTTAAAATATTGCCAGCATCCATATTGCCATCACCAGCAGCACCAGCACCCACAATTTCATGGACTTCATCAATAAATAAAATGACATTTTCAGCTTCAGTGATTTCTTCAATCAATTTTTGCATCCGTTCTTCAAATTGTCCGCGAATACCAGTTCCTTGAACAAGTGAAACCACATCTAAACGAATGACTTCTTTGTCCAATAATTTTTGGGGCACATCGCCATCGACAATTTTTTGGGCTAAACCTTCGACAACGGCTGTTTTACCAACACCTGGTTCACCGATTAAAACGGGGTTGTTTTTTGTACGGCGATTTAAGATTTCAATGACACGCTTAATTTCTTGGTCACGTCCTACCACAGGATCGATATCTCCTTGGCGTGCCGCTTCGGTGATGTTAATCCCATACTCGCCTAGTAAACCTTGACCAGCGCCAGCGCCTCCGCAAGGGGGTTGACCTCCATTACCACCATCACCAAATTGAGTGGGTGGTGTTTGTTGTTCATAAGGATTACCTTGTTGCATTTGGCGAGAAAGAGAACGATATAAATCGTCTAAACTCCCAAAGCCAAAAGGGTCTTGTCCCATATTTTGAGGGGAATTATTTGCTTGATTTTTTAATTTTTGATAGCAGCTTTGGCAATAGTCCAGTTGTTTTCTTTGACCATTCACATTTGCATATAAATGAATTGTTGCTTCATTTTGTTGACAATTTTGACAAATCATTGAATGAAACACATCCTTTCAAAATAACTGAGGCCAGAAAAATAGCTGTTTGCTCTATTATTTCTAGTAAACAGACCATTTTTCCTCAAACCAGCCAAGTACTAGATAGCAAGAATAAATTCTGTCTATAAAACCACTTGACCATTTTTGACCTTTGAGGTTATTATAGCATTTTTTGTAAGAGAATCAAGTAAAAGACCTTGTTTAAAAAAAGGCAAAGATTCGATTTTTTTACAGACAATTGCGCCATTTTCAAGTAAACTATAAGAGTTGATATTTAAGAGAAAGAGTGGTGAAATCAATGGCTGAAAATCCTTTTGTAGAAAAAATTGCTTCATTAAAAGCTGGAGAAATCTCTGAATTAATCGTGGAGCAAAATGAATTTTTCCAATTTCGTGATGCTTGGATTTCTTTGCCTGACCGCGCGGAAATTGTTGGAGAAGCGGGGTTAAATGGACGAATCATTTATCGTTACCAAAAAGAGGAAGAATAGTCAGTGCAAAACATCACGAAATTTAAGCAAAAAGTGTTGTGTAAGATAGAAAAAAATGGTAATCTTAGAAACTGAAAGGGTCTTTTTTCGAGTAGACGTTTGATTTTAGCGTATCAAGAAAGGAAAACCCTAACATAAAAATTTTTTATTTACGAAGGAGACCGATTTATATGGAAAAGAAAGAATTTCACATTGTAGCAGAAACAGGAATTCACGCACGTCCAGCTACTTTATTAGTACAAACTGCAAGCAAATTTAACTCAGATATTAACTTAGAATACAAAGGTAAATCTGTTAACTTAAAATCAATCATGGGCGTTATGTCTTTAGGCGTTGGTCAAGGTTCTGACGTAACAATCACTGTTGATGGTGCTGACGAAGCTGAAGGAATGGCAGCAATCGTTGAAACATTACAAAAAGAAGGATTGGCTGAATAATGTCTGAGATGCTAAAAGGGATTGCCGCAAGTGATGGCGTTGCTGTTGCTAAAGCTTACCTGCTAGTTCAACCTGACTTGTCTTTCAACAAAACTTCCGTAGAAGATACTGATGCAGAAGCAACTCGCTTAGACGATGCTTTAGCAAAATCTACTGAAGAGTTGCAAGCAATTCGCGACAAAGCAGCTCAAAGCCTTGGTGAAGCAGAAGCGCAAGTTTTCGATGCTCATTTAATGGTTTTATCTGACCCAGAAATGGTTGGTCAAATCAAACAAAATATCCAAGACAACAAAGTCAATGCAGAAGCTGCCTTGAAAGAAGTTACGGATATGTATATTGGTATGTTTGAAGCAATGGACGATAATGCTTACATGCAAGAGCGTGCAGCAGATATTCGTGACGTTGCCAAACGTATCTTAGCACATTTATTAGGTGTGACTCTTCCAAATCCTTCAATGATTAACGAAGAAGTAATCGTGGTTGCCCATGACTTAACACCTAGTGATACTGCACAATTAGACCGTACGTATGTTAAAGCCTTTGTTACAGACATCGGCGGACGTACTTCTCACTCAGCAATCATGGCTCGTTCGTTAGAAATCCCTGCAATCGTTGGTACAAAAGAAATTACTGACAAAGTAAAAGCAGGCGATATTTTAGCAGTGAACGGAATCATTGGGGATGTTATTATTGACCCAACAGATGCTGAAAAATCTGAATTTGAAGCAGAAGCAAAAGCTTATGCAGATCAAAAAGCAGAATGGGATAAACTAAAAAATGCAGAAACAGTGACAGCTGACGGCAAACATGTTGAGTTAGCTGCAAACATTGGTACACCAAAAGATTTAGAAGGCGTACACAAAAACGGCGGCGAAGCTGTTGGTTTATATCGTACAGAATTCTTATACATGGATTCATCTGACTTTCCAACTGAAGAGGACCAATACCAAGCGTATAAAGCAGTTCTTGAAGGAATGGAAGGAAAACCAGTTGTGGTTCGTACAATGGATATTGGTGGGGACAAAGAGCTTCCTTACCTAACATTACCACACGAAATGAACCCATTCTTAGGTTACCGTGCATTACGTATTAGCTTATCAGAACTAGGTGACGGCATGTTCCGTACACAAATGCGTGCATTATTACGTGCGTCTGTTCATGGTAACTTACGTATCATGTTCCCAATGGTTGCTACTTTGAAAGAATTTAGAGCAGCGAAAGCAATCTTTGAAGACGAAAAACAAAAATTAGTCAACGAAGGTGTTGAAGTTTCAAACGATATCCAAGTAGGTATTATGATTGAAATTCCAGCAGCTGCCGTATTAGCTGATAAATTTGCCAAAGAAGTAGACTTCTTTAGTGTTGGAACCAACGACTTAATCCAATACACAATGGCGGCAGACCGTATGAACGAACGCGTTTCTTACTTATACCAACCATACAACCCATCAATCTTACGTTTAATTAAAAATGTAATTGATGCAGCACACGCTGAAGGTAAATGGGCTGGTATGTGTGGTGAAATGGCGGGCGATCAAACAGCTGTTCCATTACTATTGGGTATGGGCTTAGATGAGTTCTCAATGAGTGCTACATCTATCCTTAAAACACGTAGCTTGATGAAACGTCTAGACACAACTAAAATGGCTGAACTTGCTGACCGCGCATTAAAAGAATGCGACACGATGGAAGAAGTCGTTGCATTAGTTGAAGAATATACAAAATAATTAAGTGATTATGAAAGCACATCGACAATTGTCGATGTGCTTTTTTATTGTTGCGCTTCACGTATTTTTTTCTTGAAATAATAAATCGTGCTTCCCAAAATGAATAGAAAAACCAGCGTGATGCTACTCACCAGTTTCCAAGGGAAATTGGTGTGTTTTTCAGGTGGGAGGTTGACGGCGGTAGCATTGTATTTTTTAGCTTCTTTTTCTTGGATGACTAAGTGTTTTTCCCACGAATAGTCTTGATAGCCATCGTTTGCTTTGATTTTTACAGTATAATTTCCAGGAACAAAAGGTTGTTCCTTTAAGTCAATCCGATAATTAAAATTTGTATTAGGGGCCATTGTTAACGACTCTTGGTGATTTTCGTAGCGAGGTTTAGCTTCTTTTTCATAATATAAAGAGGCATCGACTTGTAATTTTTTAATCATAGCCGCTTGTTTGTTTTGGAGATTCATTAATACGCGGTTACGACCGTTAGCTTGATCGGTTTTTACTTCATTTAAAGATAATTCTGGCTGAACAGGTTCATCTGTTTCACTAAGTAAGACGCCGACTACATAAGAAAAACGATTATTGATGGCCACGCCGTTTTCTGAGTGAGCAGGTTGTTCATCTGACTTTTGTTCAAAGTAGAGTCCTCCTAAAACATACCCATTAAATGGTTTTTCCGGTAAAATAAGCTGACATTCAACAGTCTTGGTTGAGTGTTTAGGTAGTTGGATTTCTTTTGGTAATTGCGCAATCTCATTAAAAGTAAAAGGTGCAGATGGGTCTTTTTTTGTTTCAGCATGAGAATAATCTGCCAAGCCATTATCATTAGTAATCGCTGCATTGGCTGAAGCTAGCACGGTAATGTCGTTGGCTGTTTGATTCGTTAGTTCGATTTGTAGCTTTTGTGTTTGGTTTGGAGCGACACGTAGATCAAAATAACTTGTTTCTTTGGTTCGTTGATTGTCGGGTAAAATGGCTTTTACAGAAAAAGTCATTTCGCTTGCTTCTACAGAATAAGAGCCAATAAAAAATAAAAAAATGATGATGCTAACAGCATGAAGCCATTTAAAAAGCTGCTGATTCATAGTGTGCACTCCTTTTTGACAATTTTTTATAACAAGGTATTGCATGAAGTTGTTTCATGCAATACCTTGTTTGTTTTCTTTTAAAGTGGTGTATCATCCAAAATCCAAGTAAGCGTTGTTTTATATTGTTTAGCTGCAACTTTTTTCGTTGTCGCAGGAACAGTTAATTGAATGCCTTGAGCAGCGGTCGCTCCGCTACCAAAAGCTAATGTCCAAGTGCCCATTCCTGTTGAAAGAGCGGCAGTCGCCACAGGAGAAGTGGCGGCACCAGTTGGATCCAAGGTTACTGGGACCGTTAATGGCGCCAAAGAAAGTAACTGTGTTGAATTGGGTGTTGCTGCTAAAAAGGTCAAGGATGCATTATCCAAAACAGCGGGTGTTGAATCACTTGTAGCAAATTGCGCACTCTGTTTAACTGATAATTTCCAGCCAAGATTTAGACCACGTTTGTCAGTTACTTGAACATAGTTTGGCACGCTAATTAAATCGCCAGTACTATTTTGCACTTGGTCTAGTTGTGCCGAATAGATTGCTGTACCGGCTTGAATTTGTTTTGATCCAAAATGGATATTTGAAACATAGTCAATACTAAGGGGTCCGGCTGTACCAGGTTGATGAGGATCAGCAGGATTAGGTGTCACAGGCTGAGAAGGGTTCGTCGGGTTGACAGGTGGCGTGACAGTATTATCAAGAGCAAACGTAATATCAGCGTTGGATTGAATAGAAGCGACTTGAGCTGCTTCAACTTTTGGACTATTTAAAAGCATAAGAGGCGTAGCAACGAACAAAATGCTTGAAATGCGCACGATCTTTTTCATTTTTTATTCCTTCTTTCTTGTTTATTTTTAACTTTTAAAAAAGCTAAATCCTAATTAGAGGGGTGTATCAGAAAGAATCCATTGTAATTCGGCAGTGTAAGATTCTTTGACCGTTAAATTAAGGTCAGGAGCAACGCTTAAAAAAAGTCCATTTTGTTGGTTCCAAGGAATTTCTACATTGTTATCGTCCGTTGCGGTGTGTTGATAAACTTCGGTTGCTAAAGAGGAGAGAGGAAAATCACTGCCATTTTTTCGATAAATGAAAGCTTGCTGGATCGTTTTATTTGTAGAAGTTGAATGCATGGGCTGACTCTCTCTTACCAACAAATGCCATGGTGTTTTTGCAACTCGACCATCGGCAATGAGGAAAGGAGCGCTGATGGTCGATGGTGAGTATATGGTTCGTTTGCTGGGGAAAGGTAAATTTTTAAAGGAAACTGTAGTTGGCATCTGCACAAAACGGAGGGTACCGTTTTTGATAGGTAAAGATTGTTCTTTAGTGATTGGCGTAATTGGCGTTCCGCCACCATCATTGCCAGTAACCGTGCTAGAAAATAAAAGAAATTGGTTTATCCATTCTTCTGTAACCGTTGCTGTATATTGTAAGGTGAATTGTGTATTGGCTTCCGTAAAATTATCTGCTGGCAGCGAATTATGATAACTCCAATACGGCAAACCAGTGGAACT
Source organism: Enterococcus sp. DIV0712 (assembly GCF_050554855.1). NCBI lineage: Bacteria > Bacillati > Bacillota > Bacilli > Lactobacillales > Enterococcaceae > Enterococcus > Enterococcus sp. DIV0712. The sequence goes on from NZ_CP187333.1 coordinate 476,852, forward strand.
ATCAGTTAAAAGTTGAAGCCCAGCTATTGGCGTACTTAAACCTGCTGCTGATTGTTTTGTTAATGTAGCAGCTGAAAGTTGGGACAGTCCTTTAGGCACCGTTGCTCGTAATTGCTGATTCATCCACGTTGCTGGTTGATTGGTTAAACGTGTGGTTAACGTAAAACGAATGATTTGACCACTTACGACAGAGTTTGCAGCTTCCCAGAGCCCTTGTGCATTTTTCCGCTCAATGATTTGCGTAACCGTTAGTTGAGGCACAGGATAAGCAACTGTTTGAGAAACAGTAGAACTGGTTAACAAAGGCAGGCCAGTGCGATTGCTGAGACCTTGGACCCACAAGCTGACCGTTTCTCCCCCTTGGAAAGTGGGTAAATTAGCAAATTGAAAATGGCCATTGGAATCTAAGGACGTTGTGGAAATAGAACCACCATTTATTTGTACTTTAACTTGATAGGTTCCGTTAGATACTTGAGAAGCTTTACCTGAAAGTTGAGTTGAGCCGGCATTGGCGACTACGTTTGTGACTGGTTGGATTGACCAATTGACACTTTGGTCAGCTGAGGGGCTGCTTTGAATATAGTCGGTTGACGTTTTTGAACGAGCAAAGACAATTGTAGAGAGCGTGTCGCCATATTCTAATGGTGAAGCTAACGATGTCGAGAAATTTCCGGCTGCATCGACAGAAATCCCTTTCACCACAATGGGGGTAGTGGTGCCATCATGGCGGTTCAAGGTTAATTGAACAGAGTAGTTATAGTTTGGGTCTTGTACTTGTTGAATGGTCCCTGTTACAGTAGTGTCCAGATGATTTGATTGAGTTAGTTTGGCTGGTGTGACTTGAGGAACGGGATAATTCCCTAAACTAAGTTGAGCTTTGCTAATTACGCCTGTTTTTGTATTATTCCCAATAATAATATTAATTGCGCCTAATCCAGTGCCAACATCTGTAAAGGTTCCTCGAATCGGATAGTCTTTGCCGTTAAGAGCAGGAGGGATTGAAATTCCTCGTTTATAAAGTGCGCCCACATCAAACGAAATGGCGGCAGACCATTTGGTTCCGGGAAGTAACACCAAGGTGCTACTTGGAAAAGTTAGATAAACAGAATGATAAGTGCTACTATAAGAGAGGCTGACGCCGTTAGTTGAACTGTGAATATCTTGAGTGGCTGTTCCTGGATAACTGACAGTCCCTGTTAAAACAGTCAGAAAATCTTGTTGCTTTAGAGTGTCGTTATCTAACTGGCTTGAAATTTCTGTAGGAAGTTGAATAGCAATAATCGGTCGATCATTAATTGCTAAGCCGATAAGTGTCACACTGTATTCATACGAAAGTGTGATAATATCTTGGTTATACGTTCCCGTGCTTAAGGTACTTTTTAAGGTGCTATTACCAACAGAAACACTAGCTGGCGTAGGTGCCATAGGTTCATCGTTTTCAGAGGAAGCATGGGTTTGCTCGGTTTCTTGTTCCATGATATCGGTTGCTTGAGTTGTTTGTTGTTCTGTTGAAACTGAGGTAAATGTTTCACTAAAAGTAGAGGCGTGAGTTGTAGGGTTCAGTGTTTCAGAATGAGCTATCAAAGGTTGAGTCAGCGATAAAAAAAGCCATGATATGATGCAAGAAAAGATTCCCCAGACGAACTTATTCAAAACCATCCTCTCCTTTTTTGATATTATATGTATAATGACGAAAATATATAATGCGTAAATATTGAGTACATACATTCTATAATGGGCCATTCATAAAGTAAAGCGATTACATCCGATGGTGAACAAGATATTTTGTTCACAATCTTTTAGTGTTTTAAGAAGGAAATTTCTCGAAATTCTATGCTTTTTTAATCCGAAAAAATTAAAAAACTGATAGTTTGCTAAAAATCGAGTCTTTCTTTCACTTCTTAGCACTTAAAATATTTACATTTTCCTAGGGATAGTGTACTATTTAAAGGTATGCATAAATAAAGTTTGATGTATAAAATTAAATGTTATTCGGAGGGAAACAAATGTCTGCGAAATGGGAAAAAAAAGGCACTAATGATGGTGTATTAACTTTTTCAATCGAACAAGCAGTAATCGAAAAAGGATTAACGCAAGCGTTCAATAAAGTGAAAAAAAACTTAAACGTACCTGGTTTCCGTAAAGGAAAAGTATCACGTACTGTTTTTAACCGTATGTATGGAGAAGAAGCGTTATACGAAGATGCGTTAAACGCTGTTTTACCAGAAGCATATGAAGCGGCTGTATTAGAAGCAGGAATTGAACCAGTAGCACAACCAAAAATTGATGTTGAAAGCATGAATAAAGGGGAAGACTGGGTTATCACTGCTGAAGTAACTGTAAAACCTGAAGTAAAATTAGGCGAATACAAAAACTTAACAGTGTCTAAACAAGACCGTGAAGTAACAGATGAAGACGTGGAAGCACGTTTGAAACGCGAACAAGAATCTCAAGCTGAATTAGTAATCAAAGAAGATGCCGCTGCTGAAAATGGCGACACTGTAGTTATCGACTTTGAAGGCTTCTTAGGCGACGAAGCATTTGAAGGCGGCAAAGGCGAAAATTACTCATTAGAATTAGGTTCTAATTCATTTATTCCAGGCTTTGAAGACCAATTAGTTGGCAAAAAAGCTGGCGAAGAAGTAGAAGTAAACGTTACTTTCCCTGAAGATTACCAAGCAGAAGATTTAGCTGGTAAAGAAGCAGTTTTCAAAGTAACTGTTCATGAAGTAAAAGCAAAAGAATTACCAGAATTGGATGATGAATTTGCAAAAGACGTTGACGATTCAGTAGAATCATTAGACGAATTAAAAGAAAAATTCCGTAAAGAATTGACAGAAGCAAAAGAAGCAGCAGCTGAAGAAGTAAAAGACGAAGAAGCAATTCGTTTAGCTGTTGAAAATGCTGAAATCGTTGAATTACCACACGTAATGGTTCACGACGAAGTTCACCGTTCAATGGATGAATTCTTAAACAACATGCAACGCCAAGGAATTTCTCCTGAAATGTACTACCAATTAACTGGTTCTACAGAAGAAGATTTACACAAACAATTTGAAGGCGAAGCAGAAACACGCACAAAAACAAACTTAGTGATTGAAGCAGTTGCCAAAGCTGAAAACATCGAAGTAACACAAGAAGACATCGATGCTGAAGTGAAAGATTTAGCAGAACAATACAACATGCCTGAAGCGCAAGTACGTAAAGTATTAAACAACGACATGTTAGAACACGATATTCGTATGAAACGTGCTGTTGAAACAATTACTGAAACAGCTGTTGAAAAATAAACATTTTTAATAAGCTCTTCATTCGATAGAGTTTTCTAAAACTGTAGATGGAAGGTGTCTTTCATCTACAGTTTTTTTCATATAAAATAACTTTTGAAAGGGTGTGTCAAAATGGATAAAAATTATTCGAAAATTAAATATGGATTAGTGGTGTTTGGCATCTTATGCTTGACATACAATCTCTGGGAATTTTTTACGGCTAAGTATTCAACAAAACAAGGTGTGACGTTTGTTATCGAATGTTTACTTGGAATTGGGCTGATCTTTTTACCAGATCTTGTCAATAAATTTTTAAAAATTATTATGCCACCGACTATCGTTTATTTTTACTGGTTTTTCTTATTTATTTCAGTATTCCTAGGAACTTCGTTGCATATGATTTCAATCATTTCGTTCTGGGATAAAATTTTACATTTTGTTAGTCCGATGCTGTTAACTGCTGTGGGTTATGGTATTGCTGCTTTCCTATTGAAGAAAACGAAGTACGCCGATGTTTCCCCGTGGTTATTTTTATTATTTGGGTTTGCATTTGCAGGGCTTTGTGGCGTCTTCTGGGAATTCTGGGAATTTATCTGCGATTCATTAGGGAACATGAACTTACAACGCTATAATATGTCCAACGGCCAACCATTTATTGGGCGTGCTGCTTTAATGGATACGATGGGGGATTTATTTACCAATACCCTTGGGGCCTTTGTGATGGGCGTGTACACGTATATCAGAAGCAAAGGAAATCCTGAGTATTTAGAAAATTATGCGATAAAGAGAAAATAATATAGGGCAGTAAAAAAACAAGTTCTTTTAAAAGAGCTTGTTTTTTTGTATTAAATTATTAAGAATATGCGAATTTGCATTTTTAACTAATAAAATAGTTTGGTAAAATTAGAATATAATGGTTATGTAATGATTTTTTTATGTGGATGCACCCCAGTGATATGTTCTAAATACTTATCAAAAGAACAAGTAACTAGAAAGATCAACACTTTGATGACTTATTATTCTTTAATACTATAAAATTGGAAGGGAGGAAGATTAGGGAAAATAACTGCCAAAGACAACGCAACGGGGAAGTGATAAAAAAACAAAATTGGTGTATTTAAGAAAGTGAAAAAAGCAGCGTCTTATGAAAAATTGTATCTTAAAAATAATCTATTTGATTACATATACTTTTAATTTTTCAATGAGATACTTTACGAAAAAAAGAAGTGGAGTGTAGGTTGTATATGAAAGAAACTGTGAAAAAAGCAAAACAAGAAATGAAAGATAGAAGTAGACCGTATCAGATGTATGGGTTTTATTTAGCAATTCCAATAATCCTTATGGTCATTTTTATTTTTGGATTTTTAGGAATTGAGACCAATAAATCGTGGGGCTCGGTCTTATTTGTTACTACAGTTATTGCGAACATGGGAGTGAGCAAGTTAGAAAAATTACCTAAAAGAAAATATGTTGCACCTGTACTAGTCTATGTAACGGAGGCGATAGCTGTATTTCTTTTACTTGTTTTCTTTGGTGCAATTATAGCTGGAGGGGCAAATTTTGTGATAATTGAATTAATTTTGTATGTTGTATTAGTATTAAGGATTATTACAATCATTTTTTTCTTTATTACTGCTAATGATATAAGAAAAGTTTATCCAACCATGAAACAAGAGGCCAAAGATTCACGAGCAGAATATCTAAGAGTAAAGAAGTTAGCTCAAAAAAGAATATAGTATAGTTAGTAATTCTATAATAAAAAAGCGATTCAACCATGGTTGAATCGCTTTTTTGCTGTTTTTTTAAGCAGGTACTTCGACAGGTTTTTTCAAAAGTCCGTAGACAATTCCTGAAATAATCGCCCCAATTAAGATGAACAATAGATATAGTAATGGATTACTTAATAGGAAGACGACGAAGATTCCTCCATGTGGTGCCAATAATTTGATACCAAACGCACCAACCAACGCACCAGTAAAGGCAGAACCTACCACGAAACTTGGAATCACACGTAATGGGTCAGCTGCTGCAAAAGGAATTGCCCCTTCAGTGACAAAAGAAAGTCCCATTACAATATTGGTTAAGCCGGCATCTTGTTGATCTTTTGTAAATTTATTTTTAAATAAACGAGTTGCTACGAAAATTGCTAATGGAGGAACCATTCCGCCAGCCATTACAGAAGCCATGACCACGCTGCCACCTTCTGCAACAGTACTTGCTAGCGTAGCTGTACCGAAAACATAAGCAGCTTTGTTAACTGGTCCACCTAAGTCGATGGCCATCATACCAGCTAATAAGGCACCAAGTAAAGCAGCATTTGTGCCATCTAAGCCAAGTAGGAAATGATTTAACGCATCGTTAATTGCTTTCATTGGGATGTTAATGACTAACATTAATAAGCCTGTAATAATCAAACCAAAAACTGGATAGAATAAAATGGTTTTAATTCCATCTAATGATTTTGGCAAGCCTTTGAAGACTTTACGTAAAAGAACCACTACATAACCAGCTAAGAAACCACCGATTAGGGCCCCAAGGAATCCAGCTCCTCCGGCGTTTGCTAACGCACCAGCGGCGAAACCAGCGACTAAGCCTGGACGATCCCCAATACTAGAAGCAATAAAACCAGCTAAGACAGGTAACATAAAGCCAAATGCTGCGCCACCAATTTGGTTAAACCAGCTAGCTACGTCATTGTAATTACCTAAATTGGCTAATTGATCTTGAGGAACCCCGATAAATTGATCAATCATAAAGGAAAGAGCAATGGCAATTCCGCCACCAATAACGAAAGGTAACATATGAGAAACACCATTCATTAAATCTTTATAGATACGAGAACCGATTGAACCTTCCGCTGAATCCTCTTGATCGCTTGCAGCCGAGTCACTGCCATGGAAAGTAGGAGCTTCGCCACTAATGGCTAAGTTAATTAGTTCTTCGGTTTTACGAATTCCATCACTAACGGGACGGTTGACTAATTTTTTACCGTCAAAACGATTCATTTCTACTTTTTTATCGGCTGCGACAATCACGCCATCAGCACGAGCAATATCTTCAGCAGTTAAACGATTTTTAATTCCTTCTGAACCGTTTGTTTCTACTTTAATGTCTACGCCCATTTCTTTTGCTTTTTTCTTCAGCGCATCTTCGGCCATGTAAGTATGAGCAATTCCTGTAGGACAAGCAGTCACAGCAATAATATATTTACGATTGCTTTCTGGTGCTGGCGTTGTTTGTTCTTGTTCTGCTTTTTCTTCCGCTTCTTTTTGATCTTCTGCTGCTTGGAAAAGAGCTTGTACTGCTTCTGGAGTTTCCGCTTCTTTCAATTTGCCAACAAATTCTGGATCGATAAGTAATCGAGAAAGGGCCGCAAGCGCTTGGAGATGTGTATCATTGGCGCCTTCTGGAGCAGCAATCATGAAGAATAGATAAGTAGGTTGTCCATCTAGTGCTTCATAATCAACACCTTTTTTACTTTTAGCAAAAAGAACTGTCGGTTCTTTTACGGCACTATTTTTTGCGTGAGGCATAGCGATGCCGTCGCCTAAACCAGTCGATGTTTGTGCTTCGCGTTTTAAAATTCCTTCTTTGTAAGTGTCAATGTCAGAGATGCGGCCACCATCGTATAATTTTTGGACCATTTCATCAATCGCGCCTTTTTTATCAGTAGCTTGTAAATCCATAATCATGACATCTTTTATTAATAAATCATTAATGTTCACTCTATTTTCCTCCCTTAGTGGATTTATTCTGAAATTTTTTCAATTGTTACTTCGTGAATAAGTTCTTGGATAAAATCTTCTGAGGCTAAATCATCAGAAAATGCGGTCGCGCTACCGCAAGCGACACCCCATTTGAAAGCCTCTAAAGGATCTTGTGTTTTTGAAAAGTTGCCAATAAAACCAGCAATCATTGAGTCGCCAGCGCCGACAGAATTTTTCAGTGGACGTTCTAAAACGTTGGAACGATAAACACCTTCTGTTGTGAAAAGTAATGCACCATCACCAGCCATTGAGATAATTACGTGTTGCGCTCCTTCTTCTAGTAACCGATGTCCATAAGGTAAAATATCTTCAACACTTGTAAAGGTTGTATGATATAATTCTGCCAACTCATGATTATTTGGCTTGACCAATAAAGGCTTTTGTGACAAAGCGTTCATTAAATCTTCACCTGTCGTATCAATAACAAATTCTGCGCCTTTTTCCTTCACAATTTGGATTAATTCTTCGTAAAATCCTTTGCGTAGAGAAGCAGGTGTACTTCCTGAAAGAACAACAATATCACCAGCCTGAACACGACTAACTGCTTGTTTTAGTTCTTGAATTTCTTCGTTTGTTAGAGCAGGTCCTAAGCCGTTAATTTCTGTTTCAGTATCTGATTTCAATTTAATGTTGATTCGTGTATCAGCAGACACGGGAGTGAAATTCGTTTGGATTTCTTCTTTTTTCAACCAATCGGCAATGAATGAGCCTGTAAAACCACCTAAAAAACCTAAGGCAGTGGATTCTGTCTCCATACGTTTTAAAATACGTGAAACGTTGATTCCTTTGCCGCCAGGTAATTTAAAATCATTCGTCATCCGATTTAAATCACCAATTTGTAGATGATCGACATGAACGATAAAGTCGATAGAAGGGTTTAAAGTCACTGTGTAAATCATTTGTTTGCCTCCATTAAAATAGTTTTTTGCTGGAATCCTTGAAGCGATTCAGCAGGGCAGTAGTCAGTTAGTAAAGTAACTGACTCTAATTCTTCCACTTTGGTAAACGTTACTTCATTAAATTTTGTATGATCCAGTAAAACATAGGCTGTTTCTGCTTGATGAATAGCCAAGGCTTTTAGCGCTGCTTCTTCGGGATCAGGCGTCGTTAAACCAAACTCTAAATGTGCGCCGTTAGTTCCTAAAAAAGCTTTGTTAAAACGAAAATGTTGTAGCTGTTCCATACTAGTGGCACCAATGATTGCTTTAGTGGAGAGCTTCAAAGTACCACCAAGCATAATAGTGGGAATTTCCATATCGCTAAGTTTTGCAGCGTGATGCACGGAATTCGTCACTACATGGATTTGTTTCCCAACTAAAAAAGGGATCATTTCTAACGTGGTTGAACCAGCATCTAAATAGATCATATCGCCATCTTGTACACAACTAGCGGCTAAAGAAGCAATCTTTTGCTTTTCGTGCGTGTTTTTGATTGATTTTTCCGTCATGTTTTGTTCAAAGCCTAAATTAAGAATACGCTTAGCGCCGCCGTGAATGCGTTCTAACAAATTGGCGTCTTCTAATTCTTGTAAATCGCGGCGGATTGTGGATTCTGAAGCATTGAACAAGCTAGCAAGTTCTTGCGATTTGACGACTGATTTTTGATCTAACAATTGTAAAATTTTTTGATGTCGTTCTTCCGTAAGCATTTTCATCCCTCATTTCATGGATATAATAGCACAAATGAAAACGCTAATCAATCTAAAACGGTCAAAAACATTCAAAAAAATTAAAAAACAGTCATAAGAAAAAAAGAAAGCTGCTGAACTCAGGTTCAGCGGCTTTCTTTAATTCACTAAATCATTCGGTAAAGTTTTTTGATAAATCTCTTTTTTGACTTGGTAAGCGAGTTTTTCATCGGTCAAAATAATGAGCACATCGCCAACATGCATAACAGTATCACCATGTGTTAAAATTTCCGATTCGCCACGGCGAATGGAAGTGAGCAACATTTGTTTAGGCCAGACAAAATCACGTACCATCGTATCATCTAAGGAACTTTCTGCAGTGATAGGGAATTCAATAATCGTTTTGTGGCCACGAATATTACTTACTTTAGAAGGAACCAAACGTTCTAATAAGCTTTCATAAATTGGCTTGCCGCCAAGACTATCGATGGTAATATAACTAACTAAAGCGACAACCCCTAAAGACATTAAATGAGAAAAATTGCCGACCATTTCTGTTACTAAAATAATTGCTGTTAACGGTGCTTTACCAATCGCAGTAAAATAACCAGCCATGGCAAAAATTAAAAAGTTTTTCACAAAAATTGGATCCATCCCTACGTATTGGACAAGTAGACTGCCATACAATGTTCCGATAATGGCACCTAAAGTTAGAATAGGCAAGAAAATACCACCAGGGAGATTCGAACCGTAAGAAACCATTGAAAAAACAAAACGTAAAACCAATAAGCCGACTAAAGCCCAAATCGTGGCCGGTTGATTGCCTAAAGCTAAAACAATTTGATTCCCACCGCCAAGTAAATGTGGAAAGAAATAACCAATCGGTAAAATCAAAATAAAAGGAATAAAACCATAATAATTAGAAGAAAGGCCTTTGATTTTTCCATATACTTTTGGTAAGGACAACAATGTTTTTTGATATATCCAACCTAATAATCCTAGCAAAACGCCCAGCAGGACTAATGTCCAATAGTACTCTAAAGGCAAAGATTTAACCGGACCAATATAAAGAACTGGTTGCAATCCGAAGAAATGCAAAGAAACAAAGTTAGCGGAAATGGCCGCAGAAAAAGAGGTTAACCAAACTAAAGGTGAAAAGGAATGGTGAACCTCTTCTAGAACAAATAAAAGTCCTGCGATTGGTGCATTAAAAGCGGCGGCTAAACCAGCACTGGCACCACTACTGATTAAAATTTTTTCTTCAGACTTGGTGCTTTGCCGCCATTGACTATAGCCTTGTCCAACCACTGCACCTAGTTGAATTGAAGGACCTTCACGTCCCAAAAATAGCCCAGGACTAATCGCTAAGATCCCACCGATAAATTTTTTCCAAAGCACTGGAAACCAATGAATTTCTAATTGACCTTGAAGTTGTCCTTCCACTTGGGGAATGCCACTGCCTTTAATTGCTGGTTCGCTCTTAATCAGTCGTCCTAATAAATAAGCAAGCACGAGAGAAAATAAGAACCAAGGAATCATCCAAAAGGGTTTTTCGTGAAACGTTTGATACAGATGAACGACTTGTTCGCCAATTTTTTCAATGCCTAAGCGAAATAAGCTGACAACAAAGCCGACCAGGATTCCGACGACGATGCCTTTAAGGATAAAGCCGATTCGGGTACCATCTAATTGTTTAATTTCATGTACATCATTATTCATTTCATTTTTAGCCTCCATCACTACTTACTAATGTACTGCGGTTTGACTTGATTTACAAGAAAATTTCATATAAAAAGAAAAAGATTTTTTGTTCTTTTCTAAAGAACTTCAAAGGGATTTTTGGTATACTGTATAAGATTGAAAAAAGAGAGAGGACGTTTAATATGACACAAAAACATGCCTTGGTTCAGGGAATGAATCCTCGACAAGAAGAAGCCGTTTTGCATACAGAAGGACCACTGTTAGTCATGGCTGGTGCTGGTAGTGGAAAAACGCGGGTTTTAACACACCGAATTGCCTATCTAATTGAGGAAAAAGAAGTAAATCCATGGAATATTTTGGCGATTACGTTTACCAATAAAGCTGCTAAAGAAATGAAAGAGCGTGTAAATAAATTACTGGAAACGGGTGGTGAAGATGTATGGGTCTCCACTTTTCACTCCATGTGTGTAAGAATTTTACGTCGTGATGTGGATCAGATTGGTTACAACCGTAATTTTACAATTATTGACCCATCGGAACAAAAAACATTAATGAAACGCATCTTAAACGACTTAAATATTGATTCAAAAAAATATGATCCTCGCTCAATTTTAGGTACGATTAGCAATGCCAAAAATGAATTACAAACGCCTGAAAAAGTTGCTGAAATGCAAGGTTCCTTATATGAAGAAATTGTCGCAAAATGCTATGAAGCCTATCAAAAAGAATTACGCAAAAACCAATGTATGGATTTTGATGATTTGATTATGAATACGATACGTTTGTTCAATGAACAACCAGATACGTTGGCTTTCTACCAAAATAAATTTCACTATATTCATGTGGATGAATACCAAGATACCAATCATGCACAATATACCTTAGTCAATTTATTGGCTGCACGTTTCAAAAATCTGTGTGTCGTAGGTGATGCCGACCAAAGTATCTATGGTTGGCGCGGGGCGGATATGCAAAATATCTTGGATTTTGAAAAAGATTATCCAGATGCCAGTGTAATTTTGCTAGAACAAAATTATCGGTCCACCAAAAACATTTTGGCGGCTGCGAATGATGTCATCAAAAATAACCGTAACCGCCGCGAGAAAGAACTGTGGACAGAAAATATAGACGGTGAAAAAATTGTCTATTATCGCGGGGACACAGAACGGGATGAAACACAATTTATTGTGAGCCAAATCCAAAAAGAAATGCGGGAAAATGACCGAATTTATGGTGATTTTGCGGTATTATATCGGACCAATGCCCAATCCCGTGTAGTGGAAGAAATGCTCTTGAAATCTAATATTCCGTATACCATGGTGGGCGGACATAAATTCTACGACCGTAAAGAAATTAAAGATATTTTGGCTTATTTAAGTTTGATTGCCAATCCAGATGATTCGATTAGTTTTGAACGAATTGTCAATGAACCAAAACGAGGAATCGGTAAAAGTTCAATTGAAAAATTACGACTATTTGCGGATACGCATGGTTGGGCTTTGCTGGAAGCTGCCCAAAATGTTGATTTGGCAAATATTTCAGGAAAAGCGGGTAAAGAGCTTGGTAATTTTGGCATGATGATTCAAGACTTAACGAAAACAGTGCCCTATTTAACGATTACAGAATTGGTGAAAGAAACTTTACAACGTAGTGGTTATCGGGAAGCTTTGATGGCGCAAAATAATTTAGAGTCTCAAGCTCGCTTAGAAAACTTGGACGAATTTTTATCTGTGACACAAGAATTTGATAAACGTTTTGAAGCGCAAAACAACGACGATCCAAATGGCGAAGAAACAAAATTGGCGGATTTCTTAACAGATTTAGCCTTGGTTTCTGATTTAGATAATTTAGAAGAGAGCTCTTCGCAGGTAACCTTAATGACGTTGCATGCGGCCAAAGGGCTGGAATTTCCAGTGGTCTTTTTAATGGGCTTAGAAGAAGGGGTTTTCCCATTATCACGTGCCATGCTAGAAGAAAGTGAACTGGAAGAAGAACGGCGCTTGGCTTATGTTGGTATCACACGAGCGGAAGAAGCCTTGTTCTTAACGAATGCTTATTCGAGAACATTATATGGTCGCACGCAATATAATCGACCAAGTCGCTTTTTAGAAGAAATTGAGGCGGAGCGTTTAATGAAACAAGGGGCGGCGGCCAATTTACAGAAAGCTCCAGCGCGCACCTTTGATCCTAAAGTATTCAAGCCCAGCGCAAGTAAACCAGCTTATACACAGCCAGCTACAAAATCAGTTAGCAACAAAGTGGCAAGTGGTGGCGAAAAAGTTTCCTGGCAAGCAGGTGATAAGGTCCAACATAAAGCATGGGGCGTTGGTACAGTCGTTCGTGTAGGCGGTTCGGCCAAAGACTTAGAGTTGGACATTGCTTTCCCAGAAAAAGGCATTAAACGGTTGTTAGCGGCATTTGCACCAATTGAAAAAATTTAACATGCAAAATAGGTCAGCGATTTAATGAGAAATCATCATTAGATAAATTCTTTTTATTTTCTATCTTAGTGTAAATGTGTTAAAAAGACGATGAGAGCATTACACTTATGAGGAGGAGTTCTACGATGGAACAACAACCATTAACATTAACGGCGGCGACAACTCGTGCGCAAGAATTAAGAAAACAACTCAATCAATATTCCCATGAATATTATGTCAAAGATCAACCATCCGTAGAAGATTATGTTTACGATCGTTTGTATAAAGAGTTAGTAGATATTGAAACGGAGTTTCCTGATTTAATCACGCCAGATTCGCCGACACAACGTGTAGGTGGCAAAGTTTTATCTGGTTTTGAAAAAGCTCCGCATGACATTCCAATGTATAGTTTAAATGATGGATTTAGCAAGGAAGACATTTTTGCTTTTGATGAACGTGTTCGTAAGGCGATTGGTAAACCCGTTGCTTACTGTTGCGAGTTGAAAATTGATGGGTTAGCAATTTCATTACGTTATGAAAACGGGGTGTTTGTACGCGGAGCAACACGAGGCGATGGAACGGTTGGTGAAAACATTACAGAGAACTTACGAACGGTTCGCTCTGTACCGATGCGTTTAACGGAGCCCATTTCAGTGGAAGTTCGTGGCGAGTGCTACATGCCTAAACAATCCTTTGTCGCATTGAATGAAGAACGTGAAGAAAATGGCCAAGATATTTTTGCCAATCCTCGGAATGCAGCGGCGGGAAGCTTGCGCCAACTAGATACAAAAATTGTGGCGAAACGGAACTTAAATACGTTTTTATACACAGTTGCTGACTTTGGGCCAATGAAAGCGAAGACGCAGTTTGAGGCATTAGAAGAGCTTTCTGCAATTGGTTTTAGAACCAATCCCGAACGGCAATTATGTCAGTCAATTGATGAAGTCTGGGCCTACATTGAAGAATACCATGAAAAGCGGAGCACTTTGCCATACGAAATCGATGGAATTGTGATTAAAGTGAACGAATTTGCGTTGCAAGATGAATTAGGTTTCACTGTCAAAGCACCTCGCTGGGCGATTGCCTACAAATTTCCACCAGAAGAAGCAGAAACAGTAGTGGAAGATATTGAATGGACAATTGGGCGCACGGGGGTGGTCACTCCTACTGCAGTCATGGCTCCTGTACGAGTCGCGGGAACCACGGTTAGTCGGGCAAGTTTGCATAATGCAGATTTTATTCAAATGAAAGATATCCGTTTAAATGATCATGTTATTATTTACAAAGCCGGCGATATTATCCCAGAAGTAGCGCAAGTCCTAGTTGAAAAACGTGCAGCCGATAGTCAGCCTTATGAAATGCCGACACATTGTCCAATTTGTCATAGTGAGTTGGTGCATTTAGATGAGGAAGTGGCGTTACGTTGTATTAATCCAAAATGCCCTGCGCAAATTAAAGAAGGGCTGAATCACTTTGTCTCACGAAACGCAATGAACATTGATGGCTTGGGGCCACGAGTGTTAGCACAAATGTATGACAAAGGATTAGTGAAAGACGTAGCGGATCTGTATTTCTTAACAGAAGAACAATTAATGACTTTGGATAAAATCAAAGAAAAATCAGCAAACAACATTTATACTGCCATTCAAGGGAGTAAAAAAAACTCTGTCGAACGTTTGATTTTTGGCTTAGGGATTCGCCATGTGGGTGCGAAAGCGGCGAAAATTTTAGCGGAGCATTTTGGTGATTTACCAACCTTAAGTCGTGCAACTGCGGAAGAAATTGTGGCTTTGGATTCAATTGGCGAAACAATCGCAGACAGCGTTGTGACGTATTTTGAAAATGAGGAAGTTCATGAATTAATGGCTGAACTGGAAAAAGCCCAAGTGAACTTGACATATAAAGGTCTCCGGACAGAACAATTAGCAGAAGTGGAGTCACCTTTCAAAGACAAAACAGTTGTTTTAACAGGAAAATTAACGCAGTACACTCGCGAAGAAGCCAAAGAAAAAATTGAAAATCTTGGTGGAAAAGTTACAGGGAGTGTTTCGAAAAAAACTGACATTGTGGTTGCTGGCGAAGATGCTGGCAGTAAATTAACCAAAGCTGAAAGCTTAGGCGTGACCGTTTGGAATGAACAAGAAATGGTCGATGCGTTAGATGCAAGTCATTTTTAAGAAGAAAAATTAACGTTGTCAGATTTTATGTAGTAATTTGATGGTATGCTTATTTTAGTCATAAAAGTTATATGAACGAGGACTTTCTGAGTTGAGAAAGGAGGTTGATGCTTATGCGCAATTCTTCTTATCTTAATGAAAGGAGCAATGTTTTTGTCCGTTGAAGCAGCGTTGGGACTGATGATTGGTTTTGCAACACTTGTTGTGACCATTATCTTCGGTATCTTAGCGCTTGTCTTAGACAACAAAAATAACCGTTCATAAGCTTTGAGGAGCTGAACGGTTAAGCGTTTGAAATAAAACCAATAACTCAGTAAGCCGCTAGTTCTTATAACTAGTAGTGGCTACTAGAGAGGTATGTTCCTGCATATCTCTCTTTTCATTTTCATAATAACATGTTTCCGTCATTTTTGCGAGCGACAAATTATCAATGAAATTCAAGGTTTCATCTAAAATATCCGACCATTTTATGGTAGAATAGGAACAGAGTGAACAGCTGTGCTAAGCTGTTTAAAGAAATACAATCCAATTGATTAATCTGAAAATGAAAATTTCAGTAAATGATAGAAAGAAGGGTATATATGGCAATTACAGAAGAACAAGTCAAACATGTCGCTAAATTATCAAAATTATCTTTCTCCGAAGAAGAATTAGCGGACTTTACCAATCAACTAGATAAAATTATTGATATGGTGGAATTACTAGAAGAAGTAGATACAACCGGGGTTCCTTTTACTTCAAATGTGAATGAATCAATCAATGTCATGCGTGAAGACGTAGCGACACCAGGAATGGACCGTAAAGAATTAATGCGGAATGTTCCGGAATCAGAGAATGGTTACATTAAAGTGCCTGCAATTATGGATAACGGGGAGGCAGGAGCCTAATGGAAAAATTATACGACAAATCGTTAACAGAGTTACATGATTTATTGGTTTCAAAAGAAATCACTGCAGTTGATTTAACCGAAGAAACATTAAATCGTATTCAAGATACAGAAGAACAACTAGGTTCTTTTATCACAGTTAGTGAAGAAAAAGCAATGGCATTAGCCAAAGCGATTGACTTAAAAGGCATCACTGAAAGTAATCCATTAGCTGGGATTCCAATTGGGATTAAAGACAACATTGTCACAAAAGATATTTTAACAACAGCTGGCTCAAAAATGTTACACAATTTTGACCCAATTTATGATGCGACCGTGATGGATAAAGTCTATCAAGCAGATATGATTCCAGTCGGAAAATTGAACATGGATGAATTTGCCATGGGCGGAAGTACGGAAACGTCTTACTTCAAGAAAACAAAAAATGCTTGGGATCAAACCAAAGTTCCTGGCGGTTCTTCTGGTGGTTCAGCTTCTGCTGTCGCAGCCGGACAAGTCCCAGTTTCTTTAGGGAGCGATACAGGTGGTAGTATCCGCCAACCAGCCGCATTCAACGGTATTGTGGGCTTGAAACCAACTTATGGACGTGTATCTCGTTTTGGCTTGATTGCTTTTGCTTCAAGTTTAGACCAAATTGGTCCATTGACACGAAATGTTAAAGACAATGCCTTAGCTTTAAATGCAATTAGTGGTTATGACGAAAAAGACGGCACTTCTGCAGGCGTTTCTGTTCCTGATTTTACGGCAGATTTAACTGGCGACATCAAAGGCATGAAAATTGCTTTACCAAAAGAATACTTAGGTGAAGGGGTACAACCTGATGTTCGTGAAGCGGTATTAAAAGCAGCAGAAACATTTAAATCTTTAGGCGCAACGGTGGAAGAAGTTAGTTTGCCACATTCTAAGTACGGCGTAGCAGTTTATTATATTATTGCCTCTTCAGAAGCAAGTTCAAACTTACAACGCTTTGATGGTATTCGTTATGGTTACCGTTCCGAAAATGTCCAAAATCTAGAAGATGTCTATGTTAATTCACGTTCTGAAGGTTTCGGAACAGAAGTTAAACGTCGGATTATGTTAGGAACCTTCTCTTTAAGTGCTGGTTATTATGATGCGCACTTTAAAAAGGCTGGTCAAGTCCGTACACTAATCAAACAAGATTTTGAGAATGTCTTTGCGGATTATGACTTAATCATTGGCCCATCCACACCAACAGTTGCCTTTGGTCTAGGGGAAAACATCAATGATCCAATCACAATGTATATGAATGATATTTTAACCATTCCTGTCAACTTAGCAGGACTACCAGGCATGTCCATTCCAGCAGGCTTCTCAGAAGGCTTGCCAGTTGGTTTACAAATTATTGGAAAACATTTTGACGAACATACAATGTATAAAGCAGCCTATGCTTTTGAACAAGCGACAGATTTCCATACGAAAAAACCAGTCATTTTAGGGGGGAACGATTAATGAACTTTGAAACTGTCATTGGATTAGAAGTCCACGTAGAATTGAAAACCAACTCTAAAATTTTCTCCTCTGCGCCAGCGCATTTCGGAGCAGAACCAAACAGCAACACAAATGTGGTTGACTGGAGTTACCCAGGTGTTTTACCGGTTATGAATAAAGGTGCTTTAGAATTTGGGATGAAAGCAGCTCTTGCTTTGAACTGTGAAATTTCAAAAGAAACACATTTTGACCGTAAAAACTATTTTTACCCAGATAACCCGAAAGCATACCAAATTTCTCAATTTGATCAACCAATCGGACATGATGGTTGGATTGAAATTGAAGTCGAAGGCAAAAAGAAAAAAATTCGCATTGAACGGGTGCATTTAGAAGAAGATGCTGGGAAAAATATTCACGGCACAGATGGCTATTCTTATGTAGACTTGAATCGTCAAGGTACGCCTTTAATTGAAATCGTTTCTGAAGCAGACATGCGTTCACCAGAGGAAGCTTATGCTTATTTAGAAGCGTTGCGTTCAATTATCCAATTTACAGAAGTTTCTGATGTGAAAATGGAAGAAGGTTCTATGCGTTGTGATGCCAATATTTCTTTACGTCCGTATGGTCAAGAAGAATTTGGTACTAAAGCGGAATTAAAGAACTTGAACTCTATGAACTTTGTAAAAAAAGGTTTAGCTTATGAAGAAAAACGCCAAGCCAAAGTCCTATTATCTGGTGGCGAAATTCAACAAGAAACACGCCGCTTTGATGAAGCAACTAGTACAACGTTGCTTATGCGTGTTAAAGAAGGCTCAAGTGACTACCGTTACTTCCCAGAGCCAGATGTTCCTCGTTTTTCAATTGATGATGAATGGATTGAAAAAGTTCGCGCTAGTTTGCCAGAAATGCCAGCCTCACGTCGTGCCCGTTATATCAGTGAATTAGGGTTACCTGAATACGACGCAATGGTCTTGACTTTAACGAAAGAAATGTCAGATTTCTTTGAAGCAACCTTAGCAAACGGTGCAGATGCGAAACAAGCATCAAACTGGTTAATGGGCGAAGTTTCTGCTTACTTAAACAGTGAAAAAGTTGAATTAGCCGATACTAAACTAACACCAGAAAATCTAGCGGGTATGATTACTTTGATTAACGATGGCACAATCAGCTCGAAAATTGCGAAGAAAGTGTTCAAAGAGTTAATTGAAAACGGTGGAGATGCTAAAGAAGTTGTCGAAGCAAAAGGCCTTGTTCAATTATCTGATCCAGCGCAATTATTACCAATGATTAACGAAGTTTTAGACAACAACCAACAATCAATTGATGACTTTAAAAACGGAAAAGACCGTGCAGTTGGTTTCCTTGTTGGACAAATTATGAAAGCAACTCGTGGACAAGCAAACCCAGGTGTGGTTAACAAGTTATTGCAAGAAGAGCTTTCAAAACGATAAGAAAGTAGCAGGCAAACCATGAAAAAAGCTAGAGTGATTTATAATCCAACGTCAGGAAAAGAGTTAATCAAAAAGAACTTAGCCGATATTTTATCTATTTTAGAAGAATGTGGTTATGAAGCCAGTGCATTTGCGACCACACCAGAAGAAAATTCAGCACGCAATGAAGCACATCGTGCTGCGCGGGCAGGATTTGATTTACTAGTAGCTGCAGGTGGAGATGGGACCATTAATGAAGTCGTGAATGGGATTGCTCCGTTGAAGCGGCGCCCTAAAATGGCCATTATTCCTGCTGGAACGACGAATGACTATGCACGGGCCTTGAAGATTCCTCGTGATAATATCGTTAAGGCAGCAGAAGTGATTAAAAAAAATCAAACTGTCAAAATGGATATTGGCCAAGCCGGCAAAAATTACTTTATCAATATTGCGGCGGGTGGTCATTTAACGGAACTGACTTATGAGGTTCCGTCAGAGTTGAAAAGTATTTTTGGTTACTTAGCGTACTTAGCCAAAGGAGCCGAAATGTTGCCGCGAGTGAAGCCGATTAAAATGCGCATGACGTATGATGAAGGTGTGTACGAAGGCAACGCCTCAATGTTTTTCCTAGGGCTGACTAACTCGGTGGGTGGTTTCGAGCAAATCGTACCAGACGCTAAATTAGATGATGGTAAGTTTTCATTAATCATTGTAAAAACAGCCAATATTTTTGAGATTCTTCATTTAGTTGCGTTAATGTTAAATGGTGGAAAGCATGTTGATGATCATCGACTAATCTATACAAAGACTAGCTATTTACATGCAGAAACGTTAGAAAAGAACAATAAAATGATGATTAATTTAGATGGTGAATATGGTGGCGATGCTCCAATGACCTTTAAAAACATGCATCAACATATTGAAATTTTTGCAAATGGTGATGCACTGCCGTCCAATGCAATTATGGGTTCTGTCTTAACTGGTAGCGATGAGATTGTCGTAGAATCAGAAGACGAAGAGGAAGAAGCATATAACGAAGCTAGCAAAGAATTTGTCAAAGAAGTTGAACGACTAACAGACGAAGATATTGATGGCGATGGAAAGATTGCCGAAAAAGAAAAGCACTAGGTAGTCCGTGAATAGCTAATGAAAGATTTAGTTGATAAGATCTTTCATTGGCTATTTTTTGACTAAGGGAAAGGGTCTTATTCTTTTATTTACCTAAAAAGCTCAAACGGAATTGCTAAATCTCCATGAAAATTCGTTGTTGCTTTTCTTAGGTATTTTCATTAGAATGAGTGAAGTGTATAAAAAGAAGGAGCGACTTATGAAAAATTATCCAGTAAAGAAAAATGACGTCATTGAAGTAGAAATCATTGACTTGACGCATGATGGTTTAGGCGTGGCAAAAGTGGACCATTATCCATTGTTTATTGAAAATGCCTTACCAGGTGAAAAACTTGAAATCAAAGTCTTAAAAACAGGCAAAAGTTTTGGTTATGGGAAAGTGTTGACTGTCCTAAAAAGCAGTGAACAGCGTGTGCCCGTGAAAGATGAAAACTTTACAAAAGTCGGGATTAGTCCGTTGCAACATTTAGCGTACGGCGCCCAACTATCATTTAAAACGCAACAAGTCGAAAATGTTATGCAACGTGTCGCTAAATTGCCAGGAGTCCCTGTTTTACCAACAATTGGGATGAATGATCCGTGGCATTACCGGAACAAAGCACAAATTCCCGTGCGTAAAATTGACAACCAATTACAAACAGGTTTTTTCCGGAAAAATAGCCATGATTTAATTCCGATGGAACATTTCTATATTCAAGACCCAGAAATTGATGCAGCAATTGTTAAAATCCGTGACATTATGCGTAAATATAGCGTAAAACCTTATAACGAATCTGATAATACAGGGAACTTACGCCATATTGTCGTTCGTCGTGGCTACCATACTGGGGAGATGATGGTTGTTCTAATTACGAGAACACCGAAATTATTCCCAATTAGTAAAATTGTGCCAGATATTTTGGAAGCTATTCCGGAAGTAGTCAGCATTGTACAAAATGTAAATCCAAAACGAACCAATGTCATTTTTGGCGACGAAACCATCTTATTACATGGGTCTGAAAAAATTACAGATACTATTTTTGATTTGAAATTTGAAATTTCCGCGCGTTCATTTTATCAAGTAAATCCACAACAAACAGAAGTGATGTATCAAAAAGTTAAAGAGTATGCGGCTTTAACAGGCAATGAAATTGTGGTGGATGCCTATTGTGGGATTGGAACGATTGGCTTAACTTTAGCCCAAGACGCAAAGCAAGTTTACGGTATTGAAGTAATTGAAGAAGCGGTCAAAGATGCAGAAAATAATGCTAAATTAAACAACATTGAGAATGCCACTTTCACGGCTGGTTTAGCGGAAGAATTATTGCCAAAATTAGTTGAAAATGGCTTGCAACCAGATGTTGTGGTGGTGGATCCACCACGGAAAGGGTTAGACGGTCAATTAGTAAACACATTAATTGAAACGCAACCTGAACGAATTGTTTATGTCAGCTGTAATCCAGCCACACTCGCTCGCGACATTGCATTATTAACAGAAGGTGGCTATGAAGCAAAAGAAATTCAACCAGTGGATAATTTCCCACAAACGACCCACATTGAATCTGTCACGTTATTAACAAAGGCGGTGGATTAAATGAATGAAAAAGAAAAAATGTTAGAATTAATTAAAAAGAAACAAGGTGGTGGCCGTTCTAAAAAAATGGAAACTCCCAAAAATGATCGTAAAAACATGCGCAAAGGGCCTAAAATTTTTAATAAATAAGCGGTTATCAGTAAAAAGTTGAGGTCGGGACAGAAGCGTTTAACTCCGAGAAATAAGAAGGAATTTCCGAAAATTGTTCTGTAATTTTTGGAGAATTCCGGCTTATTTCCGAAGGAGTTGCTTTTGTTCCCGCCGTTTATCAGTTTTTGAGCGTGGAGCAAAAATCCAAAGTGATTTTTGTCCCACGCTCAACTTTTTTGTTAAAGCATTCCTAGCCAAACAAATAAGTTGTTATTTTGCTAGTAAATCTGTTATTTTAGACAAAAGACAAGGAGGGCTATTCAGTGGAATATGTAACAACATTAGAAGAATTAGAAGAAAAAATTACAGACAATCGTCTACAAGCCGTCTTTTTGACAGCAAAAAATTGTAGTGTTTGTACAGTTGATAAACCGATTGTCGAAAAAATTGCAACAAAATATGAATTTCCTACATACATTGCAGAAGCTGATAAAAGTCCAGAAATAATTGGACAATTAAATGCTTTTTCTGCACCGACCATTATCTTATACTATGAAGGAAAAGAAATTCATCGCCAAGCTAAAATTATTAACTTTCAAGAAATTGAAAAGAGAGTTCGACAAGTACAAGAAAATAGTTAATCAAAAAGGAAGCCACCGATCACGGAGAGGCTTCCTTTTTAATTATCTCGCTAAATGTTCAGTTTGTTGTTGAGAAAAAAGTTGATAACTGACAAAAACTTCTGCTCTTTTATTTACTTCTAATTTAACGAAAATATTGTGGATATGTGTTTTTACTGTCCCGATTGATAGGAATAGTTCGTTGGCTATATCTTGATTTGTTTTGCACTCTAAAAGTAACGAAAGCACTTCTCGTTCTCGCTGCGTTAATTGATAGGCATCACAAAAAGGCGCCAAAAGTACGGGTTCATCTGATTGATTTTCTTCCAATTTAGCAGCGTCTTTTTCAAGCACCGACAGAGGAAAATCACGATTACAGAAGTAGATAATGGCGATCGAGAGAATGATTGTATAAATATCTTCAGAAACGTTTCGGTTGTTAATTTTAAAGACAATATCAGAATATTGGTCAATGTTAAAAATAACGAAGGTATCTTCCAAAAGAATCGCCACACCGAAACCAATGCTTAGCCAACCAATAAAACGAAGATATTTTTTCGCAAGGGCTGATAAAGGATCTATTCGTAATTGATAGAGCGCATAGCATCCAAGGTAAATTAAAAATAGCTGATTGGGTAAATAGTACAACCAAACTTTTAAGGCGGAATTTTGTGAAAATGGAATAGCTAGCATCCATAAACCAATTAAAAATAACCAGACAAATTGATAATTTTTAAAAGGACGACCACTAATAGTATTGATAATAGCCAGATAGGCAAAATTACAACAAATAAAAATGATGGTCTTTAAAAAAGGTGCGGTCATAAAGGTCTGATTATATTCGGTTGCAAACGAATTAATGAACTCAGTCATATAAACAATCACATTGTCACAAATAAAAATAACCATTAAAAAGAGAAGCAATAAAAAAATCGGTTGTTTATTTTTCAAGTAAAGATTTAAGGTAAAGGTTGAAGTAAACGAATATAAAATAATCAACAAGATGTTATAAATAAAAACAAATGTCACGATTGGAAACCCCTTTCATCTTTTATTTTAAGTGAATGATTTTTCAAAATAATTATACCATTTTCAAATCTATGATTGGTCAGAAATTAGAGAGAAATCCGCCTAAACTTTTATAAACCCCTGGTGTACCAACGGTTTATAACCATAAATAAACTTTTTTTAATGAAAAATCACGCCAAAAAAGAAAGCGTTTTCTAACTTTTGGTGGATAGTAAACTCTTCGCTAAACTTGGTAAAGTCAATGTGTAAACAAAAACAACTTTTAGGAGGAACACATCATGAAAAGAGATTACGTTACAACAGAAACATATACGAAAGAGGAAATGCACTATTTAGTCGATTTATCATTAAAAATTAAAGAAGCGATTAAAAATGGGTATTATCCGCAACTGTTAAAAAACAAATCTTTAGGAATGATTTTCCAACAATCTTCAACTCGAACACGAGTATCTTTTGAAACTGCAATGGAACAATTAGGTGGACATGGCGAATATTTAGCACCTGGTCAAATTCAATTAGGGGGACATGAAACGATTGAAGATACCAGCCGTGTATTGTCACGTTTAGTAGATATTTTGATGGCTCGTGTGGAACGTCACCATAGTATTGTTGATTTAGCTAATTGTGCTACCATCCCAGTCATTAACGGTATGTCTGATTACAATCATCCAACCCAAGAATTAGGTGATTTGTGTACCATGGTTGAGCATTTACCAGAAGGCAAAAAATTAGAAGATTGTAAAGTTGTCTTTGTCGGAGATGCGACACAAGTTTGTTTTTCTTTAGGATTAATCACAACAAAAATGGGCATGAATTTTGTTCACTTCGGTCCAGAAGGCTTCCAATTAAATGAAGAGCATCAAGCGAAATTAGCAAAAAATTGTGAAGTTTCAGGCGGTAGCTTTTTGGTCACAGATGATGCAAGTTCTGTTGAAGGCGCTGATTTCTTGTACACGGATGTTTGGTATGGCTTGTACGAAGCGGAATTATCTGAAGAAGAACGTATGAAGGTTTTCTATCCAAAATATCAAGTGAATCAAGAAATGATGGATCGGGCAGGTGCCAATTGTAAATTCATGCACTGTTTACCAGCAACACGTGGGGAAGAAGTAACTGATGAAGTAATTGACGGTAAAAATTCTATTTGTTTCGATGAAGCAGAAAACCGTTTAACATCTATTCGTGGCTTATTAGTATATCTTATGAATGATTATGAAGCAAAAAATCCTTATGATTTAATCAAGCAAGCAGAAGCGAAAAAAGAACTAGAAGTTTTCTTAGACACTCAAAGCATTTAACGGCCAACTGTCCACTGATTGAAAAAATGAATCAGTGGACAGTTTATAAAGAGAGGAAGAGTCTTCATGGAGGGGAAAAAGAAATTTAGTTTAACGAGTGCCATTTTATCAGTCATCTGTGTGGTTTTCGTTGCTGAAGCAGCGGCGCCTGTTGCTGCAATTGGTAATTCTCAGTTTTTTTGGTGGATTTTCTTATTAATTGCATTCCTATTGCCATATGGGTTAATTTCATCAGAATTAGGAACAACTTATATTGGTGAAGGGGGCATCTATGATTGGGTGACCAAAGCATATGGTCATCGTTGGGGTGCCAGAGTTTCTTGGTATTATTGGATTAATTATCCATTGTGGCTAGCTTCATTAGCCGTTATGACGCCAGAACTATTAACGACAATTACAGGTATTAAGTTTTCAACACCGATGATGATTATTGTTGAATTAATTTTTACTTGGATTGTGGTTTGGATTAGTTTTTATCCAGTCAGCGACAGTATCTGGATTCTAAATGGAGCTGCCGTAATCAAGATGGTTTTAGCAGTCTTAATTGGTGGGCTAGGATTGTATGTAGCCTTGACGAAAGGTGTTGCCAATGAATTTACCTTGAAATCAATGCTGCCAACGTTTGACTTAAGGAGTTTATCTTTTATTTCTGTAATCATTTTTAATTTGTTAGGGTTTGAAGTCATCTGTACGTTTGCAGATGATATGGAAAATCCTAAGAAGCAAATTCCACAAGCTATTGTAGCAGCGGGGTTAGTCATTGCGGCCATTTATATTTTTTCAGCCTTTGGAATTGGGGTAGCGATTCCCACCGATCAAATTAGTACCGGCAGTGGTATGATGGATAGCTTTAAACTATTGACAGGCTCGACAGAAGGTTGGTTCATTATGTTGATGGCTTTCCTATTCCTTCTTACGTTGTTCGGCAACATGATTTCTTGGTCATTAGGAGTCAATAATACAGCTTGTTATGCTGCTGAGAATGGTGACATGCCTAAATTTTTTGAAAAACGTAGTAAGAAAAATGACATGCCAATTGGGGCTGCTTTGATGAATGGCATTGTGGCATCGGTGGTCATTGTATTAGCACCAATTTTACCTAATCAAGATTTATTCTGGGCCTTTTTCTCCTTGAATGTCGTCCTATTCTTGTTATCGTATATCCCAGTTTTCCCAGCTTTTTATAAGCTTAGAAAAATTGATCCCGATACACCACGTCCGTTTAAAGTTAACGGAAAACCAGGATTTTTAAAAGTTTTAGTGGTTTTGCCAATGATTATGATTATTATTTCACTGATTTTCACAGCAGTGCCTTTAGATTTTAGTCCCGCAGCATTAAATGAAAAGTTACCAATCACAATTGGGGCAATCATTTTTATTCTGTTTGGTGAAGTAATTATTTACGTGAAAAAAATTAAGAAGGGAACGAAAGAAAATGGCTAAACGAATTGTAGGAAGTACCCCTAAACAAGATGGCTTTAGAATGCCAGGAGAATTTGAACCACAAGAGAAAGTTTGGATGATTTGGCCAGAAAGACCGGATAATTGGCGTGATGGTGGTAAACCTGTCCAAGAAGCTTTTACTAATGTGGCCAAAGCAATTAGTCAGTTTACACCGATGAATGTGGTGGTTTCTCAACAACAATTTCAAAATTGCCGTCGCCAATTGCCGCCAGAAATTACGGTTTACGAAATGTCAAACAATGATGCGTGGGTCCGTGATTGTGGACCATCATTTGTCATTAACGACCATGGAGAAATCCGTGGTGTAGATTGGACATTCAATGCTTGGGGGGGATTAGTAGATGGTTTATATTTCCCTTGGGACCAAGACGATTTGGTTGCACAAAAAATTTGTGAAATTGAGCATGTAGATTCTTATCGTACAGATGATTTTGTTTTAGAAGGCGGTTCATTCCACGTAGATGGACAAGGAACAGTCTTGACTACAGAAATGTGCTTATTAAGTGAAGGTCGAAATCCACAACTTTCAAAAGAAGCAATCGAACAAAAATTATGCGACTATTTAAATGTTGAAAAAGTTCTTTGGCTAGGTGATGGAATTGACCCAGAAGAAACCAATGGTCATGTGGATGATGTAGCTTGTTTTATTGCACCTGGTGAAGTGGCTTGTATTTACACCGAAGATCAAAATAGCCCATTTTATGAAGCGGCACAAGATGCGTATCAACGTTTGCTTAAAATGACTGATGCTAAAGGACGCCAATTAAAAGTCCACAAATTATGCTGTCCTGTCAAAAATGTAACCATTAAAGGCTCCTTCAAAATTGATTTCGTGGAAGGAACCATGCCACGAGAAGATGGCGATATTTGTATCGCATCCTATATGAACTTTTTAATTACAAATGATGGCGTGATTGTGCCACAGTATGGTGATGAAAATGATCGTTTGGCTTTAGAGCAAGTTCAAACGATGTTCCCAGATAAAAAAATTGTCGGCGTTAATACGGTAGAAGTTGTTTATGGGGGCGGCAATATTCACTGTATCACACAACAAGAACCAAAGCGCTAGGAGGGAAACAGATGTCAAAAATAGTGATTGCATTAGGTGGAAATGCGTTAGGAAATTCTTCGAAAGAACAATTGGCAAAAGCACAAACCGCTGCAAAATCCATTGTTGATTTAATTGAACAAGGCCATCAAGTGGTGATTGCTCATGGCAACGGGCCACAAGTTGGCAAAATTCGCTTAGCTTTTGAGGAAACGAGTCAATCTCCAGAAGATGTCGTGCCGTTTCCTGAATGCACAGCAATGAGCCAAGGCTATATTGGCTATCATTTACAACAAGCAATTGATGAAGAACTAGTAGCCAGAAATTTAGGGGAACAACCAGTTGTTACGTTAATTACACAAGTCGTGGTGGATCCAAAAGACCCAGCGTTTACAAAACCAACAAAACCAATTGGTGGTTATTATGACGAAGAAACAGCCAAACAGTTGATGGCGGAAACTGGGAACGTCTATCAAGAAGATGCGGGTCGAGGCTGGCGACGGGTAGTTCCTTCACCAAAACCAGTTGATATTTACGAAAAAGTTAGCTTGCGAACACTTGTTGATGCAGGACAGATCGTAATTGCTTGTGGTGGTGGCGGGGTTCCTATTGCCTATGATGGTCCAGTCTATCATGGTGTAGATGCAGTCATTGATAAAGACTTTGCGGCAGCAAAAATGGCTGAACTCATTGAAGCAGATGTTTTTGTGGTATTAACTGCAGTGGAACATGTTTTTGTTAACTTTGGTCAAGCAAATCAACAAGCTTTGACCGATGTTACGGTTACGGCAATGCAACAATATATAGAAGAAAATCAATTTGCGCCAGGTAGTATGTTACCTAAGGTAGAAGCGGCCATCAGTTTTGCAGAAAGTAAACCAAACCGCCAGGCGATTATCGGGCTTTTAGAATTAGCTTCGGAAGCAATCAAAGGAGAAAGTGGTACACGAATTACACAATAAATTCTCAGTATTTAACTTTCACAAAAGACTAAAACAAACGCATTTAGCGGACTATCTTAATCGTTAGAGAGTAGGACATCGGTCGTTTTGACGGATGTCCTACTCTCTATTTTGTCTTTTTAACGAACAAAACTGTTAGTTGTCATGCAAAAATAAACATAGTAAGATAATCTTTAAATGGTATAGGAGGATAAAAATGTCTAAATTTTTAAAAGTAATCGGAATAATTGCTGTTTTGTTAGTCATAATAGGCGCTGCAGCGTATTGGTTTATACTCAAAAAGTTCACTCCTGAGGCAGAAACCCCAGCAATGTACAATCAAGAGAGAATCGTTAAAACGATTGAAGACCAATTAAAAGAAACAGATGTACAAAAAGCTCGGACCAAAGCACCGTTGATTATTGAAAAAAATATCACTGAATTACAGCAAGCGATTGCCGAAGGAACATTGACCTATGAAGAACTTACGGCGTTTTATTTGGACCGTATTTTACAGTTCGATCAAATAGATAATGGCATGAACAGCATCTCTGAAATCAATCCGCAAGCAATTAAGGAAGCCAAGGCATTTGACCAGCAAGCCTCTCAAACACCGAAGAAGCCTTTGTATGGTATTCCTGTGACTTTGAAAGAAAATATAAATACGACCAACATGATTTCGAGTGCAGGAGCTTATGCCTTACGCACGTTCAAGCCTAAGGAAGATGCGGAAGTAGTTAAGAAGTTAACAGAGGCGCAAGCTTTGATTTTAGGAAAAGTAAACTTATCTGAACTAGCGAATTATATGTCAATGAAAGCACCAAGTGGCTATAGTTCCAAACATGGACAAACACTTAATCCTTATGGGCCGCTCAAAATAACACCTTCAGGTTCAAGTTCTGGGAGTGGGGCTAGTGTGACGATGAATATCGGCGCCTTCTCTTTAGGCACTGAGACGATGGGATCGATTGTTTCCCCCGCTTCTCATCAATCAGTGGTTGGTTTTAAACCGACCCACAGTTCAGTAAGTGGCGAAGGTGTTTTGCCATTGGCACCGTCATTAGATACAGTTGGCCCGATTGCCCGAAGTGTCGTTGATGCTGCGCAAGGCTATAATGCGTTTAAGAAAGACACGGTTCCGAGCATTGATTCAACGAAATTTACTAAAAATAACTTACAAGGTCAACGCATTGGGTTGCTAGAAATGCCAAGTGCTGAAGAAGAATTTGCGACTGCTAAAAAGGCCCTCCAAAAAGCTGGAGCAGAAGTGATTCCGGTAACGCCAGACATGGAAGGGATTGATGGCGGGAAAGTTATTTCCAATGAATTTAAGTTTGCATTGGAAGAATTTGCGAAACGTTATGACTTACCATTTAAAACACTGGAGGAACTAATTGCGTATAATCAACAAGATAAAAAGGTTCGTGCCAAGTATGGGCAAGATTTATTAGAAGCAGATGTTAAAAAGAAACAACCAGATAAAGAAATCATTCAAACAACCATTAAAAAAGCACAGCAAACGTTTGATGCGTTGCTAAAAAAACAACAATTAGACGGATATGCTTTTATTGATTCTGAAGGTACGGGTTTAAGTGCCGTGGCAGGATATCCTGAATTGACGGTTCCTTTGGCGAAAAACAGTGAAGGACAACCTTATGGGCTGACTTTTACACAAACTGCCAATAATGAGCAAACGTTATTTGAGCAAGCTTACAGCTTTGAACAAAGTACCAAAGGACGGATAGTACTTTCAGACAACGAGCTGTTGGCAAACAGTAAAAAAATAAATAGAGATGAGCAGTAAAGGGAAACTAGGAATGGCGAAATATCTGTATCAAACCTAATAAAGATAATCGACCTACAAATGAAAGGAATTGTTTGTAGGTCGATTATTTAGGTGAGTCGTTTTTTTTTGCTTTTTTAGGCGAATGTTTTCATGTAATAAGTTAATAAGTGGCCAGATTCGAGAAATAAGGCCGTCAATTTTTAAGCATTTCAATAAAAAGAGTGAACGATGGCTGTGTTTGAAGCATAAATATGTACGATTGCTTCCGCTTTCGCAACATTAATTTGGAGCGCTACCGTCGTAAAGGGTTCTGCCGCAGGAATCATTAGATGGAAACAAATCCATGAATACATAGAAGATTAAAGCAAGATGAAGAAAATATTGTGGCAATAAAGGATACCAGAAAGCTTACGAAATAACTATATGTAGTGTGTTTTTATTTTTTTGATCAATATATAGTATTAAAATCTTCTTTTTATTCCGAAATCTGATTGACTTGTTTTTTAAAACGGAGTACTCTTATTGAGACGTCAACAGAGAAAAGTTTGGTTTTAGGAAGGTCGGAAATTTGTTGTGAATAAGAATTTTTTGGTGAATGATTTTAAAGGTTGGGAAACGAGAAGTTACTTGTTTTTAGCTTTGATGGTGGGGGTACAGTTGATTGCATTTGCTATCAATCCATCGAATTGGATTACGTTAGTAGGTGGTTTAGCCGGCATCATTTGTGTGAATTTAATTGCCCAAGGAAAAGTCAGCAATTACATTTTTGGATTAATCAGTGCAGTGATTATTGGCTATTTTGGGTTAGTGACACGGGTATATGCGGAAGTTCTTTTACAAAGCTTCTATATTATTATGGACATTACAGGGCTCTATGCTTGGCTTCGTGCTAGCGAGGATGGCTCGGGTCAAGTAACCGAAGTAAAAGTTTTAAAAGGTATTCAGTGGTTGTATGCTTTTTTCACGTGGCTGCTCATTGGCGTGGCTGCATATATTTTGTTAGGTTTTGTAAATGATGCGCAACAAACATTAGATGCAATCACGTTCAGTGTTTCAGCGACAGGGATGTTATTGATGATTAAACGTTATCAATCGCAATTCGTGTTTTGGCTACTAGGAAATATTTTTTCAATTTTGTTATGGTTCCGAGCAGGGACGCACGCTGGTGGTGATTATGCGATATTTGTTATGTATTGTATGTATACTTTTAACTCAATTTTTGGTATGTTTAATTGGTTGAAGATAAAAAATAAAATGGAAAAAAATAGGTAGGGAGTTCGATGGCAGTGATTGTTTTAGCAGGTACGATTGGCGCTGGTAAATCTAGTTTAACAGCTTTAATTGCAAACCGTTTAGGTTCAGAAGCCTTTTACGAATCAGTTGATGATAATGAGGTATTACCTTTATTTTATGCGGAACCGGAAAAGTACGCGTTTTTATTACAAATTTATTTTTTAAATAAACGTTTTGATAGTATTAAACAAGCATTAACGCATGAAAATAATGTATTGGATCGCTCGATTTATGAAGATTCATTACTTTTTCATTTAAATGCAGATTTAGGTCGTGCCAACGAAACAGAGGTCAAAGTGTACGATGACTTATTACAAAATATGCTCCAAGAATTGCCTTATGCTGCGCATAAAAAAAGACCTGATTTGTTAGTTCACATTCGTATTTCATTTCCCAAAATGTTGGAACGCATCAAAAAACGTGGCCGTCCTTATGAACAAATTGAGACAGATCCAACGTTGTATGATTACTATCAAATGTTGAACGAGCGTTATGATCAATGGTATGAAGACTATGATGAAAGTCCTAAAATTCAAATTGATGGCGATAAATATGATTTTGTCGAAGATCCTGAAGCGTGTCAATATGTCTTGGCGTTAATTGAGAAGAAAATTGAAGAATTAGAAAGATAAATAAAAAGAAGCAAGTCCGGACTTGCTTCTTTTTGACTTAAAATGTGGATAGATAGGCTAAAGTTGCTACTAAATAAAGGAGTGTAGTGCTAAATTATAGAATCGGATTTTAACCTTCCCCTAAGTTAAAATCGGATAATCTATCCATCGACAGTTTAAGTTTGTATAAAATAGCGGTAGCTATTATCAACGAAGTCATTCATCGGTTGACCTGACTTCTCTAGAAGTATACCATCGAAAATAACCAACAGTTGTTCAAAATTTGGACTTAGTAAGTGTAAATTTTGATTGAAAGTTTCTGCAAATCAATCATTTATTCAAAAAATAATGCTCGAAAGAAGGAAGATAAATGAGCCAAATTTGGTTTGAACGCATTCTACGTTGGCGCAAAAAAGCGCAACGATTTTTACAAGGACGTTATGCCCGGTTCGATGAATTGAATCGAACGCTGTTGCTAACAAGTGTCGTGCTGGCGCTCATCAATATTTTTACTGGCTATCTTTGGGTTCGGTTATTGATTTTAATCACAGTCGCCTACGTGTATTATCGCTTTTTTTCAAAACATATTCACCCGCGATTGAATGAAAATCAACGGTTTATTCTTCGAAAACAACGCCTAATGCAAAAGGTTCATGCTTTTCGCAAGCGACACCTGACTCAGAAAGAGTATCGTTATTTTAAATGTCCAAAATGTCAGCAGTCATTACGTGCGCCGAAAGGACGAGGAACAATCAAAGTCACTTGTTCAAACTGCCAAAATCAATTTATCAAAAAAGTCTGACCTTCTGTGTTTTTTGGTCTAGGCAACTTTCGGACTTGTGGTATACTTGAGAAAAGAAACCATTGGATATTCTAAAAGGGGAATATCTTGTTAAAAAAGGAGAGAAAAAACAATGGAAATTAAACGCCAACAAGAAATTGTTGAAGCGTATCACTATGATATGCGAGTACCTGATTCAGAAGTAGAGACAGATTTACGTGTCAGTTTTTCACCAATTGAAGTAGAAGAAGAAAATTATCCAGAAAATAGCTCAGCACTTGTTGCTCGCTTAGAATTTCGAATTGTCTTTGACGAATTTGTTTTATCAGGGGCGATTAGCCAAATTAATCACATTATTGATCGTAAAATTGAAAAACAAGAAGATATTTCGCAAGAAGAAGTCGATGAACTTGTGCGTCCTTTATTTAGCATCGTCGAACGTTTATCTTATGAAGTAACTGAAATTGCTCTGGATCGTCCAGGTGTTCAATTGAATTTTCAACAATCAGAAGAAGCGTAACCTTTAAAAACAGCGTTTATAACGGATTCCGTTACAAACGCTGTTTTTATTCTTGTGAAGATTTAGCAACCAAAGCTTTTTTAAACTGTTCATAATTTTTTGTAGCGATATCCACATAAGCAATCGGCTGACCAACTTTGGTGATTTTTTCGGGAAGATAGGGAGCGAGCATTTCATTGTACAAAATGAACGCAGCTTCTGGTACTTCCTCTGAAAGAACATCATAACTGATAAAGTCAATTTCATAGGTTGGTTGAAAAAAGGCTTTGATGTTTTGCTGCTCTTTGTTTGAAAAGAGCCAAGGACCTCCATTTGCAGGGCTCCCAACATACAACATTGCTCCATCACGGTTGACAGAAAGGATCCAACAAATTTTTTGCATACGCTTACACCTCCTAGAACTAAGTATACCACGTCAGCTTAAAAGAAAGAGGACAAAAAACAAATTATTTTTACAGTGACTAGTAAAACAACGCTTGGTGATAGTTTTAAACTATCACAACGGTTATTTTCTATCAAAAAGTAAGCAAATTATCCCACTATTTGCTATAAAATAAGGTACAATAGAACTATCACTGGAAACAGTTTGCTGTTTTCAGGGTATTTACTGGAGAGTGAGTACCGGGAACCTTTACTTCCTTTGATGTACTTGTCATTAAAAACATAGGGAGGAACTAAAATGACAACATTCATCACTGTATTAGTGATCCTTGCATTTATTGCTGTGTTATTCGGTTTCTACCAAATGCAAAAGAAACATTTAAAATTCTCAACACGTGTCTTTTCAGCATTGGGCGTGGGGATTGTTTTAGGTGCAATTATTCAATTTGCTTTTGGTACAGACAGTAAAATTACTACGCAATCAATGGAATGGATCGGGATTGTAGGTAATGGTTATGTAGCGTTTCTACAAATGCTCGTAATTCCGTTAGTATTTGTATCTATCGTAGGTGCATTTACAAAAATGAAAGAATCCAATAAATTAGGAAAAATTAGCTTTAATGTGTTAGCCACCTTACTAGGAACAACAGCAGTAGCTGCCTTGGTGGGGATTGGAACAACCTTAGCGTTTGGTCTTCAAGGGGCAAAATTCACGCAAGGTGCTGCAGAAACGTCAAGAATTGCCGAGTTAGCGACGCGTCAAGATGCGATTCAAGATTTGACGATTCCCCAACAAATCGTTTCATTCATTCCTAAAAATGTCTTTGCTGACTTTGCGGGAACACGACCAATGAGTACCATTGGGGTGGTAATCTTTGCTGCGTTTGTTGGTGTCGCTTATTTAGGCGTTCGTCGTAAAGCACCAAAAGAAGCTGAATTTTTTGCAAATTTAATTGATAGTTTATATAAAATTACCATGCGAATTGTTACCTTAGTTTTACGCTTGACCCCTTATGGCGTGTTAGCGTTAATGATTAATGTTGTAGCAACAAGTGATTTTGTTGCGATTATTAACTTAGGTAAATTTGTGTTGGCATCGTATGTGGCCTTAATTATTGTTTTTGCCATTCACATGTTGATTTTAATTACTTTAAAAGTCAATCCAGTTACGTATCTAAAAAAAGTTTTTCCAGTCTTGAGCTTTGCTTTTACTTCTCGTTCAAGTGCAGGAGCTTTACCATTAAATATTGAAACACAAACCAAAGCATTAGGTGTCGATGATGCCACAGCAAACTTTGCTGGTAGTTTCGGTTTATCTATTGGACAAAATGGTTGTGCCGGCGTTTATCCAGCTATGTTAGCAACCATCGTTGCACCAACTGTTGGAATTGATGTCTTTAGTTTACAATTTATTTTAATGTTAGTAGCAGTTGTCACAATCAGTTCATTTGGCGTAGCCGGTGTCGGCGGCGGAGCAACCTTTGCTTCTCTAATCGTTTTAGGCGCAATGAACTTACCAGTTGCAATTGTTGGTTTAGTAATTTCAGTTGAACCACTTATTGACATGGCGCGGACAGCTGTTAACGTTAACGATAGTATGGTTGCAGGCGTGTTAACAAGTGCTCGTATTCATGAATTAGATCGTGATGTCTTAAATGATCGCGACGTTGTCTTAGATGCAAATATCTAAATCAATAAAACGAAAAGAGGTCGGGACAGAAGTGTTTAACTCCGAGAAATAAGAAGAAATTTCCGGAAATTGTTCTTTAATTTTTGGAGAATTTCGGCTTATTTCCGAAGGAGTTGCTTCTGTTCCCGCCGTTTATTAGTTTTTGAGCGTGGGACAAAAATCCAAAGTGATTTTTGTTCCACGCTCTTTTTTTGAATTTTAAGCGAAAGTGCAGTAATTATTTAAAAGAACGTATATAATAAGTTGTTAACTAAATTCAAAAGGACGTGAAGGAATGTTTTCAAACCAAGTAAAGATTATGTTATATGTGAATAATGTTGAGGAATCTAGTCAATTTTGGCAAACGTTTGGCTTTGTTGAAAAGGAAAGAGAGGAAGTTGACGGTACATTGGTGGTAGAAATTGCACCAAGTGAATCGGCAGAGACGATTATTGTTTTATATGATTTGGCCTTTATTCAAAAACATTCACCAGAAGTGGCGGGGAATACCCCTTCTCTAATGTTTGCTAGCGATGATATCATTGGTCTCTATAAAAAAATGCAAGAGGCTGGCGTTACTGTTGGTGAAATGGTTCAATTGCCAACAGGCTTAGTTTTTAATTTTGCAGATAACGATGATAATTACTTTGCTGTGATGGGGCAAGAAAGTAAATAAAAAACAGCTTGGCACCAGAATCAATCTAGATTCCGGTGCCAAGCTGTTTTTTATAAAAGTTGAAAGTTTTATAAATTTTACTAAAATCTGTAATTTTCATGAAAATATAGCGTATGATAATGCTGTTAATAGAATAGGCGGAGGTAAGCAGTATGCGTAAACGACATGCAAAGAAAAGACATGGAGGAGTGAATTGGCTTTTTATAGTGTGTTTGTTGGTGGTGATTGGTGGTAGTGGTTATTTAATAAAAACGTTCTTTTTCACTAGAGATTCACAAGTTAGTCAAGAATCGAAAGTGGTCTTGGAAGAAGATCGCCGAAGTGATAATTATGCGAATTTAACGAAAGAAATAGTTGCACCAGATAGTGGTGAACTTGATCAAAAAATTCAAGAAACAAATTATATTGGTTCGGCTTTGATCATTAAAGATGATCAGGTTTTAGTAAATAAAGGATATGGCTTTGCCAATTTTGAAAAGCAACAAGCCAACAAGCCAAACACAAGGTTTCAGATTGGCTCAATTCAAAAATCTTTTACCACAACCTTGATCTTAAAAGCGATTGAAGAAGGTAAACTTACATTAGATACAAAACTCGCTACGTTTTATCCGCAAATTCAAGGTGCTGAGGATATTACGATTAGCGATATGTTGAATATGACAAGCGGTTTAAAGTTATCAGCAATGCCTAATAATATCGTTACCGATGAAGAAATTATTCAATTTGTTAAACAAAATACCATTCAAGTCAATAAAGGCAAATACAATTATTCCCCAGTAAATTTTGTCCTTTTAGCAGGAATGTTAGAGAAAATGTATCAACGTACCTATCAAGAATTATTTAATAATCTTTATCACAAAACGGCTGGTTTAAAGAATTTTGGCTTCTATGAAACCTTATTGGAACAACCCAATAATTCAACAAGTTATAAATGGACAGAAGACAATTCGTATAATCAAGTGCTCTCAATTCCCGCAGCTAGTTTTGCCCATGAATTTGGGACTGGGAATGTGGATATGACGACAGGTGATTTGTATTGGTACTTACATCAATTAATGAGTGGACACTTAGTTTCCACCGCACTTTTGCAAAAATTATGGACGTCTTCTCAGCAAAGTTCTTATCATGGCGGCATCTATGTTCATGATAACTATTTACGCTTACACGGCGTTGAAGCGGGTCAACAAGCCCTGGTTTTATTTTCAAAAGATATGAAAACCGGGGTCATATTGCTAACTAATTGTGTGAATCCAGCGAAATACAAAGAATTAATTGGTTCGTTGTTCCATGATGTAACCAATTTAACTGTTAAATTTTAAAGCAGAAGCAACAACGATCACTCCAAAGCCTTTTTAGGTTTCTTCTGAGAGACTTTATATTAAAATAAAGGGAAGAACGATCAAAGGGAGTGACGAAGATGAAGCAATCAAAAAATAAACAAGTTGTTATTGGTGAATCAACGGAAAAAAACATTTATCTTCAAGATATAGAACAGGAAACGCAAGCTTTTATTCTCCAAAACAATCCACAATTGACAGCTGAATCGATGATTACATTGGCGGAGTTACTTAATTATCGTTTGGATTACATGAAACAATTGGTCGCAAATGATTCTGAAAAAATCCAACAACTGAATGAATTGGTGGTTCAACATATCAAAGAAGATAAGCTGATTTCCAATAATATGAATGAAAAGATGGAAAAGAAATTAACCTTTGGCCAACGAGCAGCGGATACCATTGCTAAATTTGGCGGTAGCTGGGTGTTTATTGGCTTCTTTTGCTTCGTGTTGATTGCTTGGATCGTGATTAACTCTACCACTTTATTGGGACAACCATTTGACAAATATCCTTATATTTTGCTAAATCTCGCCTTATCTTGTTTAGCAGCTATCCAAGCACCGATTATTATGATGAGTCAAAACAGACAAGAAGCCCGTGATAGAGAACAAGCGAATAATGATTATAAAATTAACTTAAAAGCAGAAGTAGAAATTAATTTATTACATGAGAAAATGGATTATATTATCAATAATCAACTAGAAAATTTGGTGAAAATCCAAAATATTCAAATTGAACTTTTAGGTGAATTGCAAGAACAACTCGCCGCGACTTCTGAAAAGGAGTAGTATATAGAAGAGGTCGGGACAGAACCGTTTAGCTCCGAGAACCAAGTAGGTACTGATTAACATCTATTTGCTTTGCAAATAGTGTTTCTCAGCAATAAGAAGAAATTTCCGAAAATTGTCATAAAACACAACGAGGAACGAGTTGATGTTGCATGATACCTACCCGGTGTTCTTTAATTTTTGGAGACCAAGTAGGTACGATGATTTCATCTGTTCATGCTTCACAGTGAAACATCGCAACTCTTAGAGCTGTAGCTCTTTTGAAGGCTGTACTGTGACGAGACGCATGTCGAGAAAACACCTTAGAAGTTGTTGAGATCGGAGCAACGCGTAGTGTTGGTTCTGTTCCCGCCGTTTATCAGGCTTTTTTTATTGTGTGTAAATACACAAGCAAAATAATCGCTTTCCCTTTTTTATTCACCGTATAATGGGATAGAATGACTTTATACAAAAGGGGAAAACAAGATGAAATACCAAGTATTACTTTATTACAAATATACAACAATTGAAGATCCAGAAGCTTTTGCGAAAGAGCATCTAGCTTTTTGCAAATCATTAAATTTAAAAGGCCGTATTTTAGTAGCGACAGAAGGGATTAACGGAACGTTATCTGGTACTGTCGAAGAAACAGAAAAGTACATGGAAGCAATGCAAGCAGATGAGCGCTTTAAGGATACATTCTTTAAAATTGATCCAGCAGAAGAAATGGCGTTCCGCAAAATGTTTGTTCGCCCACGTTCTGAATTAGTGGCGTTGAACTTAGAAGAAGACGTTGATCCATTAGAAACGACGGGGAAATATTTGGAACCTGCAGAATTTAAAGAAGCCTTATTAGACGAAGACACTGTTGTAATCGATGCTCGTAACGATTATGAATATGATTTAGGTCATTTCCGTGGTGCCGTGCGCCCAGATATCCGTAGCTTCCGTGAGTTACCACAATGGATTCGCGAGAACAAAGAACAATTTATGGATAAAAAAATTGTTACCTATTGTACTGGCGGGATTCGCTGTGAAAAATTTTCTGGCTGGTTATTAAAAGAAGGATTTGAAGATGTTGCTCAATTGCATGGTGGTATTGCCAACTATGGAAAAAACCCAGAAACACGTGGCGAACTTTGGGATGGCAAAATGTATGTCTTTGATGACCGAATCAGTGTCGAAATTAATCACGTTGATAAAAAAGTTATTGGGAAAGACTGGTTTGATGGAACACCTTGCGAACGCTACATTAACTGTGCAAACCCAGAATGTAATCGTCAAATCTTAACTTCAGAAGAAAATGAACATAAACATTTAGGTGGCTGCTCATTAGAATGTAGCCAGCATCCTGCCAACCGTTATGTAAAAAAATATAATTTAACAGAAGCAGAAGTTGCTGAACGTTTAGCTTTGTTAGAAGCGGTTGAAGTATAAAAATAATAAAAAAATAAACAAAAAAACTTCGAAAATTATTTTTTGAAGTTTTTTTGTTTATTTTTTTGTCTTTAAAAGTGTTGATTTTAAAGCTTTCTTAGCTAAAACCATTTTATTTTTTAAAAGCGTCTGAAAAAAATAAAAAAATCTAATAAATATTTCTTTTATATAATGTTTATTGGCTGGGCCAGTCAATGTTGAAAATGGGGAAGGAGGAATTCAGATGAAAATCATAAAAAGGTTTAGTTTGGTATGTTTAGGGCTATTGATCATTGGGTTGCAAACAAAAAGCGTTATGGCTGAAGAAAATAATTATGAATCAAATGGTCAAGCGAGCTTCTATGGTACCTACGTTTATGAGAATGAAAAAGAGTCAAATGACGTAGCGTATACCCAACAATCAGAAGAACAGGGAAGAAACAATTTAGCTGCTTCTGGACAAGCAGTTTTACCTAAAACAGGCGAGTCTGAAAATCCGCTGTATTCCTTGATAGGAGTTAGTTTGTTGGGGGTAGTCATTTATTTAATTAATAAAATGAAACGAGAGAAGGAGCTTATTTAATGAAAAAAACTGTTTTACTTACATCGGCAACCATACTTTTAGGCGTAGGATTTCAAGCAATAAACGCATCAGCAGCAGAAACTTTTCCAAAAGAATACAATACGGAAGGCACAATTACTTTTGAAGCAGGCGATAACGAAATCACACCGCCTGTTGATCCAGAAAATCCCGATCCTACTGATCCAGTAGACCCAATTGATCCTCCGGGGCCAGGAACGGGTGGTGCCTTATCAATTGATTATGGGTCAAAATTTAAATTTGGCACACAAAAGATTTCAACGGCAGATCAAACGTATTATGCTGCGCCAGATGAAATGAAAGATGGTTCAAAAAAACCAACCTATGTACAAGTAACTGATAAAAGAGGAACGTTAGCAGGATGGAAACTAACGCTTTCCCAACCTGAACAATTTAAAACAGCTACTGGAGAGGAACTAGTCGGCGCTCAATTAACGTTTACAAAGGCAGAAGCTGCCTCAATGGTGGATGAAAAATATAAACCTACTGAAGTTAGTAGTACTATTTCCTTAACACCTGGTGTAAATAATAATCTAGCGATGAACGCTAAAAAAGAAACAGGTGTTGGGACTTGGGTTTATCGCTTTGGTTCAAATGAAGCAACAAATAAAGAAGCTGTCCAACTATTCGTTCCCGGAAAATCTGTAAAGCTTGCACAACAATATTCAACGAAGTTAGTTTGGGCATTAGAAGATACTCCCGCTAATAATTAAATAAAGGAGAAAAGCAATGAAAAAACAATTCACAGGAATCGTTCTATGCAGTACATTTGCAGTTGCTGGTTGGTCCTTACAAGCGAAGGCAGAAGAGCCAAAAGAGTATCGTTCGAATGGTTTAGTAGAATTTATTCCGAACGTAGATCCGACAGAGCCAGTTGATCCAGAAAATCCCGATCCAGAAAAGCCAGTCAAACCAATTGATCCGACAGACCCAGAAGGTCCCAATCCTGGTACCCAAGGACCGCTGTCTATTGATTATGCTTCAAGTTTTGACTTTGGGAAAAATCGTATTTCGAATAAAGACCAAGTATATTTTGCAAGAGCACAGCAATATCAAGAAAATCAAAAAGAAACACCAAATTTTGTGCAAATTTCTGATAATAGAGGAACCAATAGCGGTTGGTCTTTAACGGTTACTCAAAAGGAGCAATTTAAAGCAACAAAGGCGACTTTAAATAGTCAGTTGACAGGTGCGCAAATTTCTTTAGCTAACCCGACTGTTAATAGTAATGCGCAAAATGTTGTGAAACCAGAGGCAACAAATAAGATTGCCCTTGTTCCAGGGACCGCATCGCTAGTGGCAGCTGCGAAGCAAGGAACCGGTGCAGGAACTTGGGCTACTTATTGGGGCAAAGTAGAAGTGGTTGCAGAACGCGATGAAACCAATACGGTACACAATGTTAATGTTACAAAAGATGTTGCGCTATCAGTACCAGGGTCAACCCCTAAAGATGCCGTGAAATATCAAACAAAATTATTGTGGACGTTGACGGATGTACCAGGAATTTAAAAAGTAGAGGTGAAGAGAGATGCGAAACAAACAAAGCCTAGTCTTTTTGGCAAGTAGTTTATTCTTACTACTCCTTGCGCCTATTACTAGCGAAGCGATTAGTAATCCTTCGACAAATATCAACGAAGTCAATCGGGAAATAGTGGAGGAATCGGCCAATGATCAGGCAACTAGCGCTCCTTCTCACTCGGAAACATTAGAGCAAGAACCTTCCCTAGAAACGACAACAACAACCGATAATCATCCAGCAGAAACAGACCAATCAACGGCTACTTTAGAACCTAGCGAACAACAAGAGGATGACGATAACAGTGCAACGGAATCGGCGATAGTTGAACCACAGCCGCGCATGTTGGCTGCGCCATACGCTACTTCATTGCCGGATGATCCTAATATCATTCCAATCGACAAGGTATTTCAAGAACCAATTGGAAATGCAACAAGTATTTTAGAAGGTGGGAAGTTATTACAACTAAACCCAGCTGTTAAATCACAAAAAGGAGCTATTTGGTCAAAAAAACCAATCAGTTTATTGTCGGATTTTACCTTTAAAAGTTATTTGTATTTAGGAAACGAGTATGCAAATGCTGGTGATGGTATGACCTTTACCTTAACGAATGATCCTAGAATGTCCACAACGCCTCAAGAAGTCATTGGTTCACCTGGGATGGGAATCGGTGCATACTCCACGAAAGCTGGTCAACCTTATGTTAGAAATGCCTTATCGATTGAGTTTGATACCTATAAAAATACTGGTAGTTCCAACCGAATGGACCGAGAAATTTCACAAGATAAGGGAAATGGGCATTTAGCTTTTGTCACTCCGAAAGCTAATAACAACAGCTATACAGGGGAGCATTCAGGCGTCACCGTTGCGCCAACCTATCTATCTAATGGAACCTGGCGCATGTTGACTGTTCATTGGAATGCCGCAGCCAAAGCATTAACATATGATTTAGAAGGTGTGGGCACGAATACGTATGTAGTTTCAGATTTAAATGCACAATTTGGCGCAACAACGGTTTATTGGGGCTTTACATCATCCACAGGTGGCAAATACCAAGAGAATGCTTTAGCAATGACACAAATTCCTACCAACGTTACGTCACAAGCAGCCCTTAGCGTGAATGGTCAGGAGTTTAGCTCAGCTGTTGAAGCAGTGAAAAATGATCAGGTGAGACTACGGAATACGTTGAATATTGACAATGACTTTATCGAAGATCGTCAACCGCAAGTAAGCATTGACTTACCTGATGAATTAGCATATGAAGAAAATTCATTAACGATTGATGGTAAAAAGGTAGCAGCCAAAGATCTGACACAAACAGGGAATCACTTAACAATTGCTTTAAATGACTACCTAGTTTTAAAGAAGGACATGATTATTGAATTAAAAACAACCCTTCAAGATAATACGCCCGAAAAAGTTTTAACTATGAACTTTGACTATTATGAAGAAGGAACCTTACTGCAAAAGTCAAATAATGTAACGATTACTATTCCTAAACCAACAGAAAAAACAGTAACCGTTTTTTATAAAGACGCGGAAGGTAAAGATATTGCTCCACCTAAAAGTGTAACAGGGAAAATTGGTGCACCCTATCAAGAAAAACCCCTAGATATTTCTGGCTATGTTTTTACAAAAGACTCAGGAAATGCGGAAGGAACAATGACAGAGGAAACAAAAGATATTTATTTTTACTATCGTTTAGGGGAACTATATTTTAAAGAGGCACCAAAACAGATTACTTTTGGTACGGAAAAGATACGTAATCAACCACTAATTAAACTTGGGCATCCCACCGAAGGACTCAAAGTTGTGGATGAACGTAACGCAAATAATTGGCGCTTGCAACTAAAGCAAACGCAACCGTTAACAAATGATTCAATTGTAATGCCAGATGTTTTTTCTTTCGTTTCAACTGCTGGAAGCTCTCAGATTACAAATGAGGCAATTACGCTTTTAGAAAGTAATCAGAAAGGTGAAACAGATTTAACAGCATTACTTGATGAATCAAAACAACAAGGAATTCAAATCAATGTTCCTGTAGCTTATCAAAGAGTTGGAACATTTAAAGCTCGTTTATCTTGGGCGTTAGAAGACGTACCAGGAAATTAAAGAAAAGAATGGAGAAAAGAAAATGAAAAAAGTAACAACAGTATGTTTATCCACATTTATTTTAGGGAGCTTAGGCATGACTTCTCAAGCCTTTGCAGAAGATGGCGGTAGTTATACATCTAATGGTATCGTAGAATTTACACCAAGTGAAGAGCCAACTAATCCGGTTGACCCAACGGATCCAACTAATCCAGTTGATCCTATTGACCCAACAGATCCTGAAGGTCCTAATCCAGGAACAAACGGTCCGTTGTCAATTGATTATGCGTCAAGTCTAGACTTCGGTGTTCAAAAAATCACGTCGAAGGATCAGACTTATTTTGCTGCTACCCAAAAATACAAGACAGTAGGCGCAACCGATGAAGTCAAAGAAGGGCCTAACTATGTCCAA
Organism: Enterococcus sp. DIV0712; assembly: GCF_050554855.1. NCBI lineage: Bacteria > Bacillati > Bacillota > Bacilli > Lactobacillales > Enterococcaceae > Enterococcus > Enterococcus sp. DIV0712. Next base: position 520,629 of record NZ_CP187333.1, read on the forward strand.
GTAACAGATAACCGTGGAACCGAAGCTGGCTGGTCATTAAAAGTGAAACAAGAAGGACAATTTAAATCAACTTCTGGTAAAGAATTGACTGGGGCAGCTATCACGTTTAAAAACGGAAATGTAGTGACTGCTTCAGATTCAGGCAAACCAACAGGCCCAGCCACAATCACGCTAAATTCAGATGGTAGTCAATCAGATGTAATGAGTGCAGCGAAAGGAAACGGTGCAGGAACTTATTTATTTGATTGGGGAACAGATGCAACTACAGCTGCTAAAAGTATTGAGTTAACTGTTCCAGGTTCTACAACCAAATACGCTGAAAAATACGCCACAAAATTAACATGGACGTTGACAGACGCTCCAGGAAATTAAACGAGTTTTAAAAAGAAGAATAGCGGGGAACATGGTTACCTGCTATTCACTACATATAGAAAAGGAGTAAATAATTTGAACAGAAAAAAACAACGATTTCTTTTTTTTCCGATACTACTAATTCTTTTAGCGTTAGTACCTAGCAATGGTTTTGCCAGTGAATTTAATTTTGCGGTTACGCCTATTCCATCAGAAAAACAAGTAGATAAAGAAAAAACTTACTTTGATTTATTACTAGCACCAAATGAAGAAACTGAGTTGAAAGTGAACTTGCGCAATGATACAGATAAAGAAGTAAAGGTAGGTATTTCCATCAATAGTGCCATTACCAATTCAAATGTAATCGTGGAGTATGGTGAAAATAAGGGGAAAAAAGATCAAAGTTTAGCGTTTGATATAAAAGACTACGTTCAATACCCTAGCTCAGTTCGTTTAAAACCGAAAAGTGAACAAACGGTTTCTATTAACGTCAAAATGCCTAATACACCCTTTGATGGAGTGTTAGCTAGTGGTATCACTTTTAAAGAAGAAACGTCGGATGAAGGCAAACGCCAAGACGATAAGAGTCAGGGGTTATCCATTAAAAATGAATATTCGTATGTCGTTGCATTATTGATGCAACAAAACAAAAAAAAGGTTGAGCCGAATTTACTTTTGAAAAAAGTCTCACCAGGACAGATTAATGCTAGAAATGTGATTTTAGTCAATCTACAAAATGATCAAAAAACATATATTAACCAAGTTGCCTTTTCGGCAGAGATTACCAAAAAGGGACATGAAGAAGTTTTATATAAAGAGGAAAAAGCAAACATGCAAATTGCACCAAATACCAATTTTTCTGTTCCCATTGCGCTAAAAGGGCAACCACTTAAGCCAGGAGATTATCATTTGTCTATGACCGTTGTTGGGAATAAAGATGCTGCAGGCTCATTTAAAAAATCAATAAACAATGAATCGATATCTTTTAGAAATCAATGGCAATTTGAAAAAGACTTTACAATTAATGGTGAAGTTGCCAAAGAATTAAATGAAAAAGATGTCACCTTAAAAGAAAATCATTCGAATTTATATTTGATGATTGGCTTACTACTATTATTGATAGTGATTTTAATCATTGCCTGGTTGATTTGGCGAAAAAAGAAACAGGAAAAAAACGAAAGAGAAATATAAAGAGTAGTTAATTTTTGATTTGATCATCGGCAACGTTTTTGTTTGTTTTTACTTATCAAACATGCAGTTTATTCAACAAACCTAACTCAAAAAAAGAAATAATAAGAAGGAGTATTGTTAAATATCGTCTGATACCACTTTACTAGTTATATTTTTTGTTTTGTTATGTAGCTAAAGTATTTGGCAATATATGTGAGAAAAATGGATAAATACAAACATTTACTATTATGGAGTACATTGTTACTCTCGTTTTTTCAAGTAACCAATGTGCAAGCAGCAGAAGAACGGAATCCAATTTATAATCCGACCAATCCAACAGAAGAAATTTATCCGATTGAGAATACTGGCACACCAGAAAAAATGGAAGAAACAAATGAAAGTACTATTACTAGCGAAACGCAAGCGGAAGAAAGTAGCGAAGACGTTAGTAAAAAAGAAGTGACAACCAATAATCCAAAAACAAATGAAGAAAGGCCTTCTTCCAAGAAAAGTCAGCATCAAGTATTTTTCACGGATGAATTATTTGATGCTAGCCATATCACCATTGTACCAAATAGCACAGGCGGTGCTGGAACGGAGGGGCAAAACACTTTTTACTTGAATTTCATACGGGAATTAGTAGGAACGGCTATTTATGGGAGAAAGAACTGATAAATGATGAATTATGAAATTTTTTTAAATAAAGAAGATCAACGAAGTTATTCCTTGCTAAGGCATTTAGAAGAAAGTCCCACGCTATCAGGTACTTTTATTGCACTTCGCGAAGAATTATCAATGTCGAATTTTTTAGTCAAAAAAACATTAGAAAAATTAAAAGCAGATATTGACAATCTAAAGTTAAGCGACAGCTTAACTTTAGTCGTTTCTGATGTAGATGTTACACTTGAAATTGATGGAAACTATTCAAGTAAACTTTTGCTCACGAAATACTTAACAGAATCGCTCTCTTTTAAATTAGTGTTGTCTTACTTTAGAGGAAATTATAGTTTGACAAAGTTTGCTGAATGTAATCATGTCAGCACCTCTGTGGCGTATAGTACCTTACAGCGGCTAAAAAAAGCCTTAAAGGAGTATCAGATCTATTTTAGTAAGCGGGAAATTGTCGGCAATCAAAAAGCAATTTCATTTTTTTTGTATAAATTGTTCACGCTTTCCAATCAACCAATTTCCGAACTATATTCGGTAAAAGTTTATAATGAAGCGAAACGTGTATTACAGTCTGTTGAGTTAAACTATACTTTCACCACCTATGAGCGACGCAATTTTTTCCATTATTTAGCTATTATGATTAACAACGAAGGACGTGCGGTGGAAGGGATCGATACGCGTGCACTGAATACATTTTCAGAGGAACTAATAAAAAAATCGCAATTGGCATGGGCATTGGCCTCAAAATCATTAACGTATACGATTGTTTTTTTCTTGTATTTGCATGGCAAACTAGAGAAAAAATATGTCATTCACGAAGATCCTACGATTGAAAGCCTAACTCGTGTTTTCATTGGAAGTTTTGAAAAAGCATTTAATTGTTTAGAGGAGTCAACAAGGAATACTCTAGAAGAAGGGTTAGCAATTATTCATTTCAATGTTATTTACTTTCCGATTAATATGTTTGACGATTTTGAAATGGATTTACAGTTTTTTAAGCAAACATATCCGGAATTTTATTTTTATTTAATTGAATATATTCGTTGGTTAACAGCAAAACATAAAAAAATTGCGAAAGCCAATCACTGTTTGTTTTTTAACTATCTATTGTTGCTAATTAATCATGTTCCGGTTCATTTAATTGCAGAGCCAGCCAAGGTCCTAATTGATTTTTCTTATGGAAAAGAGTATAACCAATTCATCAAAAAAAATTTATCCGTCTATGTGAATTTAAATGTAGAAATTATTGACCCGTTATCAGATACCTTACCAGATGTGGTGATTACCAATTTAAATAACTTGTATCAAGAAGAAAAGAGTAAAGTTATGGTTTGGCTGGATCCACCTCGTTCGATTGATTGGGTCAATTTAACGCAATCATTATTGACTATTCAAGAAGAAAAATATCAACAACAAAAAGAATCGACAAAGACAAGCGGTGATCCTATCGAATAGAATCATCGCTTGTCTTTGTGTTTAAGTCTTTACAAAACCACCCAAGTGTTTTATAATATGAATATACATTCATATGAATAGGAAAACATTAATAAGGAGGCGCATAACAATGTCAAAACAAACAGGTGCACACACACATGAAGAAAAAGGTAAAAACGTTCCAGTTATTCTCTTTTTTACAGGATTGGCTCTTTTCTTTATCGGTTTATTTTTAGGGAACATGCTCTTAGTGAAAAATATTCTTTTCTCGTTAGCTGCTATTTTAGCTGGTTATCATATTATTGGGGAAGGCTTTGGAGATACGTATCGGGATACGAAAAACAATCGAAAGTTTTCGCCTAATATTCATTTGTTAATGACCTTAGCTGCAGTTGGTTCAGCATTAATGGGAAGTTTTGAAGAATCAGCATTGTTGATTTTGATTTTTGCGGCGGCGCATTTCCTTGAAGATTATGCTCAAGGCAAAAGCCAACGTGAAATTACAAAACTATTAAATTTAAATCCAACAGAAGCTCGCCTGATAACAGATGACGGCTCAATTCAAACTGTGTCAGTTGAACAATTGAAGATTGGTGACCGCGTGCAAGTCCTCAATGGTGCGCAAATCCCGACAGATGGCGTCGTGATTGAAGGAAGTACCGCTGTGGATGAATCATCTATTAATGGGGAAAGTATTCCCAAAGAAAAAAATAGTGGGGACCCAGTTTTTGGTAGTACTATGAACGGTTCAGGCACAATTGTTGTTGAAGTAACGAAAGATAGTTCAGAAACAGTTTTTGCAAAAATCGTACAGCTCGTGAACCAATCACAAGAAAATCAATCAGAAATTGCAAGCAAAATTAAACGATTTGAACCAAAATATGTCACACTAGTTTTAGCAGTTTTTCCACTAATTGTTTTAGGTGGCGCATTACTTTTCCAATTGACTTGGGCTGAAAGTTTTTACAGAGGCTTGGTCTTCTTAATTGCTGCCTCACCTTGTGCTTTAGCAGCGAGTGCCGTTCCGGCAACTTTATCAGGAATTTCCAATTTAGCGAAACAAGGCGTGTTGTTTAAAGGTGGCTCATTCTTATCAAATTTAGCTGAAGTGAAAGCACTCGCTTTTGATAAAACAGGCACACTAACAAAAGGCAAACCTGAAGTCACAGATTATCTTTTTGTTGATGGCTTAGAAGATCGCCAAGACGAATTAGTAGCTGTTTTAACAAATATGGAGAAAAAATCCAATCATCCATTGGCGACGGCGATTGTTAATCGCTTTGAAGCAGAAACAACGGCTTTAAATTTAGAAGTAGAAAATATTGTCGGGGTGGGTTTAGTAACGACCATTGCAGACACAACTTTTAGAATTGGTAAACCATCTAGTTTCCAACAAGTGCCAACAATCATTGAGAAACAAACAACGAAATTAGCGAGTGAAGGCAAAACGGTAGTGTACTTTGCCGAAAATGAACAAGTGATTGGTTTGGTGGCATTGATGGATGTTCCTAATGAAGAAGCAATGAACGCCATTCACTATTTCAAGTCACAGAATATTGAAACAACAATGATTACAGGAGATGCAAAACTTACGGGTGAAGCAGTTGGCCGCTTAGTAGGCGTGGATCAAGTTTATGCTAATGTTTTGCCTGAGGAAAAATCAGCGATTGTTGATCAATTAAAACGCGAAGTAGGAATGACAGGGATGGTTGGTGATGGCATTAATGATGCACCGGCTTTAGTGAATGCTGATATCGGAGTGGCAATGGGGGATGGTACAGACATTGCTATCGATGTTGCAGACGTGGTAGTGATGAAAAATGATCTTTCTAAATTAGGCTATGCTCATCGTGTCTCAAAACGCTTGAATAAAATTGTGCAGCAAAATATTATTTTTTCAATGTTAGTGGTAGCAACGTTGATTATCTTGAACTTTTTAGGTATTGCGAATATCGCATTTAGCGTACTTATTCATGAAGGAAGTACCTTAGTGGTCATTTTTAATGGCTTGCGTTTATTAGTTAATACAAAATAAGTCAAATAGTCACTTGCAAGAAAGGAGAGAAAGCGATGAATTCTTTAAAAATGATTGAACTTTCTCTCACCGACGTTGTCATTCGGATGGCTCTAGCCGTGGTTTTTGGAGCTTTGATTGGGTTAGAAAGAAGTATTAAAAGAAAAGGCTTCGGTATCAGTAGTAATGCCATTTTATGTTTGGCCTCTTGTACGATTTCCATTTTACAGATTCAATCGGTGGATATTTTAGTCGATGTGGTGAAACAAAATACCGCCTTGGCGTCCATTATTTCTATGGATATTACACGATATGGCGCCCAAGTGATTAGTGGTGTAGGCTTTCTCGGTGCGGGGATTATCGTTTTTAGAGAAAGGAAAGTCTCTGGGTTAACGACAGCAGTAATGATGTGGAATGTTACTATTATTGGTTTAGTCATTGGGATGGGCTTTTTAACCATTGCATTTATCAATCTCGTGGCAACTTTGCTAGTATTAGCTCTGGCCCATTTTAAACGAAAGACTCCTTTAAAACGATTGCAGCTTATCGTAAAAATGAAGGAACCTATGATTAAAGAAAGCCGACTGCATGAACAACTTCAAACTTCTTTAGAAAAAGGGGAGCGCTTAGTAGAATTGACTTTGGAATCCGAACAAGAGGCAGTGACAGCAAAGATTTCTTATGTAGGCAAAGAAGATTTCTGGCATTCCAACTTGCACCATCTCTTGAAAGAAAAAGGGCACGTTCAATCTGTCTCTGTCACGGAAACAATTTAACCATAAAATAAAGCACTTGGGCGCTAGCGCGCGCCAAGTGCTTTTGTTTAAATATTTAATACTTTATCTAAGAAATCTTTTGTTCGAGGGTTTTGAGGATTTTCAAAGACTTGCTCTGGCGAACCATCTTCTAGGAAGTTACCGCCATCAATGAACATTACTCGATTAGCCACTTCTTTTGCAAAGCCCATTTCGTGAGTAACGATGACCATTGTCATTCCTTGTTTTGCTAAATCTTTCATTACACCAAGAACATCGCCAACCATTTCTGGATCAAGAGCTGATGTTGGCTCATCGAAAAGCATAATATCAGGATTCATCGCTAACGCACGTGCAATTGCGACACGTTGTTTTTGACCACCAGATAAAGAATCTGGATAGGCATCTTTTTTATCTGCCAACCCAACACGTTCTAAAAGTTCTAACGCTTTTTTCTCCGCTTCGTCTTTTGATAAGCGACCTAAATCGGTTGGTGCTAAAACAATATTTTCTAAAATAGATAAATGTGGAAACAAATTGAAATGTTGGAAAACCATGCCGATATGTTGACGGACTTGGTTGATGTCCGTATTTTTATCTGTCAAGTTCGCACCATCAATAATAATGTCTCCGCTAGAAGCTTCTTCTAATTGATTCAAGCAACGTAAAAAAGTACTTTTACCAGAACCAGAAGGACCGATGACGCAGACTACGTCGCCTTCGTTAATAGAAACATTAATGTCGTTTAAGACCGTGTTGTCACCATATTTTTTTACTAAATGTTCAACTAAGATTTTTTCAGTCATATTAGTTCACCTTCTTTTCAAGGTTTTTCGCTAATTTAGTTAAACTAGTAATTAAAATTAAGTAGATTAACGCAATAACGAAGTAAACCATTGTACTTTGTAATGTCCGAGCAACAATAATTTTTCCTGTTTGTAGTAGTTCGATTAAGCCAATTGCTGAAAGGATAGTTGTATCTTTCAATGAAATAACAAATTGGTTAATGAATGAAGGAATCATAATGCGAATCGCTTGTGGTAAAATAATTTTTTGCATTGTCCGATTATAAGAAAGACCTAAACTTCTTGAAGCTTCCATTTGGCCAACTGGAACAGCTTTGATTCCGCCGCGCACAATTTCAGAAATATAGGCACTGGCATTTAAAGTTAATGTGATAATCCCAGCAATGAAGACCGGGATATTAAAGCCAAGCACACCAGGTAATCCGAAATAGATGAAGAACGCTAAGACCATTAAAGGAATTCCGCGAATTAAATCAACATAAATGGTTGAAAGTACACGTAATGCTTTGATTGGTGAAACGCTGAATAGCCCAAAAATAACGCCGACAATTAAAGCAAGTACGAAGGAAATCAACGTTAATAGAATCGTCATCCATAAACCGTGTAACAATTGTTTCCAGTTGTTTTGCATGAAGCCAACAAACGTAGATTCGTCAGCTGTTTCTTCTTTGGCTTCGTTGCCATCTTTCACGTAAGTGCCGATAATTTTATCGTATTCACCTGTACGTTTCATTTCTTTTAAGCCTTCGTTAAACATTTCAAGTAGTTCAGGATTTTGCCCTTTTTTGACAGCAAAACCGTAAGAACCACCTTTTTCACGAGGAATTGGTGTCGCTAGTGGTTGATTTTGCGCAACCCCATAGCCAATGACAGGATAATCATCCATCATGGCATCAACTTCGCCAATTTCTAATGCACTGTATAATGCATCAGTTGTGTCTAAATACTTAATTGAGTAATCATATTTCTTTTTATTTTTTTCTAAGAAATCAGCACTTTCAGTACCAATTTTTACGCCGACTTTTTTGCCTTTTAAATCATCATACGATTTAATTTTGTCATTGCCTTTTTTGACCGCAATTTGAATGCCGCTATCAAAGTAAGGAACAGAGAAGTCGAAGGCTTTTTTACGATCATCCGTAATCGTCATGCCTGCAACCATCCCATCTGCTTGACCAGATTCAACAGCTTGGACAGCAGAACTAAAACCAATAAATTTAAATTCAACAGTAAAACCTTGCAATTCAGCTGCACGTTTGACTAAATCTACATCAATTCCGACATAATCGCCTTGGGCATTTTGAAACTCAAACGGAGCAAATGTAGAATCACTAGCAATCACATATTTCTCTTTTTTAGGAGTGATTTTTTTCATCTGTTCGCCAGCGTCTTGTGTGTTTGTTTCATCGCCTGTCGCTAAGTAGTTGTTTAAAATTTTATCATAAGTACCATTGTCTTTAAGATTTTTCAAACCAGCGTTGAACTTTTTGATTAATTCAGGGTTTTGACCTTTTTTCACTGCGAAACCATAAGAACTGCCTGTTTCTTTATCGCCAACTAATTGTAATTTTTGGCCATTTTTCACTGCGTAGCCCAATACAGGATAATCATCAACGATTGCATCCGCTTCGCCGTTTTCTAAGGCTTTATAAAGACCCGTTGCATCGTCAAAATTTTTGATGGTGTAGTCATATTTCTCTTTATTTTTTTCAAGGAAATTGGCACTTTCAGTTCCAACTTTAGCCGCGACCGTTTTGCCTTTTAAATCATCATATGATTTAATTTTGTCGTTTCCTTTTTTAACCGCTAATTGTAAACCGCTATCGAAGTATGGATCTGAAAAATCAAAGGATTTTTTTCGCTCATCCGTAATACTCATTCCAGCAATCATGCCATCAATTTGTTTAGATTGAATCGCTTGGACTGCACTATCGAAGCCTAATGGTTTTAAATCCACTTCAAAACCTTGATCTTTGGCAATCGCATCTAATAAATCAACGTCAATACCAATGTATTTTCCTTTTGAGTCTTGGAATTCAAAAGGGGCGAATGTTAAATCCGTTCCAATTGTATATTTCTTTCCTTCTGCATGTGCTGAAGTGCCACTAATGAATGTTAGCAGAGTTACCATCATCACAAAGAAAGAAAGTAAAAAGTGTTTCCTTTTCATAAAATACCTCCTAGTTTTGCATATTGAACAATTATATAGTAAGAAATAGGAAGCTGACAAGTATTTGAACGCTAAAAAGAGAAAAAAACTCTAATTTCCTTACATTGAATGTTATAAAATGTGACATAGAAATTAAGAACAAAAGATTAAGATCAGTTGAAGTCCGAAACAGCAAAAGTGGCGAAAATATGTTCGGTATGTTAAACTAATAAGTGGACATTCTGCCAGAATGGGCCGATAATTTAAGAGAAATTAGACACTTTGAGGGGGAGTTATAAATGATCGAAAGAGAAACTTCCAATACCTTTCATTTGGCTTCTAAATATGAGCCTGCCGGAGATCAGCCAGCCGCTATTGCTGAACTAGTTGACGGTGTCAAAGGTGGAGAAAAAGCTCAAATTTTACTTGGAGCGACCGGAACAGGTAAAACATTTACAATCTCTAATGTGATTCAAGAAGTGAACAAACCAACATTAGTGATTGCACATAATAAAACACTAGCTGGACAATTATACGGGGAATTTAAAGAATTTTTCCCAGATAATGCGGTCGAGTATTTTGTCAGTTACTATGATTATTATCAACCAGAAGCATATGTACCCTCAAGTGATACATATATTGAAAAAGATTCCAGTATTAATGATGAAATTGATAAACTACGCCATTCAGCGACAAGTTCTTTATTGGAACGAAACGATGTCATCGTGGTAGCATCAGTTTCTTGTATTTTTGGTTTAGGGGATCCGCGGGAATACAGTCAACAAGTTGTTTCATTACGTGTGGGAATGGAAATGGATCGTAATGAGTTACTAAAAAGCTTAGTCGATATTCAATTCGAACGAAATGATATTGATTTTCAACGGGGGCGTTTTCGTGTCCGCGGTGATGTGGTTGAGATATTCCCAGCTTCACGGGATGAGCATGCGCTACGTGTTGAATTTTTCGGAGACGAAATTGATCGAATTCGTGAAGTAGATGCGTTAACTGGTGAAATTGTCGGCGAAACAGAGCATGTCGCTATTTTTCCGGCAACACACTTCGTGACGAACGAAGAACATATGGAACACGCCATATCGCAGATCCAAGAAGAATTAGAGGCACGTTTGAAAGTGCTTCGCAGTGAAAACAAATTATTGGAAGCTCAACGTTTGGAACAGCGAACTAACTATGATATTGAGATGATGAGAGAGATGGGCTATACGTCAGGGATTGAGAATTACTCTCGACATATGGATGGTCGCCAAGAAGGAGAGCCGCCATATACGCTGTTGGACTTTTTCCCAGATGACTTCTTACTTGTAATCGATGAGTCTCATGTAACAATGCCGCAAATTAGAGGAATGTATAATGGCGACCGAGCACGGAAACAAATGTTAGTGGACTATGGTTTCCGTTTACCAAGTGCACTTGATAACCGACCGCTTCGTTTAGAAGAATTTGAACAACATGTAAACCAAATTGTTTATGTATCGGCAACACCAGGCCCTTATGAAATGGAACAAACAGAGACGGTTGTTCAACAAATCATTCGGCCAACAGGTTTACTAGATCCAGAAGTAGAAATCCGCCCAATTATGGGTCAAATTGATGACTTGGTGGGCGAAATTCATGAACGGATCGAAAAAGATCAGCGGGTGTTTGTCACAACCTTAACGAAGAAAATGGCCGAAGATTTAACCGACTATTTCAAAGAATTAGGCTTAAAAGTTAAATATTTGCATAGTGATATAAAAACACTGGAAAGAACGGAGATTATTCGCGATTTACGATTAGGCGAATTTGATATTCTAATAGGTATTAACTTATTACGTGAAGGAATCGATGTGCCAGAAGTTTCCTTAATTGCGATTCTAGATGCGGATAAAGAAGGCTTCTTACGTAGTGAACGCTCATTAGTGCAAACGATGGGACGGGCTGCCCGGAACGCCGAAGGAAAAGTCATTATGTATGCAGATAAAATCACCGATTCGATGCAACGAGCTATGGATGAAACGGCACGACGTCGGGCAATCCAAGAAGCATATAATGAAGAACATGGCATTGAACCAAAAACAATTATTAAAGAAATTCGTGATTTGATTTCTATTTCCAAAACAGCTGATAAAGATGAAACAGTGGTTCAATTGGATAAATCATATGAAGATTTATCAAGACAAGAAAAAGCTGATTTATTAATGAAACTTGAAAGAGAAATGAAAGATGCGGCCAAAGCGTTAGACTTCGAAACTGCAGCCACATTACGAGATACCATTCTTGAATTGAAAGCTGCCAAATAAGTCAACCAACGGATTAAGTAAAAGATACGATGAACCATCGTATCTTTTACTAATCTTTTCTCTATAGAATGATTTGAAATGATTTGACGTAAGAGATTTAGTAAAAGGAGAACATATATGGCAAATGATAAAATTGTGATTCATGGTGCACGCGCCCATAACTTAAAAAATATTGATGTCACGATTCCTCGTGACAAAATGGTTGTTGTAACTGGACTATCTGGTTCTGGCAAAAGTTCATTAGCGTTTGATACGCTTTACGCAGAAGGGCAACGACGTTATGTAGAGAGTCTCTCTGCTTATGCGCGACAATTTTTGGGACAGATGGATAAACCAGATGTTGACAGCATCGATGGTTTAAGTCCAGCTATTTCAATTGATCAAAAGACGACAAGTAAAAACCCACGCTCAACGGTGGGGACGGTCACAGAAATCAATGATTATTTACGATTGTTATTTGCTCGGGTAGGTCATCCAATTTGTCCTAACGATCATATTGAAATTACCAGTCAGTCTGTTGAACAGATGGTTGATAAAGTCTTAGAGCTACCAGAGCGAACAAAAATTCAAATTTTGGCGCCTGTTGTGGTCAAGAAAAAAGGCCAACATAAAAAAGTGTTTGAAATGATCCAACGTGAAGGGTATGTCAGAATGCGGGTGGATGGTGAAACCTATGATGTTAGTGAGGCACCAGAACTTGAAAAAAATAAAAAACATGATATTGCGATTGTGATTGACCGTATCGTTGTGAAAGAAGGCATTCGCTCTCGCTTGTTTGATTCGTTTGAAGCGGCTTTGCGTTTAGCTGAAGGTTACGCAATTGTTGATGTGATTGGTCAAGAAGAGATGTTGTTTAGTGAACATTATGCTTGTCCTTATTGTGGGTTCACAGTCGGTGAATTGGAACCGCGCTTGTTTTCATTTAATGCACCATTTGGCGCTTGTCCCGATTGTGATGGTTTAGGTGTTAAATTAGAAGTGGACAAAGACTTAGTGATTCCAGATCCCACTAAAACCTTGAGAGAAGGAGCCATTGTTCCGTGGAATCCTATTAGTTCCCAATATTATCCACAAATGTTGGAACAAGCAGCCACCAGTTTTGGGATTGATATGGATACGCCGTTTGAAGAATTACCTGCAGACCAACAAGAAATTATTTTAAATGGTTCTGGCGAGAAAAACTTTCATTTTCATTATGAAAATGACTTTGGTGGTGTTCGTGATGTGGAAGTGCCATTTGAAGGGATTTTAAAAAATATTAAACGACGTTATCATGAAACAAATAGCGATTTTACACGAGATCAAATGCGGTTATACATGACAGAATTGACTTGTCGAAGCTGTCAAGGGTATCGTTTGAATCCGCAAGCTTTAGCTGTAAAAATCAATGGCACGCACATTGGTGAAGTCAGTGAATTAGCAATAAAAAATGCGGTCCAATTTTTTGAAGGTGTGTCTTTATCTGAACAAGAAACAACGATTGCTCGGCCAATTTTAAAAGAAGTCGAAGATCGGTTAACCTTCTTAAAAAATGTCGGGTTAGATTACTTAACCTTAAGTCGAGCTGCTGGTACACTTTCTGGCGGAGAAGCACAAAGAATTCGCTTAGCAACACAAATTGGATCAAACTTATCAGGCGTCCTTTACATTTTAGATGAACCATCAATTGGTTTGCATCAACGAGATAACGACCGCTTGATTGACTCATTGAAAAAAATGCGGGACTTAGGCAATACATTAATTGTGGTGGAACATGATGAAGATACAATGATGGCTTCGGATTACTTGATTGATGTGGGACCTGGCGCTGGACATCTGGGCGGTGAAATTGTAGCCGCTGGTACGCCGGAAGAGGTTGCTAAAAATCCGCATTCATTGACTGGACAATATCTTTCTGGGAAAAAAGTGATTCCTGTGCCAAAAGAACGTCGCAAAGGCAATGGCAAAGCGATCAAAGTCACTGGTGCCAGTGAAAATAATTTAAAAAATGTCAGTGTTGAATTTCTGCTGGGTGAATTTGTTGCTGTCACAGGCGTTTCAGGTTCAGGGAAAAGTACTTTAGTCAATCAAATTTTAAAAAAAGCGCTGGCCCAAAAATTAAATCGTAATTCCAATAAACCCGGGAAACACAAAAGCATCACTGGTTATGAAGCCATTGAAAAGATTGTTGACATTGACCAAAGTCCAATTGGTCGAACACCAAGAAGTAATCCAGCGACTTATACTAGTGTTTTTGATGACATTCGCGATTTGTTTGCCCAAACAAATGAAGCCAAGGTTCGTGGCTATAAAAAAGGTCGCTTTAGTTTTAACGTCAAAGGTGGCCGTTGTGAAGCTTGTCGCGGGGATGGTATCATCAAAATTGAAATGCACTTTTTACCTGACGTCTATGTGCCTTGCGAAGTTTGTCATGGCAAACGTTATAATTCTGAGACGTTAGAAGTTCATTATAAAGGCAAAAACATTTCTGATATTTTAGATATGACGGTGGAAGATGCCGTAGAATTTTTCAAACATATCCCTAAAATTCATCGTAAATTGCAAACAATTGTGGATGTAGGCTTAGGCTATGTGACATTGGGGCAGCCAGCAACTACTTTATCTGGTGGAGAAGCACAGCGGATGAAGCTAGCGAGTGAACTTCATAAAAATTCTAATGGGAAAAACTTTTATATTCTGGATGAGCCAACAACAGGCTTGCATACCGATGATATTGCGCGGTTGCTTCTAGTATTAGAGCGTTTAGTGGAAGCGGGCAATACCGTTTTAGTGATTGAACATAACTTGGATGTCATCAAATCTGCGGATCATGTGATTGATCTAGGGCCAGAAGGTGGCGACGGTGGTGGGACGATCGTGGCGACAGGAACACCAGAAGAAGTTGCTAAAGTCAAAGACAGTTACACAGGATATTATTTAAAACGTGTTCTGAAATAAACATTAATGATTAGATAAAGAACCTTGTTTTTATGGGAAACAAGGTTCTTTTATTATAAAATAACAAATATTTTTTAATTAAAATTAAAAATAAATGTTGACTTAATGTGTAATTAAAAGATATACTATGTTTGTTAACAAAATAACAATGAACACGAAGGGAAGTCTTAAATGAAAAACAAAAAAATAACAACAAGTTTATTAACAGCAGGAATGGTCTTAGCTATCGGAATCACACCTTTTGTACATAGTAACACAATGGAAGCAGCTACTTTAATTTCACAATCAGACCATGAAAAAGTAATGAGTTTTACCAAGAAAGACTTAAAAGAAGCAACGGGTATTCAATTGGAGCCGGCGACAGTACAAGCCGTTCATCAGGAATTAAAGCAACAAATCACCTGGGAAACATTAGGCTATTCCACAATTGATGCGCAAAATATTGCGACACGTTTTACACAAAATACATATCAGGCTCTGGGGATTTTAACAGATATCGCCAACCATTCAGACCTTCAATTGAAAGTCATTACCATTAATAATCCCTATCTAGCAACAGCTAAAATTGGTACCTTTAAGTGGGAAACTGTAACTCCTGAAGTTGGTGGGGACCATCAAACAGCAGACAATGAACTAACCACACCGACACCGACTGTTGCCAGTCTTCAAGAGATTGACGTAGAAATTGAATACGACGAAAATGAAATTGAGTTCACCTATGAAATAAAATCGAACGGAACAATTGAAGCAACGTATGAAGATGAATCTGCTGATTTAGAATTAGAAGGTAAGGCAGCACAAGACAAAATCATGACTCTTTTAGATGGATTGTCAATCAAAACAGCTACAAATGAACAAATTAAAGAACACATTACGAAAAAGTTAGCCGTGAATGAACAAGTAAAACAATTTGAGTTTGAAGCTAATTTTACTGATAAAACAGAAATTGAGTTTGTATTAAAATAACACACAGTTATATAGCATAATTCAGCAATTAAAACAGCGTTGACAAAAATGTCAATGCTGTTTTTCTATGAAAGAATAGAAATCTTTATAAGAATGATTGAAAAGCTTTCTTTGATACGCCCGGGGTGTTATAATATAGTGATGCAAGTGAAGGGAGTGTTGAATATGCCAGAAAATTTACAACTGGTTATTATTACAGGAATGAGTGGCGCTGGAAAAACAGTCGCTGTTCAAAGCTTTGAAGACATGGGCTATTTCTGTATCGACAATTTACCACCAAGCTTAATCCCAAAATTTTGGGAATTAATTAAAGAATCTGGAAAAGTTACCAAGATTGCGTTAGTGATCGATTTACGTTCACGGACCTTCTTTAGAGAAATTCAGGATATGTTAGTCGAACTTGAAAATACTAATTTTATTGATACAACGATTTTATTTTTAGATGCCACCGATGAAGAGTTGGTTTCTCGTTATAAAGAGACACGGCGTGCGCATCCAATGGCGATGGATGGTTTAGTGACAGAAGGTATTCGTAAAGAACGTGCAATGCTGGAAGAAATCAAGGCGGATGCTCAGTTGGTCATTGACACTACGGACTTGTCCCCTCGTCAATTGCGGGAACGTTTGAATAAAGAACTAGCAACGAGAGAGACACACGAATTTCGAGTGGAAATGGTGTCCTTCGGCTTTAAATATGGCTTGCCGATTGATGCAGATATCGTCATGGATGTTCGCTTTTTACCTAATCCCCATTATATTGATGAACTACGGCCGTTAACTGGAATGGATCAACCTGTTTATGATTATGTGATGGGCTTCCCAGAAACAGATGAATTTTATACAAAATTTATCGATTTACTGCGAACAGTCTTACCTGGATATAAAAAAGAAGGTAAAAGTAGCGTTACCATTGCAATTGGCTGTACTGGCGGACAACATCGCTCTGTTGCATTGACAGAACGTGTTGGCGCTGAATTAAAAGAGGAAGATTACCATGTTAATATTACCCACCGCGACCGCTTAAAAAGAAAAGAAACGGTTAATCGCTCTTAATGAAAACCTATCGAATTCGTAAACCGAAGATCGTGGTTGTTGGTGGTGGAACAGGCTTACCAGTAATTTTGAAAAGTTTAAGAAATCAAAGTGTTGATATTACTGCCGTCGTAACGGTCGCTGATGATGGCGGTAGTAGTGGCGAGCTTCGTTCCTCTATTAATAACATGACACCTCCGGGAGATTTAAGAAATGTTTTAGTGGCATTGTCAGATATGCCACAATTATATGAAGATATTTTTCAATATCGTTTTGATAAATCAGATAGTCATTTTGCCAATCATGCAATCGGTAATTTAATCATTGCTGCTGTATCGGAAATGAGAGGAAGTACGTATGAAGCCATTCAATTGCTTTCAAAAATGATGCATGTTGATGGACGGATTTATCCATCATCAGAACGGCCATTAACGTTACATGCCGTATTTAAAGATGGCTCAGTGGCGGTGGGAGAATCAAAAATTGCACTGGATCGCAAGACGATTGACCATGTGTTTGTGACAAATACACACGGAGAAGAACAGCCAAGAGCTGCGCGCAAAGTCGTCAAAGCAATTGAAGAAGCAGACATGGTCGTGTTAGGACCAGGGAGTCTTTTTACAAGTATTTTACCTAATTTAGTTATTACAGAAATTGGTGAAGCCATCAAACAAACGGCAGCGGAAGTAGTCTATATTTGTAACATCATGACCCAAAAAGGGGAAACGGAACATTTTACGGATGCCGATCATGTTCGTGTCTTAAACGAACATCTACAAGCGCAGTTTGTTGATACAGTGCTGGTTAACACAGAAAAAGTACCAGAAAATTACATGGATCCTGAAATTTATGATGAATATTTAGTTCAAGTAAAGCATGATTTTCAAGGATTACGTGAAGAAGGATGCCGAGTCATTTCGACAGACTTTTTAGAATTAAGAGATGGCGGAGTTTTTCATGATGGGGAAAAAGTTGTTGAAGAACTTTTCCGTATCGTATTTGGAACGAAATATTAATTAATCAAAAGAATCAAGAGAGGAGGAGCTTAGATGTCTTTTGCCTCGGATGTCAAAAAAGAGTTAACTGGTTTAGAAGTCCATCGAGAACACGCGAAAGCAGAATTAGCAGCATTAATTCGGATGAACGGCTCACTTAGCTTAGTTAATCAACAGTTTGTCTTGAATGTACAAACGGAAAATGCTGCAATTGCTCGTCGAATGTATTCATTGCTGAAAGATCATTACCATGCACAAGCAGAATTATTAGTTCGTAAAAAAATGAAACTAAAGAAAAATAATGTTTACATTGTGCGTCTAAAACAAGATACACAAAAAATTCTAGCTGATTTGGATATTATGGATGGGGTCGTTTTTAACGGCAATGTGTCAAATGAAATCATGGGTAACGCGCAAAAAATGCGTTCCTATTTACGCGGGGCCTTTATGGCTTCTGGCTCAGTTAATAATCCGGAAACAAGTCGCTATCATTTAGAAATTTTTTCAATTTATGAAGAACACAATAATGATATTTGTAAGATGTTGAATTACTATGACTTAAACGCTCGAACATTGGGACGCCGAAATGGGTATATTTGTTATTTAAAAGGTGCTGAAAAAATTGCCGACTTTTTAACATTAATTGGTGCCACGAACTCTATGTTGAAATTTGAAGATGTCCGGATTGTCCGTGATATGCGGAATTCAGTAAATCGTTTAGTGAATTGCGAAACAGCGAATTTAAATAAAACCATTGATGCGGCTTCAAAACAAATTGAAAATATTCAATTTATTGAAAGTACAGTAGGGCTGACGTCATTACCGGAGAAACTTCAGGAAATCGCAGAATTACGGTTAGAGTATCCGGAAGTTAGTCTCAAAGAACTAGGGGAAATGATTCCTTCAGGAGCTATTTCTAAGTCAGGTATTAATCATCGTATTCGAAAAATTAATGAATTTGCAGAAAAATTACGAGAAAAAAGTGCGTAACTTTTCTGCTCCAGAAGTGAAGAATAACATTTCCGTTTGAAGTGCTATCCTTCACTTTTTCTTTAAGCGTGTAAAAAAAATTAAAGTGTGTAAAAAGTGTGTAGCACTGAAATGTAGTGTTGACCTGTGGTTTAAAGAAACGACGTTGGCACGAATGTTGCATGTAATAAAATGCAAGCGATTACTTATTGCTGTTTTTAACTAAAACATTAAAAACTATTGGAGGGGTCAAAATGGTTCAACGATTAATTAGTGCAAATGCATCAGAAATCAAACGGATGTCAAAAGAAGAGCTGTTTCAGAGTATTAAAGCGAGCGAAGGGCGCGTAATTTTATCGGAAAATGTGGTAGTTCATCCATCCGTAGCAGGTGATATCACTTGTGCGGAAATGTCAAAAGCATATGGCGCAGACATGATTTTATTGAATGTTTTCGATGTTAATCAACCGATTGTAGTAGCCGCTTATGAAGGGCAATATACTGAGGAAACATGTGTCCCTAATGATGAGGTTGTTCATCGTTTGAAAGAACTAGTCGGTTTACCGATTGGCATGAATGTCGAACCTGTTGATGAAAATTTAGATTTAGCTTCAACGAGAATTTCGATCGAACCAGGTAGAAAAGCATCTGCAGCTACTTTCAAAAAAGCCAATGAACTGGGTTTGGATTTTATCTTATTGACAGGTAATCCTGGAACTGGTGTGACCAACGACTTGATTGCTAAGAACGTGGCCTTAGCCAAAAAACATTTTGACGGCATCATTATTGCCGGAAAAATGCACAGTTCAGGTGTAGATGAACCAGTGGTCAGTTTAAAATCAGCTGAACAATTTATTGAAGCGGGCGCTGATATTGTCTTAGTCCCAGCAGTCGGCACGGTTTGGGGCATCGATGATCAACAAGTCAAAGAAGTTGTGGATTTTGCACATTCAAAAGGAAAATTAGTTATGAGTGCCATTGGAACTTCACAAGAAAGTGCTCAACCTGAAGTTATCCAAGCAATCGGCATTAGAAATAAAATTTTAGGCGTAGATATTCAACATATTGGCGATGCCAATATGGGCTTAGTTGGTATTGAAAATATTAAAGAGCTTTCTGATGCGATACGTGGGAAAAGACATACTGTTGCTAGAATGGCTCGTTCGATTAATCGTTAAAAAAGTGAACAGAGGCACGAATTCAGAAAATTTGAATTCGTGTCTTATGATTTTTTTATTGAAAAACGGTATACTAAAAGAGAAATAAAGGTTTGAAAGGATGAGGTTTTTTTATGGATATTTCAGTAATTGATGCAACAAAAGTTAACACAGAAACAGGGCTTCACATTGGTGAGAGCAATGCCCCTGTCAAAATGATAGAATTTATCAATGTTCGCTGTCCTTATTGCAGAAAATGGTTTGAAGAGTCTGAGGAACTGTTAGCACAATCTGTCAAAAGTGGTAAAGTTGAACGTATCATTAAGTTGTTTGATAAAGAAAAAGAAAGTTTACAACGCGGCAATGTGATGCATCACTACATTGACTATTCAGCGCCTGAACAAGCACTGTCAGCATTGCATAAAATGTTTGCTACGCAAGATGAATGGGGAAACTTAACCTTAGAAGAAGTAGCGACGTATGCTGAAAAAAATCTGGGCTTAAAAGAACAAAAAGATGCAACGCTTGTTTCCGCAGTGATTGCTGAAGCCAATGCGGCGCACATTCAATTTGTACCAACGATTATCATTGGTGAGCATATCTTTGACGAAAGTGTCACTGAAGAAGAATTACGTGGATACATTGAAAAATAAAAAAATGGAAACAGCGACTGTCGCTGTTTCCATTTTTTTATTTTTAATTTAAGGCGCTACTATTTTCCATTACTTCATCGATTAAACCATATTCTTTTGCTTGTTCGGCAGTCATATAGTTATCACGATCGGTATCACGTTCAATCACTTCAATTGGTTGGCCAGTTCGTTCAGCTAAAATTGAATTTAAACGTTGACGAGTGTCTAAAATGTGACGAGCAGCAATTTCAATTTCTGTTGCTTGCCCTTGAGCGCCACCAAGTGGTTGGTGAATCATGATTTCCGCATTTGGTAAAGCGAAACGTTTGCCTTTTTGACCAGCTGTTAATAAGAAGCTACCCATAGAAGCTGCCATTCCTAATACGATAGTTTGGACATCCGCTTTAACGAAATTCATGGTATCGAAAATCGCTAAACCTGCAGAAACGCTACCACCAGGAGAGTTAATGTACAAGTAAATGTCTTTTTCTGAATCTTGGGCATCTAAGAATAATAACTGTGCAATCACTGAGTTTGCCACGTTATCATCGATAGGGCCGCTTAGCATAATGATGCGGTCTTTTAATAAACGAGAGTAAATGTCATAAGCACGTTCACCGCGAGATGATTGTTCAATAACTGTTGGAATTAAATTCATAAGTAAATCCTCCTATATAAAGAAACTTTTAAAGTCATTCTATCACAAAGCACTTTGAATGCCTATGAAAAGTATACCTCTTTGGTCAATAAAGGTCAACGAAGTCGCTTGAAAAATTTTGTGTCATTTTTTATCCGAAACTTTTGGATTATGTTATACTAAAATGGAAAATTAGAAAAGAGCGAGGGGAAAAATATGTTTGTTTTTATCGCCGGAATGGTCGGTGTAATCGTCGGTGCGCTAATAGTCACAGCAAGTGCCGCCTTACATTCATCTTACAAAGAGCGAAAAGAAGTACGTTATCGTGAACTAGAACATTTGGTTAAAGAAATTGAATCATTGAATTTATTAAATAAAAAAGTCAAAGAAATTTTACAAAAGCGTGAATTATATATAGACAGATCAATTGAATACTTATCGATGGATGATTGTTTCATCAGCATCGATGATTTTATTTATTTGGAATCATTTTCTGCTCAAAATAATTTTTACTTACCGACGTACTTAATTGAAGAATTTTTCAAAAAAATTGCGCATCGTAAAGTCATTTTGACGGCCAGCGAAGTTGCTGAAATGGGTGGTCACACCTATAAAGGCGGCCGTGTTATTTTGGAAAATTTTTCAGACGAGATTTTAGCAATTATTGAAGATAAAAAACGTAAAATGCAGCGTTTGTCTAACGAACCACTTCATTATTTTAAAGCGATTAAATAAAAAAAGAACCAGCGTACCCGCTAATTTTTTTGGGTATCTGGTTCTTTTTCTTGTTGTTCCATATCGGTCATAGTATCTTCAATTTCTTTATGTAAGAAATAAGAAATAACTGTACGAATGATTACCAAGGTTGCCAATTTCAAAATATCTTGAAAAGTTGGTTTGACAATGGATTCAATAATATCAGCAGCAATTAAAATTTCTAAACTTAACAGAATGTAGCTACCAAGGAAGTTTTTGATGAACGTATTCATTTTGGTTAAGGTAAAGCGGCTTTGATTTTGTCGTTCACTTTTAATGAAATCTTTTCCTGCTAAACAAACACCCCAAACTAAAACAATAATCGAAAAAACATTCAGTCCTAAAATACATAGCTCAAAAAGTGGGGTTAAAAGCGTCATTAACTGATGGGGCCACTCATTCATCGTATTCACTCCTACCAAAAAGCCTTTTCTTTAACTATAACGAAACGGCTGACTAACGTCAAATATTGTTGAAATAAACAGGCTAAACTATTCAGCTTATAGAACAAAACTAAGAAAATTATGAATAGCATCTAACAATTAAGTAAAAGGACTGTAAAGGTTCTTTTACTTTTTTTGTGTAAAAAAAGAGTCTTAAAAGGAATCAAGTAGCAAAAAGTAAGTGAAAACCAACTTTGTCAGTGGATAGTCTTTTCATTAATTTTTAAAAGACAAATTTTACGTTTTCAAGAGCCGAATACTGCCAAGTTTTAGCCTTTAAAGGTGATAGAATCAGAAATTGAGTAAGAGATGTGTCACAAAAGCAAGGAGACACATCGACTTGATGAAAGATTTAAGGAGCTGTAGTTGAAGTAAAGAGAAGCAAGTGTCCCAAACACTAGCGAAAGAAAATAGGGAGGATTAAAATGTTTAAGAAAGCAACGAAATTATTATCGACAATGGTGATTGTCGCTGGAACAGTTGTGGGAAATTTCAGTCCCACATTGGCTTTAGCCGAAGGAGTGGTTAAAGCAGGAGATACAGAAGGAATGACCAATACGGTGAAAGTGAAAGACGACAGTCTAGCTGATTGTAAACGGATATTGGAAGGACAAGCTGCTTTCCCAGTTCAAGCGGGTGAAACGGAACCGGTTGATTTAGTGGTTGTTGAAGATGCCAGTGGTAGTTTTTCAGATAATTTTCCACATGTAAGACAAGCGATTGATGAAGTGGTTCAAGGTTTATCTGATCAAGACCGCGTGATGCTGGCTTCGTATCGTGGCGGAAAACAATTTATATTTCCTGATGGAAAAGTAAAAATTAATTCAGCTGATTATGATATGAATGTGCGTGTTGATACTCAATTAACCCATGATAAAAGCCAATTTGTCTCTGGATTTGGAGATGTTCGGACGTATGGTGGTACACCAACTGCCTCAGGATTGAAACTTGCTTTAGATACGTACAATCAAACACACGGAGATTTAACGAATCGAAAAACATATTTCTTATTAGTGACAGATGGGGTCGCTAATACACGTTTAGATGGTTACTTGCATAAAACCAACACCAATGATTCAATCAATGAATATCCAGATCCAAGACATCCTTTTCAAGTTTCGGTTGAGTATAGTAATGACTATCAAGGTGCAGCAGCAGAAGTTTTAGCGTTAAACCAAGAAATTACTAACCAAGGCTATGAAATGATTAATGCGTATTGGGAAAGTGTTGAATCTTTAAGTTCAGTAAATTCATATTTTGATAAGTATAAAACAGAAGTGGGTCCTTTTGTAAAACAAGAGTTGCAACAAGGATCTAGCACACCAGAAGATTTTATTACAAGCCAATCTATTGATGATTTTACAACCCAATTAAAACAAATTGTCAAAGATCGTCTGGCGCAATCGACACCAGCAACAGCTTCATTAACAATTGCTGATCAATTTGACATTCAATCGGCGACCGCTACGGACGATGCTGGAAATGATGTGCCTGTTCAAATTAACGGACAAACCATTTCGGCAACTAGTACAGAAGGTTACGTAGGAAACATCACGATTCACTACGAAGTCAAAGAAAATACAGCGATTGATGCAGCAACCCTTGTAAGTAGTGGGACAATGAATCAAGGAACAATTGCTAAGGAATTTCCAGAAGCGACGATTCCTAAAAATGACAATGCGCATGCGTGTGACGTGACTCCAGAAGATCCAACGATTACAAAAGATATCGAAGGTCAAGATCACTTAGATTTAACCAACCGTGACCAAGAATTTAAATGGAATGTCAAAACAGCCTTTGGTAACGAAACAAGTACTTGGCAACAAGCCAGTTTAGTAGATGATATTAACCAATTATTAGATATCCAAAAAGTCGTTGTCACAGATGAAAATGGTAAAGATGTTACAGCCAATGGCACAGTAACACAAGAAAATAACAAAGTAACTTTTGAAATGAACAAACAAGCAGACAGCTATGACTATTTAAGTGGTCATACGTACACAATGACCATTACTACTAAAATCAAAGACGGCGCAACCGATGAAGAATTAGCACCTTATATTGAACAAGGTGGCATTCCCAACCAAGCCGACTTGAACTTTGGCAACGAAGGTGACGTGTTACATTCCAACAAGCCAACCGTAACACCGCCTGCACCAACGCCAGAAGATCCAACGATTACAAAAGATATCGAAGGCCAAGAACATTTAGATTTAACCAACCGCGATCAAGAATTTAAATGGAACGTCAAAACAGCTTTCGGTAACGAAACAAGCACGTGGACCCAAGCTAGCATGGTGGACGACATTAATAAAGTGTTAGACATTACAGATGTAAAAGTCACTGATGAAAATGGTAAAGATGTTACAGCCAATGGCACAGTAACACAAGAAAATAACAAAGTAACTTTTGAAATGAACAAACAAGCAGACAGCTATGACTATTTGAGTGGTCACACATACACAATGACCATCACCACTAAAATTAAAGCTGACGTAACGGACGAAGAATTAGCACCTTATATCCAACAAGGCGGCATTCCCAACCAAGCCGACTTAAACTTTGGCAATGAAGGTGACGTGTTGCATTCCAACAAACCAACCGTAACACCGCCACCTGTTGATCCAAATATCACTAAAGACGTAGAAGGACAAGAACATTTAGATTTAACCAACCGCGATCAAGAATTTAAATGGAACGTCAAAACAGCTTTCGGTAACGAAACAAGCACTTGGACCCAAGCTAGCATGGTGGATGACATTAATAAAGTGTTAGATATCACTGATGTAAAAATCACTGATGAAAATGGTAAAGATGTTACAGCTAACGGCACAGTAACGCAAGAAAATAACAAAGTAACTTTTGAAATGAACAAAAAAGATGACAGCTACTCATACTTAGCTGGACATACGTACACAATGACTATTACCACTAAAATTAAAGCCGGCGCAACGGACGAAGAATTAGCGCCTTATATTGAACAAGGCGGGATTCCCAACCAAGCCGACTTGAACTTTGGCAACGAAGGTGACGTGTTACATTCCAACAAGCCAACCGTAACACCGCCTGCACCAACGCCAGAAGATCCAACGATTACAAAAGATATCGAAGGCCAAGAACATTTAGATTTAACCAACCGCGATCAAGAATTTAAATGGAACGTCAAAACAGCTTTCGGTAACGAAACAAGCACTTGGACCCAAGCTAGCATGGTGGATGACATTAATAAAGTGCTAGATATCACTGATGTAAAAATCACTGATGAAAATGGTAAAGATGTTACAGCTAATGGCAAAGTAACACAAGAAAATAACAAAGTAACCTTTACTATGAACAAAAAAGACGACAGCTATGACTATTTGAGTGGTCACACATACACAATGACCATCACCACTAAAATTAAAGCTGACGCAACGGACGAAGAATTAGCGCCTTATATCCAACAAGGCGGCATTCCCAACCAAGCCGACTTAAACTTTGGCAACGAAGGGGACGTGTTACATTCCAACAAACCAACTGTAACACCACCTGCACCAACGCCAGAAGATCCAACGATTACAAAAGATATCGAAGGTCAAGAACATTTAGATTTAACCAACCGCAACCAAGCATTTAAATGGAACGTCAAAACAGCTTTCGGTAACGAAACAAGCACTTGGACCCAAGCCAGCATGGTGGATGACATTAATAAAGTGTTAGACATCACAGACGTGAAAGTCACTGATGAAAATGGCAAAGATGTTACAGCTAACGGCAAAGTAACACAAGAAAATAACAAAGTAACTTTTGAAATGAACAAACAAGCAGACAGCTATGACTATTTGAGTGGTCATACGTACACAATGACCATTACTACTAAAATCAAAGCTGACGCAACGGACGAAGAATTAGCGCCTTATATTGAACAAGGTGGCATTCCCAACCAAGCCGACTTAAACTTTGGCAATGAAGGTGACGTGTTGCATTCCAACAAGCCAACCGTAACACCGCCTGCACCAACGCCAGAAGATCCAAAAAAACCTGAACCTAAACAACCGCTAAAACCGAAGAAACCGTTGACGCCTACAAATCATCAAGCGCCAACGAACCCAGTCAATTTTGGAAAATCAGCAAGTAAAGGAATTCATTTACCAATGACTAATACAACAGTAAATCCACTTTACATGATCGCAGGTTTAATTGTCCTTATAGCGGCTATTAGCTTTGGCATAACAAAAAATAAAAAAAGAAAAAATTAGACAAACTAAAAAGGAAGAAAAAACATGAATAAAAAAATTTCGTTCAGTCTGTTAATTTTGTTACTTAGTTTGTTGGTAGGTTTTACATTTATTCCGCATAAAAAGGAATTAAGTTTCAATGAGTATCAAGAAAAAAAACACTCTGGCGAAACATTTTATGTTGTTTTAAAAAAGAAAAACTGTTCAGATTGTCAGGATTTCGAGAAACTATTACAAGCACCTAAACAGGTTTACTATGTAGAATTAACCAACAAAGAGACCATGAAGGAATGGTCAACATTTATCCGAGAAAATAAAGTTTTACATGTGCCATCTATGTTTAAAATAGATAACGGCCATCTCAAGAAAATTGATGGAGAAGGAGATGCGAATCAATTATTCGCAAACTATCAAAAAATAACGAAGTAAAAAGAATAAAAAGACAAGACAAGTTTCTTTTATTAGGAAACTTGTCTT
This sequence comes from Enterococcus sp. DIV0712, assembly GCF_050554855.1. Classification (NCBI taxonomy): domain Bacteria; kingdom Bacillati; phylum Bacillota; class Bacilli; order Lactobacillales; family Enterococcaceae; genus Enterococcus; species Enterococcus sp. DIV0712. The sequence goes on from NZ_CP187333.1 coordinate 547,492, forward strand.
TTTTATAGTGTTAGTCGTTTATTAAATAACATGTGAAATGTTTTACAAATACATTTTAGTTTGATAAAATAAACGTGAACATATGAATTTTCTTTCATTTGTTTTAGGAGGAGGAACGAATGATTGAATTGATTTTACTTTTGTCGGTGATTCTTTTAGGTTTATTGATTGGAAATAAAAGAGTTGATAAGTGGCTTTTTCTTAAGGCATTACTTTTGTTTTCTGTTATGCTAAGTGTGAGCATCTTAATTTCGGTAGCTATGTATTTATTATTAACAATGGGCGTTGCAAACGTAATAGGGCAGCGGTTAGAGTCGTTATTTCTTTTAGGGATAGTCGTTATCATCAGTACGAGTCTTTTGTTATATTTTTTATTGAATTTAACGACGAAAAAAATTGTTTTACCCATCGCTTTAATGAAAATAATTGAATATTATATTCAATGGGTATTGATTTATGTTACTATTTATCAAGTGATTTTTGATCAGTTTATTGTTTCTTCAGAAGTAAAAAATACGTTACAAGGGACTATTGATGAGCCAGTCGCAATCATTATTGTTATTTTGCCATCATTTATTTCAATTTGGATTGCCGTTGTTTTATTTAGGATTCGTATGGAAGAACTTTAATCAGATACTTTTAGAATGGAGGAGTTTGTATGTCTGCTTGGCAAACATTTAAAAATGGAACAAGGCAATTTTTTAAAGACATCTTGCAGTACTTATGGTTATTTTTTACTTTAAATGTCTTATTATTATTGGTGGGTGGGGCTTTTAGTTGGGCTACTTCCAACGCACTAAAAACTCAAGGTATTCCTTATCTTTCGTTTAATAACCTGAATTTACTGTTAGAAAAGCCGCTTGCTCTGGTGTTATTAATTCTCTTGTTGTTACTTTTTTTAGGTGCAGTTTTTTATCAGTTTACCTTTTTATTATTAGGGATTTTTCAAATACGGCAAGACCATCGTTTTCATTTTAAAGGAGTTACCAAGGCATCTTTTAAGGTTCTTAAAAAGCAAGGTGCCCGTTCGTGGTTATTCTTTTTCGGTTATTTTGTTGTCATTGTCCCTTTTGGTAACCTGATTTTCCAAAGTAATCTATTGACGAAATTTGTGATTCCAGATTTTATTGTTGAATTTTTGTCCCAACGAATTCCTTACTTGGTTGGGTTACTGGCCTTTGGGTTATTAGTCTGGTATTTAGCTATTCGTTTCATTTACACGCTTCCATTAATGATTCTGGAGAGAAAAAAAGCGGGCGAGGCAGTTAAGGCTAGTTGGTCAATGACAAACAAACGATTATGGTTCATTATTCGTAATATTGCATTTGTGACGATCGCGGTATTTGTTTCAACGTATGTTATTTATGTGTTACTTTATCTTCTACAGTTGAAGTTAGATACCTTGAGCGATACCATTAGCTTACTAGGTGGTATTTTAAATTTAACCGTTGTCCAATTTTTACAGTTTGTCTCTAATGCTTGGCTTTCAGTATTACTGATTAATTTCTTATATACACAATTAAATGTTCAATCAGAAACGACGAAAAAAGTTGCCTTTGACAAAGAAACGAAACGTAATAAATTAGTGACTATCGGAATGGGCCTAGGACTATTCACCATTTTTGGCGGCTATATAATTTTCAATGCTGTTTACTTAACAGGGCTATTAGAATCAAAACCTTTGATTATTTCGCATCGAGGGGTCACCAATAGTAATGGCGTACAAAATACTATTCCTGCTATGGAAAGAACCATTAAATTTAAACCAGATTATATTGAAATTGATGTTCAAGAAACCAAAGACCATCAATTTGTTGTGATGCATGATGCCAACCTTCAAGAACTCGCCGGCGTTGATGGCACGCCGCAAGAGTTTACGTTGGCTGAATTAACAAAAATGACCGTTAAAGAAAATGGCCAAGAAGCACCAATTGCCAGCTTTGATGACTATTTAGCGAAAGCAAACCAAGCCAAACAAAAATTACTAGTAGAAATTAAAACGTCTAAACAAGATAGTCAAGGTGCGCTTTCTAACTTTATTGAAAAATATGAACGTCCTTTGATAAAGAATAACCATCAGGTTCAATCTCTCGACTACAATGTGATCAAAGCGTTTAAAAAAGCCAAATCAAAAGTAAAAGTTAGTTTTATTTTGCCCTATAATTTCACTTTTCCAGAAACACAAGCTGATTTGTATACAATGGAAGCTACCACGTTGAACGATACCTTCATTTTAAAAGCTGACCAACAGAAAAAAGCAGTTTATGCTTGGACAGTTAATGACTCAGAGGTATTAAGTAAAATGCTCTTTATGGACGTTGCTGGAGTGATTACCGATGATTTGGAGTTAGTCAATGAAGAAGTCAATGACTTTGAAAAAAATCCGTCGTATGCGGATCGTATTTTGCATTATATTTTTATGCTACCAAGTGTGGCTTCTCAATAAAAAATGAAGAAGAGGGTTAAACGAAATGAAAAAAGAATTTTCGCGAGTACTTCTTAAAAATCAATCTGATGAAATTCTTATCTTAAAAGATCGGCCAGACACATGGAATTTCCCTGGCGGAAAACAAGAACTTGGTGAATCAGCGCTGGAATGTGCGATTCGTGAAATGAAAGAAGAGTTAGCAGTGGAAATTACTGAACTTGAAGAAATTTTTACTGGACCACTTGTTTTTGATTCAATCGTTTGGCAAGGACATTTTTATTTTGCCAAACAAGCCCAAGGAAAAGTTACCCTGAACGAACCAAATAAAATTAAAGGCGTACAATTTATTAAGCGGTTTGAGGAAGTAAATTTTTCACCAGGATTAGCTCCGCTATTTGATTATTTGGCGTGTAGCGATTATTTAAAGTTAAACAAAACTAACTGGAAATAGAAAGAATAGGAGTGTCTTTTGCTAGGGCTTTGTCAAGCGCATCTTTGATTATTTTAGAAAGTCCAAGGAAAAGTCGTGGGCATTGTTTATTCCTAATAAATGTGTTATAGTAACTAAGTAATCAATTTTGATAAGTAATTTGAGTTATATATTTAAAAACTATACTTCTCCTTTTGCCACTCAACATTTTTTGCAATAACTTGCATATTTTTATGCACTAGGAGGAAATATATATGAACAACGGTACAGTAAAATGGTTTAACGCAGACAAAGGTTTTGGATTTATTACAGGTGAAGATGGCAATGATGTATTTGCACATTTTTCAGCTATTCAATCAGATGGATTTAAAACTTTAGACGAAGGCCAAGCAGTAACTTTTGATACTGAAGAAGGTCCACGCGGCTTACAAGCAACGAACATCGTAAAAGCTTAATAATGAATGAAAACGGACCACGTGTTGGTCCGTTTTTTTGATAGCTGTTGTCTGATCTCGCCATTAATTACATAGCAAAACAAAGCAGAGGCCATTTAAAGGAGGAGAATCTGAAGATGACCTTAACTGAGCTGTTACTTGTAAGTGGATTATTTTGGCTAGTAATCATAATTGGTGTGATTGCGGGTAGCATATTTCTAATTAAGTATTTTAGAGGTCGGAGCTGAACAGTTCTGTTCCCGCCAATTATCAGGTTTTAAGCCTGGGACAAAAATCCAAAGTGATTTTTGCCCTAGGTTCTTTAGGGTATTAAGTTTTAGGTAAAATAATTAACAAATTAAAAGCAATTTACTATATAATCAGAAAGGGATCTTTAAGAGAGAAGCAGGTGTTTGCTTGTCGTAATACTTTGTTTAGCAGATAGAAAAAGGAAACGTTATGCGTTACAATAGGAACGGAGGAATTTTAACCTTATTGGATTTGTAGCTGAAGCAGAACAAATGTTGTCGCGTTAAGTGCGATTGAGCTTGCCACAAGCAACATTTGAAAAAACTACGGATAGAAAAATCATTCCTAAACATGAAAAAACACTCTTTAGATGAATAAAGAGTGTCCAGAAACGTTGATAAATCAACATATTTAAATAACGCGCCCTGAGGGAATCGAACCCCCGTCTCAAGAACCGGAATCTTACGTGATATCCACTACACTAAGGGCGCGGCACGAATACTAGTTTAGCTGATATTGACAAAAATTACAAGAGGGAGGACGAAAATAATGAAATTTGAGCAACGAATGTCCCAACAACAAAAACAAGTCCAGAAGTTGGCCATGACTCAACAGCTTCAACAATCCATTCAAATTTTACAATTTAATACGGAAGAACTGGCTGCCTTTGTTGAAGCGAAAGCACTAGAGAATCCATTGATTGATTTACAAGTAGACACGCAGTACACCACAGATTTTCCGACAACTAGTCGTTCTTACACCAATCAAGACGAAGAAAATAATTATATGAATCAAATTCCAGACTATCATTTATCATTATTTGAGTCTTTAATTGATCAAATTCATTTGAATTACCGCGATACATACTTGCGAACATTGGTTTTGTTTTTAGTAGAATATATAGACGTGAATGGTTATTTAACGATTTCGTTAGAAGAAGCGGCAGAGAAAACCGAAGCAAGCGCCATTCAAATGCTAGATGCATTAACTTTGTTACAACAGCTAGATCCAGCAGGTGTGGGGGCTCGCAATTTACAAGAATGTTTGATGCTACAAACAGAACGAGACGATACCGCGCCTAATTTAGCGTATATTTTATTGGAGGAAGAGTTTGATGCCTTAGTGAGTCGTAAATGGGGCCCGTTAGCTAAAAAATTCGGGATTGAATTAGCAGAAATTCAATTGATTTTTGATTATATACAAACGTTATCGCCAGCGCCAGGGAATATTTTTGATGCGACCGAGGAATTGTATATTCGACCAGATTTAACTGTCCGAATCAAGGAAGATCGAATAGTGGTGATTTCCAACAAAGCTGGTCGACCGACATTAAATTTTCAAGAAAATTATTTCAAACGAATGCAAGAGACTGACGACAAAGAAGTCCAAGAATATATTAAGGATAAGAAAAACGAATTTGAATGGTTAGAGCGCGCAGTGAATCAGCGGGGGGATACAATTTTACGTGTAGGGCAAGAAATTGTGCGCCGTCAAGAAGCCTTCTTTTTAGAAGCAGATCGGCCATTAAAACCAATGACTTTAAAAGAAATTGCGGATGCTTTGTCTATTCATGAATCGACAGTTAGTCGTGCGGTCAATGGAAAATATCTAGAAACCACGTTTGGCGTCTTTGAATTGCGCTCATTCTTCTCAACAAGTATTCTTTCATCAGAAGAAGATGGCGAGGATGTCTCAACAACGATGGTTAAAAAGCAACTACAAAAATTAATTGATCAAGAAGTAAAAAGTAAACCGTTATCTGATCAAAAATTAGTCGAGCGATTAAAAGATTCAGGCATGGAAATATCCCGACGAACGGTGGCAAAATATCGTGAAGCCCTAGGGATTCCATCTTCATCTAAACGAAAACGATATGAGTAAACAACCAAAGCTTATGAGTGATTTTCATAAGCTTTGGTTGTTTTTTTGTGATTTAAAAAATGTTGGTTTTTTGAATTGTAAAAAAAGCCTAAAGGAGGCAAAGTTTGCTTGCCATTTCCTAGGAAAAAACGTATATTAAAGTTACTTGCTTCTTTAAATAAAGGAAAAGAATAATTTTATAGAAAAGTTGGAAAGCACAAATGAATCAGACAGCAAATAGCAAGAAAAAACGCTATATTACAGGTTTTGATGGCATTCGGACGATCGCTGTAATTGGCGTGATTTTGTATCACCTTTTTCCCCAAGTCATGCGAGGTGGCTACTTAGGTGTTCCGATTTTCTTTGTTGTTTCAGGTTATCTTATTAACGACTTGTTGCGGCAAGAATGGGCAGAAAATCAGACCATTGATTTAAAAGGATTTTATGTGCGAAGGATGAAACGGCTGTATCCAGCATTAATTGTGATGCTTTTAAGTGCAGTTAGTTATATTACACTCTTTCAGCAGGATTTATTAAACAATATTCGCAGCGTTGTCGCTAGTAGTGTTTTTTATTACAACAACTGGTGGCAAATTTTTAAAGGGTTTTCTTATTTTGATGGATTTGCGACACAATCGCCATTTGTACATATTTGGTCATTGGCAGTTGAAGCGCAAAATTATTTAATTTGGCCATTACTTTTTATTCTTCTGGAACGCTTTGTTCGTAAGCGCGGTCGAATTTTCAGTTTAGTTTTAATCGGCGCCTTAATTTCGGTGACGCTGATGGCCGTTTTATATGTTCCTGGCGCAGATCCTACACGTGTCTATTATGGAACAGACACACGTGTTTTTTCTATTTTACTAGGTAGTGCATTGGCGTATGTTTGGCCAAGCACACGTTTGAAAGAAGAAATTCCAGAAGCCTCTAAAAAAATCTTAAATGGCGCTGGTTTAAGTGCCTTAGTTCTTTTAGTGTTAGCCTTTTTAACATTATCAGATCATACAAATTTTGTTTATTACGGCGGCATGTTTTTAATTAGTTTGGCAGCCACTGTCTTAGTGGCCGTCACTGCACATCCAGGGGCAGATATGAATCGTTGGTTAACGAATCCGGTCTTTACGTGGATAGGTAAACGGAGTTATGGCATTTACTTGTATCAATTCCCAATCATGATTTTTTATGAGGCCAAAATTAAGACCTTATCGGACCATGTTTTTCTACATTCATTGGTTGAAATAGCATTAATTTTAGTCGTGAGCGAATTGTCTTATCGTTTTATCGAACATCCACTGACACGATTGTCTTATAAGGATGTCTGGACTCAATTCACTGAGTTCTTACGGAAACCGTGGGACCTTCGTGAAAAAGGGACAATGGCCTTTATGACAGTGATTAGCGTGATTGCAGTATTCGGTTTAATTGTGGCTCCAGCAAACGCTAAAAGTGCGCAACAAGAGCAACTAGAAAAAAATATTGCGAAAAATCAGCAAAAAATTGAAGAACGTAAAAAAGAAGTCCAAGAAAGTGGCACGAAAAATAGTAGCACGTCCACAGAAAGTAGTACAAAACCGAGTGAAAGCCAAGACGTTCTACCCACACAACTCACACCAGAGCAAGTAAAAAAAGCGCAGAATTTAGAAATCACAACTATTGGTGATTCTGTTATTCTAGATGGTGCTAGCGGGTTACAAGATATTTTCCCTAAAATGATTATCGATGGGGAAGTGGGCCGTCAATTGTATAGTAGCATTTCACTAATTGGTGAACTAGACAAAAAGAAAATGCTTAAAAATACTGTTTTAGTGAGTTTAGGTACGAATGGTCCTTTTACAGAGGCACAATTTGATGAATTTATGAAAGCGTTAGGTAATCGAAAAGTTTATTGGATTAATGTTCGCGTCCCAACTAGAAGATGGCAAAATCAAGTGAATAGTTTACTTAGTCAAATGGACAAAAAATACGATAACTTAACGGTCATTGACTGGTTTAATTATAGTAACGCCCATGATGATTGGTTTTATGATGACCGAGTTCATCCAAATGTGGCAGGTGGCGAGCAATACACACACTTTATCGCGGAGAAAATTTTACAGTAGCAAGAAACTTCCAGCTCAGATGAAAGGGGCTGGAAGTTTTTTGTTATAGGAAAAGCAAATATAGGTAATTTAATGATTTTCTTGAAAACTTAAGCTTTTTTTTTAGATATCTGGTATACTGTTTTTGTTACAAGTTCCCGAAAGGATTTAGCAAGTAATTGTCGTTACTTACTAAAGATGCCTTGTAACCGAAACTATTTAGGGGGAATAACATTATGACAGAAAGACATTTATTTACATCAGAATCCGTTTCAGAAGGACATCCAGATAAGGTAGCTGACCAAGTCAGTGATGCAATTTTAGATGCGATTTTGGAGAAAGATCCGATGGCCCGCGTGGCATGTGAAACATCCGTAACAACTGGTTTAGTCCTAGTATTTGGAGAAATTTCTACAACAGCTTATGTAGATATCCAAAAAATTGTTCGTCAAACTGTGAAAGATATTGGTTATACACGAGCAAAATATGGATTTGATGGAGAGACTGTCGCAGTTCTTGTAGCAATCGATGAGCAATCACCTGATATCGCTCAAGGGGTTGACGCAGCCTTAGAAGTGCGTGATCAAGATGAAAAAGACGATATTGGCGCTGGTGACCAAGGCTTAATGTTTGGTTTTGCCGTTGACGAAACACCAGAATTAATGCCATTACCGATCGCGTTAAGTCATCGTTTGGTTCGCCGTTTAGCAGAATTGCGGAAGGAAAAAGTCTTACCTTACTTACGTCCTGATGCAAAATCTCAAGTAACAGTGGAATATGATGATCAAGGTCAACCACAACGTGTGGATACGATCGTCATCAGTACACAACATGATGATGAAACAACCTTAGAACAAATCGAAAAAGACATTAAAGAACAAGTAATCAATGAGGTGATTCCTCATGAACTTTTAGATGATGAAACAAAATACTTTATCAACCCAACTGGTCGCTTTGTAATCGGTGGCCCTCAAGGAGATGCCGGCTTAACTGGTCGTAAAATTATCGTTGATACTTATGGCGGTTATGCTCGTCATGGCGGCGGTGCTTTTTCTGGAAAAGATGCAACCAAAGTTGACCGCTCTGCTAGTTATGCTGCGCGTTATATCGCGAAAAACATTGTTGCTGCTGGTTTGGCGAAAAAAGTAGAAGTCCAATTAGCTTATGCAATTGGTGTGGCGCAACCAGTGTCTATTTCTATTAATACGTTTGGTACGAGTGATCTTCCAGAAAGTAAATTAATCAAAGCAGTTCGTAAAAACTTTGATTTACGTCCAGCAGGTATTATTGAAATGCTAGATTTACGTCGCCCAATTTATAAACAAACTGCGGCTTATGGTCATTTTGGTCGAACAGATATTGATTTACCTTGGGAACAAACAGATAAAGTTGAAGCGTTAAAAGCTAGTTTAGCTGAATAATTAAATAAAAAAAACAAGAAGTCAGCCAATACTTGGCTGACTTCTTGTTTTTTTTTTGTAATAATTTTTTTATGAAAAAGCATTTTTTTAAGACATTTTGTTCTTTTTTGTATAGAATAGCTATGGAGCAATTTAGAAAATTGACAATTGAATAGAAAAGGATGTGAACAAATGGCAAAAGAAACAAATGTTAAGTTAGTCACGGTGAGTGTTTTTGTGGCAACATTTATGACAGCCATTGAAGGGACCATTGTGTCTACTGCGATGCCAACGATTGTCGGCTCGTTACATGGCATGGAAATTATGAACTGGGTATTTTCAATTTATTTATTAACGAATGCGATGTTAACACCGATTTATGGGAAACTTGCGGATAAAATTGGTCGTAAACCTGTCTTCATGATTGGCATTATCATTTTTATTTTGGGCTCCTCGTTGTGTGGCTTTGCTCAAGATATGTTGACTTTAATTATTGCCCGCGCAATTCAAGGTGTGGGGGCAGGCGCAATTTTACCAGTTGCGTTAACGATTATTGCCGATATGTATTCATTGGACAAGCGAGCGAAAATTTTAGGTTTAAACAGTGCCGCCTGGGGAATTGCTAGTATTTTTGGTCCGTTAGCAGGTGGTTTTATTGTAGATACAGTCGGTTGGCATTGGATTTTCTTCATTAATGTTCCTATTGGACTTGTTTTATTGGGCTTGATTAGTATTTTCTTAGTTGAACCAAAGCGGGAACGGACCAAGATGCCAATGGATATTTTGGGCAGCGTTACTTTGATGGCAGTGCTGCTAACGTTATTGCTAGGTTTTCAAATGATTAGCGATAATGGTTTTACATTAGTAACATTTGGTTGTTTGAGTTTGAGTGTGCTCTTTTTTGTAGCATTTGTGATGATAGAAAAACGCGCGCAAGACCCAGTGATTGATTTGCATTTATTTAATCAACCAACGTTTGTTTTAGTAAATCTTATTGCAGCGCTTATTAGCGGTTTCTTAATGGGGATTGATGTCTACATTCCGATGTGGATGCAAGGTGTCTTAGGAAAAAGTGCAGGAATTGGTGGCTTAGTTTTAGCGCCTATGTCGTTACTTTGGATGGCTGGATCATTTATAGCAAGTAGCTTTATGGAAAAATATGCTATGAAAAAAGTCTTAACGATTGGGTTATCGATTCTATTAGTCGGGGCCATCTTTTTAGTGGTAATGCCAATGGCCGTTCCGTTTTGGCTTTTCTTTGTAGTGTCTTCTGTCTTAGGAGTTGGTTTTGGGATTACTATCACAACGACTACGGTGACAGCACAAAGTACAGTGGAGCCTGAAAAAATGGGGGTTGCAACATCGTTTAATACGTTGGTGCGTACAATTGGGCAGACTGTGATGGTGTCAATTTTTGGTGTGATTTTAAATGCAGGAATGTTTGCGAAATTGGAAGCGAGCGCGTTAAACGTCGATGCAGATGTCATGAATCAATTAGTGAATCCACATACTGCAAATTTAATTCCAGCTGCGTTGTTAAAACCATTACGCGGTATCCTCTATGCAGGTCTGCATAATGTTTACTTAGTCGGTGCGGGCTTAGTTGTTGTCGCTCTTTTGTTAAATATTTTCGCAAAAGCGCAACGAGCGAAGGTTTAGTGGTACACTAATAGAAAGAGTATTGGAGGGAAAAGTAGATGGCCTTTTTACAAGCAAATATTTATTCAAATGTATTGGAAATGGAAGTGAATGTGAACGTAATTTTACCACAAGAAACGGTAAAAAAAGTGGGCACAAGTACCCAAGCAGCATTAACAGATATTCCCGTGTTGTATTTATTACATGGGATGGGAGGGAATCACAGTGTCTGGGCTCGCAGAACCTCTATTGAGCGGTATGTCGCTGATTTGGGGATTGCTGTCATTATGCCGTCCACGGATTTAGCTTGGTATACGGACACACAATACGATATGAACTATTGGACGTTTATCTCAGAAGAATTACCGAAAATTTGTCATCAACTCTTTCCACAGTTAAGTACAAAACGAGAAAAAACCTTTGCTGCTGGTTTGTCAATGGGTGGTTATGGCGCCTTGAAATTAGGACTAGCGAAACCAGAATCTTTTGCAGCCGTTGCTTCTTTGTCTGGGGCAGTTAGTTTATCATCCACTAGTTTTGGGGAATTATTAAAAGTCCGTAAGCGAAGCTATTGGGAAGGTATTTTTGGCCCGTTAGATCAAATTGAAGGTTCCATTCACGATCCGCTGTATTTATTACAACAATTAGTAGAAAGCCAAACAGAAATGCCCCAATTTTACCTTTGTTGTGGGGAGCAAGATATGTTACTTTCTGCTAATCAACAGATGGCTCAAGCGTTGGAACAGGCACAGGCAAGTTACACTTTTGAAACTGGACCAGGAGAACATGACTGGGTGTTCTGGGATGAATGGATTCAAAAAGCCTTGGCTTGGCTACCGATACCAAAATAGAGAAAGTAGTTTTCGCTATTTATTTTAAAGGTTAACCCTTGGTCCGTCAGTCATTTCGACTGACGGACCAAGGGCTTTTTTTATTTAGATGAAGATGTGTTGTCTGCTTGCAACCCATCTAAGTAGGTTTTAACGGCTTGAATAAAGGCGGATTTTTGGTGGATGGAGTGTCGAAATTGAATGCTTTCCTCCATGTACGTTAACTCATTGTCGGAGACATATTGTTTCATGTGCAGCACTTGTTCTTTTAAATAGTCATCTCCGTTCAATACTTGCGAAACGAGCTGTTTTTCCTCCGTTGCGTCCATAATCATCCCAAATAAAAGATGTTGTAAAGACGTTACTGCTAAATGAGTCATTTCTGGTGAAAAACCTGCTTCTCTTAAAATGCCCATCATTTGATTCAAATGGCGTAATCGTTGGGGATAGGCAGGGACGGTTTGGATTTCGATAGCTACGGCACAGGGAAATTGTTGATAGAGATCATAATAGTTTTCCATGAAGGCCAGTAAGTCAGAATACCATTCACCACATAATGCAGGTTCTTGAAAGTGCTCTTCAATCGCTTCAGCCATACTTTGAAGTAAGGCTTGCTTATTTTTAAAATACCAATAAATTGCGGGCGCCTGTACACCAAGCTGTTTGGCGACTTTACGCATAGAAAGTTGTTCTAAAGTGGGACTTTTTTCTAACAAAGAAAATGCGGCTGCAATAATCGTGTCTTTTGATAATTTCGGTTCCATGATTTTAGCTCCTATTAAACGTTATCTTCGTAAGTTTATCAAAAAGAAGGTACACTTTATGATAGGAAAAACTTGTGAAAAATTAACTTGTTCGCTTGTATTTTACCACTAAAAATGGTAAATTATGAATCGGCCTTATTTTACAGTGTTAAATTGGTGAAGTCAATGAGCAAATTGATTTTTTTGTAATGGGGAAGAATTCGCAGACCAACACTGAAGAAGCAGGGAACTATTTTAAGAAAGTAGGGATAAGATGGACCTTATTATTCAACACGCCAAAAAATACAAAGGCTCGGTAGTTATTGCCTTGTTGGCGGTGATCGTAATGGTTGTCTCAGCACTTTGGCAACCAAAATTGTTACAACAAGTGTTGGAAGCAATTATGAATGACGATAGCGACAAAATGAAAAACTTAGGGATTCAATTAATTGCCATTGCAGGATTAGGACTCGTTGCAGGGGTTATTAATACAATTTTTTCTGCCAAAGTTGCCCAAGGTGTCAGTGCTGACATTCGTGAAGCAACTTTCCGCAAAATCCAAACCTTTTCATTTGGCAATATCGAAAAATTTTCAGCAGGTAACTTAGTTGTTCGTTTAACAAATGACGTTACTCAAATTCAAAATGTCATTATGATTGCGTTGCAGACACTTTTTAGAATTCCTTTTTTATTTATCGGGAGTTTTATTTTAGCGATGCTAACCTTGCCACAACTATGGTGGGTGATTGTTGCACTTGTCATCGCAGTTATTTTGATTTCTATGCTGTCCTTTTCGCAAATGGGCAAGCATTTCATGATTATTCAAAACTTGATTGATAAGATTAATGGTATTGCAAAAGAAAATTTGTTAGGCATTCGTGTCGTCAAATCATTTGTTCAAGAAAAAAATCAATTGTCACGTTTTACAAAAGTGAGTGAAGAATTAACCACCCATAACTTAATCGTAGGTAGCTTATTTGCTGTGATGATTCCAGCGTTTATGTTGGTGGCGAACTTAGCTGTTGTAGGCTCAATTTTCTTTGTGAGTAACTTAGTCAAGGACGATCCAACTTTAATCGGTGGTGTCGCTTCCTTTATGAACTATTTAATGCAAATCATGATGGCGATTATTATCGGCGGAATGATGATGATGATGACTTCTCGTGCCGCTGTTTCCATTAAGCGGATTAAAGAAGTGATGGAAACAGAACCAGATGTTACCTACAAAAAAGTCCCAGAACAAGAGTTAATTGGTAGTGTTGAGTTTGACCACGTATCTTTCCGTTATCCTGGGGATGAAGAAGATACCTTGAAAGACATCTCTTTCTCTATTCAGCCAGGTGAAATGATTGGGATTGTGGGCGCAACTGGTGCTGGTAAATCTACGTTGGCACAATTAATTCCACGTTTGTTTGATCCGACAGAAGGAAAGATTGAAGTTGGTGGTGTCGATTTACGAGAAGTGAACGAACACAGTTTACGAAAAACAGTTTCCTTTGTGTTGCAAAAAGCAATCCTGTTCTCTGGAACGATTGCGCAAAATCTACGCCATGGTAAACGTGACGCTTCTGAAGCGGACATGGAACGGGCTTCAGGCATCGCCCAAGCCAAGGAATTTATTGAAAAATTGGCAGAAGGTTATGATGCACCCGTCGAAGAACGAAGTAATAACTTTTCTGGTGGACAAAAACAACGGTTATCAATTACTAGAGGTGTGATTGGTGAGCCTAAAATTTTGATTTTAGATGATAGCACCAGCGCGTTGGATGCTCGTTCGGAGCGGTTAGTCCGAGAAGCGTTGGATAAAGAGTTAAAAGAGACTACCACGATCGTTATTGCCCAAAAAATTTCTTCTGTTGTCCATGCAGATCGTATTTTAGTATTGGATAATGGACGTTTAGTCGGGGAAGGCACGCATGAAGAATTAGCAGCTACGAACCCCGTGTATCAAGAAATTTACGAAACTCAAAAAGGAAAGGAGGAAGCTTAATGACTGATTTAATAAAAGCTAGTAAATTTTTCTATCATTATTTAAAACGTTACAAAGTTTCTTTCCTCTTTATTTTCTTAGCAATTTTCGCAGCGACTTATTTACAAGTCAAAGCGCCGCAATTCGTTGGGGAAGCTATTCAGGAATTAGCGAAATATGCGGTTAATGTGATGCAAGGAAAAGACGATAAAAGTGCGTTCGTTTCTGTCATTTGGAAACTACTCATTTTTTATGTCTTAACTAGTGCCGCTAGTTTCATTTATAGTATTCTCTTTACACAAGTCGTGGGGAAATCAACAAACCGCATGCGGATTGGTTTGTTTAATAAATTAGAAAAATTGACGATTCGTTTCTTTGATTCTCATCAAGATGGTGAAATTTTAAGTCGTTTTACTAGTGATTTAGACAACATCCAAAACAGTTTAAACCAAGCGTTGCTACAAGTATTAACCAATATTGCCTTATTGGTTGGTGTCTTAATCATGATGTTCCGTCAAAATGTGGAACTGGCATGGGCTACAATTGCTTCTACGCCGATTGCGATTTTAATTGCGGTCTTTGTGATTAGCAAGGCGCGCAAATATGTCGATTTACAGCAAGATGAAGTGGGTAAATTAAATGGCTATATGGATGAAAAAATTAGTGGGCAACGTGTGATTATCACTAATGGCTTACAAGAAGAAACCATTGACGGTTTTTTAGAGCAAAATGAAAAAGTTCGTGCAGCTACGTATAAAGGTCAAGTGTATTCAGGATTACTTTTCCCAATGATGCAAGGAATGTCATTAGTCAATACGGCGATTGTTATTTTCTTTGGTGGTTGGTTAGCAATCAATGGCTCTGTTGATCGTGCAGCTGCGCTAGGTTTAGTCGTTATGTTTGTCCAATATTCCCAACAATATTATCAACCATTAATGCAAATTTCTTCAGGTTATAGCATGATTCAATTAGCTGTTACAGGCGCTCGTCGTTTAAATGAGATGTTTGATGAACCAGATGAAATTCGTCCCGAAAATGGCGGAAAATTAGAAGAGATTAACAAAGCTGTGGCTTTAAATCATGTTGTTTTTGGCTATAATCCAGAAACGCCTGTGTTGAAAGATGTTTCTATTCATGTGGATAAAGGTGAAATGGTCGCTTTAGTCGGACCGACAGGCTCAGGAAAAACAACGATTATGAATTTAATGAATCGCTTTTATGATGTGAATGAAGGCGCCGTGACGTTTGATGGTGTGGACATTCGTGAAATGGATTTAGATAGCTTGCGTTCACATGTAGGCATTGTTTTGCAAGAGTCCGTTCTATTTTCAGGAACAATTCGTGAGAATATTGCTTTTGGTAAGCCAGAGGCCACGGATGAAGAAATTGTTCAAGCAGCGAAACAAGCGAATATCCATGAATTTATTGTAAATCTTGAGCAAGGCTACGATACTGAGATTACGGAAGAGAATAACCTTTTCAGTACGGGGCAAAAGCAATTAGTAAGTATTGCACGAACGATTATTACCAATCCAGAATTATTAATTTTGGATGAAGCAACAAGTAATGTTGATACAGTAACAGAAGCTAAAATCCAAAAAGCGATGGACGAAGCAATTAAAGGGCGCACCAGTTTTGTGATTGCCCATCGTTTGAAAACGATTCTAAATGCGGATCGGATTATTGTTTTACGAGACGGTGAAGTCATTGAAGAAGGCAACCACCATGAACTAGTTGAACAAGATGGATTCTATGCGGAACTTTATAAAAATCAATTTGTTTTTGAATAAGTTGAAAAAGAAGCAAAATGAGTCATTCTCATTTGCTTCTTTTTTTGCTATGCTAAATAGAAAAAGGAGAAATGTCAATGGAAAAAATGAGGAATGTACGGCAATTACGGCGCACGTTTTTGGTGCTAAATACTTTATTTGTACTGAGTGTATTCAGAGAGAATCGATGGACAAAATCGGCACTACTTTTTTGGTTTTTGGCTAATAGTTTTTTATATGGACTGCAGTGGTTGATTTATCTTGGGGGCGACAAAGGCTGGCTGATACATTTGCAGCGGTGGTATTATTGCGCGATTCTTCTCCAAATAGCAGGCACATTGATTGTATATTTTTCGTTTTTTGTATAAAGGTCTCTCGTTTCTTGCCGGAGAATATGCTAAAATAAAAAGCAGCAGGGGGCGAGAAAACCATGGAAAAGCCAAATAAACGCAAAGCTGATTTAGAACGTACACGGCAAATTATTTTGTCTGTCGCTTCTGAATTATTCATGACAAAGGGGTTCAAAAATACCTCCACTCGTGAAATTGCTTTAAAAGCGAACATTACCCAACCGAATCTCTATCACCATTTTAAAAATAAAAAAGAACTGTATTTAGCTGTGATTGAAGAATTAACGTCCCGTGTTCAGGAAGAATTAGTCCCAATTGTTTCTGGAAATGCATCAGTAGAAGAAAAACTTTATCAATTAATCAAAGTTTTGTTAGATGAACATCCGACCAATCTTTTCTTAATGTTGAACGACATGTTTCAAGAAATGGGCCCTGATTACAATCGTACGCTGTATCAAATTTTCAAAAAAACCTATATCAATAATATTGCGGCTATTTTTGAAAGTGAACCTGAAACCAATTGC
Organism: Enterococcus sp. DIV0712; assembly: GCF_050554855.1. Classification (NCBI taxonomy): domain Bacteria; kingdom Bacillati; phylum Bacillota; class Bacilli; order Lactobacillales; family Enterococcaceae; genus Enterococcus; species Enterococcus sp. DIV0712. Next base: position 564,194 of record NZ_CP187333.1, read on the forward strand.
TTACAAGAGGGCATCAGTGTAGATGATGCAACTCGGTTTATTTTATATAACGTTAGTGCATTATTAAGTATTGAAAAAACGTACCAGCGAAAAACAGTGGATGACGATGTCAAAAAATTTATTCAATTTATGCTACATGGCGTTCTGAAAAGTCACAAATAAAAAATAGAGAAGCCCTGTTGGAAAACAGACTTCTCTATTTTTTTGTAAAATTCACTTATCAATTGATAAATAATTATTGATTTATCGATTGATAAGTGATATAGTTTATTTCGAAAAGAAGAAAGAGGTGAACCATTCATGTTTTTAGGATTTAATGAAATGAAGTATTCAAAAGGACGGTACGTCCTTGTAGTCTTAGTAATGGTCTTGATTGCTTGGTTAATTTTTATTTTGTCAGGTTTAGCGAACGGTTTAGCTCAAGGAAATCGTTTAGCCGTAGATCAATGGCAAGCGAATCAAGTGGTTTTATCAAAAGAGGCCAATAGTAATTTAAATGTATCAGTGTTAGATGAAAACGTGAAAGAAACGATTTCAGGAGGCAAAATTGCACCGATTGGTCAACAATCTTTAGCCATCCGCCCAGCAGATGATAAAAAGGCTGAATTAACGAATGTTAGCTTATTTGGGATTGAAAAAGAAAGTTTTTTAATGCCAAAAGTGATTGAAGGAAACGCATTTACTGATAAAAATCAAGTGATTGCTTCAGAAACATTGAAAAATCAAGGATTTAAAATTGGCGACAAATTAACTGCAGGGAAATATGATGAGCAATTAGAAATTGTCGGCTTTATTTCTAAAAGTAGCTATAACATTGTGCCAGTTATTTACACTTCTCTGGATACTTGGCGGTCAATTAAATATGGTGACAATCCAGCAATGGCCAAAATGGTTAATGGTTTCATTGTTCGCAGCAAGGACAACGCGGAAGTTAAAACGACTAATAAAGACAGCCAAGTTCTTTCAATTTCAGATTTTATTGAAAAACTACCAGGATACAGCGCTCAAAACTTGACCTTGGATGGCATGATTTATTTCTTGATTGTGATTGCAGCGTTCATTATCGGTATTTTTATCTTTGTGATGACTTTACAGAAAACAGCAATGTTCGGTGTCTTAAAAGTTCAAGGGGTGCCGACTAGTTTCTTAGCAAAGGCAGTCATGCTACAAACCGCTTTATTGGCTGTTCTAGGAGTGGCGATTGGTCTTGCTTTAACGGGAATTACCGTGCTCTTTTTACCAGAAGCGATGCCTTATGCAACTAATGGACCACGCATGATTTTGTTTAGTGTACTATTGATTTTATCTGCATTAATTGGCGGGGCATTTTCAATTCGAACGATTGCTAAAATTGATCCGTTAATCGCGATTGGAGGTTAAAGACATGGCAAATGTTTTAGAAATGAAAAATATTTATAAAAAATATGGTGAAAAACATACAGAAGTGATCGCGTTAAAAGAATTATCTTTTGCGGTTCAGCCAGGTGAATTTGTCGCAGTAATTGGTCCTTCTGGTTCTGGTAAAAGTACCTTTTTAACGATTGCAGCTGGTTTACAGGCACCGACAAGTGGTGAAGTCATTGTTGGCGGGCAATCACTAAATAAGTTAACGAAAAAGCAACGTTTGGCGCAACGTTTTCAAAAAATCGGCTTTATTTTACAAAGCTCTAATTTGGTGCCATTTTTAACAGTGGAAGATCAATTTCACTTAATTGAAAAAGTTGATAAGTCACGTAAAAATAGTGAATTAAAAGAGCAATTGTTAGAGACGTTGGGTTTAAAAGAATTACGAAATAGTTATCCTCGTGATCTCTCTGGTGGGGAAAGACAACGGGTAGCCATTGCGTGTGCATTGTATCATGAGCCAGACGTAATTTTGGCAGATGAACCAACGGCTAGTTTAGATACAGAAAAGGCATTTGATGTTGTCCAATTACTAGCGAAAGAGGCCAAAGAGAAAGATAAAGGGATTATCATGGTGACACATGATGAGCGTTTGTTGAAATACTGTGATCGAGTGGTTCGTATTCGTGATGGTGAATTGACAGAGTAACAAAACAAATAAAAGAGAACATGATCGGATTGCTGGAGACAATCCGACCATGTTCTCTTATTTCTTTTCAATACAGAAAAGAACAGGTGGCTGATTTTTTTGATTGATAAACTCATAACGTAAGACACTGTAAACATCTTGTGGTAAGGCTTGCGTGTAATTCGTGACCAAATCAAGTTCCTCTGAACCACCTTCGTGGCCATAATAAACGACTAAAATAATGCGACTTCCTTTTACCAAATGAGGCAGTAACCCATCTAACGCCTGTTTAGTCGTAGCGGGTTTTGTAATAATTTCCTTATTACTTTTAGGTAAATAGCCTAAGTTAAAAATAGCGGCAGTGATTTCTGTTTCTTCATCTAGGACAGCATGAAGATGTTCATGTCCTAATGGAAATAACGTAGTTTGTGAGAGTAAATTAAGTTCTGTTAACTTTTGTTCTGTATTGATCAACGCTTCTTTTTGGATATCAAAGGCGAAAACTTCACCAGAAGGGCCAACCAGCTCTGCTAAGAATGCTGTATCATGACCATTTCCCATTGTTGCATCAATGACGAAGTCGCCAGGTTCCACCACTTCTTTTAAAAGTTGGTGACTAAAATGTAGGGCTGTTTGTAGCATTAATTGAAAACTTCCTTTCCTGAAATGACAGTATATTTTCCTTGATAACTGTTGCGGCGTTTCATTTCCGCATCAATCGCATTGAGAACTTCCCATTTTTTCAAGCTCCACATCGGTCCGATAATTGTTTCAAAGGGAGCATCGCCTGTCAAGCGATGAATAACAATTTCGGGTGGAATCATTTCTAACTGATCACAAATCACTGAAACATAGGCTTCTTTGCTCATCAATTGTAAGCGTCCTTCATTATAATCCCGCATCATTTTGGTATTTGTCATTAAATGAAGTAAGTGCAGTTTAATCCCTTGGATATCTGAATCCTGAATAGTTCGCCGCACATTTTCGCGCATCATAGCGGGGGTTTCACCAGGTAGCCCGTTAATTAAATGTGTACAGACCCGAATCCCGTGTTTCCGTAATTTAGCCACGCCATCTAGATATGTTTGATAATCATGAGCGCGATTAATGGCAGCGCTAGTTTCCTCAAATGTGGTTTGCAAACCCAACTCTACCCATAAATAAAAGCGTTCATTTAATTCGGCTAAATAGTTCACTACCTCATCAGGCAAACAATCAGGACGGGTACCAATGGATAAACCAACGACGCCTTTTTCATTGACTACTTGTTCAAACCGATGACGAATAACGTCAACGGGCGCATGTGTATTGGTGAAATTTTGGAAGTAAACAATGTATTGATCGACAGTTGGCCATTTTTGATGCATCAATTGGATTTCTTTTTGAAATTGAAGCGGCAGGGGATCGCTAGGTGCAACAATCATGTCGCCTGAGCCAGAAACACTACAGAACGTACAACCACCTTTGGCAACCGTCCCATCACGATTGGGGCAATCAAAGCCACCATCAATTGGCACTTTAAAAATCTTTTCACCAAACTGTTGACGAAGTGCATAGTTCCAAGTGTGATAGCGTTTATTTGGATCATCTGAATAAGGAAAAATTTGCATAATCAAGACTTCTTTCTAGCGTTGTTTGCTTTGAAATCGCCAAACAAAGCGTTTTTCTAAATAAATAGGGTAACTTAATAACAACCAAGCTAAACCAAGACAAAAACCACCTAAGATATCGCTAGGGAAATGGACACCTAAATAGATTCGACTAACCCCAATCATGAAAATCCCAATACCTAGTAAAATTTGCACACAAAGGCGGACCGTTTTATTTTTAATGAAAATTGGCAGAATCAATAAAATAGTGCCGTAGAACAAGGTACTTCCTACAGCATGTCCGCTAGGAAAACTATACGTATGTTCAGTTACTAAATGCTCCAAAGTAGGACGTTGGCGCATAAAGAATAATTTTAATAAAGAATTACCTACGCCAGCAATTAAGGCAGTATTAATAAAGAGCCATAATGCTTCAGCATAATATTTCCAAACAATAAACAGAGCAATGACAACGATTGCTAAGATGATAATCGTCAATGAATTGGCAAATTTGGTGTACCAAATAAAAAAGTTATTTAGCTGTGGAAAAGGACGACGAACAAAAGAAGTAATCGTTTGATCAAAGCCTTTGAGCCAGGTTGGATAAAAACGAACAACATAGCCTAAAAACATAAATACTAAAAGAAAACAACTACCTGCAAATTGATAATAAAGTTTGTTTTTCATAAAAAATCCTTTCAAAATTTAATCGCAACAATCCGTATTATACCATCAAAAGGGTAAAAAATTAAAAGATAATTTCATTGCCTGATTAGAGGGGATACAGATATTAAAAAAGTTCTGGCAGCACAATCTCTCATTGTGGTGCTAGAACTTTTTTAAATGGCGCATGTTTATTGATTATCATCATCAGGAGTATCAACGGTAATATCGCCGAATTCGCTAGAAAGGTTAAACTCTGTATCCGCACGACCATTCTTATAAGATGTTCGCTCTTTGTTTAAAAGTTGAACATCGCCTAATTTTGATTCCCCTTTGATTGAAATGTTACGCAAAATTTCTCCAGAATTTACATAAATATCTCCATGGACAAGAGCGACAGTTAATTTTTTAGGCACAGCAGGCATGTCTAAAGAAAAATCACCATTTTCACTTGAAAAGTTAGCTTCTCCTTTGAAATCATAGACGCTAATATCGCCATCTGTCGTTGTTGCTTGGATGTTTCCGCGAGCATTTTGCACTCGAATATCACCAGAAATAGTAGTATTTTTGATTTCATCGAAATAGGCTGAATCCAACGTTATATCGCCGTCAGTGGTTTCAACTGTTGCTTTTTTAGCGGAAGTATCCGCTGAAAGGTAGATACCATCTGAAGAGTTAAGCGTCATTTTTTTGGCTTTAACACCCGATAGACTAACATAAGAATTTGGTAGATTAGTTGTTAATTCGTCTACGTTAAAAGCATTCAATGAAACTGGTGAATGGGTTGAGCCATCAATTACTAACTTTTTCACATTATTAGGAATCTGGACACTCACGTTCGGTGTGAAGTCACTAAAAATACCAATATTAAAGAATGACAATTCGGGTTGGTTTTGTGTACGAGTGGTATTGATGGTTGCTGTTATTTTATTTTTTTCTTCTTTGACATCTAAGGTGCCTTCAGCTTTTGAATAAAAGGCATTATTCGGTGATCGTAACCCCATTTTGTTACTATCAGTTTTATAAATGGTATAAGGGCCTTTGCCTTTTAAGGATAAGTGAAGTTCTTCGCCTGCTTGTTTATTTTTTAGTGTATAACTTTCTTTTAGCGGCGTGACTGATTTTTCCGCTTGCTTGTAATAATAGACGGCGCCAGATCCACCAATTAGCATCGCTAAGACAGCAATGGATAAGAGAATCCCTGTTGTTTTTTTCATTAGATATCACCTCGTAAAACAGCAATGTTCCATTGGAAATAACGCTTAAAGACATGTGCTGAAAATTTTAAAATTGGTAGAAACAGTAACCAACCAATGATTGATGCACCAAATAAAAAGAGACTCATAGATAATTGGAAAAAGGAAGCGGCATTTGCCTGGGTAATAACAATATAAATACCATAAATTGGTGAAAATAAAGTTGCAGCTCCGGCAATGCCACAACCGACGTACATTAAGGCAATCCCTAAAATAACCCAAAACATGAAGAAAAAATTTAAACAGAAAATACCAAGCACTTGGAAAAATCGGGTTAGTGGCCGATGCTGTGGTCGTTGATAGTATGGAGAATCATTATCATAGTAAAATTCAGATTCTTCTTCATAGGGATGATCATAAGCAGGTGTAGCCGCTGGAATTTCTTGCCAGCCATTATTTTCAATTTTTCGTTCCGTCAATTCAATGCCTTGTTCTTTTAAAATTTCTTCTGCGATAACCCGTGGTTTCCCCAATGATTTTGCCACTTGTTCTTCTGTTTCGCCTTCCGCAACACGAGCATCAAATAACGCCTTGTATTTCGCAAGAATAATAGCTTGATCTTTTGGATTTAACGCTTTTAAATAAATTTTCAGCTCAATAATAAAATGTTCTTTATTCATTCCGCTCCCTCTTTCTACACGATTCATTTCTCATCTTAAACTATAATTTCTTTTTGGGCGAATAACAAGAGGAATTAAAAAAATCAGACTAAGGTAAAGAAGCATCTACAACTAAAGTCGCAGTTTTTTTCCGAGTAGTAACAAGAGAGGAAATCCGTGTTAAAAAACATTACTTCTTTACAATCTAGTTACAGTAATATGAAATTTTGTTGAAGTGTTTTTAATTCGCCAGAAAAAAAGGTATACTTGTTATAATAACAAAACTAAAAAATTACATTTACATATAAGTTAAAAAAGGAAAGTTGGGGACGTATCAATGAAGAAAGAATCAATGTCACGTATCGAAAGAAGGAAAGCACAACAAAGAAAGAAAACGTCAGTACAATGGAAGAAGAGCACTACTTTATTCAGCTCGGCGTTAATTGTTTCATCTGTAGGAACGCCCGTTGCGTTACTACCAGTGACTGCTGAGGCAACAGAAGAGCAGCCAACAAATGCGGAAGTTGCCCAAGCACCTACTACGGAAACTGGCTTAGTAGAGACACCAACAACAGAAACTACGCCAGGAACTACGGAACAACCGACAACGGATTCGTCAACAACGACTGAATCGACAACTGAATCATCAAAAGAAACACCAACAACACCAAGTACCGAGCAACCAACAGTTGATTCAACTACACCTGTGGAATCAGGAACGACTGATTCTTCAGTAGCAGAAATTACGCCAGTAGCTCCTTCAGCAACCGAGTCTGAAGCAGCGCCTGCGGTTACACCCGATGATGAAGTAAAAGTACCAGAAGCTAGAGTAGCTTCTGCGCAAACTTTTTCAGCGTTATCACCGACGCAAAGTCCTTCAGAATTTATTGCCGAGTTAGCTCGTTGTGCACAACCTATTGCGCAAGCCAATGATTTATATGCATCAGTGATGATGGCTCAAGCAATCGTTGAAAGTGGTTGGGGAGCAAGTACGCTATCTAAGGCACCAAACTATAACTTATTTGGGATTAAAGGCAGCTACAATGGACAATCTGTCTATATGGATACATGGGAATATTTAAACGGCAAATGGTTAGTGAAAAAAGAACCTTTCCGTAAATATCCTTCTTACATGGAATCATTCCAAGATAATGCGCACGTGCTAAAAACAACTTCTTTCCAAGCGGGCGTTTACTATTATGCTGGGGCTTGGAAAAGCAATACAAGTTCGTACCGCGATGCAACTGCTTGGTTAACAGGTCGTTATGCGACAGATCCTAGCTACAATGCTAAATTAAATAATGTCATTACCGCATATAACTTAACTCAATATGATACACCATCTTCTGGTGGAAATACTGGGGGCGGAACAGTTAATCCAGGAACAGGCGGCTCAAACAATCAATCAGGAACGAACACGTACTATACTGTAAAATCAGGAGATACCTTGAATAAAATTGCCGCGCAATATGGTGTGAGCGTTGCTAATTTACGCTCATGGAACGGCATCTCTGGCGATTTAATTTTCGTTGGTCAAAAGCTCATCGTGAAAAAAGGTGCTTCAGGTAACACTGGTGGCTCAGGCAACGGTGGTTCTAACAATAATCAATCAGGAACGAATACGTACTATACTGTAAAATCAGGGGATACCTTGAATAAAATTGCCGCCCAATATGGCGTGAGCGTTGCTAATTTACGCTCATGGAACGGCATCTCTGGCGATTTAATTTTCGTTGGTCAAAAACTCATCGTGAAAAAAGGTGCTTCAGGTAACACTGGTGGCTCAAACAACGGTGGCTCTAACAATAATCAATCAGGAACGAATACGTACTACACAATTAAATCAGGCGATACCTTGAACAAAATTGCCGCCCAATATGGCGTGAGTGTTGCTAATTTACGCTCATGGAATGGCATTTCTGGCGATTTAATCTTCGCTGGTCAAAAAATTATTGTGAAAAAAGGTACTTCAGGTAACACCGGCGGCTCAAGCAATGGTGGTTCTAACAATAATCAATCAGGAACGAATACGTACTACACGATTAAATCAGGCGATACCTTGAACAAAATTTCTGCACAATTCGGTGTTAGTGTGGCTAACTTACAAGCCTGGAATAACATCAGCGGTAGTTTGATTTTTGCTGGTCAAAAGATTATCGTGAAAAAAGGTGCCAACTCAGGTTCAACGAATACGAACAAGCCTACGAATAATGGTGGTGGTGCGACAACATCCTACACGATTAAATCAGGTGATACGCTGAATAAAATTTCTGCACAGTTTGGCGTGAGTGTTGCTAATCTACGTTCATGGAACGGGATCAAAGGCGATTTAATTTTTGCTGGTCAAACAATCATCGTGAAAAAAGGCGCTTCTGCAGGTGGCAATGCTTCTTCAACAAATAGTGCATCAGGCAAACGCCATACAGTTAAAAGCGGTGATTCACTTTGGGGCTTATCAATGCAATACGGAATCAGCATCCAAAAAATCAAACAATTAAATGGCTTAAGCGGGGATACAATTTATATTGGTCAAACTTTAAAAGTTGGTTAATTTAAGATTGAAAAAAATAGCTATCTTTGGTAACATGAGTCTTATAATAGAAAAAAACAATGAGAAGGAATAGTAGAAAGAACCATGTGATAGAGAGCGTATGGCTGGTGGAAATACGTACAGAAGCTTTTGAACTCGCCTTTAAGTTACTTTTTTGAACAAACCAAGTAGGAAAAGTCGGTGACGATCGTTAAGACGTTTGAGGTTAAGGTGACGGTGACTGACCGTTTCTTTGACGAATTTAGGTGGTACCACGTTGCATTTGTATGTTCACGTCCTATAGGAATTTTTCCTATAGGACTTTTTTTTATCACTAAGTGGCTAGTTTAAGTCAGAATAGTGACAATGGCTGCAGGTGGCAAATTTTAAGAATGAAAAATTTTATATTACTAGGAGGAATAACATGAGCTACAATCACAAAGAGATTGAGAAAAAATGGCAAAAATATTGGGCTAAGAACAATTGTTTCAATACATTGGACGACCCAAATAAAGAAAAATTTTATGCACTAGATATGTTTCCCTATCCATCTGGACAAGGTTTACACGTAGGTCACCCGGAAGGCTATACAGCAACCGATATTCTTTCACGTATGAAACGTGCGCAAGGCTATAATGTGTTGCATCCAATGGGCTGGGATGCGTTTGGTTTGCCAGCAGAGCAATATGCGTTAGATACAGGAAATGACCCAGCTGAATTTACTAAGAAAAATATCGAAACATTCCGTCGCCAAATTAATTCACTAGGATTCAGCTATGATTGGAATCGTGAAATTAATACCACTGATCCTGAATATTACAAATGGACACAATGGATATTTACAAAATTATATGAAAAAGGGTTAGCTTATGAAGCAGAAGTTGCGGTTAACTGGGTACCTGAACTAGGAACTGTTATTTCAAATGAAGAAGTCATTGATGGAAAAAGTGAACGTGGCGGTTATGATGTGGTTCGCCGACCAATGCGTCAATGGATGCTGAAAATTACTGCTTATGCAGATCGCTTATTAGAAGATTTAGAGCTTGTTGATTGGCCAGAAAGTATTAAAGATATGCAACGAAATTGGATTGGACGTTCTGAAGGAGCCAATGTGACCTTTAAAGTCGCTGGTACAGAAGAAAGTTTCACGGTGTTTACAACCCGTCCTGATACCTTGTTTGGTGCAACCTATACTGTTCTAGCTCCTGAACTAGAACTAGTGAAAAAAATTACGACACCTGAACAAACAGCAGCTGTAGAAGCATATATTGAAGAAACCTCAAAAAAATCTGATTTAAATAGAACGGATTTAGCAAAAGAAAAAACAGGTGTTTTCACAGGTGCGTATGCTATAAATCCAGTCAATGGCCAAGAAATTCCAATTTGGATTGGCGATTATGTTTTAGCAAGCTATGGCACAGGCGCAATCATGGCGGTCCCAGCGCATGATGAACGGGATTACGAATTTGCGAAAACATTTGGCATTGATATCCTACCAGTAATCGCAGGTGGCGACATTACAACAGAAGCCTATACAGGTGATGGACCGCATATCAATTCTGATTTCTTAAATGGATTAAACAAAGCAGAAGCCATCGCTAAAATGAATGAGTGGCTAGAAGAAAATCACGTAGGGAAAAAAGAAGTATCTTATCGTTTACGTGACTGGTTATTCTCTCGTCAACGCTACTGGGGTGAACCAATTCCTGTGATCCATTGGGAAGATGGAACAACCACAACGGTTCCTGAATCTGAGTTACCTCTACGTTTACCAGTAACATCGGATATTCGCCCAAGTGGAACTGGGGAATCGCCATTAGCAAACATTGATGAATGGGTCAATGTCGTCGACCCTGAAACTGGCATGAAGGGAAAACGTGAAACGAATACTATGCCACAATGGGCTGGAAGCTCTTGGTATTACTTACGATTCATTGATCCTCATAATAAAAATGAAATTGCTGATTTTGAAAAATTAAAACGTTGGTTACCAGTTGATATCTATATTGGTGGTGCCGAACATGCGGTGCTGCATTTACTTTATGCTCGTTTTTGGCATAAATTCTTATATGATATTGGTGTGGTTCCTACCAAAGAACCTTTCCAAAAATTATACAACCAAGGTATGATTTTAGGAGAAAACAACGAAAAAATGTCTAAATCACGTGGCAATGTTGTAAATCCCGATGATGTGGTGGCTAAATATGGTGCGGATACATTACGTCTTTATGAAATGTTCATGGGCCCATTAGATGCTTCCATTGCTTGGAATGAAAATGGCTTAGAAGGAAGTCGTAAATTCTTAGATCGCGTTTGGCGTCTGATTGTTGATGAAGAAGGCAAAATGCGTGACCGAATTACCACAATTAATGATGGCCGTTTAACGAAAGTTTATCACCAAACGGTTAAAAAAGTGACAGAAGATATGGCAAACTTGCACTTTAATACAGCGATTTCTCAATTAATGGTTTTTGTGAATGAAGCCAATAAAGTGGATGCCTTACCTTATGAATATGTGGAAGGATTTGTCCAATTACTTGCGCCAATCGCGCCACATATTGGTGAAGAACTATGGCAAATTTTAGGTAACGAGGAAAGTTTAACTTATGTCCCTTGGCCAACCTATGATGAAGCAGCCTTAGTAGAAGATGAAGTGGAAGTAGTTTTCCAAGTGAACGGAAAATTACGTGGCAAACAAAATGTCGCTCGTGGGTTAAGCAAAGAAGAATTAGAACAAATTGCAATGAACCATGAAGCTGTTAAAGAATTTATTGAAGGAAAAACAGTGCGCAAAGTGATTGCTGTTCCAGATAAATTAGTAAATATTGTTGCAAATTAATTTATATGTTTTAATACTAACTAGTAATATTCATTTATACTCATATGAAATTTCCGATAGTTTTTAACTAGAGACTATCGGAAATTTATATAAGAATGAATAGGATATTTCATGTTACAATTTCCTTGGATTATTTATTTTTTATAAAAATAAGAAATTTTTTTAATTGTTAGTGTATTCTATTTGGAGGTTTATGAGAAAGGATAAAGATAATGAAAATAGAAAATTCAATTTTTAAATTGATAAATATAGTCAGTTCAATAGTCATTTTATTGACTATTTTTGGAGCTGTTCAATCCGATAATTTAAACTTGTCAGAATTAAAAGCGTCTCACCTGATTTGTATTCTATTTATAATAGTTGCTATGACAATGTTGATAGTTTCTAGCTATTATAGAAAAAGATTCCTTATTTTTTTTGAGAATATGATATTTTTTTTGAAAAAACATCTGAAAAAAATAACATTTATATTGATTGCCATTACAGTTGTTTTCCAAATAATTATTGTAGCAGTAACTACCGCCCCAATTGGTTGGGATGTTGGTAGTATTTTTAATGGGCTAAAAAACTTAGATGTAACCAATGAATCCATTAGCAATTATTTATCGATGTATCCTAATAATTCTTTTTTCTTTTTTTTAATGTTGGGAATTATTAATTTAGTAAATCACTTTTCTCCTAATATTGGTAATACATGGCTTTTTTGGCAGTTATTGAATATCGTTGTTTTAGATACGGGTATAGGTGTATTAACAGTAGCAGCTAATAGACTTTTTTCGAAAAGAGTTAGTTATCTAGTTTTATATCTATCTATGTTTAGTCTAGCATTATCACCATGGTTATTAGTTCTTTATACTGATAGTCTTTCCTTTATGTTTGTTTCTTTAGTACTATTGGTTTATTCTTTTCTTGGAAAAAAGAATAAACATCATTTTATATGTATTCTTTTTTTAGGGATATTATGCGGAATTACCTTTTTGATTAAACCTTCTGCAATTATATTTTTAATTGCTTGGACAATAGTATTTATAGTAATTTTTGTTGCAAATTACAAAAAAAACAGGAAATATGTTAACATACTCAGTGTTTGTTTATTTGTTATAGGAATGGTAAGTTCAGTAACTACATTTACTATTTATAAAAATCAACAGACGGTTATTCAATATGATAAAGAAAAACAATTCCCTATGACACATTGGATGATGATGGGTTTAACTGGAAGTGGCGGTTATAACTCACAAGATGTATCAACCATGAGTAAGCTCAAAACAACTAAGGAAAGGAAAGAGTATGCAGGGAAGACAATAAAAAAAAGACTTCAAGATTATGGAGTAGGTGGTTATCTGAAATTTATTATCAAAAAGCATTTTAATAATACTGATCGTGGTGATTTTGGTTGGGGAAGAGATGGAACTCCTCAAAAACCAGAAAATAAATCTAAATCTAAATTTCAGAGTTTTTTCAGAGATTTTTACTATCAGCAAGGAAAAAGAACACGGACACTCCGTTTTTATATGCAAATTTTATGGATATTTACGTTATTTGGTATGTACTTAACAACGGTCTCCTTTGATAAAAAACAAATTTCATATAGAGAAATTATCATAAAGCTTACTATTATTGGAGCTATGATGTTTCTACTATTATTTGAAGGTGGTCGCTCACGCTATTTAATTCAATTTTTACCATTTTTCTATTTACTTTCAGCAATTGGATGGGAAAGTGTGTTAACAACAGCTAATAGGAGGAAAAAAGAAAATGTCAAAACTTTTTATAGTAGTACCATGTTATAATGAAGAGGAAGTACTACCTATTTCTAGCAAGGTATTGTTGGATTTTTTAAAACGAATGATTGCTAAGAATAAAGTAAGCACAGAAAGTTCCATTTTGTTTGTGGATGATGGTAGTAAAGATAAAACATGGGCTATTATTAAAAGACTATCTGAACAAGAAGAACATTTTAAAGGTCTTAAATTTAGTCGCAACTTTGGTCACCAAAATGCACTTTTAGCTGGTATGACGACAGCGGTTCAATTTGCAGATATGATTGTTACGATTGATGCAGATTTACAAGATGATGTCGAGGCAATTGAGGGAATGATTGATGCTTATCATGATGGAAACGATGTTGTTTATGGCGTTCGTAGTAACCGTGATACAGATACCGCGTTCAAAAGAAAAACTGCAGAAATGTTTTATTCATTTATGAATAAACTAGGTGTGAATACCGTACCAAACCATGCAGATTTTCGTTTGATGAGCAATCGGGCGACTAAGGTATTACTAACTTTTAAAGAAGAAAACTTATTTTTAAGAGGGATGGTTCCATTAGTTGGATTTCCTAGTACAAAAGTTTATTATTCAAGAAATATTCGAGTAGCTGGTGAGTCAAAATATCCGCTAAAAAAAATGCTTAATTTTGCTATGGAAGGCATTACTTCCTTTTCAATTGTACCAATTAAAATGGTTAGAAACATAGGGTTTATTACTTTATTAATTGGTATCTTTTATATGATTTATAGTTTGATACAACATTTTACAGGAAATGTTGAAGCTGGTTGGTCTTCTCTTATCATCAGTATCTGGTTTTTAGGGGGAATTCAATTAATCAGTCTGTCTATTGTGGGCGAATATATTGGTAAAATTTATTCCGAAGTTAAGGGGCGACCACGTTTTATTATTGAAGAAGAAGTCTAAATTAAAAAATAGAATTTTTTAGTAAAATACAAAATTGAGCTCGAATACCGGCTGGAGAAATCTAGTCGGTATTTTTATGAAATGAAACGTTTACTGTATTGAACACTGAACCGAAGTTGCGTTTTGCTTCGCTGATAATTAGAGGAAATCAATTTATTAATTTCTTTTGTCAAGAATCGCTTTTATATTCGAGTGTTTAGCAATATGGAAAGGACAAAACTTTATCATTAAACAAATCAAGAAAAGGATTCAGCTAGAGCATCATTCTTAATTAGGATGTTCCGTTTTGATTATGTTTCGAATGCTTAAATTCAGGTGTATCCGTTGGCAGTTTTTTGATGAAGGACTTTAAAACCAAATTTTTCTACTATTTTGACTCATTCTTGTACAGTGGAATATGAAGAGATATTAAATTGCTTTGTCCAGTGTTTGATAGCCTCTATTCTCCATTTTGATAAGCTTTTACTACTTTGTTCTTGAATGCATAATCATATTTTGCTAGTTTAAATACGCCTCCAAAGTTAGATTTTTGTTCTAATTTTGGAGGCGTATTACATTTTTTCACTTCTTTTTTGTATAGTAAAAGTTAATAAATAATGAAAATCTATTTTCTAAGTTTGTCGTTGTTGGTAATTGGTTAAGATCATACGTGAAAAGGGACCGACAATCAGCAATTGATAAGGAAGGGCAACAATAAAGTTCAGGCCCCAAGCTTGGAAATACGCACTTAGTGACAACGTCTGGCCTTCCATTAATAAGCCAAATAAAGACATACAAGTCACCATGCCGATAATCATGAGACTCGAAATGGTCAGAATAAGTAATAGCCGTTTTTCTTTATTAAAGGGTAAAGAAAAAGCGATTTTCTTAGCTAAGACACCAACGATGAAAACGTCTAAAATAAAAGCAACGATAAATCCAGGAAGCAAACCTTTTGATAAGGCGTACAATGAAAATTCTCCATGCAATAATAAATTATAGGTGCTCATTCCGAAAACCATCAGAAAGCACATTAACGTAGTAAAAAGCATTCCTTCTTTTTTATTAGTAGGCATTTTTTTCTCCTTTCATTTATTGAGAGTAATGATTGTTCTAGGCAGAAAAGGACAAATTCTCTCGACTTTTACTAGTGTAGCAAAAATAAAAGTTCTTCATAAGTTAGAATTTGCTAAGAATTTGATTCAAATAAAAAGGTGTACTAAGTCAGCAGTACACCTTTTTATTCGTTATTTAGTTTATTTTTGTGTTATTTGTAACGTCCTCTCCAAACCATTTTTGAGAAATTTTACTAAGGGTGCCATCTTTTCGTAACGTTTCAAAGGCAGTATTGATTTTTTGGACTAATTGATTGTCTGATTTGCGGACGCCCACAGCAAAATCTTCATTGTCATAGCCGACATGAGAAATAGTATAGTTTTTTAAATTATCTTCGTGGGAAAGATAGTAGTTGGCGTAGACGCGATCAATTAGGAGCCCATCAATTCGGCCAGATTTTAAATCTAAGAAAGCTTCATTAAAGCCGTCATATAAAATAGGCGTTTGGTCTTTAACAAATTTTTTCAAAACGTCGGGCTGACTTTCGAAGCCATCATAGCCAGAAGAGCCGTTTTGAACCCCTAAAATTTTGCCTTGCATGTCGCTCGCTGTTGCAATGTTTTTTTCTTTTAAAGAAACAAGTACTTGGTCGTTCGTCATGTAAGGTTGTGTGAATTGAACTTTTTCGGCCCGCTCGCTCGTTTTAGTGTAGCCGTTCCAAATAAGATCAATGGTTTGATTTTGTAATTCTGTTTCTTTCATAGACCAATCAATCGGTTGGAAGTCAACGGAAATGCCATAAAGTTTAAAAACCGCTTTGGCTAAGTCGACATCAAAGCCGACAATTTTGCCTGATTTATCTTGAAAACCCATGGGCACAAAGGAGTCATCTAAGCCAATAATAATCCGTTTTTCTTCGTTAATCCGTGTCCATTGATCTTCGTTGCTTTTTCTTTTACCACAACCTGCAAATAGGAGTAAACTACAACAGATAACCAGCAAGGCTAAAGAATATTTCTTTTTCATCATAAACTCCTTTCTATTGGACGGGGGCAACCGTCAAAAGATTGTCTGCAATTTTTTCAGCGAAAGCCATATCGTGGGTCACGACAATCTGTGTCATGCCTTGTTTCCGTAAATCTAAAATAACTTCTTCCACTTGTTGGCGTAAAGCTGGATCTAGCGCGCTCGTTGGTTCATCGTACCCAAGAACTTTTGGCTTCATTGCTAAGGCACGAGCAAGTGCAACTCGTTGTTTTTGTCCACCGGAAAGTTGGTACGGATAGAGTTTTTCTTTACCAGCCAAGCCCAATTTTTCCAGTAATTCTAAAGCTTCTTGCTGACTTTTTGCTTTTTCTTCTTTTAGTACTAATGTAGGTGCTAAGGTAATGTTTTCTAAAACTGATAAGTGAGGGAAAAGTTGGAAGTCCTGGAAAACGACCCCAACCACTTGATCGGCATTGTCCATTTCAGCAGGATTGAAAGGAACACCATCCAACAAAAGCTCGCCAGAATCAATGGTTTCTAAACCAGCCAAACAACGAAGTAAAGTGGTTTTTCCGCCGCCTGAAGGACCAACAATCGTTAAAATTTTACCATCTGGAATTTCTAAATTTAAGTGATCAATAATGGTCCGGTTATCAAAATGTTTGGTTAAATTTTTAATAGTTAACATGGTAGAGTCCTCCTATTTATAATATTGATAGAATTTTTCAATTTTCTTAGAAGCAACAGTCAAAATTGCCGTAAAGAGTAAATAAATCACTCCCACTAAAGCTAATGGTACTAATGTAACATCGCGGCTCATCGCAATTTTACCAGCACGTAAAAGATCGCCTAAGCCAAGTACATAAATAAGAGAAGTATCCTTGACCAAATTGATAATTTCATTTCCTACGGAAGGCAGCACGATTTTAACAACTTGTGGCAAAATAATCCGCGTGACTGTTTGAAAACGTGTTAAACGTAAAACCTTAGCAGCTTCATATTGACCTTGGGGAATTGCTTGAATCCCCCCGCGGAAAATTTCAGCAAAGTACGCAGCATAATTTAAAATAAATGCGAATAAGGCCGCATCGTAACGTTCAAAGACAATACCAATTAATGGTAAGCCGTAAAAAACAAAAATTAATTGTAACAATAGCGGAGTGCCGCGCATTAACCAAATGTAGAGGTTAATTAAGTAACGTAAAGGTTTAAACGAACTTTGTAAAATAAAGGCAATGATAATCCCCAGTGGAATCGAGCCAAGGAGCGTAAAGAAAAAGACTTTCAGTGTCATGCCAGCTCCGCTAACTAAAGCAGGTAAAATTTCTAAAATATAATCCATCATTTTTTCCTCCAACAATTTTTATTAAAAAACAAAAAAGCCTCTTGGCTGTGAGCCAAGAGGACGAATCGCATTCGTGGTGCCACCTCAATTTACTTATCTTTCACAAGATAAGCCTTATGTAGTTGCGTTGACAACTACTCTCTGTTAACGATAGAGTCACCGGTTTTTCTTACTAAAGGATTCAGAAAAACATCTTTTAGGTGTGAGTAAAGAAGAATCCATCTTTTTCTTTCAGCCAATGAAAAAGTCTCTGTAAAGGAAGAGCTAAATTACTATGTCCTAAGCCTTGATTGTAAGTATGAAATTGTTCGAACGGAACAGAAAACCTGTTGCTTTTCTAGCGTATCCCATTGAGCACATAGAAAAGGGGACAACAGACAGGAGCGGTTAAGGCATTCTCTCAGTTTGAAAAGCGCATCTAAAAAACAAAAAAGTCCTTTGGCTGACTAGCCAAAGGACGAATAATCAATTATCGTGGTTCCACCTTAGTTTATTCGTGTTTCGCAACACGAACCTTATGAAGTTCATAACTTCGCCTGTTAACGAGTGGTCCCGGACTTTCCTACTAAGGGTTCAAAAAGTCAACTCCCAGATGTGGTTCACTGTTTCTTTACGTCTTTTTCCACCAACCAAAGACTCTCTTCACTAAAGGAAACAGTTACTCTTCTGTTCTCTGTTTTTCAATACTGTACCACCAGAAAAAATATCTGTCAACTCTTATTCTTAAAAAAATATTTTTCTTTCAAAAAGTAAGTGCTGAAAAAGGACAAATGTATGGAAAATCATGTAAAATGTAGGTAAGTTGTTTGAACAGAAGGAGGAGTTTTGGTATGAAACAGAAAAAGTGGTTAATCGGACTTGTTGCACTAGGCTTGGTTTTAGCAGCATGTGGAAGTGGCGGTTCGAAAACGACCTCGAATGAAGCAGCTACACAGAAAATTAACGTCGCATCTGGTGGTGAACTCTCGACATTAGACAGCGCTCATTATACAGATGTCTATAGTTCCGATATGATTGGTCAAGTAGTTGAAGGCTTGTATCGACAAGATAAAAACGGAGATCCTGAGCTAGCTATGGCGAAAGCAGAGCCACAAGTTAGTGAAGACGGGTTAGTCTATACATTCAAGTTACGAGAAGCAAAATGGACAAACGGGGATCCAGTTAAAGCAGGGGATTTTGTAGTTGCGTTTAGAAACGTGGTCGATCCAGCATACGGTTCAAGTAGCAGTAATCAAATGGATATTTTTAAAAATGGGCGTGCGGTGCGGGAAGGACAAGCCACGATGGAAGAATTTGGTGTCAAAGCAATCGATGACCAGACACTAGAACTAACATTGGAAAATCCAATTCCTTATTTAGCCCAAGTCTTGGTTGGGACACCTTTTATGCCTAAAAATGAAGCCTTTGCCAAAGAAAAAGGTACTGCCTATGGGACTTCTGCAGATAATTTTGTTGGCAATGGACCGTTTGTAATTTCAGGTTGGGATGGCAATTCCGAAACTTGGAAATTGAAGAAGAATGATCATTATTGGGATAAAGAACACGTAAAATTGAATGAAATTGATGTTCAAGTAGTGAAAGAAATTGGCACAGGAGCCAATCTTTTTGATAATGGCGACTTAGATTATACTGTTTTAGCAGATACTTATGCACTTCAGTATAAAGAGTCAAAACAAGCGCATTTTGTGCCTAAAGCTATGGTAGGTTATTTAAGCCCTAATCATCGCCGTGAAATCACCGGCAACGAACATGTTCGAAAAGCTTTTTTACAAGCGATTGATAAAGAAACTTTTGCAAAAGAAATTTTAGGAGATGGCTCGACAGCTTTAAATGGTTTTGTACCAGCTAATTTTGCAAAAAATCCAGATACAGGTGAAGATTTCCGCAAAGAAAATGGTGATTTATTACCATATAATATTAAAGAAGCCCAAGCTAACTGGACCAAAGCGAAAGAAGAGTTGGGCAAAGATAAAATTGAATTGGAACTAATCTCAGCGGACTCAGCGATTGCCAAGAAAACCATTGAATTTGTTCAAGGGCAATTGCAACAAAATTTACCAGGTTTAACAATCAAATTAAAATCATTGCCTTTGCAAAATCGTTTGGATTTACAAACAGCAGGTAATTACGATTTAGCCTTTGGAACATGGACACCTGACTATGCTGATCCCATTAATTTTTTAGAATTTTATGACTCGAAAAGTGGCTTAAATACTTCTGGTTATAACGATTCGGCGTATGATGCGGGTCTCCAAAAAGTTAGAAAAGATTACGCCAATGAACCTGAAAAACGCTGGAATGAATTACTAAGTTTAGAAAAAACATTAATTGAAAAAGATGCCGGTGTTTTACCCTTATTCCAAGGAGCCATTGGTTACTTGAAATCAGATCGCTTACAAGGTTTGCAAGTATTTTCTTTTGGTCGCACAGTATCCTATCGTTTAGCTTATGTAGAAGAATAAATTGACTTCTGAAAAGTCCTATCTTTTGAAAAAGTCTGCTTTCTGTTTTATCCTTAAAGTAGGAAAATTAACTAAAAAAATCAACTATGAAAGGTAGGTTTTTCAAATGTTTAGCTTTCTATGGGCATTAATTGTCGGAGGAATTATTGGCGCAATTGCTGGCGCAATTTTAGGAAAAGATGTTCCAGGTGGCATTATTGGAAATATTATCGTGGGCTTTTTAGGAAGTTGGGTAGCATCACTCTTGTTGCCTTCTTTAGGACCAGTCATCGGCGGTTTTCCAATTATCTCAGCGTTGCTAGGAGCGATTATCTGTATCGCAATTTACTCTTTTATTGTAAACCGCAAGGCGTAAAATTTTAAAATTAAAAAATACCACCGAGTGTTTCTTTCGGTGGTATTTTTGTTTGTTGAAATTATTTAAGATTCTAACATTTCTGCAGGTAATAAAATCGTTTCACGATGGCCATCATCAAAAGCAAAAATTCGCGACGGATATGCCGTAGAATAACTAAATGGTAAGTCGATGGCCATTTCTACTGAACTATTTTCTTGAGAAAAATGGACAGTCACCTTGCCATTATTGTTCAACAAATCAAAGTGAAGTAAGTCGTTTAAAGGGATAACCCCTTTTAGATTTAAGTCAATAATCAACCAAATACTATCAATTAAGCCACTAGGTAAGCTGGAAACAACACCTAATGAAGCATAGCGGCTACGGTCACTATCAAAACGTTCAAACATATGGATGACCTCCTTTTTGTTTACTTACTTTTAGTATACTGCAAATTTAAAAAAAAGAAATTGTTTCGTTGGAAAATATTGCGTAGATTAGCAAAAATTTAATATTCCTCTGTAGCTTCCTAGCTTTGCAGGTGTCATCATTTATGTGAAGAAATCAAGATATGCAGTAAAAAGAAAATGGGATGTACGTTGTTTCAACGTACATCCCATTTCTAAAACTTAAGAGAATCAGCTGAACAAAAGTGTACTCTTTATTCGGCTAATTCTGGTTCAGTCGTTTCAGCAGCTGTTCCTTCTTCTTCTTCAGGAGCAGTTTGTGCTTCAACAATAGCAACTAGTTGTTCTTCTGGATCAGTTAAAATTTCATAGTCTTTGTGTTCAGGTAAATCAGCGATTGTAAGAGCATCACCAATTTCTAAGTTTGTAATATCTACTTCAATTGATTCTGGCAATTTATCTGGTGTGGCTGCCACTAAAACAGTGTACAAGTTTTGAGCTAAGGTACCCCCAGCTTTCACACCCGCAGATTCACCAATTAATTGAACTTCTGCTTCGACTTCTGTTGTTTCTTTCATATTTACAGATAAGAATTCAACATGAAGCATTTGACCAGTAAAGGTATCTAATTGTGCTTTCGACATTAATGTGTTGATGTTTTTGCCATCAACTGTCATTTTAATAACGGTGTTAGCACCATGTTCGCGTAAAATTTTTGATAAGTCTTTTTCTTCAAAATAGATTGGTGTACTTTCAATTTGGTAACCGTAAACAATGGCAGGTACTTTCCCTTCGTGACGTAGCTGATTTCTTAGTGAACGTGGACGGATAGCTCTTTCTTTAACTTCTAATTGTACTGACATAACCTAATTCCTCCTTGAAATAATGAGTGATTTGGTTAAACTCAGAAACAAAACATAATGGAAAAAAGAAACTCTTTTTTCAGTTGTTCTTGTCTAGAAAAATGCTAACAATAATCAAAAAATCCCCACAAATATTGCCAGGCAACACTCATGGGAATGGTTCATTGTTATCGTTGTTCTCTCCCAGGTCATTACGCTGTTTTTGAGAAACCTTTATTTACTTTACTTATTAACCGTAACACTTATATTTTTATACGTCAAGGAATTACCTTTTTCTACTTTTCATCTTTAACGGATTCCACTATACTAATACCAGAATGGAGCGGAACAATGCGATTAGATAAATTACTAGAAGAACTTCAGTTTGGATCACGCAAAACGGTGAAACGAATAATCAGAGGCAAGCAGGTCACTGTGGATGGCATCGTGACTTTAAATGAAAGCCAAAATGTCGATGCGCAATTACAAATGATTAAAGTAAAAGGACAATTAATTTCGCATGAGACACATGTGTACTATATGTTGAATAAGCCAAAAGGTGTGGTTAGCGCTGTCTCAGATGCATCTAAAAAAACAGTCATTGATTTGATTGCACCACAAGACAGACGCCCTGGTCTTTATCCAGTGGGCAGACTCGATGGCGATACGGAAGGGTTACTTCTATTAACAGATAATGGCCAATTAGGGTATCAATTAATTCGGCCAAATAAAGAAGTAGCGAAATGTTATGAAGTGAAAGTCAATGGTTTGGTCTCTGCAGAAGATTGTGCTAAATTTAAAGATGGGATTGTTTTGCAAGGAGGCATTCAATGTAAGCCAGCAAAAATAACTGTTCTTGCAGCGACTGAAACGGAGAGTCATGTTTTCCTGACTATTCAAGAAGGAAAATTTCACCAAGTGAAAAAAATGTTTTTATCTGTGGGGAAAAAAGTGACTGCTTTAAAACGCCAAACTATGGGGCCGTTGTGGCTAGATCCGCAATTACCTTTAGGTGCTTATCGTTCATTAACAAGAGAAGAGTTACAATTGCTATTGCCTTATTTTTTTATTGAAAAACAACAAACAAGCAAAGCGTTACCGAGTAATTTGAAAAGAGAAGAGGAACGGAAATGAAAACATTGCTTTTTGATGTTGATGATACATTGTTAGATTTTAAATTGGCTGAAAAGAAGGCGCTCCATGCCTTATTTGAAGAAGAAAATGTACCATTTACATCTGAAGTCGAGTCAACGTACCACCGAATTAATCAAGGATTATGGCGTTCATTTGAAGAAGGAAAAATAACAAAAGATGTTCTCCTTGATACACGGTTTGGTTTATTGTTTGACGCGTTTAATCGAGAAGTTGATAGCGTTAGAATGGGAGAAAACTACCGAGAATATTTAAGTCAAGGACATGACTTGCTTGGCAATAGTCAACGTATCTTGGAAAAATTAGCACCCCATTATGATTTATATATTGTGACAAATGGAGTGGCAAAAACACAGTATCGTCGATTGGAAGATTCGAAATTAATGCCTTATTTTAAAGATATTTTTGTTTCAGAAGAAGTGGGTTATCAAAAACCGATGAAAGAGTATTTTGATTTTGTTTTTGAACGGATTCCTAATTTTAGTCGAGAAAAAACAATGATTATTGGCGATTCTTTGCATTCAGATATTCAAGGAGGCCAACAAGCGAAAATTCAAACTGTTTGGCTCAATCCGACCTCCGCTCCAGCAACACCAACCATTCAACCCAATTATACGATTCAACAGCTAGATGAGTTGTTACCAATTCTTGGGCATTAAAAAACAACATTTCCTGTACAGGAAATGTTGTTTTTTAACTTAAATGTAACCGTAAGCGAACCATATCTTTTAAAGGCAAGCCGTTTTCCATAATGGGCTCATCATAATGATGGATAAAAAAATCTGGTTCAATATGTGTTATTCGAAAACCGACTTTTTGGTAGAGATATAGCTGTTGAAAGCCTGTGCTCCCAGTCCCAATCTCCAAGTAATCATACTTTTCTTTTTTGGCAAAATCAATGGCAAAATGTAATAACTCTTGTCCGATGCCCCGCCCTCGGCTTTCTTCTGAGACAGCGATGTTTACGATTTCCAATGTCCGTGGGTGAGTCGGCAACAGGACTAAAATTCCTTGAAGTTCTTCAGTCTGATAGTCAAAGCAAATACCGCGGGTAATGTAATCTGCCACCATTTTTTTTGATGGATCTGCCTCATAAAGAAGAGCGTAATGCGCAGTTGTAAGTGCTTCTTTTTTGACTTTTTTAATCATAGGTAGGATTCTCCTTTTATTGATAAGTATACTGTAATTGAAAGAAGTGTGGGCAGATTTTTCATAAGAAGATAAAAATCACATGAAAAGTCTTGGAAAAGGTCTGGCATTCTTCAGAGTTTTCATTATAATAGTAAAAGACAATGAAGTTTTTGAAAAGAAAGAGGTTTATACATGAAAGATAGTCAGCCAATTATCATTGGTGTTACTGGCGGATCAGGAAGCGGAAAAACCAGTGTTAGCCGTGCGATTTTTAATAATTTTCCCGATCATTCAATTATGATGTTAGAACAGGATTCTTATTATAAAGATCAGAGCCATTTGAGTTTTGAAGAACGTTTAAATACCAATTATGATCATCCTTTTGCGTTTGATACAGATTTATTGATTCAACATGTTGAACAACTGTTAAATTATCAAGCCATTGAAAAGCCAGTTTATGACTACGTTGCGCATACAAGAAGTACAGAAACGGTGATCCAAGAACCGAAAGAAGTAATTATTCTTGAAGGGATTTTAATTTTAGAAGATCGCCGCTTAAGGGATTTAATGGATATTAAAGTGTATGTGGATACAGATGATGACATCCGTATTATTCGTCGAATCAAGCGTGATATGGAAGAACGTGGCCGTACTTTGGATTCTGTGATTGAACAATATTTGACAGTCGTGAAGCCCATGTATCACCAATTTATTGAACCTACGAAACGTTATGCAGATATTATTGTGCCAGAAGGTGGCGAAAACCACGTCGCTATTGATTTAATTAATACAAAAGTGGATAGTATTTTAACAAAAATGTAATAGTCAGCTTAAATAGTCGTCTCTATATCAGAGTCGACTGTTTAAGCTTTTTTTTGACTTTTAAAGGGTGGTTTTATCAAATATTTTAAGGGATAGCTAAAAAGTTGAAAATATTGCAAGAAACAATATGCTATAATTTTTTAAAGGAAAAGGAGGGAAGGGAATCTGAATGATAAAAAGAGGTGAGGTTTTTTATGCGAATCTCTCACCAGTTGTTGGTTCCGAACAAGGTGGGATTCGACCTGTCCTGATTATTCAAAATAACAAAGGTAACTTATTTAGTCCAACGTTGATTGTTGCACCGATTACCCGTAACGTAAGCAAGCGGCTGCAACCAACGCAAGTCCTCATCGAAATTCCCCATAACGAGTGCAGGACGCCATCACTTATTTTGTTAGAACAAATTCGAACATTGGATAAAGAACGAATGCTACACAAGGTTTGTCAACTTTCTCGTGAAGAGATGGAACAGGTCAATCAAGCTTTAAAAGTTAGCGTTGGTATCCGTTAATTTACATATAAAGAAATCGTTTTGGGGAAACGGTTTCTTTTTTTGTTGAAATGGTTTCCAAATATTCGTTTTTCTCGTATAGTGAAAGAGGAGGCGATTACATGGATAAAATTCGTTATGGAATTATGAGTACTGCCCAAATTGTCCCAAGATTTGTAGCAGGGATTCGAGAAAGCGCGCAAGCTGAAGTGCGCGGGATTGCATCAAGGCGTTTAGAGAATGCTCAAAAAATGGCTAAAGAATTAGCGATTCCGGTGGCTTATGGCAGTTATGAAGAGTTATGTAAGGATGAAACAATTGATATTATTTATATTCCCACCTACAATCAAGGACATTACTCAGCAGCTAAGCTTGCGTTATCACAAGGAAAACCCGTCCTACTGGAAAAACCATTTACATTAAATACTGCTGAAGCAGAAGAACTCTTCGCAATCGCACAGGAGCAAGGGGTTTTTCTAATGGAAGCTCAGAAGTCTGTCTTTTTACCAATTACCCAAAAAGTAAAGGCGACAATTCAAGAAGGGAGATTGGGAGAGATTTTATGGGTTCAGTCAGTTACTGCCTATCCCAATGTGGACCATATTCCCTGGTTTTACTCGAGAGAAGCGGGTGGTGGAGCGCTTCATGGCTCAGGAAGTTATCCATTACAATACTTACAATACGTATTAGGGAAAGAGATTCAAGAGGTTACGGGAACCGCAACATATCAGCAAGGGGCGACGGATAGTCAATGTAATTTAGCTTTGAAATTTGCTGAAGGGACGCTGGGCAATATTTTTATTAATGTTGGTTTAAAGATACCTAGTGAAATGACCATCTGTGGGACAAAAGGGCAAATCGTTATTCCTAATTTCTGGAAAACAGATTGTGCTTATTATACAGATGCTCAAGGCAACACTGTCAAATGGTCTGAACAATTCACTAGTGAATTTACCTATGAAATCAATCATGTGAATCAATGTTTACAAGACAAAAAGTTAACTAGCCCCGTAATGACGAAAGAATTAACGATAGCAACCGTTAAAATTGTTGAAAGTTTTTATCAAGAATGGTTCGATAACGAATAATTACCATCACTTGCTATCCAAACTATTCTGTGTTAAAGTGTGTTTTATGCGACGAGTTGACTCAATCAGATAGCTTCGGCTATTCCGTTTTGACGGCTAGTGATTGTCAAACACAACGACACCAGATAGTACGGCTATCAGTTACCGGATTTGTAACGTGTCGGACAGAATACTTTTGTGGAGAAGGTTTCTGTCTATTTATGCAAATAAATAGTGTGGTATCCCTTAACAGTTACTACTGTTAAGGGATTTTTTTTGTATGAAAAGAGAAGTGTTGCACTTTTATAAGTGCAACTTTTTTGTGTTGTGGAACAGATAAAATAACGCTATAGTTTTAAGTGTAAAGGGAAAAGAAAAGAGGTGACAAGGCATGACCGTGTTGTTGTCCAAAAGAGCGATAAATATTTTATTGATGCTTTTGGATTTGGAAGGGAGTATTACCACGCAAGAATTAGCTGAGAACTTTACTGTCAGCGTTCGAACAATTAAGTATGATTTAGAAGATATTCGTGCTTGGTTTGAACAGCACGATGAGACACTTTATTCAAAACGAAATAAGGGAATCTGGCTAGATTTACCTGACTCTAAACGCTTACTGTTAAAAAATGAAATTATCGATGTCGATCGATTTGAAACCTATCCTGATCAAAAAAGACGAGTCAATGTATTGATTTTTCAGCTATTGTCAGTCAAAGGTTACTTAACGGCACAGCAGCTAGCAGATGAATTATTAGTGAGTCGAAACACAATTGTCAGTGATTTGGAACAGGTCGAACGGTTGCTGCAAGCATATGATTTAACCTTAATTCGCCAAGCACGGCAAGGGTTTACAATCAGTGGTGAAGAAAGCAATGTACGATTACTGATGGAATTTATCACTCAAAAAGAACTTACAGAATACGATATTTACCAAATTATGAACTATGTGACAAAGACAAAAGGGGCTGAAAAGATCCCTAAAATTAAATTTGGGTCAGGGACATTGTTTCAAGGTTGTTATCGTAGTGCATTGAAAAAAATGCGAAATTTAATTAATCCACTCGATCAAAATCAATTTGATTATGCCGAAATATTATCTATTACGTTGAGAGTGGCAATTGCCGCAGCACGTATGCAGATGGCACATACAATTGGGACTTACCGAGTGTTATCACAAAAAACACGCTTTGAACAACGGAACGAAGTACCACTTTTACTTTTACAAGAGGTGTTTGAACGTTATGACTTGCCTTTATTAGCGGATGAATATTTTTATATTTATAGTGATTTATTCGGAACTCATCAACGGCAAGATATGGTTCAATTAACAAAGCAAGTGATTGAAAGCGTTTCAAAAGAGCTGAATTATCCTTTTGTAAATGATCGCCAATTATTTACGAACTTGTTTGCACACCTGTCCTTACGTTTTACAAAGAAACATTTATTTATTAATGAATACAATCCGTTTTCTGAAGAAATCAAAGGAAAACACCCAGCGTTATTTTTAGCTATTCAAAGTGCCTGTAAACAATTAATTCAACGTTCTGTTTTGTTAGTCAACGATTCTTTCTGCGCATATATTGCGTTGCATTTTTTGGCAGCTCAGGAACGACAACAGCAGGAAGCTAAAGTTGTTAGGATTGTGTATGTTTGCTCGACGGGCTTAGGTGTGACCAGTTTAATTGAACAAAAAATTTTAGAGGAAGTACCAAACGTTGAACTCGCGGGGTTTGCTTCTGTTTTAAATGCAACTGAAGTGATTCAAGCAGAAAAGCCCGATTTGGTATTGAGTATTTTCCCAATTGAAGAAATGACATACCCATTTATTAAAGTTAGTCCATTGTTGACGGACACAGACTTAAGTTTAATTCGGGAAGAGGTCGATAAAATTTTATTAGGGAAACGTCAAGGGAAGGGTACCGCTCGCTCCACGAAATCTGATGTAATTGAAAAAAATGAACGGATACAAAGCCAAGATTTATTAGTAAAAGCGTATATTATTTATGAAGAGTTAAAACGAATGTTTCAAACAAAGTTACTGAGCGAATATCAAGAAGCCTTTTTACTTCACGTTTTATTAATGACACATCGGATTACGTTTAATAAACAATACGAAGAGATTCCTTGTAATAGAGAAGTATCTCATGAACGGCAAGAAGAAATTCGGCAAATTGAATGTTTATTTGCTAAAAATGAGTTACCTGTCAATCATGCTGAAATTTCAGCATTACTTAATTATTTAGAACAACCAAAGGAGGAAGAGGATGGAACTAGCAATGGAAGCACAGGAGATCATTCGACAAAGTGCTGAACCAGAAAAGCTACAATCGATTATCAAACAAACCAGTGCGCGATTAGCAGAAGCACAAATTGAACCAACGGAATTACAGTGGACGATTTTGATTAACCATCTCAATGAGATGCTGAATCGTTCAAGAGAAGGAACGACATTAGCTGGTGTTGATCGGACGTTATTTACGGAACTAACACCAGAAACGTTGAAAATTGCACAAGAAACAACAGAAGCAATTGGTCAGTTATCAGAAGATGAGTGGTATGTTTTAGCTGTTCATTTTGAAGTTGCTAAACAAAACAATTAATAGGAGGAAAAGTTATGATTACAGTAGTTATCGCAGATCGTTTAGGAAAAGGACAAAATGTTGCAAAAGGAGTGGAGCAAGCCGGTGGTCGCGCGGTTGTTGTTCCAGGAATGGGCGCTGATATGCGTTTAGGAGATGTGATGCAACAAGAAAAGGCAGATTTAGGCATTTCTTTCTGTGGCAGTGGTGGTGCAGGAGCGTTAACGGCTGCTACTAAATACGGGTATCCCGAAAGACATGGCATGCGATCAATCGAAGAAGGGGTAACAGCAATTAACGATGGGAAAACTGTTCTTGGATTTGGTTTTATGGATCAGGAAGAACTTGGTAAACGAGTAACTGAAGCATTTATTAAGAAACACGGAGCATAGAAAGTAGTAACTTAGAAAGGAGCGGTAATTATGGATGCCACAAAACGGTCAACACAAACCGTGATTGTTTCTGGAAAAGGTAATAAGAAGAATGAAGCTTTTGCAAGTGCATTGAATGATGTTTCAAAAAAAGTATTAAAAGAAACAACAGAGGTCCTCATCCGGATTGAACCGAAAGAAGTAACTATTCGTCAGGCAAAAGAACAAGTTTATACAGAAAAATTTCTGTTCTTCTTCTTTCCTAGAAAGAGAGTGATTTATCATGTCGAACTAGCTGTAGAAGTGGAAATCCAAGCCATTGCAGTCGAAGAAGTTGATTTTTTAACGGAAACAATTAAAGAACCGAACGCAGTAGTAGTTCCGTTTCTTTCAAAAAGAGGCGTATAAAGGGAGGAAGAAGGAATGGAATTTGTAATCATTTTGCTGAAGTCATTGCTTATTGGTGGTTTACTAGGTTTTGCAGCTGGCGCAGGCGCTGCTCGGATGTTTCATGCACCACAAACGCAAGGGTTAGGGGCATTTAGAACATTAGGAGAAATGAACGCGGCACAAGGAGATCCAGCATCACACTTTTCTTTTGGTTTAGGTTTTTTCTTTAATGCTTGGGCTTCGGCCGTGGGAGCAGGGGCCTTTACACAAGATGTGACCCACCGGATTGTGCCTAACTGGGCTGCAGCAATTTTATTGGTAAAGGATAAAGATGTCACTAAAACGATGCATAATCCCAAAAAAATGGGGATTGTCGGGGCCTTTGTAGGAATGGCGACTGTGGCTTTCTTAAATAGTACAGCTGCAGCAATTCCAGAATCGCTACAAGTAACAGCAGTTGCGGTGTTGGTACCTGCAGCAACGATTTTAATCAATACTGTGATGCCCGTTTTATTCTGGCTAGCGGCTTTAGATGCAGGAAAACGGACGGGTTTCTGGGGAACGTTATTTGGCGGATTATCTCAATTAGTCATGGGCAATGCTGTCCCAGGAGTTGTATTAGGGATCTTAATCGGTAAAGGTGTCGATGATTTAGGGTGGACCCGAATGACACGTGGCATGCTTGGTGCCATTATCTTATTATTTATTTTAAGTGGCTTCTTCCGAGGGTTCGACTTAGAAATGATCGAAAGTTTCCGCTTGTCTATTCCTCAATGGTTAAATAATTTACACAATGTCTTCACCGTTAAATAGAAAAAAGGAGGTCTCATAGATGGAACAGCAAGAAAAAAATGAATGGGCACAACAAGAACAAGAAATTCAAGAAGGTTTAAAAGGCAAAAGTTTTTGGTATGCTGATTGGGGCTTTCCCATTTTAGTCGGGATTATGTCAGCGGCAATTTTTGCAGGAACACATATGTATGTAGTTTATGGTGTGGGCGCCTTTAATGAAGTTTCAATTGTTGCGATGCTAAAAGCTGGTTTAGATGGTGGTTCTTATGGTGCTGCCGCAGCATTTGGTGCAAGTTTCCTATTTGCACGAATTTTAGAAGGTTCTTTAGTCGGGATTTTAGATTTAGGTGGCTCAATTTTAACGGGGATTGGGATTGGCGTACCTGCAATTTTCCTCAGCATGGGTATTAAAGCACCTGTAGAAAACTTTGGCTTAGCCCTTTTAACAGGTGCGATACTAGGGTTAGCAGTTGGCGGCGTAATTGTGTTGATTCGGAAATTTACTATCAATCAAGGAAATTCCACTTTTGGTGCGGATGTGATGATGGGTGCTGGTAATGCCTCAGGACGTTTCTTAGGCCCGTTAATTATTTTGAGTGCGGCGGGTGCTTCGATTCCTATTGGGATTGGTGCCACATTAGGAGCTTTAGGTTTTTACATTTGGAAAAAACCAATTGCTGGGGGCGCAATTTTAGGCGCAATGATTTTTGGTGCAATATTCCCGGTTTCTTTATAATAAGAAAAAGCCTTTTATTTTGCACTTTCTCTGTCATGAATAAGAATAAGCGTTTACATTATAATGTTACTATGTTATTATAAATGCGAAATAATTATTATTTTTATTAGTTGAACGGAGGAATTAACAAATGAATGGTTTTGTACAGTGGATGGAAGTTAAGTTAATGCCGATTGCGAATAAATTTGGTTCGCAACGCCATATGACGGCGATTAGAAAAGGATTAATTGCAACGATGCCTTTAACAATTGTGGGCTCATTCTTTACAATTTTTCAAAATATTCCAATTGAGGCATACACAAAATTGATTGAACCTTATCAAGCAATTTTAGATATTCCTTCCCGCTATACGATGGGGTTACTTGCACTTTATGCAACATTTGGGATTGCTTCATCATTGGCCAAAAGTTATAAGCTTGACTCTTTGACGTGTGGAATTTTAGCATTAATGGCCTTTTTAGTAACAGCGGCACCACCAACACGTGTCTTTGAAGATGTTGACAACGTCATTACAGCAGGGCGCTATATTAATTTAGCAAATTTAGGTTCAGCTTCTTTATTTGGTGCGATTGTAACAGCGCTGTTATCTGTTGAAATTTATCGCTTCTTTATTGAAAAAGATATTATGATTAAGATGCCAGATGGCGTACCGCCTGAAGTGTCAAATTCATTTATTGCGTTAATTCCAGGAGCAGTTATTCTTTTATTATTCTGGGTTATTCGCCACGTAATTGGTTTTGATTTGAATGGTTTCTTGAGTACGTTATTAATGCCACTTAAAGGTATCCTTGCTGGTAACAGTTTATTTGGCGGCTTACTAACAGTCTTCTTAATCTGTTTCTTCTGGGTTTTAGGGATTCATGGTCCAGCGATTATGGGCCCAGTTATTCGTCCTTTCTGGGATATGTCGATTGCAGAAAACCTTGAAGCTTTTACCAATGGTGCAAACGTTCATCAGTTACCTAATATTTTTACAGAACAGTTTTTACAATGGTTTATCTGGATTGGTGGCGCTGGAACTACGCTTTCTTTAGTTGTTTTAATGATGTTTTCTAAATCAACGTATCTGAAAAGTCTTGGCCGTTTATCGTTCTTACCAGGCTTGTTTAATATTAATGAACCAGTTATTTTCGGAACGCCGATCGTAATGAATCCTATTTTAGGTATTCCGTTTATCGTGGCACCGTTAATTACCACAACGTTATCTTATTTCTTAACAGTCGCTAATATAATTCCGATGATGGCTGCACGCTTAGCGTTTGCAATTCCAGCACCAATTGCTGCTTGGATGAGTACCAATTGGAGTTTCTCGGCCGCAGTATTAGTGATTGTTAACTTCTTAATTACAATGGCTATCTACTATCCATTTTTCAAAGTTTATGAAAAACAACAATTGGATAAAGAAGCAGAAGAATTAGCAGCTGAACAAGCAGCAAAAAATTAAAAAATGTTAGGGCGGGTGTTCTGATATGAATATCCTGCCCCTTCTAAGTCAGAGAAGAAAGTCAGGAGCGTATAAGATGATTATTTGGTTCATTTTCTTTTTTATCGTTAGTCAAATTATTATAGAAAAAGGGCAGTTGCCTACTGTTGTTTATCAATTTGGTTTGGTAAAGACGTTGGTTTTTACGGCAGTTTGTATTACTCTTTCCATGATAATTGGCGGATTTCTAAATCAACCAGTATTGCTCGTTGGCTCTACAACAATCCTGTGTAGCTCGGTGATTGCTTGGAAATTTCGAAATAAATTTGAAAATAGCGGAGTGTGAGAACGAAGATGAAAAGAGCATTAGGTGTATCAGTTTATCCAGATCATAGTGATATCAATCAAGATAAAGCGTATTTAAAAAAAGCCAGCGAATGTGGGTTTACTCGCATTTTTATGAGTATGTTAGAAGTGACCGATGGCAAAGAAGCGGTTCAGAAAAAATTTAAAGAATTAATTAGTTATGCGAAAAATTTAGGATTTGAAACAATTTTAGATGTCGTTCCAAGTATCTTTGATGAATTGGAAATTTCATATGATGATTTGACTTTTTTCAGCGAATTAGGAGCTGATGGGATTCGGTTGGATACAGGTTTTGATGGAAATAAAGAAGCCATGTTGACGTTTAATCCATTCGGCGTGGCTATTGAGTTAAATATGAGTAATGATGTCGCTTATCTTGATAACATTTTGACGTATGAAGCGAATCGACCTTTCTTATATGGTTGTCATAACTTTTATCCACAAGCGGGAACTGCATTGCCGTATGATTTCTTTGAAAAATGTAGCATCCGTTTTAAAAAGGAAGGTATTCGGACAGCTGCTTTTATTTCATCACAGGTAGGTGAAATTGGTCCTTGGGATGTGAATGATGGGCTACCTACCTTAGAAATGCATAGACAGTTGCCAGTCACTGTTCAAGCTAAACATTTATTTGCAACAAATTTAATTGATGATGTTGTTATTGGAAATGCTTATGCTTCCAACGAAGAATTAGAAGCATTGGGTCAGTTGAATCGTTATCAAACAGAATTGACCATTGTTTTTGAAGAAGCGACTTCTGAAATTGAAAAAGAAATCGTAACAAAAAATCAACATTTTCGCCGTGGAGATATCACTCAGCAGATGATTCGTTCCACAGAAGTGCGTAAAAAATATAAAAATGAAGCTAATCCCCCACATGATAATCAAGCAATGCTACAACCTGGAGATGTTGTTGTGGGAAATGATGCATTTGGAAAATACAAAAATGAATTACAAGTCGTTTTAGAACCACATCAAGACTCACGCAAAAATCGAGTAGGGCGTATTATAGAAGAAGAACTTGTATTATTAGAATTCATTAAGTCTTGGACAAAATTTAGATTTATAGAAAAGTAGGGAAGAATATGGACTACGATTTACTTATAAAAAATGGACAGACAGTAGATGGTATGCCTGTTGAAATTGCAATTAAAGAGAAAAAAATAGCTGCTGTTGCAGCAACTATTTCAGGTTCTGCAAAGGAAACTATCCACTTAGAACCAGGTACTTATGTATCCGCAGGCTGGATAGATGATCACGTTCATTGTTTTGAAAAAATGGCTCTTTATTATGATTATCCAGATGAAATTGGGGTCAAAAAGGGTGTTACGACAGTGATTGATGCTGGGACAACAGGTGCTGAAAACATTCATGAATTTTATGACTTAGCGCAGCAAGCAAAAACAAATGTTTTTGGATTAGTCAATATTTCTAAATGGGGCATCGTTGCTCAGGACGAACTCGCAGATTTAAGTAAAGTACAAGCGAGTTTAGTCAAAAAAGCGATTCAAGAATTACCAGATTTTGTTGTAGGGATTAAAGCCCGTATGAGTAGGACCGTTATTGGCGATAACGGCATTACGCCTTTAGAATTGGCCAAACAGATTCAGCAAGAGAACCAAGAAATTCCCTTAATGGTTCACATTGGATCAGCACCGCCTCATTTAGATGAAATTTTAACCTTGATGGAAAAAGGGGATGTCCTAACCCATTGTTTTAATGGGAAAGAAAATGGTATCTTAGACCAAGCAACGGATAGAATAAAAGATTTCGCTTGGCAAGCGTACAACAAAGGGGTCGTATTTGATATCGGGCATGGTACGGATAGTTTCAATTTTCACGTAGCTGAAACAGCGTTGCGCGAGGGAATGAAAGCTGCATCAATTAGCACAGATATCTACATCCGTAACCGAGAAAATGGTCCTGTTTATGATTTAGCCACAACGATGGAAAAACTCCGTGTGGTCGGCTATGATTGGCCAGAAATTATTGAAAAGGTAACCAAGGCTCCTGCTGAGAATTTCCATTTAGCTCAAAAAGGCACGTTGGAAATAGGTAAAGATGCTGATTTAACGATTTTCACGATTCAAGCAGAAGAAAAAACATTGACTGATTCTAATGGATTGACACGAGTAGCCAAAGAGCAAATTCGCCCAATCAAAACAATTATTGGAGGACAAATCTATGACAATTAGTTACGAAAAATTCCACTTAAAAGAAGTCATTAATGCTTCTGGCAAAATGACCATTCTAGGTGTCTCCAAAGTTTCGGAGGCAGTCCTCGCGGCTCAACGATTCGGCGGCGAACATTTCTTTGAAATGAGTGAACTTAGTGTGCAAACAGGGGCCTTTTTAGCCGACTTGTTGAAGGTAGAAGATGCCCAAATCGTTTCCTCGGCTTCGGCGGGGATTGCCCAATCGGTGGCTGCCTTGATTGGAAAAGGCAGCTTGTACCACGCGTATCATCCCTATACAGAAAAGATCGCACAGCGAGAGATTGTTTTACCTAAAGGGCACAACGTGGACTACGGCACGCCTGTAGAAGTTATGATAGCGCAAGGCGGCGGCCAAGTGGTGGAAGCTGGCTACGCCAACATGTGCAGTCCAGAACACGTGGAAATGATGATTTCTGAAAAAACAGCGGCCATTCTATACATCAAAAGCCACCATACCGTGCAAAAAAGTATGCTGACGGTGGCCGAAGCGGCCAAAGTGGCGCAACGCCACAAGGTGCCGCTAATTGTTGACGCGGCAGCAGAAGAAGATCTTTTCAAATACACCGAAGCAGGCGCTGATTTGGTGATTTACAGCGGCGCCAAAGCCATTGAAGGGCCAAGTGCCGGTTTAGTGGTCGGGAAAAAAGAATACATTGACTGGGTGCGCCTACAAGGCAAAGGCATTGGTCGAGCAATGAAAATTGGCAAAGACAATATCCTAGGTTTTACGCAAGCAGTGGAAGAATACTTGGCGCACGGCAGTGAATCAGGGGCTTCGATGCAAGAGCGCTTAAAACCGTTTGTTGAAGCCATCAACAACTTGTCAGATTTAACCGCTAAAATTGTCCAAGATGGCGCTGGTCGAGACATTTATCGCGCCAGTGTCAAAGTGGACGGCAGAAAAACTGCCAAGGAAGTCATCCAAGCATTAAAAGCAGAAAGTCCAGCTATTTATACGCGAGAATATCAAGCCAACAATGGCATCATTGAATTTGACATTCGTTCTGTCAATCAAGAAGAAATGAACAAAATCGTGCAACGATTACAAGAAATTATGGACACAAAGGAGAAATAAGCCATGTCATTAAAACCTAATTATTTAGAAGAACGCATTTGTTTAAACGTCTTAGCCAATTCAGTAGAAAATGCCCAAGCCTGTTATGAAGCAGCAGAAGGGCATGTTGTGTTAGGCGTCCTTTCAAAAAACTATGAAACCGATGAAGCAGCTATTGACGACATGAAAAAATACCAAGCAGCAACCAACAACGCTTTATCTGTCGGCTTAGGAGCTGGTGATCCAAATCAAAGTCAAATGGTGGCTCGCTTATCAGAAGTTCTACAACCGCAACACGTGAACCAAGTCTTCACAGGTGTCGGCGCTTCGCGGGCCTTACTTCGTCAAGACGAAACAGTGATAAATGGCTTGGTTTCACCCACAGGCAAAGTTGGCTATGTCAACATTGCGACAGGTCCGTTAAGCTCTGGTGCGCCAGCGGCGGAAGTGCCTATCGAAACTGCCATCAAATTGTTGAAAGACATGGGAGGCAGTTCCATTAAATATTTCCCGATGAAAGGCTTGGCTCACAAAGAAGAATACCAAGCAGTAGCAGCAGCTTGTGCCAAGTATGACTTTTATTTAGAGCCAACAGGGGGCATTGATTTAGAAAACTTTGAAGAAATTGTTCAAATTGCGGTGGATGCCGGCGTTAAAAAAATCATTCCTCATGTCTACAGCTCAATTATCGATCAAGAAACAGGGGACACTAGAACAGAAGACGTGAAAACGTTACTAACCATGATGAAAAACACATTGAATAAGTAGGTGGCAAAGATGAAAATTGCTGCGTTTGGTGAAGTCATGCTTCGTTTCACTCCGCCAGAGTATCTAATGTTAGAACAAACAGAGCAGTTAAGAATGAACTTTGTAGGGACTGGCGTAAATCTCTTAGCAAATTTGGCTCATTTTCAACTAGAAACAGCATTGATTACGAAATTACCTGCCAATCGTCTTGGTGAAGCTGGCAAAGCAGCGCTAAGGAAGTTAGGAATTTCAGATCAATGGGTAGGAGAAAAGGGCGATCATATTGGTAGTTTTTTTGCAGAAATGGGTTATGGAATCCGCCCCACACAAGTAACTTATCAAAATCGCCATCAGAGTGCTTTTGGCATCAGCGAGGCGAAGGACTACGATTTTGAGGCCTTTTTAGCGGAAGTAGATATGGTGCATATTTGTGGTATTTCGTTAAGTTTAACTGAAAAAACTCGTGATGCTGCTTTGATACTTGCTCAAAAGGCGCATGCCTATCAAAAGAAAGTTTGTTTTGACTTTAATTATCGACCTAGTTTGAATACAGCAAATAGCGCACTCTTTATGCGTCAACAGTACGAACGCATTTTACCTTATTGTGATATTGTTTTTGGCAGTCGACGTGATTTGGTCGAGCTATTGGGTTTCATTCCGCGAGAAGATTTAGAAGGTGAGGCACAAGAAACTGAACTGATTCAGCGTTTCATGTCTCAATACAATTTGGAATGGTTTGCTGGGACAACGAGAAGTCATTCCCAAAATCAAAACTACTTAAGTGGGTATTTATATACCCAAAATGAGTACCAACAGAGTGAAAAAAGACCGCTTCTTAATCTTGATCGAATTGGTGCTGGTGATGCTTATGCGGCGGGGATTTTATATGGCTATAGCCAAAATTGGTCGTTAGAAAAGGCAGTTACCTTTGCCACAGTCAATGGGGTCCTTGCACATACGATTCAAGGAGATATTCCTTTGACAACGGTCAAACAAGTGAATCACGTTCTTGAGCATCCGAATATTGATTTAATTCGTTAAAGAAGAAAACCAGAAGAAAAGTCGTGTGTGGCTTTTCTTCTGGTCTTTTTTTCATTATAATTAAAAGAAACAGATTGCAAAGGAGGCAGCAGGATGAGTGTTGCACATCTTTTAACAGTTTTAGAAAATGATGAATTTATTGAACGGATTCAAAAACGACCAGAAGCGTTCATTGGAACGACTGGCTTAGTCGGCTTAGAGAATTTACTTGTTCAGACAATTAACGGTTTATTAGAGTTTTTCATTGAAAAGAATCAAGGGAAAATTGCTATACAGTTATCGCGTCAACAAATCTCTTTTCAGGTATCTTCCACACGACCGCTTGTTTTTGAACAAAAGCAAGTCGATTTAGAACCACCTTTTCTGTATTTATCTGTTTTACAAGCCTTCTCAAAACAAGTAGGAATCAGTATCGATCAAGAAAAACAGCGGACTATTTTTATTTATCATCAAGGGCAATTGAAAAAACGATTATTATTACCTATTGAAGAAACCCAGGAACGAATTGAAGTCTTGTTTTGGCCAGATACGCAAATTTTTGGTACAGAATCACTTTCTTATATGCGTGTTTTACAACAATGTCAACAGATTGCCATGTTGAATCCAGGCTTAAAGATTCTCTTAACACAAGAAGAGGAACAAAAAAATCTTTGTTATTACCCTAAAGGTTTAAGTAATTATTTATTTGAAAAAGATAACCCATTAACTAGAAAAGCTGCACCGATTATTCAAGCAAAGCAAACAGAATTGGCCCTTGTTCAATTTATTTTGAGTAAAAATCATGCACCGCAAGTGCAAAAAACATTTGTTAATGGGCATTATCCCAGTCTTGGTGGAACCCACTATGAGGGTTTTCTTGATGGCGTAGTGGCCGCCTTTAATCAATTTTTAGAGGAACAACATTACTCATTATCTGTGACAGCAGATAGTTTTTTAGCAGAATTTGATTTTGTTTTAGCCATTACGATACCAAAGCCCCGCTACACGGATGCAACGAAAACCATTTTAAGAAATACAGAGTTATATGAAGTGGTTAAAGAAGTCGTTTTTGACGAATTACAACACTACTTTCAACGTCATCCCAAATGGTTAGAGCAAGGAAGAAGCGAGGGAAATGAATGAAAATTTTTGTCGATGGCGATGGTTCACCTGTGAAAGAGACGGTTATTGAAGTCGCTGTAGAGAAAGCTTTGGATGTGGTGATTGTTACTAGTGTAGATCATTATTCCTTAAAAGATTATCCAGAAAATGTCTCTTTTGTGTATGTTGATAAAGGAGCGGATGCTGCTGATTTTAAAATTGTGCAGTTAATAAAAAAAGGGGATCTTTTAATTACACAAGATTATGGCTTAGCTTCCTTGGTTTTGCCAAAGGGAGTGTCAGTTTTACATCAACTGGGTTATCAATATACGAAAGAAAATATTGATGGCTTGTTAGAACAACGCTATTTTAGTGGCCAAATTCGGCGAAAAGGTGGCCGAACGAAAGGACCTAAACCTTTTACAGACCAAGATAGAACAACGTTTAAACAAGCCCTTATTGAGCTGGTGGAACGGAGTCTTTAGCAAGGAAAAGGCAAGCAAAGAATTTTGCCTTCACTAAATTTGCTTCTATTATGAAACTGGGTTTTATGCTAAAATAAGTAAGGATAATTTGAAAAATAATTTTTTCTAAAAGACAGGAAAGAAACTAGGAGGACAAGCATTTGAAGATTATTTTGTTGTATGGCGGCAGAAGTGAAGAGCACGATGTGTCTGTTTTGTCTGCATATTCCGTTTTAAATGCAATCTATTATAAATATTATCAAGTACAGTTAGTCTTTATTAGTAAAGATGGTCAATGGGTAAAAGGCCCTCTCTTATCTGAACGACCACAAAATAAAGAAGTTTTACATTTAACTTGGGCACAAACACCTGAAGAAACAGGCGAATTTTCAGGAAAACGAATCAGTCCTTCGGAAATTTATGAAGAAGAAGCGATTGTTTTCCCTGTTTTACATGGGCCAAATGGTGAAGATGGAACAATTCAAGGATTCATGGAAACCATTAATATGCCTTATGTAGGCGCAGGTGTCTTAGCTAGTGCTAACGCAATGGACAAAATCATGACGAAATATCTTTTACAAACTGTTGGCATTCCACAAGTACCATTCGTGCCAGTTTTAAGAAGTGATTGGAAAGGAAATCCAAAAGAAGTCTTTGAGAAATGTGAAGGTTCTTTAATTTATCCGGTCTTTGTTAAACCTGCCAATATGGGTTCTAGTGTCGGAATTAGCAAAGCGGAAAATCGTGAAGAATTGCAAGAAGCATTGGAAGAAGCTTTCCGTTATGATGCCCGAGCAATTGTTGAACAAGGGATTGAAGCACGTGAAATTGAAGTAGCCATTTTAGGAAATGAAGATGTCCGTACGACTTTACCTGGTGAAGTGGTGAAAGATGTCGCTTTCTATGATTATGATGCAAAATACATCAATAACACGATTGAAATGCAAATCCCAGCGCATGTTCCAGAAGAAGTAGCTCATCAAGCGCAAGAATACGCTAAAAAAGCGTATATTATGTTAGATGGAAGTGGCTTAAGTCGCTGTGATTTCTTCTTAACAAGCAAAAACGAATTATTCCTGAATGAATTGAACACCATGCCTGGTTTTACTGACTTTAGTATGTATCCTTTACTGTGGGAAAATATGGGCTTGAAATACAGTGATTTAATTGAGGAACTGATTCAGTTAGCTTTGAATCGTTTTAAACAACGCCAAGAATTTTATAATAACTAAGAAGAAAAAATCACACAAGACTGGGACATGACAAGACTTTGGCATGTCCCAGTCCCTGTGTCAGAGGAGCAAAACATAATGAAATTAACCTTCTGGGAAGTAGCGCAAGCGGTTGAAGCCAGTAATGATTGGCAACAATGGCCTGATTTTCCTTTAACAGGCATTGAATTTGATAGTCGTAAAATTGTGAAAGGAAATCTCTTTGTTCCTTTACAAGGTGAAAATGATGGTCATCGTTTTATTGAGAGTGCCATGGCTAATGGCTGTCAGGCCGCTTTTTGGGGACAGGATTTAGTCGATGCGCCGCAACAATTGCCTGTTTTGCATGTTACTGATCCACTGGTTGCTATGCAAAAATTAGCTACCTATTATTTAAATAAAATGCAACCGAATGTCATCGCTGTGACTGGCAGTAATGGAAAAACCACCACTAAAGATTTAATTGCTGCTGTGTTATCTGAAAAGTTTGTGACTTACAAAACGCAAGGCAATTACAATAATCAAATTGGCTTACCCTATACTATTTTACACATGCCTGATGAAACAGAAAAACTGATTTTAGAAATGGGCATGGATCACGCTCAGGAAATTTCTTTCCTTTCCAATCTGGCTCAGCCAGAAGTTGCTGCCATCACAATGATTGGCGAAGCCCATGTGGAAAATTTAGGCTCACGAGCAGGCATTGCACAAGCAAAAATGGAAATCGTAGATGGTTTAGCCAAAGACGGTAGTTTATTTGTGCCAAGCGATGAACCTTTGCTAGAACCATTGGTGGAAAAAGTCACGCAACAAGTGATTACTTTTGGTTTTAGCCAGGAAAGTCAACTTCAAGGAATCGTCACAAATGAAGCCAAAGAGCAAACCTCATTCAAAATCAGTGATACACAAATGACGTTTACGATTCCAGTGCCAGGAACCTATAATGTCACCAATGCATTAATCGCAATTGGCATTGGTCGGTATTTCCAATTAACGGATAGTGAGATTCAAAAAGGGTTGGCTACAGCGGAACTAACAAAGAATCGGACAGAATGGCTGAAAGCAGCGAATGGTGCCGAAATTTTAAGTGATGTGTACAATGCCAATCCGACAGCTATGGGTCTTGTTCTGGACAGTTTTAGCAAAATGTCCAAAGTAGGAAAACGAATTGCTGTTTTAGGAGACATGCTGGAATTAGGTCCTGATTCTGCTGCCATGCATCAAGCAATGGCGCAGCATTTAGCCCCAGATGCGATTGAAGAAGTCTTTTTATATGGTTCTGAAATGGCTTATTTAGCTGATAAATTGCAAGAAACCTATGCACCAGCTAACATTCATTCTTTTAAAAAAGAAGAAAAAAATGAGTTGATTGAAGCTGTCAAAAAAGTCTTACAGCCAGAAGATATGGTGGTTTTAAAGGGAAGTAACGGGATGGGACTTCGTGAAGTCATCGATGCACTTTTGGAAAAGTAAATAAGTTTCATAAAACTTGCTGAAAATAGGATTCTATGATAGAATGACCTATTGCCGGAAGATGACGAGAAAAATTGAATCGTAGTAAATAAAATAGATCTATTTCTATGTTTAATAATAAATGTGAAGCTGAACGACCACGTTTGGCTTTTCTAATGCCATAAGGTGAATTTTTCGGTGAAATCAGGAAAGAAGAAATAGTTGGCACACTATAATGGATTTCTTTTTAACAACTGAAAGTGAAGACACCTGAAACTAGGAAGAAATCGTTCTTTCCGAAACAAAATCTAGGAGGATATCATTTGAAATTTAAAGAACTTGGTTTAGCGCCAGAATTATTATCAGCGGTAGAACGCGCAGGCTTCGAGGAAGCAACCCCTATTCAATCAGAAACAATTCCGTTAGCGTTAGCAGGAAAAGACGTAATCGGACAAGCACAAACAGGAACAGGGAAAACCGCTGCTTTTGGCTTACCAATGCTTAACAAAATTGACGCAGACAACCGCGTTATTCAAGGATTAGTCATTGCACCAACCCGTGAGTTGGCTATCCAAACACAAGAAGAGTTATTCCGTTTAGGCCGCGATAAAAAGATTCGCGTCCAAGCCGTTTACGGTGGGGCTGATATCGGTCGCCAAATCCGTGGACTAAAAGATCGTCCACATATCGTTGTAGGTACACCAGGACGTTTACTAGATCATATTAATCGTCGTACCTTGAAATTAGAAACTGTTGAAACATTAGTTTTAGACGAAGCAGATGAAATGTTAAACATGGGCTTCTTGGAAGACATTGAAAAAATCATCTCACAAGTGCCAGAACAACGTCAAACACTTCTATTTTCAGCAACTATGCCGCCAGCAATCAAGAATATTGGCGTGAAATTCATGAAACAACCAGAACATGTGAAGATTAAAGCCAAAGAAATGACGGCTGATTTAATTGATCAATATTATGTACGTTCAAAAGACTTTGAAAAATTTGACATTATGACACGTTTACTAGACGTGCAAACCCCAGAATTGACCATTGTCTTTGGTCGGACAAAACGCCGTGTTGATGAACTTGCCCGCGGGTTAGAAGCGCGTGGTTACAAAGCAGAAGGCATCCATGGCGACCTATCACAACAAAAACGGATGAGCGTTTTACGTTCATTCAAAAATGGTAACTTAGATATCTTAGTGGCAACAGATGTAGCAGCACGTGGGTTAGATATTTCAGGTGTCACCCATGTCTATAACTACGATATTCCACAAGATCCAGAAAGTTATGTTCACCGTATTGGTCGGACAGGTCGTGCTGGTAAAGGCGGTATGTCTGTGACGTTTGTAACACCAAACGAAATGGGTTACTTACATGTCATCGAAAACCTAACGAAAAAACGGATGACACCATTACGTCCACCAACCGAGAAGGAAGCATTTAAAGGACAATTAAGTGCAGCTGTTGAAACCATCGAAAGTGATCTAGAAGAAAATGGTTTAGACAAATATCTAGAATCTGCTGAAGCGTTATTAGAAAAATATTCAGCGACAGACTTAGCTGCGTTATTATTAAAAACAGTAGCGAAAGATCCAGCAGATGCG
Source organism: Enterococcus sp. DIV0712 (assembly GCF_050554855.1). NCBI lineage: Bacteria > Bacillati > Bacillota > Bacilli > Lactobacillales > Enterococcaceae > Enterococcus > Enterococcus sp. DIV0712. Next base: position 608,002 of record NZ_CP187333.1, read on the forward strand.
GTTCCTGTAAAAATTACCCCAGAACGACCATTGCCTTCAAATAAAAAAGGCTTTAACAAAAATGGCCGTGGTGGTGGCGGTGGGAACAACCGTAATCGCAACCGTGGTGGCAATGGTAAAGGTGGCAGCTATCGTGGCAACAAAAACCATAAAGATGGCGACCGTAATTACAAAAATAGCGACCGCAAAAATAAAGATCAACGTGGCGGCAAACGTCATAACGATAAAAAACGTGGTTTCGTCATTCGCGAAAACGCCAAATAATCAAAAGAGCGAGTATTCCGTCTATGAATGGAATACTCGCTCTTTTTTGGTAGATAATCGTTAAATAGAAAAACTCAAAAAAAGTAAAAAAGGCATCAAAATGATATAAAAAAAGAAAAACGCCAAAATTATCCAAGTTTTCAACGGGGAAGTTAGATTGAAGAGTTTCAGTTTTTGTTGTAGCAAATGAATGGTTACGATCCAAACCAGTTGCAAGAGAAAAAATAGGCTGGGATTTTTAAAGAAGATTGGAAATATGTAGAGCAACAAAGTAAAAATAAACAGGGCGCAACGAAGTAACTTTTTTTGCCGAGAAGTTAAAGTCATACGTTTTTCTCCTTTTTCTTTTTATTCTCCCATAAGTAGCCAAAATTTTCTATAAAATATCAGAACATCCACTTAGTTTCCTGCTTTTTTTCCGATACTTCTTAGTTGTTTTCTTACTTTTATAAAAATTCAGAAAAATTTTATAAAAATGTAAATAGGAAGAAAACGTATGGTACTTCAATTTGTGTGAGGATCTTGTAAAACATTCTTTATTTTTTTAGCGAATCAGTGGAAAAATTTTGAAATTTTGTTAAAATGAAAGGTAATTCGGAGTAACTATATTAAATAGGAAGTAAGGCGGAAAATGATAAAGGGAATTGGTATTGACGCAGTAGAATTAAGTCGGATAAAACCGATTGTTGAAAAACAAGGATCATTTATTCAACGGGTTTTAACACCTAACGAATTGACCCTTTTTGAAAAGTTATCTACAAAACGTCAAATAGAATTTTTAGCTGGTCGTTTTGCTTGTAAAGAAGCGTTCTCTAAAGCATGGGGCACAGGGATTGGTAAAGTTGGTTTACAAGATATTGAGGTGCTGACTGAAAAAACAGGTGCACCATACGTAGCAAACTCGCCCCATAATGGTAAAGTGTTTGTCTCGATTACGCACACAGATACTATGGCGATTGCACAAATTGTTTTAGAAAGCGAATAATAGAAGCAACGAAGAAAGAAGGATGTACAATGGTCGTTGGATGGCATCGTCCTACACGGTTACATATCGATACGCAAGCAATTACTGAAAATGTCCAAAAGGAATGTCAACGTTTGCCAGAAGGGACCGCTTTATTTGCGGTTGTAAAAGCGAACGGCTATGGGCATGGCGCCGTAGAATCCGCTAAAGCGGCGAAAAAAGGTGGCGCGACAGGTTTTTGTGTCGCCTTATTGGATGAAGCAATTGAATTGAGAGAAGCAGGTGTTCAGGACCCCATTTTAATTTTGAGTGTGGTAGACTTAGCTTATGTGCCTTTGTTGATTCAATATGATTTGTCTGTAACGGTAGCTACACAAGAATGGTTAGAAGCTGCTCTTCAACAACTAACGCCTGAGAGTAACACGCCATTACGTGTTCACTTAAAAGTCGATACTGGCATGGGACGGATTGGTTTTTTAACCCCGGAAGAGACCAAGCAAGCAGTGCGGTTTGTTCAATCCCACAAAGAATTTTTATGGGAAGGGATTTTTACTCATTTTTCAACAGCTGATGAAATCGATACAAGCTATTTTGAAAAACAAGCAGGGCGTTTTAAGGCTGTTCTAGCAGTTTTAGAAGAGTTACCTCGGTATGTCCATGTTAGCAATAGTGCGACAGCGTTATGGCATCCTGATGTGCCAGGAAACATGATTCGCTATGGGGTAGCCATGTATGGATTGAACCCTTCAGGTAATAAGCTGGCCCCAAGCTATGCGTTAAAGCCGGCCTTACGGTTGACCAGTGAACTCATCCATGTAAAACGCTTAGCGGCTGGTGAAGGGATTGGCTATGGCGAAACCTACGTAACTGAAGCTGAAGAATGGATTGGGACAGTGCCAATCGGCTATGCAGATGGCTGGTTGCGTCATCTCCAAGGATTTACAGTGCTCGTGAATGGTAAGCGTTGCGAAATCGTCGGACGAGTGTGTATGGATCAATGTATGATTCGTTTAGCAGAAGAAGTTCCTGTCGGCTCAGTCGTTACATTAGTTGGAAAAGATGGCAATGAAGAAAATACGTTACAAATGGTAGCCGAAAAATTAGAAACCATTCATTATGAAGTTGCATGTACTTTCTCACAAAGAATCCCCAGAGAATATAACTAGATAGGAGGTTCCACTATGGTCAAACGCGGAGATATTTATTTTGCAGACCTTTCCCCAGTAGTGGGCTCGGAACAAGGTGGCGTCAGACCTGTCCTTGTTGTCCAAAATAACTTAGGTAATCATTTTAGCCCAACGATTATCGTTGCGGCGATCACAGCCAAAATGGCAAAGCCAAAATTGCCAACACATATCGGGATTAATTCTGATGAAACAGGCATTGAAAAAGATTCAGTGATTCTTTTAGAGCAGATTCGAACAATCGATAAGGGTCGCTTGAAAGAAAAAGTTTGTCATTTGAGACTTGATATTATGGAAGAAGTTGATCGTGCCTTAGGCATCAGTGTTGGACTTAGTAGCGATTCAGCCCCAGCAAAAGCAAATTCAGCTACATAAAGAACGATAGCTACTATGAAATCAACAAAGACTAATTGGATTTTTTTAAAAGCGACTGATCTAGTTCGGTTCGCTAAACATAGTTTGAGTAAAAGCGAGAGAGATGGCCAAGTGGCATCTCTCTTTTTTTGTTTTATATTTTAAAAATTAAAATATAAATATAAAATATAAAATTTTATCATTGTATTTTAAATAAAGTTGTTGGCAAGGCTCAAACGGAATGTTACAATCAATACTATATAGAGTTTTTAAAGAGCGTAACAGGTGATTTTACAAGTTTTGATTGTCGAGCGATGACATAAAGGAGATTATATTTGTATGATGATTGTTGTACTTTTAATGAGTAGTTGCTTATTTTTATTTGTAAGCTATCAATTGTATTTGCGATTACTTGTCGAAAAACTGGATTCAGAGGACCGGACATTAAAGAGGAAAATAAATTTCTATAAGTATCAGAAAAATAGTCGTTTAATGATTTATTTATTGTTTAGTGTTTGTCTACTTAGCGTATTATTGTTAGGAATTGTTTATACATATTATCAATTAAATCAACGAAATATCCGCATTGAACAACGGATCGAGCGTTTGGCACAAGGCCAAGCTACTCAAGGTGACAAAATAAAAAAACAAGCGATTAAAAAAACAGCCTTAAATCAGTTTCCCTGGAAGCAAGCTGTTTCGGCAGAATCGGCCGCTGTCTTGACTAATTATGAATTACAATTAGCGCGTGAATGGCGTCCTTACCTCGGAGAGACGAGTATCACAATGATTAGAAGTGAAAAAACACAAACCTTGACGCTGTCTGTTTTTTCAGTTGGCTTAAGTTACCATGAATTTCAAACAGGCCAAGACAATATTGTAGCACTTATTGCAGCGTTGAATTCAGTTAAAGAAATTACCATGATTGATTTTAATTTTACTTATCGAGATCAAGAGCAAACCCTTGTCAAATCCATTGATACGTATGCTCGTGAGACGCTTGAAACAAATTTGGAGCCTGTCGTGATTAGTTAAAAGGACGAGAGAAAGGACATATAGATGACAAAAAGACGTTTAATCAAAAAAATTAAAGATATTTCGGATGATACGCTTGAAAAAGAAGTCTTTTTTCAGCCAGGATTCGAACCAGAAAAAATAATTAGCGGAATCAAACCGGAACAACAGGAAAAAGAAATGGCGACGTTAAGAGAAAGGCTCGCCTACTATCAGAAAAAAGAAACAGCCTTTAAAAAACTTCAAGAAGAAAATGAGCAATTAAAGAACCAACAAGAAACGGAAAAACAAGCGTTAGAAGAAAAAAATCAGGCATTACTTGAAATACTAAATCAAAAAGAACATGAAATTTTTGAATTGGAAGAGCAACTGGAAACAAACAGTGAAACCACGACAGAGGCTACCACTCTTCAAACAAATCTGCAAAATGCAGAAAAACAATTAACCACTGTACATAATCAAATGGAACGTTTAGAAAGTGAATTAACGCAGCAAGTGGCAGAATTAGAAAAAGAATCGGCTGAACAGCAACAACATATCCAGACATTACACAACCATTTAGCAGAAGAAAAAGGAAAGTTGGAGAAAAAAGGAGATATTACAGGAATGGAAAAGCAAGTAGAAACGTTAACGACAGAATTAGAAGAAAGCACAACGACTCAACAAGCATTGCAGGAACAAATTGAAAAACTAACTGTACAATTACAAAAAGTAGAAGCCGAAAAACAAGCCTTACAAGAGGCTGTCCAACAAGAAGTGATTGTGAAACAGCGCATGGAGGAGTTAAAGAATGAGCTTCAAAATAGTTTACAGCAAAAAAATGAAGCAGAAGTAAAACTAGGTCGACTACAAGGTGTCAATGACAAACATCTTGCTGAAAAGCAAGTTTACGAAGGAGAATTAGCTGCTCTAAGAAAAGAAGTAGAGGCCAAAGAAGACAATTTAGAACGAGTTCAAAAAGAATTGAAGACACTACAAGCCGTTTCAAAAAATATTGAACCGAGTAGTGAGCAGTTAACAGAACTGCTACGCGCAAAACAGCAAATTAACGATTTATTAATGAAAAATCAGCAATTACAAGAAGAGGCTTTAAAATCGCAACAAGAAATTGGCGAAGTGATGGTTTCTGCCAAAAAAGAAGCCAATCGGATTGTTAATGAAGCGAAAGTAGAAGCAAAACACCTAATCAATTCCGCAGAATTAGAAATGTTAAATATTGGTAACCGAGCGAAAAGTATTTCGAATGAAGTCGAAGCATCAAAAGTAGAAGTACTTGAGATTTATCGCGAATTAGAGGAACGCTTAACTAAACTGACACGTCTTGAACAAGATAATTATTAATAAAATGGTCAGTAAAAAGTTAATGGGAGCAAGGAAACTACATTGTCTTGGGATCCTTTTTTTAGCTGTTACATTAAGTAGCTCCGCAGAAAGATTACAGGCTGCTGCTGTCTCAAAGGAAGAGCAGTCGCTAAGGCAACCGCTTATCAGGAAAAACATAGTAACAGAGAAGAGCGAATATCTTGTAGAAGCAAATCAAAGTATTTGGGAGCTGGCACAAGATGCGCAGAAACCATTGAATCAGTTTATGAAGGAAAACCAGTTACGTAGTAGTTATATAAAAAAAGGAACGCAATTAGTTAAATAGAAAAAAGGAGCAAGAAAGGAAAAGTTTATTTAAGAAGCTTTTCCTTTTAAGAAAACGATGGAAGAATGGATAAAGCCCGTTATGCGAACAATTCGCCACATTAAGCGCGCCTTCTTGAAGCAAAAGTTGCCTGCGACATATCAGCTAAAAAAGCAAAAGGCTAACACAGCAATGGAATATTTGCTTGAGCAAACAGATAACCATCAATCAATAAGAGGACCGAAAAGAAAAATGACCGCTGAAGAGATTAAAAAAAAGCGGCAAGCCTACCAAAAGAAACAACGCGTCCAAGTCGTTAAATTTTTTATGCCAGCTATTCTTTTCGCCATTTTTGTGTTCTTTTTTGTGTTAAAGACATCTAGCTACCCAATTGCTGGGCAATCCATGAAGCCGACACTTAACGCAGGGGAACGAGTCTTAGTACAACGGACGAAGCAAGTAGCAAGGTACGATGTGATTGCATTTAAAGCACCGCTAGCTAGCAAAGGTACGTACGTCAAGCGAATCATCGGGGTTCCTGGTGATCGAATTTGGGTAAACGAGGGAAAACTTTATCTTTCAGAAGAACCTATAGCAAGCGATAATGAGGCACTGCCTGAGAATGCCAGTCGTTTTGACTTATCAGAAAAAGCGGCAGCCCAACTTCGCCTGTTTCAGAAGATTCCAGCTGGTCATTACTTTGTCTTAGGGGACAATCGTACGCATTCAAGTGATAGTCGTACGTTCGGCTTTGTCGAGATACAAGCGATTGAAGGAATCGTGGTGTTTAAAATGGCGCCGTTTAAGGAAATAGGGAAAGTAAAATAAAAAGCTTAAGTCAGCCATCTGAGAGTAGGGCACTTAAGCTTTTTTTATTAGAGATTATTTGCCCAATAACAATTGAATGATTTTTTCAATTGATTGTAGGTCGTAACGATTACTAATATCCGAAAAAATATAGTAATGGTCATACTGGGCAACGAGCTGTTCATTATTGGTATTCATTAAAAGCAAATCATAATGGTTTTCTGCGTTGTAAGGCTCAATTTTCAGCGGATATTTTCCAGCGATACTCTGTTGTATTTTTTGTGCTACCAACTCGCTATAAGCACTGCTCAGTGAGTGATAAACACCAATCGTTATTTTTTTTTCATTTAATTCAGCAATGTGATTCAAAATAAGTGTATAATTAATTTCAGTAAATTGATTTTGGTACTTAGAAGCAGTGGCTTTTGTGGCAAAGTTCGTTGTAGCGATCTCCACTAATTCGTAAACTTCACTTTCGCTAAAAGGATGACGTACGACTTTCAAAAGTGACTGAATTGTCCAATAATCAAAGGGTAAAATAAATCCTGAAAAATAATAGAGTTGCGCATGTAATTGGAAAAGTAAATTTTCAATATAAAGTAGCCGAATAGGCAGCACGTAATGGGATAAATAACCACGTGCTTTAAGGTACGTTAAAATGACCCGGTTCATTTCGTTAAGATACGTTTTTTCAATTCGTTGTTGTTTTGCTAAACGAAAGGCGAAAGCAGCATTCGCAGAATAATTATGCATGGAACAAAAAAAGTCATAAAACATATAGGCTTCGTTGATTGTATATGGACGGTCGATTCTTTTCATATATGTATGTATAGATAAATTAATTTCTTCAAATAAAGGTCGATCGAGTTGGACATCCTGTGGACTAATCGTTGGCAGGGGTTCTAAAACCATGCGACGAAAAGAAATTTTCATCCAAAGTTTAATTTGGAGAATTTCTGTATGGTCAAAGGTAATTCTGGGGATTTCTTGTAATATCTCGATTAATCCTAGGTATTGATTGGCCAGTTCTTTTTCTAAATCTGTTTTTTCTTCAAAGATAAACCAGAAAAAATTAAAAAAGAAAAAGCGAATTTGTTTTTCTTCGCCGACAAGTTTTCCTCGTTTGATACGTAAATTAAACTCATTGAGTAAGTCATTTAATTCAACAATTTTTCGATAATAGGTAGCAGAGCTAATGGCATAATTCTGTTGGAAATACCCGCCATTTATTTCATTTTTATGGAGGAGTTGCTGGACCATGTGAAACTTAATAGATTTATCTAAGAACAACATGATCATTGCTTTCATGGAAAAGGTAGGCGCTTTATTTAGATATAGAGTGTCACCTAATACAGTTAAGGTGAGGTTTTCTTGAAGTTGCTCTTCTTTCAAAAATTGCTCTAAAAAAGAAAGATACTCATTCAATGTTGGTAAACTAATATTGAAAAAATCTACTAATTCATTTCGTGTCGCTTGACCTTTATTATTATATAGGAACAATAAAATATCATTCATATAATCATAAGGCTTTTCTAAAAAATCTCGTTTTAGCATCGTTACTCACCTCTCTTTTAAGAATACTGTATCTATGATAAAATGGCAATAAACAACTGATAAAAAGATTGTTTTTTGAGGTGTTTTTTATTATCGTTGAGAAAAAGAAATAAAAAGAAAAAACAAAGTATTTAAATGATAACAAAATAATTAAAATGAAGGAGCGATAGAACATGAACAGCGTGGTGAACTTTAGAGATATTGGAGGATTTCCAACGCAACAAGGCACAGTTGTCAAGACAGGGCATTTTTTTCGGAGTGGTGAACTCGTCAATATTGCACAAGCGGATCAACAGAAACTGGTAGAGGACTATCAAATTAAACGAATCTATGATTTTAGAAGTGCAGCGGAAACGCAAGAACGACCAGATGATTCAATTCAAGGAACCAACTATCTACATATAGATATTTTGGCCGATATTCAGGCGCAGACTGCTTCATTAGAAGGAATGCTTAAAACGGTTGGTTCACCCGATGAAGCTATGGACATGGCTTATAAGGAAATGGTTCTTTCCAATTCGGGGCGCAAAGGTTACCAAACATTTTTTGAAAACTTTTTAAGTTATCCACAGGAAGCTATTTTATTTCATTGTTTCGCAGGAAAAGATCGAACAGGAATCGGCGCAGCCTTGATATTAAGTGCTTTAGGTGTGGAACATTCTTATATTTTAGAAGATTATTTAAAGACGAACGAGCAAAGAAAAACCGCTAACGAGCAAATTATTGCGCAATATCAAGCAAATGGAACGCCTCCAGCAGAAATTCAACAATTAGAAACGCTGCTTTATGTGAAAAAAGAGTACTTAGCGACCGCTTTACAGGCGATTGAAAAAGAATTTGGTTCGGTAGAGGGCTATTTAAAAGAGGGACTCGGCTTACCTTTATCCGCCAAAAAAGACATGCTAAGTCTGTACACAAAATCATAGATCCTAAAAAAAGGACTATCCTTTCTAAAAAAGAAGTTTTATAATAGAAAAGAATCTGTTTGTAAGGAGGGATAGGGAATGAAAGAAGGACAAGAACAATTCTTAACGTTCATACTAGATCGAACAAAAGAAGATAAAAAAGAAAAAATGCAAGCGCTACTTGCAGAAATGTTTGAACGCCAACAAACAGGCAAATTAGATAAAATGTACTTGATGACAAAAGCACCAAAACTTTTGGCTTATTTAAAACCAGAAGCCATTGATGAAGTTAAACAAGTCGTTTCGGAATTTTCTAAAAATATGAAATAAACAAACTTAGCTTGAACTTACGACATTTTAAAAATGTGTCGTAACATTCAAGCTTTTGTTTGTTATTCTCTTGTATTTTATGCTAAAGTTATTCAGGCACAAAAAAAAGCAGGTGATTTTATGAAACATATAAAAAATACATGGGAACTATTTATTTTAGATTGGAAAAGAATTTTTAAAAACCCAGTAGCAACATTTTTGATTGTTGCCTTAATGATTATTCCATCATTATATGCATGGTTTAACATTAAAGCACTATGGGATCCGTATTCAAATACAGGAGAGTTACCAATAGCGGTCTATAGTGATGACCAAACAGCAACTTTTCAAGATAAATCGGTCAATATTGGTGATGAAGTCTTGAAAAACTTGAAGAAAAACAAGCAATTAGGTTGGCGTTTTGTTGATTCGAAAAAGGAATTAGACAAAGGGGTCCAATCAGGAAAATATTTTGCCGGGATTTATTTACCTAAAGATTTTTCAAAAGATTTGCTAAGTTTTACTTCTGGTGATATCAATAAACCTAAAATTGAATACTCAATTAACGAAAAAATTAATGCAATTGCGCCGAAAATTACGTCAAAAGGCGCTTCTTCCATTCAGTCACAAATTTCGGAAGAATTCATTAAAACGGCAAGTAGTACGTTAATCAAAACATTCAATGATATTGGCTATGATATTGATAAAAACATGGTCAGCATTCAAAAAGTTAAGAGCATGATTTTAGATACAGATGCCAACATTGGAACCATTGATACGTATGCAAAACAAGTCACAGACTTACATGGTAAGATGCCTGAGCTAAAAGAAAAATTAGCGAAAGCCAACGATGCGATGAAATATTTACCTGAAGTTGATGCTTTAGGAGAGAAGATTGTTGAGCTAAATGGCAAAATGCCAAGCATCAAAGAGCAAGCTAGTGTTATTTTGACGTTACAAGAAAAAATTCCAGAAATTCAAAACGCTGGCCGACAAATTGCTATGATTGATGAAGACTTTGCCTCTGTGGAACAAACAATGAGCGAAGGAATCCAAGAAGCAAAACAAGGATTAGAAATCATTCAACAAGTCCAAACGGCGTTACCAGATATTCGTAAACTAGGTGATCAAGCCAATGATTTAGGGAATGTCACATTAGATGGCGCCACTCAATTGGAAAAGGCTTTACCTGGAATTACTCAAAGTGTGGGGACGATTTTAAAAGCAATTGGAACAATTAGCGCTGGTGTAAATACGGCACTAGAAGATTTAAAAAATCATCGTTTACCAGTTGAAGAAAGAGAAGCAATTAAGCAGCAACTGTCTGAAAGCCTAGGAAAACAACATGAAAATATCCAACAGCTGATTCAACTGTTTACGCAAATACAAGAAGCCACAGGTAACACTGATTTACAAGACACAATAAATAGATTGAATACGATTGATGGTATTGTAGTTAGATTAAAAACTGATGTTGATAACATTGATGTGAATGCGGTAACTGATGCAGATTTAAATGCTATTCAAGCAGAAGCTCAACAAGTAGAAGCAACCGTCAATAGTATTAACCCTGATGCAATTGAAAACACAGTAAAAACGATTTTAGACAAATTAATTGCTACCATCCAAAACGCTCAAGGTCAACTAAACAAAGCGCAACAAATTGACTTTGAAGGATTATTGAGCTCAACAAGTCAAACGGTCACTAATGCGATTTCTTTATTAGAAAAATATCAAGCCGAAATGCCGGCAATTAAACAAGAAATTCATGATGCGAATACGATGTTGAATGGCAATATGGAAACCATTGTCAATGGCATTAATCGTGGTGCTGATTTGTATAAAAACGATTTACCAGTCATTCAAGACAAAGTCAGCAAAGCGGCAGCCTTTATGCAAAATGACTATCCAGGTATCCGAAAAGATTTAACGAATACCTTGAAAACAGTCAATGAGAAAATGCCAGATGTTGAAGCGGCCTTGGACAAAGCCAACGAGCTGATTATTAATGATTGGCCAAATATCAAAACAGGATTACACAAAGCAGCGAATGCAATCCGTAAAGGTGAAAAAGAAGTTGATTTAGGTGAAATTCTTAAATTACTAAAATTAGATGCCAATAAAGAAAGTGACTTCTTTACACAACCAGTTGAAGTCAAAGAACATGCTGTTTATCCGATTGCTAATAATGGTTCGGCAAGTACGCCATTCTATACAGCTTTGTGTTTATGGGTTGGCGCTGTGTTATTCTCAAGTGTTGCGACAACAGATGTTTATCTTGAAGGAAAAGATAAAAAACGCTTTTCTAAACGGGAACAATTTTCAGCACGGATGTTTACCTTCATTGTCATGGGGATTGGTCAAGCGCTGATTGTAACGCTAGGTAATTACTTTGCGTTAGGCGTAGATGTCCGTAATCCAGCGTATAGTGTCTGGTTTGCCGTATTGATTGCCATTACGTTTATGATAATGGTTTATGTGCTCGTTGCTCTCTTTGGCAATGTAGGGAAAGGAATTGCGATAATAATCTTGGTACTATCCATCTCTGGTGGGGGCGGGAACTACCCAATTCAAGTCTCAGGTAAATTCTTCCAAATGATTAATCCGTTCTTGCCGTTTACGCATGCCGTGAACTTGCTAAGGGAATCAGCAGGAGGCATTTACTGGCCAAATGCTTGGTTTGCAATTTGGATTATGGTGGGGATTTCAGTCGTCTTTAGTATTGGCGGTGCAATTCTTTATCCACATCTGGAACACAGATCGAAAAAATTTGCGGCTTTAGCACAAAAGAGCCATTTATTCCATTAAAAAACAAAAAGCTGAAAACGTCTCTAGCGTTTTCGGCTTTTTGTTTTTTTTTATTTTCAAGGCAACCCTAACAAAGAAGTTTTGGGGGCTCTTGCTTTTGACTTTTTGGCAATGCTAAATAATAAAATCTCCCTCAGAAAGTGAGGTTTTTTGTGTACAAATGTATAAAAAGGTTTTATAGTATTTTTTTAAGAAATAAAAAGTGGGTAGGGGTTGTAAAATGATTCAAGCATTGCTTCAACGATATGAGAAAAAAATTGAACGTCGTAAATTGGAAAAACGAACAGCATTCGGTGCTTTTGCCGGGCGGATTGGGCTTGTTTCTAATTTATTTTTATTCGTTAGTAAATTTATGATTGGCTTGCTTTCAGGTAGTGTTTCAATCATGGCAGATGCCATTAATAGCTTGTCCGATACTATTTCTTCAGTTTTAACATTAGTCGGTTTTTATATTGCTGGTAAGCCAGCGGATAAAGAACATCCCTATGGCCATGAACGTTTTGAATATATTAGTGGAATGCTTGTATCATTAGTGATTACGTTTATTGGGTTTGAGTTTCTAACGACCTCCGTTGATCGTATCCTGCATCCAGAATCAATCAAGGTGACACCCATTTTATTTGCTGTTTTAGCTTTGTCAATTGGGATTAAAATTTGGCAAGGGCTGTTTTACAAAAAAGTATCAGCAAAAATTGATTCTCAAGCATTAGTTGCTTCTGCTAAGGACAGCTTCAATGATGTTTATACTACATTAGCTGTTTTGGTTTCTGCATTTATTGAAGGCGTCACTGGTTTGCGAATTGATGGATATATTGGTTTTTTAATTGCTGCATATATTATTTATAGTGGCTTGCAGTTAATTCGCGAATTTATTAATGAGTTGATGGGTATGCGTCCGAGCCAAACAGAAATTGATGAAATGAAAAATGTCTTATCAAAAATGGAAACAATTGTAGGGTATCACGATTTACTGATTCATAATTATGGTCCTAGCCAAACGTTTGCGTCTGTTCACATTGAAATTGATGATCGCTGGGATTTAAATAAAGCCCATCAGACAATCGATGCGATTGAAGCGAAGTTTAAAGAAGAATTAGATGTTAATCTTGTTTGTCATATTGATCCAGTGAATTTGTATGACCCAACACAACAATTTGTTCATCAAACAATCAAAAAGATTATTCGTTCTTTTGATGCGTCTTTAAAAGTCCATGATATCCGCTTAGTTACCCATGGCGAAGAGCCAAAGATTTTGTTCGACTTGGTTTTGCCTACAGAATCAAAATTATCTGAATTTGAACTGGGTGTGGAAATTCAACGGCAAGTTTATGAAAAAATTGGTCGTTATAAAGTGGAAATTACCTTCGATCATACGTACTTGTTACAATAAAAGGGAATAATTAACTAAGTTTTTAAGCGAGAGCCAAAAGGTCAAATAGACTTTTAGCTCTCGCTTTTTTGTTTAGAGAATGCAAATCCTTTTGTTATCTGGATTCTCTTGATAAGATAAAGGAAGCGGGGAACTGTAAATGAGTGTCTGATTAAAAAAAGATGGTGATTTTTTTATCTTTTTCAGTAACAAAAATCAATTGACTTTTCATTGTGAGAAGCGTAGCATATGGATTTGTTTGATAAAAAATAATGAAAAAAGTGAGCGGGTCACTCTAGAGAAAAGGAGTAGAAAAAAATGGCGGATTTAAAACGACTGTTCATTGGGAAACCATTGAAATCAGCCGAAAATGATGAACATAAATTAAGCAGATTTGCAGCGCTTGCGTTGTTATCTTCTGATGCACTTTCATCCATTGCGTATGGTACAGAACAAATAGTGGTGGTTCTGGTTACTTTGTCGGCGGCTGCGATTTGGTATTCATTGCCAATTGCTGCATTTGTTATTATTTTACTTATTTCTTTAACATTGTCGTACCGACAAATTATTCATGCGTATCCGCATGGCGGCGGCGCATACGTTGTTAGTAGTGAAAACCTCGGCAGAAATGCAGGTTTATTGGCTGGTGGTTCGTTGTTAGTCGATTATATGCTAACAGTAGCCGTTTCAGTTTCAGCGGGTGCAGAGGCGATTATATCGGCGATTCCAGCGTTATATGGTCATCAAGTAGCAATTTCTATTGGGATTGTGATATTGATTACCTTAATGAACTTGAGGGGCCTGAGAGAATCAGCTTCGTTCTTAATGTTGCCAGTGTATAGTTTTATCGCAATTATTACCTTACTGATTGTTGTTGGGCTATTTAAAATTGTGACTGGCGCACAGCCATTGAATGCGACAGCTTTACCAGGAGCCGTGGTTCCAGGAATTTCTATTGCCTTAGTTTTACGGGCTTTTTCATCTGGTTCTTCTTCCTTAACAGGGGTTGAAGCAATCAGTAATGCAGTGCCATTCTTTAAGAAACCACGAGCAAAAAATGCTGCTGGGACGTTAGCGTTAATGGCAACGATTTTAGGGTTCTTCTTCGTGGGGATTACGTTTATTAACTATTGGTATGGGATTGTGCCCAAAGAAGAAGTGACAGTTCTTTCACAAATTGGGAAAGCGGTCTTTGGTCAAAATATTTTATATTATTTATTACAGTTTGCGACAGCCTTAATTTTAGCGGTTGCCGCTAACACAGGATTCTCAGCCTTTCCAGTTTTGGCTTATAACTTAGCCAAAGATAAGTTTATGCCACATATGTATATGGATCGTGGCGACCGTTTAGGCTATTCAAATGGTATTTTAACTTTAGCTGCTGGTTCCATTGTTTTATTATTGATTTTCCAAGGTTCCACAGAACGTTTAATCCCATTGTATTCAATTGGTGTGTTTATTCCGTTTGCTTTGTCTCAATCGGGGATGGTTGTAAAATGGCGAAAAGAAACTAAAAATTGGTTGCCAAAATCAATTGCTAACATTGTCGGCGCCTTTATCTCTTTCGCGATTATCGCCATTTTGTTTATTTATCGATTAGGGGACATCTGGCCATTCTTTATTATTATGCCGGTGTTGATTTATGCATTTTATCGGGTCAACACTCACTATAAAAATGTGGCGGAACAGCTACGTTTAGAAGATGGGGCACAGTTGCATGAGTTTGATGGGAATACAGTTATTGTTCTAGTAGGGAACGTAACCAAGGCAAATGTCGGCGCCTTGAATTATGCGCGTTCCATTGGCGATTATGTCGTTGCCATGCATGTCTCAATGGATGAAAATGTTGAGAAGGAAAAAGAAATTCAGGAAGAGTTTAAAAAACACTTCCCGGACGTTCGTCTATCAATTGTCCATTCTTCGTATCGTTCACTGCAAAATCCTATCTTACGTTATGTTGATTTGGTTAGTAAAAATGCCACGAAGCATAACTACAGTACAACGGTTTTAGTACCACAATTTGTACCGAATAAACGTTGGCAAAATATTTTGCATAACCAAACAAGTTTACGCTTGCGGATTCGTTTAGCGTGGCGGGAAAATATTATTGTGGCTACCTATAGTTATCACTTGAAAAAATAAATAAAAGTCTGCTATCTTTTGATGGCAGATTTTTTTATTGACGTAATTGTTTTTGATAAATTCTAGCGCAAGACTGCTCTTCGGTGGTTACCATTGTCAAAAATTCCCAGTCATATCTTTCATAAAAAGTAGTATGGTCTGTGAGCAAATAAAGCTTTTTAAATCCAGAATTAGCAAGAAAATCACCAACTGTTGTTAAAAGAATTCCTGCTAAGCCTTGGTGACGAAATGTTGGTTCGACATACAATGCACAAAGGTTTGGCGTAAGGTCTGCACGATTGTGGAAGTCATTATCAATTACGCCCACGCCTGCAACGATGTCCTGCTGTTTATTCAAGCAGACCCACCAATGTGGTACGTGGTTTTCGCTAGTTAGCATTTCCTGCATACTTCCTTGATACGCTTCAGCGGGGATTTGCCACTTTTGGCTAAACCATTGAGCAGCTGACGGAATTAAGTGTGGTTGTTGGTTTAAATCGATAATAGTATAGTTAGACATTATTAATCTCCTAGATAAAAGAACAGATCCCATTGAAAAGAAACAATGTTGGATCTGCTCTGCATTTTTTATTAATTGGAATGTTTGCTAGCTGGGTCTAAACGACGTTCAATAATCCCTAGAACCCAATCTGTGATAATCGCCATAAAGGCCGTTGGTAAGGCACCGACTAAAATGATAGAAGCACCATCTGTGGCATTGGTTCCACGAATAATAATATCCCCTAAACCACCAGCACCAACGAAAGCACCAATCGCAGTAATCCCGATTGCGACGACTAACGCATTTCGAATACCTGCCATGATTACTGAAACAGATAAAGGTAACTCGACCATATAAAGAAGTTGTACTTTTGTCATACCCATTCCTTTACCAACATCTAAAATATTGCGATCCACTTGAATCATGCCAGTGTACGTATTCTTGATAATTGGTAGGAGAGAATAAAGGAAGACCGTTACAACCACCGTGTTGACGCCTAAGCCCATTCCCAACATTAAAATCGAAAGCATTGCCAAAGCTGGTACTGTTTGGATAATGTTCGCTAAACGGATAATCCAGTTGGCTAAGCTATGTTTACGTGAAATCATAATCCCGATAGGAATCCCGACAATTGCAGCAAAGATTACGCCATAAATCGAAATTAAAAAGTGACGTAAAAATTGTTGAAAGACGTAGCCGCCATTTTGTTGGAAATAGTAGATAAATTGTTGGAATAAATTCATATTATTCATCTGTTACTCCCCCTCAAAATAGTTATTTTCTTTTAAGAAACGTTCGGCTACGACCGCAGGTTCAATTAAATCATTATCTGCTTGATAGTTCAATTCTTGCATTTTTTTGGTAGAAATTTTACCATCTAAGCGATTTAATACATCTTTGATTTCCGGCGTTTCTTTTAATAATTTGTCACTAACCACAGGAGCGGCATCATAAGGCGGGAAGAAGCGCTTGTCATCTTTTAACATGACTAAATCGTAACTACCAATCCGGCCGTCTGTTGAGTAACCTAAGATAACGTCCATTTTTCCAGCGTTGACTGCATCGTACACCAAGCCAATTTGCATTGGTAAAATAGATTTAAATTGGAAGTTGTATTCCTTTTTAAAGCCTTCATAACCGTCGCCTTCACGTGTGATCCACGCAGTATCGACACCAGCAACTAATTTGTCTGCGACTTTCCCTAAATCACTGACTGTTTTTAAATTGTATTTCTCAGCCGTTTCTTTTGTAACTAAGAATACATAAGTATTTTCAAATCCATATGAAGGGAACCAAGTTTGTTGATAACGTTTTTCAAATTCTGATTGAACTAGGTTAAACGCTTTTTTAGGGTCTTTTTCCGCTGGTAAGCCCAGCGTAGTAGTCACGTCAGTACCAGTATAACGAGCTGCAGAAATTGAGGCATCTCCGTTTAACATTGCTTGGTGATTGATGGTAGTAGTGGCTAAGTTGTTAATCACATTTGTTTTTTTATCTGTGTAATGCTCAACCATATCCGCTACAATGCTCCCTAAAATCTGCGCTTCTGAAGTAATCCCACCTGTAATGGCGACAGTGTTATCATCAGAAGTTGAAGCGAGACCAGGTAAAGAACAACCTGCCAATAAAAGTAAACTGCTTAAGAAGAGTAAGCTTAACTTGAGTTTCTTTTTCATCATTATTCGCCCTCCCTTAAAGCTTTTGGCGTTAAACGATTTTCTAATAATCCAAGAAGAACATCTGCTAAAAGCGCTAAAATAGTTACCGGAATAGTCCCGCCAAAGATTAATTCTGGCTGATAGTTATTTAATCCACTGAAAATCATATCACCAAGACCACCTGCACCAATATAAGAAGCCAGTGTAGCCCAAGCAATGACATAGACAGCAGCTAAACGAATGCCGGCCATAATTGTTGGCATGGCAATGGGTAATTCAACACTAAAAATAGACTGTAAATTGGTCATGCCCATGCCTTTAGCAACATCTCGGTAATTTTCATCGACATTTTTCATTCCGATATACGTGTTTCTTAAAATAGGTAGAAGGGAATAGATGAATAGCGCGATAATAGCGGGTGTTTTGCCGACACCAAAAATTGGAATCATCAAAGCTAATAAAGCCAACGAAGGAACCGTTTGTAAGGCACTTGTTAAACCAATGACAATATTGGCTACTTTGGGCAAACGTGTTAACCAAACGCCAACGGGCACAGCGATAGCGACCCCTAATAAAAGTGCAAAGAATGAAATATAAATATGTTCAATACTTTTTGAAATCATTTCTGATCCATATTCTTGAAAGAAGCTACTCATTGCTTACGCCTCCTCTTTATCAGTTTCGGACTCGCTTTGTTTTGCTTCTACAGCTTCACTAATCGTTGTTTCATCGCCCCAGATAACATCATAAACAATGTCAACAAGGGAAGCACGTGTTAAGATGCCCACCACTCGTTTTTGTTCATCAACGACTGGCACATATTTTAAGCCGCGTTTTAAGATTCTTTGTAAAGCATCACGTAAAAGAGCGGTTTTTTGAACAAAGAAGACATCTTTATTCAAGATATCACCAACACTAGAAGCTTTGCCACGTTGCTGATCTAATGTTTCAACATCGATAAAGCCTTTAAGCACATGGGAATTATCAACAACTAATAAGGTATCAACCCGTTTTTCACGCATCAATTTAATCGCTTCTTGTAAAGATTTTTCCGGCGTGATAGTAATAGCTGAATTTAACATGACTTCATCAACAGTGGTGAAATCAGGTTTGGCTTGTAATAAGCGATCTTCTCCGATGAGTTCTTCTACAAATTCATTGGCTGGATGACGTAAAATATTATCTGGTGTGTCAAATTGAATTACTTTGCCTTCGCTCATAATGGCAATTTTATTTGCTAATTTCAACGCTTCATCCATATCATGGGTAACAAAGACAATAGTTTTTCCTAAACGTTCTTGCAAATCTTTCACTAAATCTTGTAATGAATCACGGGTGATAGGATCTAAAGCACCAAAAGGTTCATCCATTAGAATAATATCTTGATTGGCAGCTAAAGCCCGCACAACGCCGATTCTTTGTTGTTGTCCCCCAGAAAGTTCATTGGGATAGCGGTCCAACATTTCTCGTGGTAACTCAACCAAATCAATCATTTTTTCGGCTATCTTATTGCGTTCTTCCACAGGTACTTTTAATAATTTAGGCACTAAAACGATATTTTCACGAATGGTCATGTGAGGCATCAAGCCGATATTTTGAATGACATAGCCAATTTGGCGACGTAGCTCTACAGGATTGATTTTTTGAATATCTTGGCCATCAATTAAAATTTTTCCTTTTGAAGGGTCGGTCATGCGGTTAAGCATCCGCATTGATGTTGTTTTTCCACTACCACTTGTTCCGATGAAGCAGATAAATTCACCTTTATCGAAAGACAAATTAATGTCATCAACGGCGACTTTTCCGCCTTTATAAAATTTTGATACATGCTGAAATTCTATCAACTTACTCACCTCAACTAAATATTTTGAAAATGTATCTTATTACTAGTATGCTATAAAAATGCGATTTCGACAAATGTAATCTATTTTTAATGGGAAAAAGAAGGCGGTAAAATTTTTTTAATTCGTTCTAAAAAAAAGAAAAGATAACTATTGTTTAGTAAAAGTTATCTGAACGAAACAAGATGTTAAAAAGAGTATTCTGAGAAGGGGGAAAAGCCGCTATAACAAAGAAAAGTGTCCTTTATAGCAAGTTGACGGGAGCTGAGTTTTTCATTAGAATGGAAAGAGAACAAGGGAATAAAATAAAAAAAGGCGCTTCATGATTTAGCGGCAACTAAATCACGAAGCCTTGAATAGTCACCTGTGCAAGTGGACCATCAAGTTGCCCGTTCAATCAATGGAAACCATTGATCACTTTTATTTTACTGAATTTTTGAAAAAATTACCAGTTTTTTTAAGAAGTAAGAAGTGGAAGAACGAAGGATGCTTTTTATGGAATGTGCAATGACGTTCAGAAAAATCTGAAGGTCATTTTTTATTCTCTTGTTCAAACATTCAAACATAGGGGAAGAGAGACGGACGTAATTTTGTCACCGATTATTACGTCCGTCTTCCGTTGTTTTCTAAAGTGTTGGTTACATGTCTTTGTAGAGGTTGGCTTCAATTGCAGTCCGTTTTGGTTCTAAAAAAGGCGGTAAAGCCAACGTTTCCCCTAAATGTTCCAGAGGCTCATCCAATGTAAAGCCAGGAGTCAAAGTAGCAAATTCAACCCGATTCCCGCCTGGTTCACGAATGTATAAACTTTTAAAATATCCACGACTTACATACATTTCAATTTCCCAGCCTTGTGCTAAAGCGCGCGTGTGTAGTTCTTGTAATGCTTCATCATCAGCCACAGAAAAAGCAATATGATCCATACTGCCACGCCCCATTCGACTTGTTTTATCCGACGTTGTTTGATGAACAGAAAAGCTTTCCGTCTCACTTAAAATAATCGTATTGCCAACTGCTTGCCAACCAAGAAATGTTTCAAAAAAGGCCAAGGTTTTTTCAGAATCTGGTACATGAAATTCAGTAGAGGCCAAACCGATAATTTGAACCGCTGCTGGAATGTCGTTAGAAACAACGAGTGTTTCTTTTAATGGATTTTCAGGAACTTCTGTCAGGATAATATGCGTATCATCTGGATCACTGAAATGTAGGCTCTTTTCTTTTTTGTTAAATGGAATTTTGTTTTCTGTTAAACGTTGTTCCCAAAAGGAAAGGCTGTTTTGGGGAATTTTTAAGCCAATCGTGGCTAAATAATTTTTTTCTTCATAGCGGTTGCCTAATAAGGGCACGATAAAAAAAGTTACTAAGCTTCCCGGCGTGCCTTGATAATCGCCATAAAAATAATGAGGCATGCGATTGTTGTCTTGATTGACGGTATTTTTGACAAAGCGTAAGCCTAACAATTTTGTATAGAATGATTGGTTTTCTTGACCATGACGCGCTAATAGTGAAACATGATGAAATTGAGCATGCATTTTGAGTTCCTCCTCTAAATAACTATGTATACTTACTTAAAGTAAGTATAGTGCTTCTGACATTTTTTGACAACTATTTAGTTTGATTTAGAAGGCTGACATAGCCAGAAACAAGAAAAAGTGTTAGAATAACCAAGATAAAAACTAGTAGAAAGAGTGACGGAAATGCTAAGTACAGAAGATTTTGATTTTGATTTACCAGAAGAATTAATTGCTCAAACCCCACTAAAAGATCGCGCTAGTTCACGATTATTAGTTGTAAATAAAGAAACAGGGGACATGGAGGATAAACATTTCCATGATATCCTTGATGAATTACAGCCTGGGGATGCATTAGTCATGAATAATACACGGGTACTGCCGGCCCGTTTATATGGAGAAAAACCTGAAACAGGCGGTCATTTGGAAGTTTTACTTTTAACAAATACAGAAGGCGATACATGGGAAACCTTGATTAAACCCGCGAAACGTGCAAAAGTCGGCACGGAAATTCAATTTGGCGATGGTCGCCTAAAAGCGGTGGTTAAAGAAGAGTTGGAACATGGTGGTCGAATCATTGAATTTAAATATGATGGTATTTT
Source organism: Enterococcus sp. DIV0712 (assembly GCF_050554855.1). Classification (NCBI taxonomy): domain Bacteria; kingdom Bacillati; phylum Bacillota; class Bacilli; order Lactobacillales; family Enterococcaceae; genus Enterococcus; species Enterococcus sp. DIV0712. The sequence continues at coordinate 629,393 of NZ_CP187333.1, forward strand.
CTTAGAAATTTTAGAATCGTTAGGAGAAATGCCATTGCCGCCATATATCAAAGAACGTCTAGATGACCCAGATCGTTATCAAACGGTTTATGCTGAAGAAAATGGTTCAGCTGCAGCACCAACAGCGGGTTTGCATTTTACAAAAGAACTATTAGAAGAGATCAAAGCAAAAGGTGTTCATCTCGTTTATTTAACTTTACATGTCGGTTTAGGAACATTCCGTCCCGTGAGCGTTGATAATATAGAAGAACATCATATGCATAGCGAATTCTATCGTTTAACTGAAGAAGCGGCTAAGCAATTAAATGAAGTGCGCCAAGCAGGCGGTCGGATTGTTGCGGTTGGAACAACTTCTATTCGTACGTTGGAAACAATTGGCACAAAATTTAATGGTGAAATCCAGGCTGACAGTGGTTGGACCGATATTTTTATCACACCAGGGTATCAATTTAAAGTCGTAGAGGCTTTTTCAACGAACTTCCATTTACCAAAATCTACGTTAGTGATGCTTGTGAGTGCCTTTGCAGGAAAAGACTTAACATTGGCTGCTTACCAACATGCAATTGAGGAAAAATATCGTTTCTTTAGTTTTGGCGATGCAATGTTTATTAAATAAGCGACACTTTGTGAGCAGAATACTTGGGATTGAAACAAAAATATATTATGATAAACACGTGATTTTTGGAATCACAGTAAAGGTGTGCTTTATTTTTTCTTCCCCTGTAAATAATAAAGTTAGAAACCAAAACGCTACTAGGACAAAAATGCTTAGTAGACAATCTTAGAATAAAAAGAACGGCGCAACCACGGTTGCGCCGTTCTTTTTTTATGTAAGCAAAGATTAATTATTGAAACAACAATACGAAGAAGTGCTTTCTTCGTATTGCCGGTACTAAGTTGTACCTCGGCAACTCCAAGTACAATCAGAAAAATTGTCTTGTTAAGTACAGCTTATACTGTTTAGGCTTCTTGTTCTACATCGTCATTCAGTGTTTCTTTGAAGGTGAACACATCATCAATGGTTACGCCAAAGACGTTCGCGATGTCATGCGCAAGAAGTAATGAAGGATTGTACTTGTTTCGTTCCAGTTGAATAATTGTTTGTCGAGAGACACCGACTCGATTGGCCAAATCTTGCTGGGTCATACGAGCCATAGCACGATAAACATGAATTGAACTTTCAAACGAAGATTTTTTCTTTTTTCGCATAGCATTCCCTCCTTTAAAAGAAGATAAAATAGAATGTGCACCTTGAATATAACACATATGATTATTTGATACAAATATATTTTATTGCCTAAAAGAAAAAACCGAGCTTAAATTTAAGCTCGGCCTTGTTAACGGGAAGACATCAATTGGTTGAATAAGTGTTTACATTTCGCGATACATGTAAAGCAAAAGGTGAACGTGATGTGGTGAAACTAAAACCTTGTTTTCATACAGTTTCGACGCTTGGATGGTGGATAACTTGCGTTAGGTGATAACAGATAGGGTAAATGCTTTATAGAAACTCCATCCTTCTATAACCTTTCCCTATTTTCCGATACGAGTTATCACTAACAATTACTCTACACGTATTGTTTACAGGTGAATCTTGCAATTCTAACAACTTTGAGTTTACCGATTTTTATCTACTGAGAAAATCTTCAACCAATTGATTAGCATGTCCTCCTTACACTTAAAGAATAGCACTTTTTGAAAGCGTTTGCAAGTTATAACACTTATTAATAAGATTAAATATAATATTTTTCTGGTTATTTTATAACATGTAAAATAAATAATCGTGCGAACCAAATAACATTGTATTTTTTTGTTGTTTTGTTTTGAATATATAGAAATAAACTATTTTTTTATCAGACAAAATGAAAAAAATGTCCATTGCTTTTTGGCTGAATTCGTTTCTTTTTTCATAAAATTCCCATAATCAAATAGAAACATTGCTGTAGCAACAACGAAAATACCAGTTTTTTCTGGACATATGAGAGAACGCTAAGCCAAAGATGAAAAAAGTTGCGTGTTCAAAAAAAATCATGTTATATTTAATAGAGACACTATTATATAGGAAGAAAAAATTAGAGGGGGAATAGGATGGAAGCTTACAAGCAATCTGTCGATACTGTCACAAAAGAAGTTTCAGTCAATACTGAAACTGGTTTAACACAACAAGAGGCCCAACAACGGCTGAAAGAAAATGGCCGCAATCAATTTGAAGAGGCTAAGAAGGATTCTGTGTTAAAGAAATTTATTCACAGTTTATCTGATTTTACAACGATTATTTTATTAGTTGCTGCGGCAATTTCGTTTTATACAGCAATCGTAACAGAACATGGCGAATATTTTGAAGGAATCTTAATTATTGCAATTGTGATTATCAATGCTGTTTTGGCCATTGTTCAAGAAGGAAATGCTGAAAAATCTCTGGCGGCTTTACAAGACATGAACAAGCAAAGTAGTGCAGTCTTACGAGATGGCAAGGTAATCGAAGTCGATGCTGAAGAACTAGTAGTAGGAGATGTTCTAGTTCTTGAAGCTGGTTCAATGATTACAGCCGATGCACGACTTATTCAAGCTTCTCAAATGCGCGTAGAAGAGTCAGCACTAACAGGTGAAAGTGAACCTGTTGAAAAAGATCCTACATACGTGGGGCATGACGATGATGGCTTAGGAGATCAAATAAATATGATTTTCAAAGGCTGTACCGTTGTGAATGGCCGCGGACGAGCAGTAGTAACTGCAACAGGAATGAATACAGAAATGGGTAAAATTGCTGGGTTACTGAATAACAGCGATCAACAAAAAACACCATTACAAAAACGCTTGAATCAATTAGGCAAACGTATTAGTTTGTTAGCCTTAGGGGCTGCAGCAATTGTTTTCATTATTGGTGAACTGCAAGGAGAACCGCTTCTTGAAATGTTTATGACAGCCGTTTCCTTAGCGGTGGCAGCTGTACCAGAAACACTAACCGTGATTGTAACGTTAACCTTAGCATATGGTGTTCAAAAAATGGCTAAGAAACATGCGATTATTCGTCGATTGCCAGCAGTAGAAACGCTAGGAACTGCGAATGTTATCTGTTCTGATAAGACAGGAACACTGACACAAAATAAAATGCGTGTCCGCCGAGTATGGCATCGTGGTGATGAAGTAACGGATACGGAAGATGCCATGACCGATGAAGCCATGGAAGTATTGAAAATGGCTGCTTTATGTACAGATGTCATTGTGGAAAAAGAAGGCGATGAACTAACTGTTACAGGGAATCCGACAGAAGCGGCAATTGTTCGTGCTGTCGAAGAAAATTATCATACTAAAGAAGAACTTGAAGAAAAATATCCTCGTATTGGTGAAATTCCCTTTGATTCAGAACGAAAAATGATGACTACGGTCCATCAATGGGGGAAAAAGTACATCTCAATTACTAAAGGAGCCTTTGATGTGTTACTACCTCGTTTTGGTTTCGGAGATGTCGATCAAGCGGCTATTGTTAATGATCGTTTCGGAAAACGAGCGTTACGAGTTATTGCTGTCGGTTATGCCGTATATGATGAACCACCCAAGGAAATTACATCAGAGGCTTTAGAAAAAAATCTTCGCTTGTTAGGCTTAATTGGCATGATTGATCCACCACGTCCAGAAAGTAAGGGCGCCATTGCTCGTGCGAAAAAAGCTGGAATTAAAACAGTCATGATTACTGGTGATCACGTGGTAACAGCCAGTGCAATTGCTAAAGAATTAGGAATTTTAAAAGATAAAAGTGAAGCCTTATCTGGTTCAGAACTGAAAAAAATGAGTGATGAAGAATTAGATAAACGGGTTAAAGATTTATCCGTTTATGCGCGTGTAACCCCTGAAGATAAAATTCGAATTGTTCAATCATGGCAACGTTCTGGCGCTGTTGTAGCAATGACCGGAGATGGCGTGAATGATGCGCCAGCCTTGAAAGCTAGTGATGTCGGTTGCGCAATGGGGATTACTGGAACAGATGTGGCCCAAGGCGCTTCAGATATGATTTTGACGGACGATAACTTTGCAACTATTGTTGATGCAGTGGCGCAAGGACGTGCCGTGTACCGAAATATTCGTAAAGCCATTAACTTCTTATTAAGCTGTAATATTTCTGAGATTTTTATTGTTTTAATTGCCATGTTACTTGGTTGGGGTGCGCCATTTACTGCAGTTCAACTGTTGTTTGTTAACGTGGTCGCAGATGGGTTACCTGGTTTTGCATTAGGAAAAGAACCAGCGGAAAAAGGAATTATGGATGAGGCACCAATCCCTAAAAACGAAGGGATTTTTGCACGAGGCTTATGGCAAAAGATTGGGATTAATGCAGCAGTGTTCACAGTCATTACTTTGTTTGGTTTTTACCTAGGTGCCTTTGTACCAGGTGTTTCAGCCTATGTTTCAAACAGCTATGAAGTTGGACAAACAGTGGCATTTTTAATCTTAGCTTATTCCTCTATCTTACATGTCTTTAATGTTCGTAGTGCGAACTCTGTTTTCCGTGTAAAATTATCAAGCAACAAGTCGCTCTTTGAAATGGTCGTTTTAGCATTACTAATTACCACAACCATTGCTTTATTACCATTCACACAAGAACTATTTGGATTAGTGCATATTAGTTTAAATCATTGGATGTTAGCAATTTTCCTATCCTTTGTGCCAATTTTCGTCAATGAAATGATTAAGTTCCATTTCTCTGAAGTCGAAGAGGAAGAAGAAGTGATTTAAATTTAACAGGAATAAAAGGAGCTACCTTTGTTCAGAAAATTATCTTAATAGTTAGCAAGTGGGGCAGCAGTCGTTTCGACTGCTGCCCCACTTATTTTTGATTTTCCTTTTTTCAAAATAGGTGGGTTTCTTATCTAAGATGAACATTCTCTAATAAAAAGACTTGCTAAACGATTTAAAACGTATTATAGTGAGTAGCATCGTTAGTCAAAAAGCGCTTTTTGACTAATGAAAAAGATATATAAAACGTTATATAATAAAGAGTTTTAAAAGTTTTTATGGAGCTGTTGGTTAAACTAAACGAAGTCATTTCTTTTGTAGGAGGAAAGTATTGTGTTACACAAAGCAGAGGGGTTTGATCGTCGGAAATTTACGATGGCAGGGATCTTAGTTGCCATGGGCGTTGTCTATGGAGATATTGGAACGAGCCCTTTATATGTAATGAAAGCCATTGTAGGAGATAATGGTGGCTTGGCACGGGTCTCTGAATCGTTTATTTTAGGTTCGGTCTCATTAATTTTTTGGACATTGACTATCTTAACCACGATTAAATATGTTGTTATTGCTTTAAATGCTGATAACCATGGAGAAGGTGGGATTTTCTCTCTTTATACATTGGTTCGTAAAAAAAGTAAGTATTTGATTATTCCCGCAATGATTGGCGGCGCCGCTTTACTGGCTGATGGCGTTTTGACCCCAGCTGTGACAGTGACGACAGCGATTGAAGGCTTACGGGGGATTCCGGCATTTTTTGAACGTTTTGGCAATGACCAAACGATTATAGTGGTTATTACGTTGACGATTATTTTAATTCTTTTTTCTGTTCAACGATTTGGAACAGAATTGGTCGGGAAAGCTTTTGGGCCGATTATGTTCTTGTGGTTCACTTTTTTAGGCATCATTGGTTTAATGAATTTTAGCCAAGATTGGACAGTTATTCGTGCATTAAATCCATATTATGCTTTGCAATTACTAGTCAGTCCAGAAAATAAATTAGGTCTATTTATTTTAGGGAATATTTTCTTGGCTACAACTGGTGCTGAAGCTTTATATTCTGATTTAGGGCATGTAGGAAAAATGAATATCCGCATTAGCTGGCCGTATATTAAGATTTGTTTGATTCTTAATTATTTAGGGCAAGCTGCGTGGTTGTTAACGGTCAAAGAAAACCCTGAAATGCAGGCATTAGCTGAAATTAACCCATTTTTCCAAATGATTCCACGAGGTATTCTCGTATTTGGCGTTGTTTTTGCAACAATCGCCGCAGTGATTGCTTCGCAAGCATTAATATCAGGTTCGTATACTTTAGTTTCTGAAGCGATTAAATTGAAGTTATTACCAAGACTTAAAATTATTTATCCTGGGAGCAATATCGGTCAAATGTATATTCCAGCGGTAAATTTAATTTTGTGGTTAGCTTGTTCAGCAATCGTGCTGGCTTTTAGAACATCGACACACATGGAAGCTGCGTATGGTCTATCGATTACGATTACGATGTTAATGACAACCATTTTATTGTTGTTTTATCTTTTGGATAAAATTCCAGCTTGGTCTGCGTATCTAATTTCCTTGTTCTTTGCTGCCATTGAAGTTGTCTTTTTCTTTTCAAGTGCTGCGAAGTTTTTCCATGGTGGATATGTTGCTGTGGGAATGGCAGTCTTCTTGTTATGCATCATGATTATTTGGGAACGCGGCAACGAGATTAAGGAAGCAACGGCGGAACAAGTGTCGCTGGAAAAATATGTACCACAACTTAAAGCTTTGAAAGAAGATACATCTGTACCTATGTATCAAACCAACGTGGTCTTTTTAACCTCCGATCGAGTGGACGGCGAAATTAATCGTAATATTATTTATTCGATTTTGGACAAACAACCAAAACGAGCGAACGTTTATTGGTTTGTTAATGTTCAGGTAACAGATGAACCCTTTACTCAAGAGTATTCTGTTGACATGCTAGGAACTGATTTTATTGTGCAAGTTCAGCTATATTTAGGCTTCCATATTTCTCAAGAAGTGAATGTATATTTAAGACAAATTGTTCATGACTTGATGAAAACAGGCCGCTTGCCAAAACAGCCACAACGTTATTCATTAACGCCAGGGAGAGAAGTTGGCGATTTCCAATTTGTATTAATTCAAGAAGAATTATCTAACGTTTCTGAACTGAAAAAATGGGATCGACAAATTATGCAGGCAAAATTAGCTATTAAAAACTTAACTACCTCTCCTGAAAGTTGGTTTGGCTTGGAATACAGTGAAGTCAAATATGAATCCGTTCCTTTAATCATTGGCCCACAACGGAAAACGCACTTAGTCGAACGAAAGAATCGTTCATAAATAGAAGAAATTTAACTAAAAGATTGAGCCTAGGTCCTTGAGATACATGGCTCAATCTTTTTTGTAGAATCAGAGTAAATACTGTAATTCCACAAAGAATTCATTTAAAAGTGTTTGGTCTTTAAAGGAATTCATTCGCTTAAAGATGGCCAGTAAGACTTCTTTTTGTGGTTCAGTTAATTGATCTACTTTTAACAAAGGAAGAAAAGCGATAATCAGAGAATAATCCAATTCTGGATTTTGAGAATGTGTAAATAATTCATGTAGTTCCGACAAAATAAACGGATGATAATAAGATTGGTCAGACTGTTCTTCTGCAGTTGTTGGTTCATAAATAGAAATACTCTCTTGGGAATGAGAGGGGGCTTCTACTGTTAAAGGAAAAGCATAAAAGGACTGCTGTAACTTTTGCGCTTGAATCATGATTTTTAAGGAATCGTGATAGGATAGCTGTTCTTCAGATAAACGTCCCATCAACTGAGTAAAAAAAGGTGGTTTTAGCAGTTGTTTATTTTGAAAATTTTCTTTTAATAGCTGGCGCACAAATCGATCGAAATCACCATAAAGTAGCCAATCTACTGTTGTATCGCAGGCTTTAGCGATTTTTTTTAAGTATCGTTTATTGGGTAAATTCAAACCTAATTCCCAGTTACTAATTGTACTTCCACTAGATAAACCAATTTTATTGGCTAAATAACGTAAAGTGTACTTCTTCTTTTTTCGAGCTTCACGCATGCGCGCCCCGACTTGCTTTGTAGTAATTTTCATTGAAACACTCCTTTTGTAATAAATATGAGGATAAGGTGTTCTTAAAATATACATACGCAAAATTCGGCTCTTTTTTTTTTCTAAACTAAAAAAAGTAATTATTTCTAACAATTTTCATCTTGTGCTATGCTTAAGATGAAAATACTTAAGAAGAGAAGGGATCATATGTCAGCAAAACATAATCATGAACAACACCAGGAAAAACAGCCAACAATGTCCCACGATAAAATGAATCACATGAATCATGACATGGCGCATGAACAAATGGCTATGTCACACCAACATGAAGGAATGAAGGGAATGGATCATTCAATGCATATGGGGAATTTTAAACAAAAATTCTGGCTGTCATTGATTTTAGCTATTCCGATTATTGTTCTTTCACCAATGATGGGTTTTCAATTACCTTTTCAATTTACTTTTCCAGGTTCTGATTGGTTGGTCTTAATTTTAGCAACTGTGCTATTTTTTTATGGTGGACAACCATTTTTAAGTGGCGCTAGAATGGAATTACAGCAAAAGAGTCCAGCAATGATGACGTTAATTGCGATGGGGATTTCGGTATCATATTTTTACAGCTTATATGCGTTTTACATGAATCATTTTACGAATCAGGCCCACGTGATGGACTTTTTCTGGGAATTAGCCACTCTGATTGTTATTATGCTTTTAGGCCATTGGATTGAAATGAATGCTATTTCTAATGCTGGTGATGCCTTGAAAAAAATGGCTGAACTGTTGCCTGACACAGTCAAGCGAATGACTGAACATGGGGAAGAAGAAATTCCTTTGCAAGATGTCCAAGAAGGCGATCGCTTGATTGTCCGTTCGGGAGATAAAATTCCGACAGATGGTAAAATTTTGAAAGGAAGCACAACAGTCGACGAATCGATGGTTACAGGGGAATCAAAAACAGTAGAAAAAAACATTGGTGACTCCGTGATTGGTGGAGCTGTCAATGGCAACGGAATGATTGAAATTTCGGTAACTGGCACGGGTGAAAATAGTTACCTGTCAAAAGTTATGGAGATGGTTAAACAAGCGCAATCGGAAAAATCAAAACTAGAATCCATTTCAGACCGTGTAGCCAAGTGGTTATTCTATATTGCCTTATTCGTAGGTGTGTTAGCATTTATCGGTTGGTTACTCGTAACGAAAGATTTGTCTCTAGCATTTGAACGAATGGTTACAGTTTTTATTATTGCCTGTCCCCATGCGTTAGGCTTAGCAATTCCTTTAGTGATTGCTAGAAGTACCTCCATTGCTGCTAAAAATGGCTTACTTTTAAAAAATCGGAATGCATTAGAACAAGCCAATAAGGTTGAATATGTGTTGCTGGATAAAACTGGTACTTTAACAGAAGGACAATTTACAGTTACTGGCTTAGAATTAATGAGTAAGCAGTTTACTAGAGAAGAAGCACTTAAATATATTGGGGCATTGGAAAAAAATGCAAATCATCCGTTGGCAATTGGGATCATGAACTATTTAAATAAACAAGCCGTTCAACCTTATGAAGCCCATAATCTGCAAGCTTTATCAGGCGTAGGACTGGTTGCTACTGTTCAAAACCAAGAAGTCAAAATAGTCAATGAAAAAGAAGTTGCACGGTTACAGTTAACCTTCGATGAAACAATTAAAACAAACTATCAAGAGCAAGGAAATACCTTGAGTTATTTAATCATCGCTGGTCAATTAGTCGCACTGCTTGCTTTAGGAGATAAAGTCAAACCAGAAGCTAAAACATTTATTGCAGAGTTACAAGCGCAAGGCATTACGCCAGTCATGTTAACGGGGGATAATCAAACAGCTGCCAGTGCAGTTGCTAATTATTTAGGAATGAAGGAATACTACGCAGAGCTCTTACCAGAAGATAAAGAAAAAATTGTGCAACAATATCTTACTGAGGGACATCAGGTCATGATGGTAGGAGACGGTATTAATGATGCGCCAAGTTTAGCCCGTGCTTCAATCGGCATTGCGATAGGCGCTGGTACAGATGTAGCGATTGATTCGGCAGATGTTGTACTGACGGATAGTGATCCTAAAGATATTTTAAGGTTCTTAGATTTAGCCAAACAAACACGACGTAAAATGATCCAAAATCTTTGGTGGGGAGCTGGGTACAATATTGTCGCTATTCCTTTAGCGGCTGGGGTTCTTGCACCAATTGGGATTGTTTTAAATCCAGCTGTAGGTGCTGTCTTGATGTCATTAAGTACAATTATTGTAGCAGCAAATGCTATGACACTGCATATTTCAAAAAAATAATTCGATATAATTGTAGAGAATGGAAAGTAATCAATACTTTTTGTTCTCTATTTTTTTCTTCTTAAAAAAATTTTTGCCTTATTTGACGTATTCTTATAACAAGGGAGTGAAAGGGGACGATATATGGATTTCAAGGAATTATTGTCTTTTGAACATAAAAATATGTTGGAATTGTTGGATTTACTGCAACAAGAGCAGACATTTTCTGTTTTGATGGCTGCAGAAAAACTAAAGGTGAGCGACAAAACCATCCATTGTTACATTCAACGTTTTGAAAAAAAGCAGGAAACGTTTAAGATAGAAGGGCTTTGTAAGATTTATACAACGACCAAAGGAATTGTAAAATATCGTGAATTATGCGTTTGTGGCTTGGCTCGATTTAGACAAAAATTTTGTTATTTTATTCCCGAATTTTATATTTTACGTTGTCTAATTGAAGAGCGAATCAATTATGCGCAATTGACCCAGGTATTGGGATTACAGGAATCAACTCTTCGGAAGAAACTTTCTAATATTCGACGTTGGCTAGTTAATTTTGATATTATTGTACGTCAAAAACATTACGATTTAACTGGCAATGAATGGCAAATTCGACAGTTAATCCTTTGTTTTTATTTGTTTTTTCAAGAAAGCTGTCTAGAAGAAAACAGAGAAATGACTCGGAAAATCATTACCTTTTTTGAGTTGGATTTAAATGTAGCACAACAGAACCATCTTAGTTGGCTAATTTATATTTGGGAGAAACGATATAGAGGCGGGCATGAAATTTCAGTGCCAAATGCTAATTTATTTCAACAAACAAGTGCTTTTTTTTATTTATTTCGTGTGGAAGTGTTGAGCACTTCTTTTATGTCTCTTAAAGAACAAAAAGCGTTATTTGTGATTCTTGAAGCACATTTTGGTGGTTGTTTTGGCAAGAGAGCGCGAAAGTATTTTATTCATGAGCAAATGAAAATAGAAAGTTTATGCTTAAAAACAGCTATTTTTATTATGAAAGAAATTAGGAGAAATTTTACACAACATCATTTTAATTATCAAGAAATTCATTTATGTCGATTTTTAAGTACGCATATGAATAGTTTATTAGACGGACAAGCATGGTTGCCAGCTCATAAACAGGAACAAACACTCGCTGCTCGTTATCAACAAACCTGGCACAGATTACAAAAACTTATTAGGCTTTTAAAACGCCTATATCCAGTCTTTACTTCAGTAAAAGAACGGGAATTGACGAGTTGCTATTTTTATCACATCCTAGATTTATTTAACCCGATTTTATATGAAAAAAAATATATTATTTGCCTATTGACGGACTTTCCTCCAGAAAAGGAACAAGCGTTGGGGCAATCTATAAAAAGCTATTTCAGTGAAAAAAAGAATATTACAATTATTCATGGAAAACCAACGTATCAACTTCACCAAGTACACCTCTTAATTGTCAATCATTTGTTTCAGATGAACGTAGCGCTTTCTTCTAAGACAGTGGTTTATTTGCCAGAGGAATTATCTCCTGCTTTTTTTGAAAAAGTCGAAGCGAATCTACCGTAAGAAGTCCAATTTTGTCTAAATAGTGTTAAAATGAAGAAGTAAGAGGAATGGATGAGGAGGATATTAAAATGAAACAACTGCAATTTGGTACAAGTGACGAAACAGTTTCTTCGGTTATCTTAGGATGTATGCGCTTAAATGGTGCTGAAAATCCTCAACAGGTAATTGAAACTGCTTATGATCATGGCATTACATTTTTTGATCACGCCGACATTTATGGTGGCGGCGACTGCGAAACCATTTTTGGTAAGGCTTTAAAAGAAAGTACCATTCGTCGTGAAGATATTTTTATACAAACGAAATGTGGGATTCGTCAAGGCTTTTTTGACTTTTCAAAAGCACATATTTTAGAAGCGGTCGAAGGGAGTTTACAGCGTTTAGGTGTAGATTCAGTCGATGCATTATTGTTGCATCGTCCAGATACTTTAGTGGAACCAGAAGAAGTAGCTGAAGCTTTTCATTTATTAGAAAAACAAGGAAAAGTTCGCTATTTTGGTGTAAGTAACCAAACGCCAGGACAAATTGAACTTTTAAAAACAGCTGTTAAACAACCGTTATTAGCCAATCAATTACAATTTGGCATCAAGCATACTGGCATGGTGGATCAAGGCTTACAAACAAATATGGAAATATCAGGAAGCATTGATTATGATCATGGTATTTTAGATTATTCACGGTTGAAACAAATGACTATTCAAGCATGGTCACCGTACCAATATGGTTATTTTGAAGGTGTCTTTATTGGAAATGAAAAATTCCCTGAGTTAAATCAAAAATTAAGCGAATTGGCTGAAAAATATCAAACAACGCCAACTGGTTTAGCCAGCAGCTGGATTCTGCGCCACCCTGCTAATATGCAAGTCATCGCAGGAAGTATGAATCTTGGTAGAATTGAAGAAATTGCTAAAGCAGCAGACATTGTGATTAGTCGCGAAGATTGGTACGATATTTATCGTGCAGCGGGAAATGTTTTGCCGTAAAAAGATTCTCATACTTGTGAAGATCCAGCGTGTATTGCTGATTGATTTTGGTATTTGATATAGTTGTCACTAAGGAACTATGTCAAATACCTTTTTCTTTCATTCTGCAATCGCCGTCTACTGCAAATTCTGTAGTTTTTTGTTAAAATAGAAAGGAAACTAGTTTGCTAAAGATGAGGGGAAAAAAATGACCAAAAAAAAATTATTACTCGTTGATGGAAACAGTGTAGCCTTTCGTGCATTTTTTGCGCTACATAACTCATTAGAACGATTCAAAAATAAGAACGGCTTGCATACAAATGCTATTTATGCGTTTAACAATATGTTTGAAAATGTAATGCAAAAAGAAATGCCTACTCATGTTTTAGTCGCTTTTGATGCAGGGAAAACCACATTCAGAACAGAATTTTATTCAGAATATAAAGCCGGACGTTCAAAAACACCGGGGGAATTTAAAGAACAAATGCCGTATATTCGTGAACTTTTAGAAGGTTTAGGCGTAAAATATTATGAACTACCTAACTATGAAGCAGATGATATTATTGGTACATTAGCCAACAAAGTTGATAAAGATGAATTTGATGTTGTCGTGTTATCAGGGGACCGAGATTTGACACAATTAGCGACGGACACTGTCAAAGTAGATATCACTGTTAAAGGAGTTAGCGATATTGAATCATATACGCCTGAGCATATTGCTGAAAAATATGATGGATTAACGCCTAAGCAAATTATTGATATGAAAGGGTTGGCTGGCGACACGTCGGATAACATTCCAGGTGTAACGAAAATCGGTGAGAAAACCGCGATTAAGCTGTTAAAACAATATGGCTCAGTTGAAGGGGTTTATGAGAATATCGATGAAATGAAAAAAAGCAAAATGAAAGAAAACTTGATTAATGATAAAGAGCAAGCATTTCTTTCTAAACGTTTAGCGACAATTGAAGTCAATGCACCAGTCGAAGTCAATGTAGAAGACTTGGCATATGAAGGGAAAAACTTAGAAAAATTGGTTCCTTTTTATAAAGAAATGGACTTTAAACAATTTTTAGCTAAGTTGGACATTACAGAAGAACCTGTTGAAATGGAAGATATTTTATTTGAAGTAGTCGAAGATCAGTTAACCAATGAAATGTTTACAGACGATATGGCTCTTTATGTTGAGATGATGGAAGATAACTATCACACGTCACCGATTGTCGGCCTTGCTTGGGGCAACGACAAGAAGATTTATACCACGAATAATTTAGCTGTTTTTGAAAGTCAGCCATTTATCGATTGGTTGATGGATGAGACACGTAAAAAAAATGTCTATGATGCAAAACGGACGTACGTTGCACTAAATCGCTATGTAGGAAAAATGACAGGGATTGCCTTTGATGTTTTATTGGCTGCTTATTTACTTGATACCAATGACAATAACGCTGATATTGAAGGTGTAGCACAACATTACGGATATGATGCGATTCAATCTGATGAAGCTATTTATGGAAAAGGGGCCAAAAAAGGCTTGCCAGAGGACGAAGAAGTTTTCTTTGGTCATTTAGCACGTAAGATTAAAGCAATTCAATTTTTAACAAGCAAATTAGATAGCGAATTAACAGAAAAAAATCAAGCTGATTTATTCTATAAAATGGAATTACCACTTTCTCGTATTTTAGGCGATATGGAAATAACTGGTATCCGTGTTGATGCCACGCGCTTAAGAGAAATGCAAGTAGAATTTTCAGAACGCTTGAAAGAAATCGAAGAAAAAATCTATGCAGAAGCTGGCGAAGAATTTAATTTGAATTCACCTAAACAATTAGGCGTTATTTTATTTGAAAAAATGGGCTTACCTGTGATCAAAAAGACGAAAACTGGCTATTCAACAGCGGTAGATGTTTTAGAACAACTAAAAGAACAAGCACCAATTGTGGCAGATATTTTAACTTATCGTCAAATTGCCAAAATTCAATCGACCTATGTTGAAGGACTTTTAAAAGTAATTCAGCCAGATAATAAAATTCATACTCGGTATGTACAAACACTGACACAAACAGGACGGTTAAGCTCAGTAGATCCCAATTTACAAAACATTCCTATCCGTTTAGAAGAAGGCCGAAAAATTAGAGAAGCCTTCGTACCAAGAGAGGATAATTGGTTGATTTTCTCTTCTGATTACTCTCAAATCGAGTTACGTGTGCTCGCGCATATTTCTAATGATGAGCATTTAAAAGAAGCGTTTGTGGAAGGGCAAGATATCCATGCCAGCACTGCAATGCGAGTTTTCGGTGTTGAAAAAGCAGAAGATGTCACACCTAACATGCGTCGTCAAGCTAAAGCGGTGAATTTTGGAATTGTCTATGGTATCAGTGATTATGGCTTGTCCCAAAACTTAGGCATTACTAGGAAGCAAGCACAACAATATATTGACACCTATTTTGAAAAATATCCAGGCGTGAAGCAGTATATGGAAGAGATAGTCCGCGATGCCAAAGACAAAGGCTATGTGGAAACATTGTATCATCGTCGTCGTTATTTAAGTGATATTAATTCAAGAAACTTTAATCTACGTTCGTTCGCTGAACGTACAGCGATTAATACACCGATTCAGGGAAGTGCCGCAGATATTTTAAAAATTGCGATGATTGAAATGGCGCGTCGTTTAAAAGAAGAAAAATTACAAGCGACAATGTTATTACAAGTGCACGATGAATTAGTTTTTGAAGTACCAGAATCAGAATTAGAACAATTAAATCAACTCGTCAAAGAAGTGATGGAGCACGCAGTTTCCTTACATGTGCCACTTATCACCGATAGCAGTTGGGGAAAAACATGGTATGAAGCAAAATAATAGCTTACCCATTAAGAACGATGAATAAAATAAGGATAAGTAGGATCTGGACGTTGATATCTAAGCGTTCAGACCTCTTTATATAAAGGAGCAAAAATAATGCCAGAATTACCAGAAGTAGAAACAGTGCGAAAAGGACTTGAAAAACTTGTTGTAGGAAAAACCATTCAAGAAGTCATTGTTTTTTGGCCAAGAATTATTGAATCACCAGAAGTTGATGTATTTCAAGGTCAATTAGCTGGTCAAACGATTGAAGGGATTGAGCGAAGAGGAAAA
This sequence comes from Enterococcus sp. DIV0712, assembly GCF_050554855.1. Classification (NCBI taxonomy): domain Bacteria; kingdom Bacillati; phylum Bacillota; class Bacilli; order Lactobacillales; family Enterococcaceae; genus Enterococcus; species Enterococcus sp. DIV0712. The sequence continues at coordinate 645,146 of NZ_CP187333.1, forward strand.
TTTCTGATTTTTAAATTGTCTGATAATGATATGATTTCTCACTTACGGATGGAAGGAAAATATGAGTTTCATCAGGCTGATGATGAAATTGCCAAACATACCCATGTAATGTTTACTTTTACAGATGGCACGCAATTACGTTATTTAGATGTACGGAAATTTGGCCGTATGACATTGGTTCCTAAGAATGAAGGTCATCAATATAAAGGGATTTTAGCTTTGGGCCCAGAGCCAACACCAGACGTTTTCCAATTAGCTTCTTTTCAACAAGGCTTGAAAAAGCATCATAAAGCAATTAAGCCATTGCTGTTAGATCAAAAGCTAGTGACGGGCTTGGGGAATATTTATGTAGATGAAGCACTTTGGCACGCGCAAATCCATCCAGAACAACCAGCAGATTCCTTAAAACCTGCGGAAGTTGCTACGTTGTATCAAGCAATTATTGACGTCTTGGCACGCGCTGTTGAAGCAGGTGGAACCACCATCCGCACCTATCTAAACGCGTTAGGAGAAGCAGGGACTTTTCAAGTAGCGTTGAATGTCTACGGGCAAACAGGCTTACCTTGCAATCGTTGTGGTACGCCAATTGTTAAAACAAAAGTGGCACAACGTGGTACGCATTATTGTCCACAATGCCAACAATTGAAAGGTCGTCGATTGAAATGACAAAAGTTTTAGGCATTACAGGAGGGATTGCGACAGGTAAAAGTACGGTTGTTGCTCTTTTTAAAAAAGCAGGTTATCCAATTGTTGACGGCGACATTATCGCCCGCGAAATTGTTGCAAAAGGGCAACCAGCCTTAGCCGCAATCGTTGAAACTTTCGGACCAGAAATAGTATTAACAACTGGTGAATTGGATCGGAAAAAATTAGGACAATTAATTTTTGCTAGTCCTCAAAAAAGAGAGCTATTAAATGAAACGTTGAAACCTTTTTTAAGAAAAGAAATTTTACGTCAAATTGAAGAAGCTAAAAAGAAAGCCGCCCTTGTTATTGTTGATATTCCTCTGCTTTATGAAGCTCATTATGAGGCGATCATGGATCAAGTTGCTGTGGTATATGTACCAGAAAAGATTCAAAAAGAGCGTCTGATGGCCCGAAACCAATTAACAGAAGAAGAAGCGCAACAACGAATTGCTAGCCAATGGCCGATTGAAATGAAAAAAGAACGAGCAGATATCGTGTTTTATAATCAAGGAACTAGAGAAGAAACGGAACAACAAGTGAAGAAGTGGCTAGAGGAACAAACTGGAAAGAAGTGAATATTTTTTTTATGGCGTAAAATGTTTTGAAAATTTCAGAAAAAACAGTGAAAGTCTTTGTTTTTATTAAAGAATGGCAAAGATTCAACTAAGAACCAGTTCTAAAGACCTAGTAATAGCGCAATTTCATGTTATAATATAGGCAACAAAAATTATACAGAATAGAAGAGGTGAACGTTATGCGTTGTCCAAGATGTCATCATAATAATTCCCGTGTTATTGATAGCCGTCAAGCAGATGATGGACGTGCAATTCGCCGTCGTCGTGAATGTGAAAATTGCAGTTATCGGTTCACTACATTTGAAAGAATTGAAGCGGCGCCATTACTTGTAATCAAGAAAAATGGGGATCGTGAAGAATTTAATCGTGATAAAATTTTGCGTGGGCTCATTCGCTCTGCGGAAAAAAGACCCGTTGCTATGGAACAAATGGTTCAAATTGTCGATAATGTTGAAAATCGAGTGCGTAGTTTAGGGGAAAATGAAGTCTCTACAACGCTTATCGGTGAATATGTGATGGAAGATTTAGTCAATCTAGATGAAATTGCCTACATCCGCTTTGCGAGTGTTTATCGACAATTCAAAGATATGAGCGTGTTTTTGAAAGAGTTACAGGACATTGTCGACAAAGCAAAATCTTCTTCTCCTGACTCAGAAAATTAAAAAGGAGGTCTTTCTTTGAAAGGAAATCGGCAAAGAATCCAACCAAAAAATATTTTTCAAGCGGTTATTGATTCACCGCTTTCTGATCAAGAGAAAGAGGTTTTAACCTTTTTATATCAACCAATTGTCGGCGCCAATGCGTTTAGTTTATATTGGCTTTTGTTATCTGAAACAACAGACTCAGAGGAGGATGGCTCGCTGTTTCATGCAGATTTAATTAGTTTGCTGGACTTGAGTTGCCAACAATTAGAAGAAGCTTGCTACAAATTAGAAGGCATTGGGTTGCTAGAAACGTATAAAAAAACAGATCGGGAATTAGGAGATTGTTATTTATATTATTTAAAAGCACCTGAAACAGCCACTCGTTTTTTTAAAGATGAAGTGTTAGCTTTAGTGTTATTTAATCGGGTTGGACAACGGAAATTTGATCAATTAGTGCAAAAGTTCCAACCGCATCCTACTAAAACAGAGGGCTATCAAAATGTTTCCGCTAGCTTTCAAGAGGTTTATGCCTTTAAAGAAGAACAAATTGTTTCCGAAGCGAACCGATTGACAACGATTCAAGAAACTTTTTCTCAAAAAGAAAAATCGAAGAAAATTTCTGTATCAACGGATTCTTTTGATTGGCACTATTTTGTGGAAGGTTTGCACCGTTTAGGTTTACAACTGCCTGAAGATGAGGCTAGTTTTCAAGAAGAAGTCTATGTTTTTCATCAATTATATGGCATCAATGAGTTAGATATGGTAGACTTTGCTTCGAAATCATTTGACTATTATACAAGTCGAATTTTGCCTAAGGAATTAGTGCGAACGATTCATCAAGCGTTTGATCCTGATAAAAAACCACAATCAACAAACGTAGTGACAAACAAGCAAGCACAATTGACGGTGGAAGAGCAACAAACGTATCGATATAACGCATTAAAAATGAATGGTTTTTCTGAACTGGATATTCAAATGATTATGGATAGTGAAAAGAATCCGCCTATTCAATATTTAGAAGCTTTAAAAAATAGTCGAGGCGGCTATACGACACCACAAGAACGTTCATTAGTGAAATATTTGGTTGCCAAATCAGGCTTACCGACTAGTGTGATTAATATTTTGATTAACTATGTTTACAATATTCAACAACAACCGACTTTAAAAGCGGAGTATGTGAATCGAATTGCGAATGAATGGGGACAAAGTGGCATTCATTCACCAGAAAAAGCAATTGAACATGTCAGAGAATTGGCAAAACAAAGCCAAACCAAACAAAAACAGCGACAACAAAATTATTCAGGGAAACGCCAAACTGTTCGACAAGAGCGATTGCCAGAATGGGCAGATCAGCCAAACGATGAAACAAAACTTTCCCCAGAAGAACAAGCCGAGTTAGATCGACAAATTCAAGAATTTTTAAACCAAGGAGGTGACCAATGATGGAAGACGTAGGAAAAGAAATGTCAAAAATTATCCAGAAGCGTGACATCAATGAACGATATGAAGAGCTGGTTAACGAAGTATTGAAAGATCAAGATGTTCAAGCCTTTATACAAGCAAACCGAGAGCGTTTAAGCGATGAAGATATTCGTAAAAGTTATGCTAAGCTGTATGAATTTGTTCAAGAAAAAAAGAAATTTCAATTAAACGATCCGGCAATGATTGCTCCAGGATATGAGCCAAGATTAATGTTGAATTTTCATTACATTGATGTAACGTATGTCCCAACGGCTGATTTAATCGCCCGTCAGAAGGAAGAAGAAATTCGTAATCGAGTAAGGGCAATGGACATGCCAAAAGATGTCCGAGAAGCAAATTTACGAGATTTCGATCCATCTTCTCAAGGTAGAGCCAAAGCGTTAGCAGAAGCAATGCAATTTTTAAGAGAATATCCTGCGACACCAAAAGAATTTCATAAAGGGCTCTATTTACAAGGCCCCTTCGGTGTAGGAAAATCTTTCTTATTAGGTGCGATGGCTAATGCTTTAGCAGAACGTGGATTTACTACGACAATTGTTCATTTTCCAACATTTACAGTAGAAATGAAGCAAGCCATTGGTCGCGACCAAGTTGGTGAAAAGCTCGATGCAGTAAAAAAATCCCCTATATTAATGATTGATGACATTGGTGCGGAATCCATGACTAGTTGGATTCGTGACGACGTTTTAAGCGTAATCTTGCAATACCGAATGCAAGAACAATTAGTTACTTTTTTCTCTTCCAATCTAGATTTAAAAGCTTTAGAAGAGCATTTAACCGTGACGCAACGAGGAGAACAAGAGCCGCTAAAAGCCAGACGAATTATGGAACGTGTGCGTTATCTGTCAAAAGAGATTACGATGACAGGAAATGATCGACGAAACGGTTAAAGCAATCCTTTTATTTTTATGGATTGCTTTTTTTCTTGCGCTTGAAGAGGTAGCGTAAGTTTCGCAAAAACAAGTACTTTTGTGTACACTGACAATAAAGAAGTGAGGAAAAGAGGCGTAACAATGAAGAGAAAACTTTGGATTTTTATTGGGGTATTCGTGGTGCTTCTGGGAGGATATTTTCTTTTGTTTAGAGAAAAATCCTATAAAGTAGAGGTGGAAAAAGTGAATCCAAAAATTCAACGCTTAATGTCGACAGACAAACAACATTTTTTAACAAAACATGAATTTCACACAAAAGAAACCGCTGAACGCAAAGATTTGTTGAAGTTTTTTATTGAAACCCGGCTCAAAACAGACGGCGGTTTTTTAACCAATTATTTACCAGATGCTGAACGCAAAGATGTCGCCACAGGACATGAGTTGCTAAGTGAGTCTTCGGGTCTATATTTGCGTAATTTAGCTTTTGATACGCAGGGACGTTTTGATAATTTTTACAAGCAGACGAAAGACACCTTTTACGACGGTGTCCAATTTAGTTACCGAATTGACGAACAAGGCAATAAATACAATGTCAATGCCTCGATTGATGATTTACGGATCATTCGTTCATTAATTGAAGCAGGGGGGCATTTTAAAACAGATCAGTACGATCAAGAAATTAAAAAATTAGGCAAGAGTTTTATGAAAACCTCTATGAAAGATAATATTCTAATTGATTTTTACGATAGTAAATCAAAACAACAGTCTTCAGAAACTTCTTTGTTTTATATTGACTTAATTACGCTGGGTTATCTATACAAAGAATTTGGGATTTCAGCAGACTACTTGCAGTATCATTACCAATTAATAGATGATGGCTATATTTCTGATGATTTACCTCTTTATCAAACGAAGTTTAATCATCAAACAAATAAATACGAAAACAACGGAACACTTAATATTATTGAATCTTTATTAACGATTGTCCATTTAAGTGAAGTGGGTATGGCGAAGCAGACTAGTATTGATTTTGTGCGAAAACAAGTTCAGCAAGGAACGCTTTTTAACTCGTATGATTTAAATGGATCACCTGTGGATAAAAATCAATCTGCAGCCAGTTATGCGATAGCGGCTTTAATTGGTGTTGCCGAAAATGACAAAGAGTTGTATCGTGCGGCAATTACAGTACTTAATAATTTTCAAATTATGGATTCAAGCAGTCCGATTTATGGAGGATTTGGTGATAAAGTTACGAAACAAGTCTATTCCTATAATAACTTAATGGCTCTTTTGGCCTATGATTTCTAGATGAGGTGAAAGCATGGAAAAGATCAAAAAATACATGAACTCGGCTTTTGAATGGTTGAGTCGTTATATTTCTCCAAGTCTTTTGGCTGTTTTAGGGATTGGGTTAGTGACAAGCATTTTGTTATTTGTTTATCCGATTAATGGCTTGGGAGATAATGGCGAGTATTTTCGTGTGTTAAATTCAAATAGTCTTTATCGTGTCAATGGTGATAGCTACGACAATGTGGCCTATTTTGTTAAGGACTTTTCAATTATGCGTTATTTTAATGAAACAACGACGCACTTTGTTTCCACTCAACAATTTTTCATCACCATTGCCATTTGGCTTAATAAACTTTTTTATAGTCAAACACTTTTCGATATTCGTTTCTTAGGTTTCGTTTATCTTAGTTGTTTTTTAGTGTCAATTTATATTCTGGTACGAGGCTTAACCGAAGGCGTGTCTTTGAAAAAAAGTTATCTTATCTCTTTGTTGGTTATTTTCATCTTGGGAGATACCTCCTATACGATTTATTTTAATTCCTTTTATACAGAAGCGACGAGTTTTTTACTTTCTGTGAGTGTCTTAGCATTTTCAGTCTATTTTTATCGGGTGACGAAACCACGAACTTGGCTCAGAAGAATAGTTTTGGTTATCTTGGCACAAGCAGTAGTACTTTTAATAGGGACAACACGCCAAGAATATTTGCTGATTATTGGCGTAATTATTGCTGGATTAGGATTTTTTGTCTACTTGTCACAACGTTACCAACGATTGTCAATGACGGCCTTTTTAATTGCGTTGATTGGTTTTACAACGTTAGCAGCTTTTATCGTTCCTAACGATATCTATGAACGTGATGTCTACCACAGCATGACGCGCGGTGTAATGAAGGATAGTAAGGTTCCAGATAAACGGATGTCAGAGGGCGGAATCAACCCGCAATATGGGTTGCAAAAGGGACGTTCCTACTTTGAAGAATACAGTCCTGTATCACCAACTTCTGAACAAATGAAAAAAGATTTTTTTGATAAAACGAGTTTTGGATGGGTGTTATTGAATTATTTAAATTATCCATCTGAATTATGGCAAGGACTGAATTCAGCGGTCCCAAATGTTTACTTAGTAAAGCCTAATAATGTGGGGAATTTTGAGAAAACGACGGGGCGTGCACCGCTGGAACAATCTAAATTTTTTATGGTGTATAACCGTATTAAAGCCAGTTTTTTCCCTAAAAACTTTGCTTTCTATCTATTATTAGGCGTGATTCTGTTTGGTTTATATGGCGTTGGTTTATACAGAGGAATCAAGAGAAACGAACCCAGATTAGTTTTTCGCTTCTTTTTAATGACAGGAATTTATCTAAATTTATTAGTTGTTTTCATTTCAACAATTATTATTGATGGGGATAGTGACTTAGTACGTCATTTGTTTTTAGTCTCAGTATTTTTAGATTTTCTCTTGTTACAAATTGTTTCTGATGTTATTGGTAAACGAATGTGGCAAGATACAACACCACAAGTCATTGGGGAGGTAGAGGGAATTGAAAAATAAACAATATCTTATTGGCTGGGTGTGTTTCTTACTCTTTTTCGTTTTTTGTGGCTTTGCCAAACCGGCGCTGGCTGCACCAAGTAAACATGTCTTACTTGTCTATGACAGCTTGAATATTGCTGAGAAAAAAGAAAATGATGTGGATGCTTTACAACGAGTGTTGACGAGTTTTGGGGTAGAAGTTCAGAGTGTGGCGGTGTCAGACTATGTGCCTGGCGAATTGCTAAATGATGGCTATGACAGTTTGATTTCTATGGTGAATTGGCCTGAACAAGCCGGCGTTATTGCCTCTGATTTTCTAGCAGATCGAGTTCATTTTAAAGGTAAACAATTACACATTGGTCGAAACATGCGTGACGATGAAAAACAATATTTTAGCGGTACGTGGAAAGAATTAAGTCATCGTCAATATCGGTTAGAAGATGAAAAAAACCGCTTTTCTCAAGTATTGCCTTTTCAAGATCAATCAGTTGTGCTGGAAAATACGCAAGGTCAGACGGTTGGCCGATTAAAAACACAAGAATTAGCACCAGAAGAATATCCATTTGGTGTAATTGAGAATGGGCATGCTTTTCTCCCAATGTTTGAACGCAAAGGCGCTGTTTTTTTAGAAAGCTTAGACGTAATTAGTCAATGGCTGGAAAGTGAAAAAATGTCACGGCCGTTTTTGACGATTTCTGATTTTAACCCGTTAAGAGATATGTCTGTGGCAACCTATTTGCAAGAAGAATTAGTTAAAACCACGTATCCTTATATTTTATCCAGTACGAGCGTTTCACAAAACAATACGATTTTACCTTATAAACTATTTACGAATGCGTTACGTGCGTTTGCTTCGACGGGGGTTATTTTCTTAGAAACACCGGTCGTTAACAATGTTGATTTAAATGACCAACGTGCTTTGAAACAATTGATGGAGCAGCAGATTAGTTTATTGGTCGACAGACATGTCTATCCAGTAGGCATTTCTGCTCCAGGATACTGGAATCAAGACCTTCAATACCAAGAGGATGGTCTAGCAATTAGTGATACAGTGATTCTAAGAGAAAATCCGCCGATTGAACGCGTTTTTTATCGGAACCAAACGGGAGAATCAATCACTTATAAGAATGCTTTGTTTGATTTACCGTATGATTATTTATCGGGGATTGAATGGACGGATAAAGATAATCCGAATGACTATCGATTTCCAATGCCGACCACCATTAGTTTTTCATTTCCAAATTCTAAAAAAGAAGTGGATCATCTAATTCAAGAAGTCAAGGAAGCACCAATAGTGTTTAGTGTTTCAGAAGCGGATCAACATTTCACTGTTCAAACACAAACGCAGAAAATCGAATTTCGGAATAATCGGTTCTTCTTAAACAATCAAATTGTCAATGGTTTGGCTGATACAGGGGCCTCAACAGTTGAAAAACAACGATTTACAGGGTTATTTTCATTCTTTTTCAGCATCACAAATAATATTTTAGTTGGCGTTGTTACACTGACTTTAATCATCCTGATTATTTTGTTTATGATTGGACGAAAGAATTATCGGTCGAAATATATTAATAAGGAGGAAGACAAATGACCATTGCTGACATTGTAATGTTAACAGCAACTATCATTATTTGGAGTCTACTAATTGTAAATATTCTCTTAGTTATTTTTGGCTATGTTTATTATTTAAAAACAGATCCTGTCGCACCACCACCTGTAGAGGACGAAGACGCGCCGTTTGTTTCAATTATGGTGCCGGCCCATAATGAAGGAATTGTCATTGTGCGAACAGTTGAAGCGTTATTGAATTTTAATTATCCGCAAGATCGCTATGAAATTATTGTGATTAATGACAACTCAAGTGATAATAGTGCTGAGCTTTTAGCGAATGTCCAAAAAAAGGCGGTTAATCGAAATTTGCAGATTATTAATACAGACAATATAACAGGTGGGAAAGGTAAGTCTAATGCCTTAAACATTGGTTTCAAGCAAGCCAAGGGGGACGTGATTGCCATTTATGATGCGGACAATACACCTGAACCGAATGCACTCCGTTATTTAGTTGGAGAGTTAATCGCTAGTGAGGAATACGGCGCGGTTATTGGTAAATTTAGAACGAGAAATCGCAATGCAAGCTTGTTGACACGCTTTATTAATATCGAGACACTGGCCTTTCAATGGATGGCACAAGCCGGTCGTTTTCAATTATTTAAGTTATGCACGATTCCTGGTACAAATTTCATTGTTCGTCGTAGTATTATTGAAGCCATTGGCGGCTGGGATGACAAAGCGTTAGCCGAAGATACAGAAATCAGTTTCCGCATCTATATGATGGGCTATAAAATTAAGTTTCAACCAAAAGCAGTGACGTGGGAGCAAGAGCCGCAAACTTTGTCAGTTTGGTTCCGGCAACGGACGCGATGGGTCAAAGGCAATATTTATGTCATTGTTAAAAATGCTAAATTATTGTTTAATCCTAAAGCGAGTCGGATCCGTTTTGATATTTTATATTTCTTGTCCATTTATTTTCTCTTAATGACATCGCTCGTTTTGTCAGACATCATGTTAGTTTTATCAATGTCTGGTTACTTAACAACGACCCTGCAAGGATTTAGCAATTCCTTGTGGTTGTTAGCGATTTTGTTATTTATTTTCAGTACTTTTGTCAGTATTACAACCGAAAAAGGCGAAATGACTTTAGAGAATATCTTAATTATTGCCTTGATGTATATTACATACAGTCAGATGTGGCTAGTAGTCGCCGCTTATGGCATGGTGATGTATATTAAAGAAAATGTTTTTCATAAACAAACACAAACAAAATGGTACAAAACTGAACGATTTAAATAAGGAGGAAACGTGCAATGAAACAAAAAACAGTCACTTTAATAGGGTTGTTCTTTCTGGCAATTCTGATTGGTATCGCAAGTCCGACCGTATACGCCGAAAACAAAGAACAAGACAACCATACCTTTACACAACCTTTTCAAAATAAAACAATCTCTTTAACAGGTACTTCTGTCCGTAGCACCATGTATTTTACAAAAATTGATTATTGGGACGTAAAAAAAGCATCATTCAATATGACCTACCAAATCACACAATTAAAAAATAATCAGACCTCAGATTTAACTGTGGCAGTTAATGGTGTGAAGTTTTATTCTTGGCGTCCTGAAAATACGACTGGTATTCAACAAAAGACGATTGAAATCCCTTTGGAACTGATTAAAGAGACAAATACATTGACTGTTGAAGGCCAAATTATTAATCAGGCAGGAAACGACATGTATAATTTAATTGAAACTCCAGCAAATTGGTTAACGATGTATGAAGGATCTAACGTAAACTTCCAATACGATTTACAATTACCAGAGAATACGATTCATTCTTTTTATAATCATTTTGTGGGAGCAGACACGATTGCGAATAAACACAGTGTTATTTTGACACCAGAAAATGCATCGGAAAAAGAATTAGCTGCAGCGACCCATGCGTTAGCTGGTGCTGCTCGTTTGATTACTACCTCAGAAGAATTGTTGCCAATGGCTTCTTTGAACAAAGAACAGTCTGCACCCTATCAGTTGATTATTGCCAGCTATGATAAATTACCAGATCAGTATAAAAGTCAAATTGATAGCAAACGCGTGGAAGACCAGGCTGTCTTAAAATTTTTCAATCAACCAGATAAGCATGTTTTAGTAGCTACTTCTAAAGATGAGGACTTACTTGTTCGTGCGGGACGTTATTTAGCCAATTATGAATTAATGACCCAAACAGATAAAGAAGAGACAACAGTTGATGAGAATACCGATACGTTTAGTTCAACTTTAGAATTTGATGGAAATTATCCATTAACCTCAACGGGGGACAAACTAGAAGGGGCTTATCACCAAGAACAAACGTACTTTGTCAATTTACCAGTGGATCGAAACAATGCCAATGGAAGTCGCGTGCATTTACATTTTAAATACGCTGAAAACTTAGATTTTGATTCTTCTTTAGTGACGGTTTACGCCAATGACAAACCAATTGGCAGCAAGAAATTAACCGCTGCTCGTGCGAACGGTGATGAATTAAATCTCGAATTTCCAAAGAACTTAGAAATTGCTGATAGTTTTGTTTTAAAAGTTGCTTTTGATTTGAATGTTAAATCACCAGAAGTTTTGCGAAATGGTCAGACTCCATGGGCCTTTATTGAAAATAATTCGAATGCGTTTATTCAAACAGAAGAACTGAATGACATATTATTTAATAACTATCCGAACATTTTTATCAGAAGCCGTTCTTTTGCTGATTTAGCGATTTTATTACCAGAAAAAATGGACGACAACTATTTTAAAGTGTTGACCAATTTATTTAACTTAATTGGTAATTATGCCGAAAGTAATGTCGGTGAGATTACGTATTATAAAAAAGCGCCTAAAAATGCGGCATTAGAAAATCATAACTTGATTATTTTTGGTACGCCTAAGGATAATCCGATGATTCGTAAGTTAAACGATCAGTTGTATTTCCATTATGATAAGGACTTCACACGTTTTGTTTCAAACGAGAAACTGAGCATTGAAAAAGATTATGGTAAACAAATCGGTACGGCGCAGTTAATGTTTTCTCCATATAATGCGAAAGCCGCGGCGTTAATCTTAACAGGAGCTAAATCACAAGGTGTCTTTTTAGCCTCTACACAAGTGAATACAGAGAAGAATACTTCTATGTACAAAGGAGATGCCATTGTGGTCGATCCGAACTATCGTCGCTATGATTATCGTTTCAAAAAACGTGTAAGCAACGTCAGCAACGAATCATTAGGTAAACGAATTGTCAATAATCATAAATTAATGATTTATCTATTTGTCTTCTTAATTGGTATGACTATTATTGGATTAAGTGCGTTCTTCATCGTGAAGAAGAATTTGAAAGGTGGGGAATAGAGTGAATCAAAAACGAGTGACCTTACTTTTGGATTTAACTTTGTTGGTAGGAATTGTTTTGGTTGTCGGCACAACCATCTTTATGGCCTTAGGAACGAATGATTTCTTTGTGGACTTAAGTTGTCTATTAATTTCAGTTATCTTAATTATTGTTACCTATTTTGTAGGAATTACAGCGGGGTTAACATTTTCGCTTATATTTATTTTTCTACAATTGACTTATGTTGTATATCAGTATGTCTATCATGATTTGTTTAGCTATGGCTCATTATTTTGGCTAATCATGCCGCCGCTCTACTGTTTAACAATCTATGCTGTGACTTATCAAATTCGTACGATTGAAGAAGAAAATATTCGCTTACGTAAAGAAACTTCTCAGTTAAATGCGTTAGATGCAGTAACTAATTTAAGAACAGCAAAAATGTACGAGGAAGGATTCGATTTATTTTCTGATATTTCTACACGTTATGAAGCGCCGTTATATTTAGTCGTGATCCGAGTGGCCTATTGGGAAAGTATTCGTAACTTATTAAGTCCTGAACAAAAAAATGAATTGCTACAAATCGTGACAGCGGCGATTAAAGAGACAACGGATGATCGCTTCTTACCATACTTTATCGACGGCACACCGCCAACTTGGGCGTTATTAATTTTCCGCGATGGGGATGACGGATACACTACTAGAAAAGAATTCAAACAACAAGCTCAAGAGAAATTTGCCCATTCTGAAACCTTAAGGAATATTACTTTGACATTACAAGTTTCCTATACCAAATATGATCCTGCCGAATTTAACAACGCTTCAGAATTTTTAGGGGATGGAATTAATTCTCTTCAATATGATGTTTAAAAAGGAGGCAAACAAATGACTGAAAAAATTGCTGTTTTTACAGGGAATTTAGCAGAGGCCAGTGTGTTAAATGAGACGCAGCCATTATCAATGCGATTACATTTAGAAAATATTCAAGCAGAAAGTGATCCAGAATCTATTGTGCCCTTATTTTCTCATGGGGTAATTTTAAACATACTTGTTGAACAGTTAGAGGAAAGTATCCCACTGTCTCACTTGAAAAAAGGGACCAAAGTCCGTTTCACAGTCGTGGGCTTGCCACCGATGACTATGTCGATTCCACCGCATGTTGGTGGGCAAGCGATTGAATTGATAGAAGAAATCTAAAAAGCTTCTGCATTAGCTATGATTATTAGCTAATGCAGAAGCTTTTTTATTCAAAGGTCATTCTTTCAATTCGATCGAACGCTTCCTTTAATAAATCTAAATTTTGTGTTGCGGCTAAACGAATGTACTCATCGCCCGTTGTTTCACCAAATGCTTTTCCAGGAATCACTAATACCTGTGTCTCTTTTAAAAGCTTTTCCACAAAAGGAACGGAAGTTAGTCCAGTTTTTTGAATATTAATGAAGGCGTAAATACTTCCTTTGACTGGATGAAGCGAAAGGAAAGGGATCTTTGCTACTCGTTGGGCCACATACTCTAAACGTGTTTGGAACACTTCAACGATTGGGTCTACAAATTCGTCAAAATGTTGTAACGCATAGATTCCTGCTTGCTGTGACAACGTAGGCGCAGAATACGTAACGCCTTCATTAATTAATTTGGCTACTTCGTTAATATAGTCTGGGGCAATCATATAACCAATACGCCAACCAGTCATTGCAAAGGCTTTTGAAAAGCTACCAAAAGTGATAGTATTTTCTGGAGCAAACGTAGCCATGGGAGTAAACGTTTCTTGGAAACAAAAGGCTTCATAAACTTCATCTGAAAGAATGTATAAGTTGTGTTCAATAGCTACCTGTGCAATTTCTCTGAAAGTTTCTTCAGAGAAAACAGCGCCTGTCGGGTTATTCGGTGAATTAAGAATAATCGCTTTGGTTTTAGGCGTGATTTTTTCTTTCAAAAGAGCTACATCAATTTGGAAACCATCTTCTTCATAGGTTGGTAAAAAGACCGGAACGCCATCTGCTAAAAGGACTTGGTCTTTATAAGGAGAGAAATAAGGTTCATGAATAATCACTTCATCTCCAGGATTTAGAATCACTTGTAAGGCAAGGTACATTCCGTGCAGAGCGCCAACTGTGGCCCGGACTTGATTCGGTTGAAAAGATAATTGATAATGTGACTGATAAAACTGAATGACCGCCTCAATGAATGCCTCGCTACCATCAGAAGCGGTATATTTTGTATGCCCATTTTTGGCATCGTTAGCTGCTTGTTCGATAATCCGCTCATCGGTAATTAAGTCAGGGTCACCAATCGATAAATCGATTAAATTTGGGGTCTTTTTCGCCAATGTTGCAATATCCATGAGTAAATTTTCAGTAGGTTGTTGGTAACGTGTTGCGATATTCTTGCGATCCATACCAGGTGCTCCTTTTTATAAAACTTTTCTTAGAAAATCTTGTGTTCTTGGGTTTTGTGGCGCATCAAAAATTTCTTCAGGTGTGCCTTCTTCTTGAATGATTCCTGCATCCATAAAAATGACACGGTCCGCAACTTCTTTTGCAAAGCCCATTTCGTGGGTAACCACCACCATTGTCATCCCTTCAATAGCTAAATTTTTCATAACGGATAGCACTTCGCCCACCATTTCAGGGTCTAAGGCAGAAGTTGGTTCATCGAACAGCATCACGTCAGGGCGCATGGCTAAAGCACGAGCAATCGCTACCCGTTGTTGTTGCCCACCAGAAAGTTGAGAGGGATAATTTTCTTTTTTATCTGATAAACCAACTTGTTCCAGTAAAGAAAGAGCATGTTCTGTGGCTTCAGAAGCGGCTTCTTTTTTTACTTTAACAGGACTAATCGTTAAGTTTTCCAAGACATTTTTATGCGGGAAAAGATTAAAATTTTGGAATACCATTCCCATTTTTTGACGAAGTTGATCAATGTTGGTATTTTTATCTAATAAATTTTTTCCTTCAAATTCAACGCTGCCACCAGTTGGTGTTTCTAATAAGTTCAGGCAACGTAAAAAAGTACTTTTACCACTACCAGAAGGGCCAATAATTACGACAACTTCACCAGCTTCAATTTCTAAGTCAATTCCTTTAAGTACTTCATTTTTTCCGAATGTTTTCTGTAATTTTTTAATGTTAATCACTAGTACTCATTCTCCTTTCAGCAACACCTAATAGACGTGAGATAGTAAAGGTTAGGACGAAATAAATTAACGATACAATTAAGTAAGGTAAGAAGGGTTTAAAACTTGCTCCTTGAACGTTGCCAGCTTGGAAAATTAGTTCTGAAACACCAATGACTGAAACAACGGAAGATTCTTTAATTACTGTAACAAATTCATTGCCTAACGCTGGTAAAATATTTTTAATAGCTTGTGGGAAAATGATGTATCGCATTGCTTGGTTTTGATTCATTCCCAAAGAACGAGCAGCTTCCAATTGTCCTTTATTAACTGCCTGAATACCAGCACGAATAATTTCTGCTACATATGCACCACTGTTTAAAGAAAGGGCAATACAACCAGCTGCTACTTTTGATAAGTCTAAACCAAGAACGCCTGTCCCGAAATAGACAATAAAAATTTGAACAAGCAAAGGAGTGCCACGAACATATTCAATATAAGCAATGGCAATGCCACGTAAAATTTTGGAATTGGCTAACTTCATTAAGGCAAGTAATGCCCCTAAAATGGCACCAAACAAAACACCAATGAAAGCTAGGAAAATGGTATAGCCCGCACCGTTAAGGTAGAACTTTCCATACTTTTGTAAAAAGCTTTGATCTTTTTGGAACATTAATTGATTGGCTTCTTTTTTATAACCGTCCATTAATTTTTGATCATTAATTTGTTTAATAGAGGCATTTACTTTCTCCGTCAAAACGGGCGCATCTTTAGGAAAAGCAACGGCAGTATCTTTTGAGCCTTTTTCAAAGGTAACATCAGCAAAAGCTAAATCCTCATTTTGAGAAACATAGGCTTCGCCAACCGGTTCTTCCATAACGACTGCATCTAATTTATTATTTTTTAGATTCATAATTAAATCTGGAATTTTTTGAAGAGAAGTAGGGACAGCACCGGTTAATTCGGTTTTAATTAATTCTTCTTGTGTCGTTTGCTTTTGGGCACCTGCACGAACGCCTTCGAAATCTTTAGTGGAATGAAATTTATCTTTGTCTTCTTTCCGAACAATGACTCTTTGTTGAACGTTCATATATGGTTGAGAAAAAGCTACTTCTTTTAATCGTTCAGGCGTTGGCGACATGCCAGAGATGACCATGTCAATCTTGCCAGTTTTTAAGGCCCCTAACAGAGCATCAAAGCCTAGTTCTTCGATTTTTAATTTAACGCCTAAATCGTCGGCAATTTTTTGAGCAATAGAAATATCAAAACCGACAATTTTATCTTCACCATCTACTTTTGCATGAAATTCATAAGGGGCATAGTCTGCGGATAAGCCGACAACTAGTTCTCCCTTTTGGATGATTTTGTCATAGACTGGATCGTTTTCGGCTGCAAAAGTTTCTTTAATAGGTAATAATGAGAGCAACAAGAATAAAATTGGTAAAATCGTCTGTAGCCATTTTTTACATTTGGTCATTTGCGTAAACTCCTTTTTGTATTATTTTTATAAATATTCAAAAAAAGCGAATAAATGTATAAAAATTTATTGTGTTATGATGTGGTTTATCATATCATAGAATATGTAAAAGGAAAAGTAGTAGAGTTGAAAAAATACAACTTTTTCAAAAAAATTTTCAAAAGTCAAAAATGAAGGGGATTTTCAAGATGGAGCAATCATTAATTGTGAGAGGGACACCACAAGAGTATCTTTGCGAAATTGGTTCGTGGGAATTATTAGAAGGACAACTATTATGCAGAAATATTCATCGTGTATTCATTTTACACGGGACTGAGTCATGGCAAGCGGCAAAACCGTATTTTCCGACGTTTCAAAAAGTAACAGCTGTTTTTGAAAACTATGGAGGTGTTTGTACAGATCAACGTGTGCAAGAGTTAGAAGCACAAGTGCTGGACAATCATTTAGAGGCCATCGTCGCTGTTGGTGGAGGAAAAGTGGCCGACTTGGGCAAAGCCTTAGCACACAAAATGGCGTTACCGGTAATTATTTTGCCCACTTTAGCAGCTACTTGTGCGCCGTGCACGCCATTGAGTGTAATGTATCGAGAAGATGGAGCAATGGAACGGTATGACGTTTTTCCGCAAGCAAACGCTTTGGTGTTGGTAGAACCAAGAGTGTTATTGCATTCGCCTCGGTCCTTAATGGTGGCAGGTATTGGGGATACATTAGCTAAATGGTACGAAGCAGATGCGATTATTTCGCAGTTAGACGTCCAAGTGTTACCTATTCAAGTTTCTCATTTTGCCGCGGAAAAATGCCGCGATATTTTGTTAAATGAAAGTATCAATGCTTTAAAAGCGATGGAAGAGCAGCAATTAAATCAATCGTTTATTGATGTCATCGAAACGAATTTAATTATTGGTGGAATGGTGGGTGGCTTTGGCGATGATTATGGTCGGACAGCGGGTGCCCATTCCATTCATGATGCACTAACTTTGCTGCCAGCTAGCCATCGACAATTGCATGGAAACAAAGTGGCGTATGGTGTGTTTGTTCAATTAGCCATTGAAGAGAAATGGCAAGAAATCGCTGAATTGATTCCTTTCTATCACCAACTAGGTTTGCCTATTTCTTTAAAAGAAATGGACATGGACTTAACTGAAGCCGAGTATCAAGAAGTAGCAGAACGTGCTTGTATAGAAGGCGAAACGATTCATTATATGAAACAAAAAATTACCCCTGAAATTGTGAAAACAGCGATGCAAGATTTAGAAAAATATACAGCGACAAAATAAGTGCCAAACAGCAACTAGCTCATTTGAATTATTTGAACTAGTTGCTGTTTTTTAAGGATCCTTTTTTGAAGAAAGAAACCTTGAGAAATCCTTGCAAATTCAATAAAAAAAAAGTATGATGATGGGAGGACAAATTATAGTAGAAAGTAGGGAAATGAATGACGGAACCAGCCATTCGTTATCGTTTAATCAAAAAAGATAAACACACAGGTGCGCGTTTAGGTGAATTAATTACTCCTCACGGCACATTTCCAACACCAATGTTTATGCCGGTAGGTACACTTGCGACAGTTAAAACAATGTCACCAGAAGAATTAAAAGAAATGGGTGCCGGTGTTATTTTAAGTAATACTTACCATTTATGGTTACGCCCAGGTGAAGATTTAGTCGAAGAAGCAGGCGGTTTACACAAATTTATGAACTGGGATCAACCTATTTTAACTGATTCAGGTGGCTTCCAAGTCTTCTCATTAAGTGATATGCGGAAAATCGAAGAAGAAGGTGTGCA
Organism: Enterococcus sp. DIV0712; assembly: GCF_050554855.1. NCBI lineage: Bacteria > Bacillati > Bacillota > Bacilli > Lactobacillales > Enterococcaceae > Enterococcus > Enterococcus sp. DIV0712. The sequence goes on from NZ_CP187333.1 coordinate 663,518, forward strand.
TTTTAGAAATCATTTAAATGGTTCAAAAATGTTCCTTTCTCCAGAAAAAGCGATCAATATTCAAAATAAATTAGGATCAGATATTATGATGAGCTTTGATGAATGTCCACCATTTGATGAAAGCTATGAGTATGTCAAACGCTCGATTGAACGGACTTCTCGTTGGGCTGAGCGTGGCTTAAAAGCCCATGCGAATCCTGATAGACAGGGATTATTCGGTATTGTTCAAGGTGCGGGATTTGAAGATTTACGTCGTCAAAGTGCTAAAGATTTAGTGAGTATGGATTTTCCTGGCTATTCGATTGGTGGCTTATCTGTTGGTGAGTCTAAGGAAGAAATGAACCGAGTCTTAGACTTTACGACACCGTTAATTCCTGAAAATAAACCACGTTACTTAATGGGTGTGGGTGCCCCTGATTCATTAATTGATGGAGTGATTCGTGGGATTGACATGTTTGATTGTGTGCTACCAACACGTATTGCGCGCAATGGTACTTGTATGACTTCACAAGGTCGCTTGGTTGTTAAAAATGCCCAATATGCAAGAGATTTTCGTCCGCTTGATGAAAAATGTGATTGTTATGTTTGTCGTAATTATACGCGGGCCTATATTCGTCATTTGATTAAATGTGATGAAACATTCGGAATCCGTTTAACATCGTATCATAATTTATACTTCTTGTTAGACTTAATGAAAAACGTCCGTCAAGCAATTATGGACGACAATTTATTAGAATTCCGACAAGCGTTTTTTGAAGAATATGGCTTTAATAAAGCGAATGCAAAAAGTTTCTAAAAATTAGAGGAAAAAACTAGTTCTTCAAGCATTTTTTTGATACAGTTAGTAGTGTGAATAATGCAGAGTGAGGTGAAACAAATGGGTGGCGGATTTACAATGATTTTTACATTAGTCCTTTTAGGAGGAATGATGTTTTTCATGACACGTTCTCAAAAGAAACAACAGCAAGAACGTCAAAAACAACTAAACGCAATGAAAACTGGCGATAGTGTTGTCACAATTGGTGGTTTACATGGTGTTTTAAGTGAAATCAACGAAAAAACAGTTTTAATCGATTGCGAAGGTATTGTCTTAGAATTTGACCGTGCAGCAATTCGAACTGTAACACCTGGAACTGCTGTTACAAATGATTCAGCAGTAACTAGTGTACCAGTCACAGAAGTTGAAGAGACAGTCACAGAAGAAGTAACTGAAGTTCCTGAAACATCAGATCCTTCAAAAGAAAAGAAAGACTAAACGATTCAACTGATTCATTTAATGGTTAAAGAGAGCGGAACAGGCTTTTCAAAGGCGAAACTGTGACCAGTAGTCACACGAGAAAGCCAATAAGAAGAGATAATTCCTATTCCGCTCGTGTCGTTTATCTTAAAATGTAGGACTAGGAAGGTAGGTCATTTGGACTTACGTCCTAAGTCCTTTTTAACTATTAAGTTTACAAAAAAGGTTCCTTTTTATAGTGTTGGAAGATAGTTAAAAAGTGAGCAATCTTTCGCTTGGTTGGAAGGAGAAGAGCCCATGACAAAGGAAAAATTAAGTTGGTTACAACAAAAAATGCTCAATAAAAGTATTAAAAAGAAGTGCCAAAATTTTCGTGAACTAGGTTATTCTTCCATCAACGAAGAAGATTTATTGACTTATTTACTCACCTATCGTTGGAAAAAACAAACCCATTTATCTGTCAAAGACTGTCGCAAAGACATTCAGAAGGTTAAGCCGAATGAATTTTTTGACTATCAACAATTATTGGCACAGACATCAAAAAATCCTTTAAGGGACTGGCATGATATTGAAGACTTATTCTAGAAAAAAGAATAGGTCTTTTTTTTTGAGATAAAAAAATTATAAATAGTTGTGAAAAATATCACAAAAACTATTTACAAGATTCATTTTATGTTGTATGATGTGAATGTGAAATAGTTAACAAAGTTTTTTAAAATGAAACTCTTAGGAGGATGAACATGGTTAAAACAGTAAAAAAAGAAAAGACAGAAACAGTTGATGTTTCATCAATGATTGATGAATTAGCAACAAAAGCGAATGTCGCTTTAAAAGCAATGGAAGATTTTACACAAGAACAAGTAGATCACATTGTCCATCAAATGGCGATGGCGGCTTTAGACCAACATATGCCTTTAGCAAAAATGGCTGTCGAAGAAACTGGCCGTGGAATCTATGAAGATAAAGCAATCAAAAATATGTATGCATCTGAATACATTTGGAATAATATTAAACATGATAAAACAGTGGGTGTAATTAACAAAGACGAACAAACCGGTTTAATGGAAATTGCTGAGCCAGTTGGCGTGGTATGTGGGGTCACACCAACAACAAACCCAACGTCAACAACTATTTTTAAATCACTAATCGCCTTAAAAACAAGAAATCCAATTGTTTTTGCTTTCCATCCTAGCGCACAAAAATGTTCGGCAGAAGCGGCACGTATTGTACGGGATGCGGCGATTGCAGCAGGTGCACCAGAAAATTGTATTCAATGGATTGAACAACCATCGATTGATGCAACATCTGCTTTGATGAATCATCCAGGGATTGCCATTGTTTTAGCAACTGGTGGCGCAGGCATGGTAAAATCTGCGTACTCAACAGGTAAACCAGCACTAGGCGTTGGTCCTGGGAACGTACCAGCTTATATTGAAAAAACGGCTAAAGTAAAACGTGCGGTTAATGATTTAATTGTTTCAAAATCATTTGATAATGGAATGATTTGTGCTTCTGAGCAAGCGGTCATTGTGGATAAAGAAATTTATGCTTCTGTCAAAGCTGAGTTTGAAGCACACAATGTTTACTTCGTGAAACCGAATGAATTACAAAAACTAGAAGATGCAGTGATGAATGAAGGCAAATACGCAGTAAATCCAGCGATTGTCGGTAACTCTGCAGAAAAAATTGCTGAATTAGCAGGAATTAGCGTACCAAAAGGCACAAAAATTTTAGTCGCTGAATTAGAAGGTGCAGGTCCAGAATATCCATTATCAAGAGAAAAATTATCGCCAGTTTTAGCAATGATGAAATCAAACAATGCAGAGCATGCTTTTGAACTATGTGAAGCGATGTTAAACTTAGGTGGTTTAGGACATACAGCAGTAATTCATACAGAAGATGAAGAGTTACAAGTTGCTTTTGGTTTACGTATGAAAGCTTGTCGTATTTTAGTGAATACTCCATCAGCAGAAGGCGGTATCGGTAACATTTATAACGAAATGATTCCATCCTTAACACTTGGTTGTGGTTCATACGGGAAAAACTCTGTTTCTAAAAACGTATCAGCCATTAACTTAATTAATATTAAAACGGTAGCGAAACGGAGAAATAATATGCAATGGTTTAAATTACCTCCAAAAATTTTCTTTGAAAAAAATTCTTTACAATATCTACAAAAAATGGAAAATGTTGAACGTGTCATGTTAGTTTGTGACCCAGGTATGGTTCAATTTGGCTATGCAGATATCGTACGTAAAGAGCTACAAAAACGTAAAAATGATGTGAAAATCGAAGTATTTTCTGATGTTGAACCAAACCCATCAACAAATACTGTTTATGCAGGTACCAAAATGATGGTTGATTTCCAACCAGATACAGTGATTGCCTTGGGTGGCGGTTCTGCAATGGATGCGGCGAAAGGCATGTGGATGTTCTATGAACACCCAGATACAGAGTTCTTTGGTGCAAAACAAAAATTCTTAGATATCCGCAAACGGACATATAAAATTGCCAAACCAGAAAAAACACAATTTGTTTGTATCCCAACTACTTCAGGAACTGGTTCAGAAGTTACACCATTTGCCGTTATTACTGATAGTGAAACACACGTGAAATATCCGTTAGCAGACTATGCGTTAACACCAGATGTAGCGATTGTTGATCCACAGTTCGTAATGTCTGTGCCAGCTTCAGTCACTGCAGATACAGGTATGGATGTTTTAACACATGCTATTGAATCTTATGTTTCCGTGATGGCTTCAGATTACACACGTGGTTTAAGTTTACAAGCAATCAAGTTAGTTTTCGATCATTTAGAAAATTCAGTGAAACGTCCAGATATGGAATCTCGCGAAAAAATGCATAATGCATCAACCATGGCAGGGATGGCATTTGCTAATGCATTCTTAGGTATTTGTCACTCTATCGCTCATAAAATTGGTGGGGAATATGGCATTCCACATGGTCGTACAAATGCGATTTTATTACCACATATTATTCGTTACAATGCGAAAGATCCATCAAAACACGCAATGTTCCCTAAATATGATTACTTCCGCGCCGATACTGATTATGCAGACATTGCAAAATTCTTAGGCTTAAAAGGAAATACTACCGCAGAATTAGTAGAAGCTTTAGCAACAGCAGTAGCAGACTTAGGTAAATCAGTCGGAATTGACATGAACTTGAAAGCCCAAGGTGTCTCACAAGAAACATTAGACACAACAGTTGATCGTATGGCAGAACTTGCATATGAAGACCAATGTACAACTGCAAATCCGAAAGAACCATTAATTAGTGAACTAAAACAAATTATCTTAGATGCTTATGTAGGATAAAAGAACTCAAATAAAGAGACCAGAACATTAATGTTCTGGTCTCTTTAACGTTTTGCGAAAACAGTGCTGTCGATACCACGGTTATGACACCAATTAACTAAAACTGGATCGAGGATAAGTGCGGTACTCGTCAATTCTTCTGTCGTCTTTTTTCCTAAAAGAGTATAAAGCATTTTCACTTCTTCTTGCCATTGCTGTACAAGGGCTAAGGTATTTTCTAAACCATTTTTACTCATAAGGGAAGCTAAGATAGTCCCAGCAACTCCCATGCTTTTGGCACCTAAAGCGAGTCCTTTGACAATATCAAGAGAGTTACGCACACCGCCAGAGCCGAGAATAGTTAGTTTCTTTTGCCAATTTTGTGATTCCAGAAGAGAGATGACCGTTGATTGCCCCCAATCATCTAAGAAAGAAAGTTCTCGTTTCTTCCGCCGGGCATTTTCAATTTGTGTAAAACTCGTTCCGCCTTGGCCGCTCACATCCGCTGCTTGAACGCCGATAGAGGTGAGTTTTTCTAAGGTTTCTTGGCTCATGCCAAAGCCAACCTCTTTGACAATGACAGGCACTTCTACGACCTGTACGATAGCTTCAATCTTGGTTAGCCAATTAGTGAAATCACGATCTCCTTCAGGCATGACCAATTCTTGGGGCACATTTACATGGATTTGTAAGGCATTCGCTTGAAATAAATCAAGCGCTCGCTTTGCTTCTTCCACACCCAAGCCTGCACCAATATTGGCAAAAATGAGTCCATTTGGGTTTTCTTTTCGCATAATTTGATACGTATCCGCTAAACTAGCATCTTTTAACGCTGCCGAGACAGATCCTGTCGCAACTAAAAGGCCAGTTTCTTTGGCAATAATGCCTAATTGCTGATTAATTTCTTTTGCACGCTGACTACCACCTGTCATTGCATTGACATAAAAAGGTTGGGGAAGCTGGAAAGAAAGAAACGAAGTGGAAATATCTACTTCGTTAACAGCGGATTCAGCAAACGATTGGTGAACAAAACGCACACGATCAAAGTCATTACTTTTTTCTTTGTGGAACGCTTTAGCTAATGATAGATGTTCATCTTTTCGATTCATGCTTCTCCTTACACTCCTTTTGACCATAGGTATAGACGTGAAGTGGCAGTGGGGTAATTCCGTCTTTTTCCCAAGCAGTCATTAATGGTAAAATCCCGGATTTTTGGCGGAAAATTACAATCCCACAATCGCCCCCGCCAGCGCCAGAAGATTTCGCAGCTCCTGTATAAGATTCAGCCAAATCACAAAGATTTTTCAAGGCTTCTGTTTCGATTACCACACCAGTCAGTGAAGATAATTCGGCGAGCAATTGGCGATTTTTAGTAATTTGTTTTTGAATAACAGAAATTTTTCCTGTGTTAAAGCCATTAATCATTGTTTCGACACAAAGCCGACTTTTCATTAAGAACTGCTCATAAGCCGCTTGTTTTTCTTCTTTTGATTGATGGACTCGATCAACTAAGTCTGAAGTGGACGCAGGACTACCTGTCCAACCAATTAGTAAACGTAGTTGTTTCGGTACTTTTAACGGAAAAATCATTAATTCAGGCCAGTCCATTGCTAACAAATCAGTTAATGTTTCAGTGGCTACTTTTTGATTGACCCAATCATGATCGAAGGTTGAAAAGGCAATCCAGCCCCCGTAACAGCTGGCGGCGATATCTCCGCAAGAACCATTTCCTTGAACGGCTAAGTGAGCTAATGCTGATAATTTGAAAATTTCCTCATTTTCCAAACCTAAGTCATAAAAAATATTCAAGGCTTTGACAGTTCCAACGGTTACTGCACCGCTTGAACCAAGACCATATTTTCGTCCATTTGAACTATCTAATTCACTCGTCACTTTTAAATGATAAAATGACAATTCTTTGTTTTGCTCTTGCGCATATTTTTCAGTTAGATGAATCGCCGCTAGAACATAATGAAAGGGATTTTCGCGAATATCTAATACAAGCTCACCATTTCGGCGTGTCCAGCGAATAGGTAACGAGCTGTATTGTGCAGATTGAATACTGCCTTCATCTGTTGTTTCTTCGACAGTTACAGTTACGAATTGATCCACAGCAACGATAATGGCAGGGTGGCCAGGTTCAACAACGGCATATTCTCCTGCAATAAATAACTTTCCTGGCGTAGTAACTTCAATCATGCTTATTTATCCATTCCTTTCGTTTCAAACAATTCAATTCCGGGACCAGCAAAAGCTGGGACTAACTGCTCTTTTGAAAAATGTTCACTTAAAAATGTTTTTAATGCTTCTAAGTTTTTCTTTTCGACTAAGACCTTGACATTCGGACCTGCATCCATTGTAAAGTAACAAGGAATTCCTTTGGCCCGTGCTTGGCGAACTAAAGCCATCGCTTGTAAACTGCCTGGGGACCAGTAAGTAAATGGAGGGACAGCGCCTAAGGTTGTTCCATGCATCCTTAACCCATTGGCTTCAATGATTTCTCCTAAACGAGGGAAGTCTTTTGTTTTAATTGCTTCATGAACTTGGGATAAATCTTTTTCCACATTGTCCAACCAACCTTGATAAAAGCTAGAAGTTTCTACTGTTCGTTTCATTCCATCACGGCTGGAAACATCTTTTTCGCCATCATTAATTAAGATAAAGAGCATGGCCAATTCGTTTTCCCAATTATTGGCTGGAATATTTTCAGCAAACGACGTTTCATCAGAGTGGCCTTTGTTCCATTGAGCAAAACCACCAAAAATGCTGCGACAAGCAGAACCTGAACCACGTCGCGCTAAACGTGATAAGTCTTTTGCTGAAAGATTTAATCCTAAGGCTACGTTACAGGCCCCAGCTAAAGCAGCTAGACCACTCGCTGAAGAAGCCAAACCAGCTGCAGTAGGCACAAAATTTTGACTTTCCACTTTTGCAAACCAAGTACAATCGGCTTGTTGACGAACAAGGTTCAAAAATTCTTTGACTTTTTTTGTTTGTTTTTCGTTTTGCAAGATACCATCTAAAATAAATACATCTTCTGAATAATGGGCATCAAATGTCACAGTTGTTTCTGTGTAAAAGGCATCTAATGTTAATGATAAACTACTATTCATTGGTAAAATGTATTCTTCATTGGCTTTTCCCCAATATTTAATCAGAGCAATATTTGTATGCGCTCGTGCTTTTCCTGAAAGCATTACTTTTTCACCTCTAATGATTGAATCCATGTAGCAACAGCTCCATTTTCTTCTAAAGTCTGTGCAATGGTTTGTGCGGTCTTTTTATTATCTGTTAAGGCAATCATACAGCCACCGCGACCGCCGCCGGTTAATTTTGCTCCTAGAGCGCCATGTTCTAGAGAGAGAGCCACTAGTCGATCCAGCATATCGTTGCTGACGGTTAATTGCTGGAGTTGCTCTTGCGCTAACGTCATTAGCTGACCTAATTTTTGTTTATCATCTTGTAAAATTGCCTGCTTTGCTTCTTTAGTAAAAGAACCTAATTGTTTCATTGTTTCAGCGATTGCTGTGGGATTATTTTGAGCTAGCTGCGCAATGTCTTTCACTGCTTCACGTGTTTGACCTTTAATTCCCGTATCAGCTACTACTAAGTAGGCATTAGATAAATTCATCGAGAAATGTGTGGGCGGAAATCCTCTAGTAAAAAATAAGGGATCAGTGCCGCTTGTTGCTGCGGTATCGATACCACTAGGATTGCCATGAGCAATTTTCTCACTTAAGGAAACAAGCTCAAACAATTCTTGATATGTATAAGCGTAATCAAAATAATCAAAAAGGCTTCGAACGATGGCCACAGCGGTTGCTGCGCTTGAGCCCATTCCTCGTTCAGCGGGAATCGTACTTGTTAAGGTCAAAGTGCCTTTAAATGTATCTTCCTTTAAAAAATGTAAGGTTTGCTGAACAACTTCCTTGATATTTGCTAGCTCTTGGGGCACGTCTTCAAGCAATCCTGTAAAATATGAACAATCAATCTGCATAGTTTTTGCTGGGGTAAAGACGGCTGTGATTTCTGTCGCTTGAAAAGGAAAGGCGATTGCTGGTTCGCCGTAAACAACGGCGTGTTCCCCCATTAAAATGATTTTTCCCGTCGCTTGACCGAGGCCTTGTTTTTTTATATTCATTCACTGACATTCCTTTTGAGTAGAATCGAGTATAGGACAAAAGACGTTCTTGGATTAGAAGAACGTTTGTCATAATCTCTTCATGATTTATAGGAAATGATTCCAAAAGTTTCTCTTGTTCCAAAAAAGAGATTGCTTAACCTAAGATAGTTTACCTAAAAATAAGGCACAAGTAAAATGGTTCCGTTGGTTTTTCCAAAAAATTAATAACAATTTAATAAGAAAGAACCGACAGAACCAGTTATTCGGCTATTTTTTTAAAATTTTCTTAGGTAATCACCAAACCAAGGGCACTTGCCAAATAAATGGCTTGTTCAGGGGTGACTTTAAGACCTGATAAATAGTTTGGTGAGAAAGTCAAGCGTTCAAAGGTGTTTTGGGAAAAATCCAATCCTTTTAAAGAAGTATTTAACCAATTACTTTCGGTTAAATCGCAAGCTTCTAGAAGGAGTTTCTTCCAGGTGACCTCGAAAAATTCACTTTCGACTAAACGTGTCTGATTAAAGTGAACAAGATTAAAATTTGCAAAACGAAAAGAAGCATAATCGGCTTTGCAATCCTCAAATAGACAATCTTTTAAATAGCTATCTGCAAAATTCGTTCCTGTCAAATTGCAACGAAGGAAAGTCACTCGATGAAAACTGCCAGACAGCCATTCGACGTTAGAAAAATCGCAAGCTTCAAAACGCACATTACTACAATCAAAAGAAGCAAACTGGCCATTTGCTAATGAAAGATGATCGAAAACAGCATCCCGAAAGACTAAGTTACGAACTTCTTGATTCGGTAAATCAATCTGCTGATACAAATGATTTTCTAAGATTGCCTCATCTTCTAATTGACAGTTCGTTAATAGAGGAAGTTGTTCTGGTAGATTTGGTGGCAAGGGATAAGTTATTTTCATAAAACGCCTCTTTCTTCTTGTTGATTTTCAAAGGTTTCATCAATTGAGTAGGCCCGATTATAGAAACGTAGCGCAGTTGTGAAAACATAAGCGCCGGCAAAACCAAGTAAACTACCTAACACAATCCCGACTAATCGATAGTTTAAAAGATTACTAATGACTTGCTGTCGTGCAAGATTTGATAATAATAAGGACATCGGGGTAATAAAAAAGCTGGCAATCGCATAGTTTCTGTTAATGAATCCTTCAAAAGCTGCATATAGAATACTAATGATACCGATTGTTTGTAAAGGTGTAAAGGGAATCATTAATAAAATTGCAGAAAGCAACAAACCGAGACTCGTACCTAGAATCCGTTGCACATTTCGCTGCATCACAGAATGTAAATTTTCCCCTTGTAAAATGGCTGCGCAAGTAAACGTCATCCAATAAGCGTTGACTAAATGAAGCGATTGACTTAAATAAGCCGCTAAAAATAAAATGGCCGCATAATGCAAAGCATCTAATAAAGAAGCGGGATCAATATAAAGTCGTTCTTGAAGAGACATCCGTTTTTGAAAAACGTAGGGGCGCTTGTCGATGAAATGAAGCACAATGCCCATGATAATGCCGGTCACTACTCCTAAAAGAACAAAACTGGCCATGATGGGAATCTTATGTAAAGGAAAATTGTTGCTTGTTCCCATTGCGGTTGACATGATAACTAACAAAGCACCAGGCTTCTCAATGCCATACAATCTAAAAAGTAAGCGTGCAAGAAAAGCGACGATGGCAATTGTAATGGGAATCAACCAAGGTACATGGTGACTTAGCATTCCTAAGCTGTTGCCCAGAACAATAAAAAAGCCAACAATATTCAGTCTGCGCAATAATTGAGGCAAAGGAAGCGGCTGATAATAAATAAACGTATAAATGCCCATCGAGCCAAAGGTCCCAATGAGTAAATTATTGGAAAAATAACCAATTAATAATGGAATTGCCATACAAATTGCGACACCAACTAACCGAAATAATTCGTCATTTGCTTTATCAATAGCAAACAAATCCTTTAAAAACGTAGAATTTTTCATATTTTGTCACTCCTTTACTTCCTAATTTACCATAATGTTTAGAAAACTGACAAAAGAATTGCAATAAAAGACAGGAAGAAAAAGAGGGGTTTCTGATAGGAAGAGAAGAAAAATTAAAAAAAGTTAACATTTTGACTTGCAATTTTAATATGAAAAATGTAAGATATATTCCATAGCAATAAATAATTATTAAATTCTGATTTTTCAGAAAATACAGATTGTATTATTTTAGGAGGCAACACTATGAAATTGAAAAAGTCATTAACATTCGGTGTGATTACATTATTTAGCGTAACAACTTTAGCGGCTTGTGGAGGCGGCGGAACGTCAGATAGCTCAAGTGCGTCTGGTGGCGGTAAGGCAAGTGGCGAACAAGTTTTACGTGTCACAGAACAACAAGAAATGCCAACAGCTGATTTATCACTAGCAACAGACAGAATTAGTTTTATTGCATTAAATAATGTATATGAAGGAATTTATCGTTTAGACAAAGATAACAAAGTCCAACCTGCAGGTGCAGCGGAAAAAGCAGAAGTTTCTGAAGATGGACTAACATACAAAATTAAATTAAATAAAGATGCAAAATGGTCAGACGGTAAACCAGTGACTGCTAATGACTATGTTTACGGATGGCAACGAACAGTTGATCCAGCGACAGCTTCTGAATATGCTTATCTGTATGCCTCTGTAAAAAATGGTGATGCCATTGCTAAAGGGGAAAAAGATAAATCAGAATTAGGAATTAAAGCAGTCAGTGATACAGAATTAGAAATCACTTTAGAAAAAGCAACACCATACTTTGATTACTTATTAGCTTTCCCATCGTTCTTCCCACAACGTCAAGATATTGTGGAAAAATATGGTAAAAATTATGCATCAAACAGCGAAAGTGCTGTCTACAATGGTCCATTCGTCTTAGACGGCTTTGATGGTCCTGGTACAGATACAAAATGGTCATTCAAGAAAAACGATCAATATTGGGATAAAGACACAGTGAAACTGGACTCAGTAGATGTGAATGTCGTGAAAGAATCACCAACCGCGTTGAACTTGTTCCAAGATGGACAAACAGACGATGTCGTTCTTTCTGGTGAATTAGCCCAACAAATGGCCAATGACCCAGCTTTTGTTAGTCAAAAAGAAGCATCAACACAATATATGGAACTAAATCAACGTGATGAAAAATCACCATTTAGAAATGCGAACTTACGTAAAGCAATTTCTTACTCAATCGACCGTAAAGCGTTAGTTGAATCAATCTTAGGGGATGGTTCTATCGAGCCAAACGGTTTAGTACCAGCAGATATGGCAAAAGACCCAAGTGGCGGTAAAGACTTTGCTAAAGAAGCAGGTAGTCAAATTGAATATGATACGAAAAAAGCTAAAGAATACTGGGAAAAAGCGAAAAAAGAATTGGGGATTTCAACTTTAACAATGGATATTCTTTCTTCAGATGCAGATTCTTCTAAGAAAACAGTTGAATTTGTTCAAGGGTCAATTCAAGATGCTTTAGATGGTGTGAAGGTAACGGTTAGTCCGGTTCCATTCTCTGTTCGTTTAGATCGTTCAAACAAAGGCGACTTTGATGCAGTAATCGGTGGTTGGAGTGCTGACTATGCTGATCCAAGTAGTTTCTTAGACTTATTTGCTTCAGATAACTCATATAACCGTGGACGTTATAACAATCCAGAGTTTGACAAGTTCGTGAAAGCTGCAAGTAGTGCAGATGCGACAGATCCTGAAAAACGTTGGGATGATATGTTAAATGCAGAGAAAACGATTATGGGAGACATGGGTGTGGTACCATTATTCCAAAAATCAGAAGCGCATTTACGTGCTGAAAAAGTCAAAGATGTCGCAGTTCATCCTGCTGGCGCAACGTATGACTACAAATGGGCATACATTTCAGAATAACCTGACAAAAGATCGATAGCAAACAAAAAAGGACCTTTGCCATGGAATAAAAGGCAACGGTCCTCTTGCTATCTTGTCTTAGACCAAGTAAAATAGTAGAAAGCCTAAAGACAGAATCAGTAAGATGCCCCCAGTTTTTAGCCAGAAAGAGCGATGTGCATCGCCAATGACTGAAAGCGGGATAAACTCTTTCGGTTCATTTTTCTTTTTAAAACGAAACGCGTTTTTCATTGAGCGCTGAAAGTTATCGAAAAAGCCAGAGGACATAATCCATAAAGCAATGCCGATAATTAAAAAGAAAAGCGAAACGATAAAGAAGGTATCTGATAATGAGGAGGTAGTGATAGGTTCTTTACTTATTAATAAGTAAAGAAAAATGCCGATACTGGAAATAACGGCTGTAATAATTGGCCATTTAAAAGTTTTCATGTGTTCACCCTATCTATTATTGTGGTCTATCTAGTCATTACTTTAACGAAAATAACTGAGGAAGTCAAAAAAATCTCGGAGGTGTCATTATTGAATAGTTTTGGAAAATATTTTCTTAAACGGATCTTTTTCATGATTATCACTTTGTGGTTAATCGCAACGATTACGTTTTTCTTAATGCAATTATTACCAGGTACGCCTTATACCAACCAAGAAAAACTTAGTCCAGAAACAATCGCTATGTTGAATAAACAATCTGGCTTAGATAAACCAGTGATTGTTCAATACGGAATTTACTTAAAGAACCTGGTAACGGGAGACTTTGGTATTTCATTCCAATTTAAAAACCAACCTGTTGCTAAGTTATTAGCTGGTCGAATTGGGCCGTCCCTTCAACTGGGAGGACAAGCGATTATCTTTGGTACGTTAGTCGGTATTTTATTGGGGATTATCGCAGCGATGCGTCAAAATACTTGGGTAGATACGTTGGCAACATTGTTAGCCATTTTAGGTCGTTCTATTCCAAACTTTGTTTTCGCGGTATTATTACAATACATTTTTGCAATGAAATTAAGAATCTTACCAATTGCTATGTGGAATGGTTTTGCCTACACAATTTTACCAACTATTGCCTTGGCAATGAGTCCAATGGCCGATTCGGCTAGGTTTATTCGAACCGAGATGGTAGAGGTCTTGCATAGTGATTATGTCGAATTAGCCAAAGCAAAAGGCTTGAGTCGCTGGCAAGTTGCATTCCGCCACGGGTTAAGAAACAGTTTAATTCCATTGATTACCTTATTAGGACCTTTAGCCGTTGGTTTAATGACAGGTTCTTTAGTAGTAGAAAATATTTTTGCCATCCCTGGAATTGGGGAACAGTTTGTAAAATCAATTATGACAAACGACTATCCAACAATTATGGCAGTAACTATTTTGTATTCAACAATGTTAGTTGTTGTAATTCTGATTGTTGACTTACTTTATGGTTTAATTGATCCAAGAATTCGCGTATCAGGAGGTGCAAAAGGCTAATGGAAACAGTCAATAAAAATAATCTACCACAAGCGATTAAAGATATTCCGGCAGATGAGTTTCAGCCTCTAAACACTTCAACTCTAAAAGAAAGAGAGCGTATTGCCACACCGTCTTTAAGTTTCTTACAAGACTCATGGCGTCGTTTGAAAAAGAATAAAGCTGCAGTTATCTCAATGAGTTTCTTAGCAGTTATTATCTTTATCTCTATTATTACCATTTGGGTTTCACCACATAACCCAACGAAACAAAATGTTTCTTACATTAACTTACCACCACGAATTCCTGGCTTGGAAAGCGTGAATGGTTTAAATGGTAAAACAACAGTTGCTGGTCAATTAGTTGATAAATATGCACAAGCAAACGTTCCAGATAACGTAAACTTTTATCTAGGAACAGATGGTTTAGGTCGTGATGTCCTAAGTCGTTTATTTATGGGAACACGTATTTCCTTATTAATTGCGTTTATCGCGGCAATTCTAGATATTACGATTGGGGTAACGTATGGACTGATTTCCGGGTTAGTCGGCGGTCGTGTCGATACAGTAATGCAACGTATTTTAGAAGTTCTTTCTGGTATTCCTAACTTAGTTGTTATGATCTTGATGCTAACAGTCTTTGATCCAGGGATTGTTTCGATTGTTTTGGCCATGGTTATTACAAACTGGATATCAATGGCCAGGATTGTGCGAGCCCAGACCATGAAACTAAAAGACCAAGAGTTTGTCATGGCAGCAGAAACATTGGGCGAATCTCGTTGGAAAATTGCTATTAAACATATTTTACCGAATATCTCAAGTGTCATTATTGTCCAAATGATGTTCAGTATCCCATCGGCAATTTTCTTTGAAGCGTTCCTAAGTTTTATTGGGTTAGGCTTACGTCCACCAACCGCATCTTTAGGAACCTTGTTAAACGAAGGATACAAAACTTTCCGTTTCCTTCCATATTTAATGTGGATTCCAGCGGCAACACTTTCAGTTATCATGATTTGTTTCAACTTGTTAGCTGATGGTTTACGTGACGCATTTGATCCTAAGATGAAAGAGTAAGAGTGGTGAATGACTATGGAAAAAGTATTAGAAGTTAAAGACTTAAGAATCTCCTTTGATACATTTGCAGGTAAAGTCAACGCCATTCGTGGTGTGAGTTTTGATCTTTATAAAGGTGAAACGTTAGCCATCGTAGGTGAATCAGGGAGTGGTAAATCTGTTACAACCCGCAGTATTATGCGTTTGTTGAGCAGTAATGCCAATATTGATAACGGGGAAATTTTGTTTAAAGGACAAGATATTGTTCATAAAACAGAAAAACAAATGCAAGCCATTCGTGGTAAAGAAATCGCAATGATTTTCCAAGATCCGATGACTTCATTAGACCCAACGATGCCAATTGGCAAACAAGTGGCGGAATCATTAATCAAACATAATAAAGTCTCAAAAAAAGAAGGCTTAGCGCAAGCATTAGAATTACTAAAATTAGTGGGCATTCCTAATGCTGAAAAACGTTTGAAAAACTATCCGCACCAATTTTCTGGTGGACAACGTCAACGGATTGTCATTGCAATTGCTTTAATTTGTTATCCAGAAGTTCTAATTGCAGATGAACCAACTACAGCGTTGGATGTAACCATCCAAGCACAAATTTTAGAGTTATTAAAAGATTTACAAGAAAAAATTAGCACTTCGATTATTTTCATTACCCATGATTTAGGGGTAGTAGCAAACGTGGCTGACCGTGTCGCTGTCATGTACGGTGGACGTCTGGTTGAAGTGGGAACAGCAGAAGAAATTTTCTATAATCCACAACATCCATATACTTGGGGACTTTTAGGGTCAATGCCAACGATGGAAGGAACAGAAGACAAACTTTATGCGATTCCAGGTTCACCTCCAGATTTATTAGATCCACCAACTGGAGATGCCTTCTATCCACGGAATGAGTTTGCTTTAAAAATTGATACAGAAAAAGAACCACCTTATTTTGAAGTATCACCAACCCACAAAGCAGCAACGTGGTTATTAGCACCACAAGCACCAAAAGTTACGCCTCCAGCAGAGATTGTTCGTCGTTGGGCAATTTATGCAGAGCGTCAAAAAAATCCAGGAGGTAGTAATTAATGGCAGAAGAGAAAAAAGTCCTATTAGAAGTCACTGGTTTGAAACAGTATTTCAATGTTGGTCGTAAAGACGAAGTAAAAGCCATTGATGACATTAGTTTTCATATTTATGAAGGCGAAACCTTTGGATTAGTTGGCGAATCAGGAAGTGGAAAATCAACAACTGGTCGCAGTGTCATTCGTTTATATGATCCAACTGCTGGTGAAATTCTTTTCGATGGAAAAGACATTAGCAAAATTAAATCAAAAGCGGACATGCAAGCATTCCGTCGCGATGTTCAAATGATCTTCCAAGATCCATATGCTTCATTGAATCCAAGAATGAAAGTCAATGATATTATTGCTGAAGGAATCGATGTCAATGGATTAGCTAAAACACCAAAAGAGCGGGAAGAAAAAGTCAATGAACTTTTAAAAACGGTGGGATTAAATCCAAGTCACAGTACGCGTTATCCTCATGAGTTTTCTGGTGGGCAACGTCAACGGATCGGGATTGCTCGTGCTTTAGCGGTTAATCCACGTTTCATTATCTGTGATGAGCCAATTTCGGCTTTGGATGTGTCGATTCAAGCCCAAGTAGTAAACTTATTACAAGATTTACAAAAAGAACAAGGCTTAACTTACTTGTTTATCGCACATGACTTATCGATGGTAAAACATATCAGTGACCGAATTGGCGTAATGCACAGTGGGAAATTATTGGAAATGGGCACAAGTGATGATGTCTATAATTTCGGCGTTCATCCTTATACAGAAAGTTTGCTTTCTGCGATTCCATTACCAGATCCAGACTATGAACGCACACGTAAACGGATCGTTTACCAGCCTGCAGCGGCAGATGGGAAAGATCGTGAGCTCCGTGAAATTCTCAATGGACACTATGTTTATTGTGCTGAAGACGAAGTTGCAATGTACCGTGAAAAAATTGAAGAGAAGAAAAGAAAAGCTGGTTTATAACCAGCTTCTTTTCTAACTATCTTGGTAGGGTGGTTATGAGATGAAGGCTCTGAAAGCTTATAAATACAGACTTTATCCAACCTCAAAACAAGAAGAGTTTATTCAAAAAACATTTTCTTGTGTTCGCTTGGTGTATAATTTAATGTTACAAGACCGGATTGATATCTACAAAGAGATGCGAAAAAATCCTCAACAAACGTTTAAAATGCCAACGCCAGCTAAATATAAGAAACAATACCCTGTCCTCAGAGAAGTTGATAGTTTAGCCTTGGCAAATGCACAAGTTTATTTGGATCGAGCCTTTAAAAATTTTTATCGGGAAAAAGGGATGGGCTTTCCAAAAAAGAAAAAGAAAGAAACGGTGCATTCCTACACTACGAACAATCAACATGGCACGGTCAAAATTTTGGATAATCGTTATTTGAAAGTACCTAAATTGAAATCTTTAATTAAAATGAAGGTACACCGCCAACCGCTGGGGGAGATAAAATCTGTAACTATTTCTATGAGTGCGAGTCACAATTATTATGTTTCCATTTTGTGTGAAGCGCCGATTGAAACGAAAACAAAGCAACAAAAAATGGTGGGAATTTGTAGCAGTAGGGAAAAATTTGCGCTGCTTTCGAATGGTGAAAGCTTCGAAAAAAGCTATTGTTCAAAGCATTTAAAGCAAAAACTACGTCAAGAAGAACGAAAATTAAACAAGCGTAAAATGATTGCTTTGGAAAAAGGTGTCGATCTTTCACAAGCAAAAAATTATCAAAAACAAAAAATAAAAGTCGCAAAAATTCGCGAAAAAATAGCCAACCAACGAACGGATATTTTAAACAAAATTACAACGGAATTGGTTTCAAGTTACGATGTTATTTGTATTGAAAAAGCCCATCACAGTAATGAGCGGCCGCCAAAACATGATCGTTCTGAACTGGCTTGGTCTTTATTTTTAGCTAAACTGTTGTATAAAGCACAATGGTATGGCAAAGAACTCATTTGTATTGAGTCAGAGGAGATAGAAACAGAGTTGTCTTTTTCTGAAAGTACAGAAAATTCAGAGTATCTTAGAAGCCAAAAAATCTTAGAACGTGGCTTGTCTAAACGAGAAACCTTATAAATAGAAGAACTGTAGGGACTACAGGGATCGCCTAGGGGATAGAAAATGTACACCATGTGTTGAACCATTTGTTTCTAGGAAGTCACATTGGGACAGTCCACTAATTATTAATGATCAAAATACGAATTCAAACGAATCTAGTGCTAGATTCGTTTTTTTTGAGGAAATATATTGACAACTAGGATAAACTAAGGTAAACTAGTGAAGTTGAGAAATGAAAGCAGAAGCACCCGCTTCTCGCCTTAGTTGAGTATATCGCTGGGCTAGATAAAGTATTCCTTATTTTTTAAGTAAGGCAGACTGTTGGCGGGTTCTGGATAGGAACCTGTTTTTTTATTGCATTTAGCAAACAAAGCAGACTTCCGTTAGGATTTTCTCTTAAAAATTTTGGAGGTGAATGACCATAGCAAAGGATATGATGGTTAACGACGGCATTCGTGCACGCGAGTTACGTTTGATCGGACAAGATGGTGAACAATTAGGTGTAAAAACCAAAGCAGAAGCATTACAAATCGCTGAATCTGCAAACTTGGATTTAGTACTTGTAGCGCCAGGAGCGAAACCACCAGTTGCGCGAATTATGGATTATGGAAAATTCCGTTTCGAACAACAAAAGAAAGAGCGTGAAGCTCGCAAGAAACAAAAAGTGATCAACGTCAAAGAAGTTCGTTTAAGTCCAACAATTGACGTAAATGACTTCAATACAAAACTTCGTAATGCGCGTAAGTTCTTAGAAAAAGGAGACAAAGTGAAAGCTTCTATCCGTTTCAAAGGCCGTGCCATTACCCATAAAGAGATTGGTCAGAAAGTTCTTGATCGCTTAGCTGAAGAAACTGCGGACATCGCCACAGTGGAACAAAAAGCGAAAATGGACGGACGCAGCATGTTTCTAACGCTGGCACCGAAAAACGACAAGTAAACGAAGAGACCGAGCATTCGGACTTTTGGTAATTTCTACAAGAAGGATATTCGACAGTTGTGACTGTTAGAGTCTTTCACTTGAAGCAAAGATTTTGAGGAGGAAAATTAGTCATGCCAAAACAAAAAACACACCGCGGATTAGCAAAACGTGTAAAACGTACTGGTGGAGGCGGCTTAAAACGTGGCCGTGCCTTTACATCTCACCGTTTCCACGGTAAAACTAAAAAACAACGCCGTCAATTGCGTAAAGCAAGCATGGTTGCAAAAGGCGATTACAAACGTATCCGCCAACAATTAGCAAGAATGAAATAAAACAACTCGGTGACTTTTAGATTACCGTCAAGAGAAACAAGATATTAGGAGGAATTCAACATGGCACGTGTTAAAGGTGGAACAGTAACCCGTAAACGTCGTAAAAAAGTCCTTAAGTTAGCGAAAGGCTACTACGGATCAAAACATACTTTATTTAAATCAGCAAAAGAACAAGTAATGAACTCTTATTACTATGCATTCAGAGACCGTCGTCAAAAGAAACGTGACTTCCGTAAATTATGGATTGCACGTATCAACGCGGCAGCTCGCATGAATGGCTTAAGCTATTCTAAATTAATGCACGGTTTGAAATTGGCAGAGATTGATATCAACCGCAAAATGTTAGCTGACTTAGCCGTTAACGATGCAGCAGCATTTACAGCGTTAGCTGAACAAGCAAAAGACGCTTTAAGCAAATAAGCTTAAATAATCTTTCACACCCTACTCAATGAGTAGGGTGTTTTTTTTAATAACTCCGTTGGTAACTTTCATCTATAAATGAAAAAACTTGTGAGAGCGGAATTTCTTCAGAAAGACTTAACCAATGCTCTTTATTCATATGATAGGCAGGAAAATAGCCAGGTTGGTTCTTTAATAAGGCAATCAATTCAGGCGCAAGTTTAACGGTTAAAATAGTGAGCTGCTTATTCTCGGTAGCGCCGAGCAGTTGTGCATCCAGTGGCATAATTAAAGCAAACCATTTTGCATTTCTAGGATGACGAAAGACGAGATAGTCTGGATGTTTTTTAAAAGGAAAATCGGGCGTTATCTGATAACGTTCTTGGATATAGGCGCTAATAGTTTCTTGAAAAGTCATAGGTTTCTTCCTTTCGTTAAGGCTAGGCATATCTATTTACATCATAGCAAAAATTACATAAAATTACTTCGTTCAAAGGAATGGGAGGAGGGAGCAGATGACATTAATTTCAACAATTTTAGTAACCTTGGTGGCTGTAGAATTTTTCTACATTATGTATTTAGAAACGATTGTACCAACATCTGAGACAACAAGCCGTGTTTTTAAAATGGATAGGCAAGAGTTACAAAGAAAATCAGTGACTACATTGTTTAAAAATCAAGGAATCTATAATGGACTAATCGGTGCAGGACTTATTTATAGTGTCTATTTTGCGCAAGCAACGATGGAGATGACAAAATTTTTATTGATTTATATTATTTTAGTGGCGGCGTACGGTAGCTTAACTAGTGATAAAAAAATCATTTTAACACAAGGCGGTTTAGCTATCGTGGCTTTGATTAGTTTACTTGTTTAGCCATCAGAGTTAATAGAGAGAGACAGTCAAATCGACAGAAAAAACACGGTTGATTTGACTATTTTTTATGGAATTGAGAGAGACAAAATGTGGTATACTTTGTTTATTAGATAGGGAGGAATTAAAAATGCTGAACCAAAAAGAAGTAAAAAAAACCGATTATCCTCAATTAATTTCTCTATGGCGTTCTTCAGTAGAAGCTACCCATTTGTTTTTGAGTCAGGCAGATATTGATAAAATCGAAGTGGTTTTACCTGATTATTTTCAACAAGTTCAATTAAGTATGTGGTTAAATGAAGAACAGAAATGTGTGGGCTTTAGTGGAACAAATCAACAAACGTTGGAAATGTTATTTATTGACCCAGTCTATTTTCGTAAAGGCTATGGTGGAGAAATTATCAAAAAGTTAATAGAGCAAGAATCAATTATCTTTGTTGATGCTAATAAACAAAATGAAGGGGCTGTGAAGTTCTATCAATCTCAAGGGTTTCAAGTAATTGGTGAATCAAAGGAAGATCCTCAAGGAAATCCGTTTCCTATTTTACATATGAAACGGATATAGAAAAGAAGGGAGAAGCCATGCGAGTAATCGTTACAGAATACCAACCAGCCTGGGTGGAACAGTTTGAAGAAGAAGCCAAAGCGTTGAAACAGATTCTAAAGGAAAATTGTCTTAAAATTGAACATATCGGTAGTACCTCTGTGCCTAATTTAGCAGCCAAACCAATTATTGATTTTTTGGTCATTGTTGAAGAAATTGAAAAAGTAGACCTGTTACAAGGGGAATTTGAAAGAATCGGTTATGAATATATGGGGGAATTTGGACTATCAGGACGTCGTTATTTACGAAAAGGCCCGATAAAAAGAACACATCATGTGCATATTTATCAGTTTGACAATACGCAAGAAATTTTGCGCCATCTTGCTTTTCGAAATTATTTACGAGAAAATCCGGCAATTGCTACAACCTATGGTACATTAAAAAAGCAATTGGCCCAAGCACACCCCGATAGCATTGATAAATATATGGATGGCAAAGATGCGTTCATTAAGAAAATAGAAAAAGAAGCGTTGAAGAAATATTGGGAAAAATAAAAAAAGTTGCTAAAGCTAGCAACTTTTTTTTGGTTCTTTTTTGAAAAAATGATAAAGAAGACCACTTAAAAGAACACCTAGAATAATTCCAATCGCTAAATTATGCGTATAGACGATCACACCCACTGTCACGAGTAAAATAACAATTTCAGTAATTTCAAAAGTTCGGAAAAGCTGCAAACTTTCCCAATCAAAGGTGTCGACTGCCACTGTCATCATGATCCCAATCAATGCAGCTGTAGGAATGGCTACCATCACGGA
Source organism: Enterococcus sp. DIV0712 (assembly GCF_050554855.1). Taxonomy (NCBI): domain Bacteria; kingdom Bacillati; phylum Bacillota; class Bacilli; order Lactobacillales; family Enterococcaceae; genus Enterococcus; species Enterococcus sp. DIV0712. Next base: position 685,612 of record NZ_CP187333.1, read on the forward strand.
TTTAAAAACAAAAATGAATAGAAGGAGGGTAATACCTGAAATCAAAGTAGAAAGCCGTTTTCGTCCTCCAGATTTAACATTAATGACCGCTTGCCCGATCATCGCACAGCCAGCTTGGCCACCAAAAAAGCCGGTAATTATATTAGCGAATCCTTGCGCCTTAACTTCTCGTTGGCTATCACTTTGGCTCGCTGTCATTTTGTCCACAATGGGGATCGTCAATAAAGATTCAATTAACCCGACCATTGCTAAGGCAACAGAGCTAGGTAAAATAATCCACAACGTTTCTAAGTTGACGGGTACATTAGGCCAACGGATCGCTGGATGAAACTGACTCATTTCACCAAGATCACCTACCGTTTGCAAATGACCTTTTAAAAAATAGGACAGGATAGTCATGAATAAAATAACAATTAAAGCAGGAGGCACAATTGTAATAAACTTAGGTAATAGATAAATAAGTAAGATACTACAGATAATCATACCGTAGGACCACAGTGTTTGATGAGGCAATTGTTGTACTTGCGCCATGAAAATTAAAATGGCTAACGCATTGACGAATCCGTACATCACTGTCTTGGGAATAAAGCGCATTAATTTATGGATACCTAAATAACCTAAAATAAATTGTAGAAAGCCTGTTAAAATAGTCGCAGCAAGCATGTATGACAAACCGTGTGCTTGAATTAAGCCTGCAAGGACTAAGGCCATTGAACCAGCAGACGCCGAGACCATTGCCGGACGGCCGCCCGTAAAAGTAATCACAAGTAAAGTAACAGCTGAAGCAAACACTGCAGAAAGCGGGTGAACACCAGCAATAATCGCAAACCCGATTACTTCTGGTAAAATGGCGACAGAAGAAACGAGACCCGCAAATAGATCATTTCGTTCATTGCCTAACCATTCGCTTTTTTTAATACTAAATAACATCGAAAAACTCCTTTAAGTTAATAAAACCTTATTCATAATAGCATGAATAAGCTGAAATGAGCGTGGGACAAAAATCACTTTGGATTTTTGCTCCACGCTCAAAAACTGATAAACGGCGGGAACAAAAGCAACTCCTTCGGAAATAAGCCGGAATTCTCCAAAAATTACAGAACAATTTTCGGAAATTCCTTCTTATTTCTCGGAGTTAAACGCTTCTGTCCCGACCTCATTAGAACTGTAACAGTGCCAACAACAAAATGGCTAGGACGACTTGAACAGTTCCTACTGATAAACCATAGATTAAGAAACGTTTGCCTTCTTGGAAAAACTTTTTAAAATCGAGTCGTAACCCGATTGCTGCCAAGGCAGTAATTTCAAACCAAGAACTAAAGAAATGAGCAGTCTCACTGATCACGACGGGGAAATGAATCAAACTATTAAAGACACAGGCAATGAAAAAGCCAACTACATACCAAGGTAGGGCGCTGCTTTTTTTGGTGACTTTTACCAACTCAGCTTCTGATTCTGCCGTCTTACTTTGCTTGAAACGTCCAAATAAATAGACAACTGCTACGAGTAGGACAATTCGCATAATTTTAAAGAGCATCGCAAGTTGAACTGCGTTCTCATTGACCATATTGGCACTGGCGACAACCTGACCAACTGATTGTAAAGTCCCTCCGATTAGTGCGCTACGAGCCAACAAATTGGTACCATAGAGAATCCCACTTAAAATGGGTAAGGTCAACATTAAAACGGTTCCTAATAAGTTTACTAAAGTAATGATTTGGCCTTTTTCTTCCTCATCTGCTTGAATTGCTGGAGCAATCGAAGCAATAGCAGAAGACCCACAAACGGCATTACCACCAGCCATCAATAAAGACATATTATCAGAAAAAGCCAGTTTTTTACCGATCAAATAGGCAAAAATAATGGTCAGCGACATTTGAATGAGAATAAATGCGACACCTTGTAAGCCAATTTGGGCAATCGTTTGAAAGGTCACGGTGGTTCCCAATAAAACAACAGAAAATTCTAGTAATTTACTTTCGGCTACTTTGGTTCCGCGATTTAAATTGGCACCGCGAACAAAGGTATTTCCCAAAAAGATTCCTAGTAAAATAGCTATCGTTGCGGCGCCTAAGCTAGGTAACCAGATGGCAAGAAACTTGCTAAGGCAGGCGACAAGGAAAGCTGTTAGCAAGCCGGGAAGAATTTGGAATAAAGATTGGATATAATCATTTTCTGAATTTTTCATTGAAAAAATCTCTCTTTCTTGTTCATTACTTCCAGTATAACGAAATTTTTTACATTTGAGAAATAAATAGTTAAAATAATATTTATAATAGAAAGTTATCGAAAGGATACTTATGTTTAAATTATTAAAGACTTTTCAAATTGTGTATGAGCAAATGAACTTTTCCAAAGCAGCTACCTGCCTATATATCTCACAACCAGCCGTTTCTAATCAAATCAAACAATTAGAAGAAGAATTAGGCTGTTCATTGTTTTTAAGAAATGGTCGACAAGATGTAGTCCCTACTAGGCAAGCGGAAGTCTTGTATAATCGTTTGCTAAATTTAGCTGATGATTGGCAAGAAACATTAACAGCTCTTCATCAGGCGAGATTACCTAAAGAAACTTGCCGAATTGCTGCGTCTAATACTTTTGCAGTTTATTATTTGCCGCAACTGATGCAGCATTTACAGACACAGTATGCAACGATCAATTTTGTTTTAGAAATGAACAATTCAGAAGAAGTAGTGGAAAAAGTTGAGAAACATCAAGTTGATTTTGGCTTTATCGAAAAACCATTAATTACGAAAGGCGCCTCTCGTGAAGAAATTATTCAGGATCAATTGGTTTTAGCTGGGGACCCTGCCAATCAGAATTGGTTGGTACGTGAAAAGGATTCTGGGGTCTTTCATTATACCCAACAGTATTTAGAAGAAAGTAATCAAAGCCCAACCCTCATGACGGTTAAAAATAATGAAATGATTGTTAAAATGTTGGAATTGGGCATGGGGCAATCGTTGCTTTCAAGAAAGGCGATTACTGAAAAAATTCCTTTCCAAACGTTAGGTGAAAAGTATTGGCGTTCCTTTTATTTTTTGACACGGGGACATTTAAAATCCTCCTTGCTTCAAGAAGTAAAACAAGCAATTTATCGATTCTATCAGACGGAAATGAATAAATACTAAAACGTTCTCTTTGTTTATTTATCAATCTTTGACTACACTAAAGAAAACGAAGGAGGGAACCACAATGCCTAAATTTTCACCTTGTTTATGGTTTGACACACAAGCGGAAGAAGCTGCTAACTTCTATACAACAATCTTTGAAAAAGGTGCGATTCTAAGTAAAACGAACTACGTTAATGAGGAGCACCAACCTCAAGGAACATCATTAATGACCATTGAATTTACCTTGGCGAACCAAACAATCATTGGTTTAAATGGCGGACCAGAATTTTCCTTTACGCCAGCTAGTTCATTTTTTGTTGAATGTAAAACATTATCACAAACAGAAACGTTGTGGAAAAATTTAACAGCAGATGGACAGATATTGATGCCTTTTGGGGAATATCCTTTTAGTCCTTTATATGGTTGGGTAGTGGACAAATTTGGTGTCTCTTGGCAAGTGTCTTTTTCAGGAAAAGAACAAACAATTGTACCAACCTTTATGTTTGCTAATGAAAAATATGGCGAAGCAGCCAAAGCTCTATCAGAATGGTTGGCGATTTTCGGTCCAGGCGAAATAATTGAAAAAGTTGAATATGAAGATGGGAACATTGCGCAAGCACTTTTCACATTACAGGAGCAACCGTTTCGAGTAATGGATGCACGAGATAAACATGATTTTGATTTTACCATGGCCTTCTCCATTTATATTGATTGTGAAAATCAGGAGGAAATAGATCGGCTATGGCAACAAGTGACTGCTAAAGGGAAAGAATGGCCGTGTGGCTGGATGGAAGATCAATTTGGGGTCAGTTGGCAAACAGGCAATCCTGAACTGAAACGTTATTTATCTGACTCAAATCCAGCTAGAGCAAATGAAGTGACCAAAAAATTGTACCAAATGAAAAAAATAGATTTAAACCAGTTAAAAGAAGTGTATGACAAATATAATCATTAGAAAAACTGAGGTTGTCTGATCGACTACACTTCGTTACGTTGGTATCAATTCCAATACATGGAACATACTAGAGTTGAAGGGCTTGTCTTTTAAGGATTGAGACCTTCAACTCTTAAAAAAGGCTCGATTCTTGCGAATTCCAAAGAGGCTACTTCTATTTTGTTGTTTATCTTAAGGGTTAGGACTCTGCCGATTTTTTTATAAGATTATGCTATAATTAAGAGTAGTAAATTATTGAAGGAAAAATGAAAAGTCCAAAATAGGAAGTGGTAAAATGATTGAGTTAATTGTGTTGTTAACAGTTTTTACTTATGGAACGAACTTTGTTTTATATCTTATTTTGAAAAATAAAAAGTCCATGCCAATTGTCGAAAAAGCTTCTATTGTATTAGGAATTAATATGTCTGTGTTATTATTAGATGGTATTTTTGCTTTCGTTGGCAAATTCATCATGTTATCAGAATGGGAATTATTAGCGCCTATTTTTGAAATAGTGTAAAAATCATCATAAAGTCCTATATCCAAAAAGAATGAAGTTTGTTAGGATAAGAAAGATGAAAATTTAGAAATAAAAGAGGTGGGATTGCATGGCTAAAATCATGATTGTCGAAGATGAAACAACCATTCGAGAATTAATTAGCGAGGAATTACAAAAATGGCAATTTGAAACGATTGGAACAACCGATTTTAATGATGTATTGGATGATTTTCAAGAGGAGAATCCTCAATTAGTCTTGATGGATATTAATTTACCTGTGTACGACGGGTACTATTGGTGTCAAAAAATTCGTGAAGTTTCTAAAGTACCAATTATTTTTATTTCGAGTCGTAGTACCAATATGGATATGATTATGGCGATGAACATGGGCGCGGATGATTTTGTTACAAAACCGTTCCAGATAGATGTTTTAATTGCTAAAATCAATGCTTTGTTGCGCCGCTCTTATAACTATTCCGATACGGATAGTGAAGTGCTTTCACATAATGGCATTACTTTAAATGTGGACAATGGACGAATGGAAATCAAAGGCGAAATGATCGATTTAAGTAAAAATGAATACCGATTACTGTATCTTTTAATGAAAAAGCACGGAAAAATTTTAACACGTGAAAAACTATTGCGCGCTTTATGGGACGATGAACGTTTTGTGGATGACAATACGTTGACGGTAAATATCAATCGTTTACGAAAAAAAATTGAGCAAGCAGGGATTGCTGGCTATATTGAAACCAAAGTGGGCGTCGGTTATATGGTGCCCTAGATAGGAGTAGACAATGACCATTCTAAAGTATTTAAAAGATCGCTGGTTATTACTAATTGGTTGGTTATTTTTTCTGTTCTTAACTTGTTTTATTTTATGGTTGGCTCCTAATGTCCGCTTAGATTGGACAGTGGTTGGCTATATCTTTTTACTGCAAAGTGTTTTTTTATCGCTATTTTTAACAATTGATTATTATTTAAAACGTAAGTGGTGGCTTTCGTTGGCAACGGAAAAAGAGCCGCCTTCTTTACAAGAATATTTGAATACAGCAGAAAAAGAAGAAGAACTACTTGTCCAAACGTATATTAACGGTTTATTGCAAGAGCACCAACAAACCATGCAGCAAGCAATTAACAACCAACAGGACCAAAAAGATTACATTGACTCTTGGGTTCATGAAATCAAAGTCCCCCTAGCGGCTATCACGTTACTGGTACAATCTGTCGAAGATGATATTCCAGAGAAAAAATATTATCTATTGGAAAATGAGTTAGGTAAAATTGATGAATATGTCGAGCAAGTCCTATATTATGCTAGACTGGACAGCTTTTCTCGAGATTATTTACTCCAAGAATATTCTTTAAAAGAAATTGTGCAATCTGTTGTTCGTACGCAAGCAAATTATTTTATCCAAAAAAGATTGCAATTCTCAATTGAAGGGGAAGATGAAGCGGTTTTAACCGACCGAAAATGGGTCATTTTTATTTTCCGCCAATTATTAAGTAATGCAGTCAAGTATACGCCAGAAGGCGGCACGATTACGGTTCTAATTTCCAAAAATAAACAAGGTATTTATTTATCTTTAAAAGATTCTGGGATTGGCATTCCGATGCAAGATCAACGACGCATTTTCGATAAAGGATTTACTGGTGAAAACGGGCGGAAAAGTGAACAGCATTCGACTGGTCTTGGCCTGTATTTGGCCCATAGCTTAGCGAAAAAGTTAGGTCATGATTTAACAGTCGAATCGATAGAAGGGCAAGGTACGACGATGACATTGTTTTTCCCTTCCCTCAGTTATTATAATGAAGTGAAATAAAAAGTAGGTCTATCAGCAAACTAAAGAGGTGATAGGCCTTTTTTTATTTATTAAAACTTTCTTGCTAACTTCTCTTACTCTTCTTAGTTGTTTAGAAAACGTTTTTATTGTTAGAATGAAATGAAATAAATTTGTTAGGAGAATATTATGAGTTTACTTATCGCTTTAGTGCCCATGATTGCGTGGGGCAGTATTGGTTTAGTCAGCGGTAAAATTGGTGGAAGCGCCAATCAACAAACGTTAGGTATGACAATCGGCGCATTACTATTTTCAATTGTTGTCTTTTTTGTCATCCAGCCTACGTTGACGACAGCCACATTAATTGTTGGATTTATATCTGGTTTATTCTGGAGTTTGGGACAGAATCAACAATTTCATAGCATGAAATATATGGGCGTTTCAGTTGGCTTACCAATTTCAACTGGGATGCAGTTAGTTGTTAATACCGTTGCAGGGGCTGTTTTTTTCCATGAATGGACAAAAACAAAAGACTTTGTTGTGGGCTTTATCGCTTTGGCCTTTTTAGTTTTTGGGGTGTATTTAACAGCTCGACAAGATGATGATAGTCAACCGAAAACCTCAAACAGTATGTTAGATTTTAATAAAGGGATTCGGGCGTTGATTTTCTCAACAGTTGGGTATGGTGTCTATACCATCATTATTAATGCCACTGGTTTAGATCCGTGGGGAATTATTTTGCCACAAAGTATTGGTATGTTAGTGGGGGCTAGTTTCTTTGCCTTCAAAAAAGTCACAGTTGATCGTTTTGTTTGGATGAATATGACGACGGGTCTGCTTTGGGGCTTAGGAAATATTTGTATGTTATTAACCATGCGTGAAATTGGCTTAGCTATTAGCTTCTCTTTATCACAAATGGGGATTATTATTTCGACTCTTGGGGGCATCTTCCTTTTAGGCGAAAGAAAATCAAAAAAAGAAATGTTTTATGTTATTTTTGGTTGCATTTTTGTTATTCTAGGTGGTATTCTTTTAGGGTATATGAAAGCGTAAATAGTTTATTTACGCTTATTTTTTTTACGGGGGTAAACACATGTCTATTTTTAGAAAAAAAGAAATCACTGTGCCTGTCAATGACAGTGGTGGTATGAAAAAAAATCTTAAGACGATGGACTTAATTTTTCTAGGAATTGGGGCTGTAGTAGGAACAGGGATTTTTGTTGTGACAGGTGTCGCAGCGGAACGCTATGCAGGTCCAGGGCTCGTCTTATCATTTCTGGTAGCAGCAGCCGCGATTATTTTATCTGGTTTATGCTATGCAGAATTTGCATCACGTATTCCGGTCATTGGTGGGCCGTATGCCTACATGTATGTGGTCTTTGGAGAAATTGTGGCTTGGATGACTGGTTGGATGATTATTTGTGAGTTTTTCTTGGCGGTTTCATCCGTTGCTTCAGGTTGGTCAGGCTATGTTCATGGCTTTTTGGATAGCTTAGGTTTTTCTTTGCCGCAAGCGTTAAGTGGCGCTTATAATCCAACAAATGGTACATATATTGATTTGATTGCCATGTTGGTCGTTGTAGCCGTAACTTTTTGGGTATCTTTAGAAGCGAAAACAGCGTTACGTTTAAATAACTTAATGGTTTTCGTGAAGTTTGGGATTATTTTATTATTTGTTCTCGTGGGAATCTTTTATGTGAAACCAACGAACTGGCAACCATTTATTCCTTATGGTTTTTCAGGCGTTTTCAGTGGTGCTGCTTTAGTTTTCTTTGCCTTTCTAGGGTTTGATGCGGTTAGCATGGCCGCGGAGGAAGTGAAGAATCCGAAAAAAGATATTCCAAAAGGGATTATTGGTTCCATTATTATTTCAACATTGTTATATATTGTTGTTACGTTAGTTTTAACTGGGATTGTTCCATTTACGGATTTAGGGGTCAAGGATCCGGTGGCTTTTGCGATGCGCTTCATTAATCATGGCGCAATCGCGACAATCATTTCAGTTGGTGCTATTTTAACCTTATTAACAGTGACGATTGCGATGATGTACAGTTTAGCCCGTGTGATTTATGCGATTAGTAAAGATGGATTATTGCCGCAGTTTATGAGCAAAATCGATGAGAAGCGGCACACACCTAAGAATGCAACCTATGTAGCTGGATTTTTAGCAATGGTTTTTGCTGGGATTGTTCCAATGGAGATGTTGGCTGAACTTACAAATATCGTGACACTCTTTTATCTGATGTTTCTCGCTTTAGGAATTATCAAATTACGGACAATGAAAGGAGAACCGCAAGCAGGTGAATTTAAAGTACCACTTGTGCCGGTTCTACCATTAATTTCAATCGTGGTTTGCGCGGCTTTGATGTTCCAATTGTCTTTAGCTACTTGGCAAGTATTTGGCATAGCCGTAGTGATTGGTTTGGCTATTTATTTCTTTTATGGACGACACCATAGTATCGTTCGTTTCGAGACAAAAGAATAAAAATGAACGAAAAAAGAGAGGAATACTTGTCAAATAGACAGGTGTTTCTCTCTTTTCTTTCTGGCATTTTCTTCATTTTCAAGAGAAAACCGACAAGAAATATAGTTTAATAATGTCTAATTATGGTATACTGTTTAGGAGTAAATCCTGAGGGTTTAGGAAAATGACTAAAGGAGGTTTTTTCTGTATGTCACAGAAAGAAACATTTTATATTACCACCCCAATTTATTACCCAAGTGGGAAGTTACATATTGGGAATTCATATACAACAATCGCCTGCGATGCAATGGCCCGTTACAAGCGTTTAATGGGTTTTGATGTATTTTATTTAACAGGTGTGGATGAACACGGCCAAAAAATTGAAAAAAAAGCTGCTGAGTTGAATGTGACACCAAAAGAGTACGTTGATAAAATGGCAGCAGATGTTCAAAAATTATGGAAAACATTAGATATCAGCTATGATAAATTTATTCGGACAACGGATGATTATCACATGGCAGCCGTGCAACAAATTTTTGATCGTTTAGTAGAACAAGGAGATATCTACCTTGGAGAGTATGAAGGTTGGTATTCAGTTTCTGATGAAGAATTTTTCACTGAAACACAATTAGCTGAAGTATATCGTGACGACGAAGGCAATGTCATTGGTGGGAAAGCACCAAGTGGTCACGAAGTCGAATTAGTTAAAGAAGAATCCTATTTCTTCCGCATGAGTAAATATGCGGATCGCTTGGTACAATATTACGAAGAACATCCAGAATTTATTCAACCAGAATCTCGTAAAAATGAGATGCTAAATAACTTTATCAAACCAGGATTAGAAGATTTAGCCGTTTCAAGAACGACTTTCTCTTGGGGAATTCCATTAAAAAATGATCCAAAACATGTGGTTTACGTATGGATTGATGCGTTATCAAACTATATTACAGCACTAGGTTATGGTTCAGAAGATGATTCATTATTCCAAAAATATTGGCCTGCGAACGTGCAAATGGTTGGGAAAGAAATCGTGCGTTTCCATACGATTTATTGGCCAATTATGTTAATGGCCTTGGATTTACCATTACCGAAAAAAGTCTTTGGACATGGTTGGTTATTGATGAAAGACGGAAAAATGTCTAAATCTAAAGGAAATGTTGTTTACCCTGAAATGTTAGTAGAACGCTACGGTCTAGATGCGTTACGTTATTATTTATTACGAGCAATTCCATTTGGTAGTGACGGCGTCTTTACACCAGAAGATTTCGTTTCTCGCTTAAATTATGATTTAGCTAATGACTTAGGAAACTTGTTGAATCGAACAATTGCGATGATTAATAAATATTGTGATGGCAAAGTACCAGCCTATGCTTCAAAAGTTACCCCATTTGATAGTGAACTATCGACAACTGCGGCTAATGTTATTGGAAAATATCATGAAGCAATGGAAAAAATGGAATTTAATACGGCCATTGCAGAAATTTGGACGCTAGTTTCTCGTGCCAATAAATATATTGATGAAACAGCGCCTTGGGTATTGGCTAAAGAAGAAGAGAAACGCAATGAATTAGAAAGTGTCATGATCCATTTAGCGGAAAGCTTACGAATTGTGGCAATCTTATTGCAACCAGTCATGACAGAAACACCAGGGAAAATTTTCGAACAATTAGGCTTAGATCCAGAAACAATGAACATGGAAAATATTCATTTTGGTGAGTTCCCAACAGACGTAACAGTAACAAGTAAAGGAACACCTATTTTCCCACGTTTAGAAATTGAAACAGAAGTAACGTATATTCAAAAGAAAATGTCCCAAAGCGAAAGTGCTACAGAAGAGGATATTAAATGGAATCCAGAAGAAACAACGTTGGTTTCAACGAAAGAAAAACAAATTAAGTACGATGATTTCGATAAAGTGGAATTAAAAGTTGCCGAAGTTATTGACTGTAAAAAAGTCAAAGGAGCAGATAAATTATTGCAATTCCGTTTAGATGCTGGAGATGAAAACCATCGTCAAATTCTTTCAGGTATTGCTGAATTTTATCCAGATCCAGCTGCGCTAATTGGCAAAAAAGTAGTCATTGTGGCTAACTTAAAACCAAGAAAAATGCGTGGTCAAATTAGCCAAGGAATGATTCTTTCAGCTGAATCACCAGAAGGGAAACTTCAAATTGTTGAAGCACCAAAAGAAATGCCAAATGGTGCAGGAATTGCATAAAAGCATAAGTAGTAAAGATAAAAGGTGAATTGTAACCTTTTATCTTTACTACTTTTTTTGTATACTAGAAGAAAAGTGATTTGATGTGGGGGAAGTTTGAGGGCTTATCATACTTATGAATTTTTAAAAAGACGTAAAAATGATCCAAAATGGAGAAAGGCCTATACATCTGCTAGGAATAAACGTATTATTGGTACTTTAGTTACGATAAATATAATTATTTGGGGCTTTGTTTTGTGGAAAAAAATAGAAAGTGGCGATATAGAAGTAAATAATATTATCGACGTCCTAAAATCGAAAATCAACGAATTTTTAAATTAAAAGAATCGAAGAAAAGCCTAGAAAAAATCATTTGCGATTTTTCCTAGGCTTTTCTATTTTAGAGTTTCACTTTTTTAGGTATTCGTTTTTTACCAAAACGGCCTTTCGTTAGGCGACTTGGTAAAATGATCAGTAAGAGTGAAAAAGGGACACTGATAATTTGCCACGTGAGTAAACGGCCTAAGCTATTATTTTTATAGAGCCACTCTAATATAAAATGCAGCCCTAAAATACTTAACAAAGCCAAGCCTGTCAGGAAATAAGGCGTTGATACCCAGTTGGTCGTTTTCAAGAGACTAAAACCTAAAGGAACTAGATAAAAGTAAGCACTTGTTAAAGTAATACGCCAACTTTTCATAACGGTGCCTAAATTAATTATAAAAAAAAGTAAAGATAGGACTAAAGCGAAAGGTGGAAACAAAGCCACTAACGCCGAATAGATGGTTCCCCAGACGAGCATTAAGGGACCTTTAACAATAGCGGCAATAAGTGTAAACAAGCCAATTAGGAGTAACTGCTGTGTCAGTGAGCCAAAGGTTAGCAAGCCAAATAAAATAAGCAGTAGCCAGTGCCAAATGGTTTGGTTTTGTTGTTTTCGCTCAATAGTTACATTTTTTTGGATAGAAGTTTTTAAAAAATTTTCTAAATCAGGTGATTGTTTCACCTTCTCACGCTCCTCTCAACTTAAGAGACAACAAACGAGTAGGTCTGCTAATTAAAAAGCAGTGCCTACTCGTCTATTATAAGTGGTTTTTCTAAAAATAAAATCCGCCTTAAGTCTCAGTTACTGGGCTGCCAAGTAAGGTGTAAACCATTCAGAAAGTGTGCCAGTATAAGGTAAAACGACCCGTTTCATTCCACGAGAAATAGCAGTATACAGGATTTTTTTATCTCGTTTATTGTCGGAATAACGATTAACATTTGGGTTATGAAGAATTACATTATCAAATTCTAGACCTTTTGCCATATCAATTGATAAAACTTGCAGTGACGGATGCTCTTCCAATGAAAGAGAAGCACAGAGTTCTTTTGTTAATTGTTCTTTTTCTGCAAAAGTTTTAGTAATAATGGCGGTGCTTTCTTTCGAATCAAAGGTTGTAATGGAAGTGACGATTGCTTTAAGATAGTCAGACGCAGAGTCACAAGGAATAAATGTCGGCTTTTCTCCATCATGCCGGATGGGCACAATGGTTAATTGCTCTGGTTGAGTGCCTAATGTTTGGAAGAGTCGTGTAATTTCTTTACTTGAACGATAGCTGTTTAATAATTGATAGGTTCCAACAGAACGGCTGGTTTCGTTAACCAATAAATCATGGGCTTCAGAAAATTCAATGGCTGTATTAAAAATGGCTTGATTTTCATCACCAGCTAAAGTAAAACTAGCTTTAGGGAAAAGTGTCAGCAGTAATAATAATTGGGCTTCTGTATAATCTTGGACTTCATCGACTAGGATAAAAGCCATTTGCTGGTTGGCGAGATTTTCAATAAATGCATGTTTCACCAAAATAAGGGCCACAATTTCATCGGCTGTGAAAACAGCTGTCTCTTTTTGATACGATTTTTCAGTGAATAAAGAATAAAACGTTTCAAAAAAGGCCCATTGATCTAGCCAAGCATCATTTTTGATAGCGGCAGTGATGGAGCGATATTTTTTCTTCAAACGTTTTAAAGCAAAATCAGCCAGATGTTTTTCATTATCTTCGGTAATCACTGTGCCAAAATAACGAACTTGTTCAGCTTCTGTTAAATCTTGGAATTGATCCAACATTTTTTTAGAATGGGCTTGTTTTAATAGATAACGTGTCCAAAGACTGGTTAATTTTTCTTTTGTGGCTGAAATTCGTTGGCGAATACTCAAATCAGCTGGTGTTTCTTGATAAAGTTTAAAAATTGTTTCTGAAGTAAATAAGGTCTGCTTTTTAAAAGTTAAAGGACGGAAAAAATGTGGCTGCACAACCGCTTTTTCAGGATTGCTTAAAAGAGACGTTGCAAATTCTTTTGAACGAATAACGTGCTCTTGCTCCGTTGCCTCAGAGCGAGTAATGCGTTCGAAATAGTCCGTTTCTTCTTCCATTGGCCATGCTTCTTTGGTAGTGAAGCGCAAAAATTGTAAAAGAGTCAAATTCAAGGGATTTCGTTCGCCTAAATTCGGTAAAACTTGAGAAATATAATCAATAAATGTTGAATTTGGTGAAAGTAATAAAATATTATCCGCTGTAATTTCTGCTCGATGTTGATAAAGTAAATAAGCAATCCGTTGCATAATCGCAGACGTTTTCCCACTACCAGCAATCCCGTTGACTAGTAGGAGTGGCTGCGTTTCGTCACGAATTATTTGATTTTGTTCTTGTTGAATGGTTGTCGTAATGTCCTTCATATAAGGAGAAGCATCTTCTTCTAAAGAATGCAATAACACATCATCTTGAATCGCAATGGTTGTGTCAAAATAGTTGATTAATTGATCTTTTTCAATAATTAACTGTCTTTTCAAATCAAGTTGTACAGGAATGGTTTGTTGATGTGCCATGTAGGCTGTTTTTCCTAAAACATTGTCATAAAATAACGAAGCAATCGGTGAGCGCCAATCGTGAATGCGCGTTTCTTCTTCTAAAGAAGTAAAATCGTTTACGCCAATATAAAAGTTTTCTGGCTCTTCAGGGCTGTCTTCAAAAGTCACGCCAATTTTGCCAAAATAAGGAACTTGTAATAGGCGTTTCACTTTGTCTAAATTTTTAGCCGTTGCTTCATTTTTTAAGTTCCATTGATCAATTTCGCGGTTCTTCATTTCCAACATGGCAAACGTTTCTAGATTATCGGCATAACTATCAAAATTCAGCTTAGAATCGCGACCAAATTCTTCTAGCATATGTTTGCCATCTTTCATTGTGTTCGCCAATTGCTCTTCGTAAACTTTTTTAGCCGCTTGCAGCTCATGATAAACCGTTGTTAAATGCTGTTGTTCATAAATTTTTTCATCGGTCATGGAGATTCCTCCTTTTAATAACATGACTGAATAGTATACGTTACTTTTAGCATAAATGCAAGCGCTGTTTATGAGGAAATGGCGAATCTTGTCGCCTAGTCATTCAGATTTTTCAAGAAATATGATAAAGTAGAGAGGAGATAAAGGAGGCAATCATAATGATTTTTGATACACATACACATTTGAATGCAGAACAATTTAATGATGATATTCCAGAAACGATTGCACATGCCCAAAAATTGGGTGTTACAGAGATGGCCGTGGTCGGTTTTGATGAACCAACGATTGAAAAATCTCTTTTACTTAGTCAGGAATATGCCAATATTTATAGTATCATTGGTTGGCATCCAACAGAAGCGGGTAGCTATACGCCAGAGGTTGAACGACGATTACAAGAACAATTAACGTTGCCAAAAATTGTCGCATTAGGTGAAATCGGTCTTGATTATTACTGGATGGAGGATCCTAAAGAGGTGCAAGAAAAAGTCTTTCGCCGTCAAATTGCGATTGCTCGGGAAATGAATTTACCGTTTAGTGTGCATACGAGAGAGGCATTAGAAGATACCTATCGAATTTTAAAAGATGAAAAAATTTCAGATATTGGTGGAATCATGCATAGTTTCAGTGGTGATGCCGAGTGGATGAAGAAATTTTTAGATTTAGGTCTGCATATTTCTTTTAGTGGCGTCGTAACGTTTAAAAAGGCGTTGGATGTTCAAGAAGCGGCGATGGCGGTACCACTCGAACGAATGTTGGTGGAAACAGATGCACCCTATTTAGCTCCCGTTCCTTATCGTGGTAAACGGAATGAACCCGGCTATACACGATACGTAGTGGAAAAAATTGCTGAATTACGACAACTAACCTTTGAAGAAGTGGCAGAACAAACGAGAGTCAACGCTCATCGCTTGTTTCGGATAGATAAATGAAAGAAAAAATGAAAGTTGCAGAAATCATTGTCGTTGAAGGAAAAGACGACACACGCCGCATTCAAGAGGTAGTTGCAGCGGATACGATTGAAACGATTGGCTCTGCTATCAATGATGAAATTTTGACACAAATTGAACACGCACAAGAAACGAGAGGCGTGATTATTTTTACAGATCCAGACTATTCGGGCGAAAAAATTCGTAAAACAATAATGGAAGTCGTCCCTGATGCAAAGCATGCTTTTTTATCAAGAAAAGTTGCAGTTCCTAAAAAAAATGGTGGTAGCCTAGGGGTTGAACATGCTAGTGATGAAGCAATTATTGAAGCCTTAAAAAAAGTCGTAACACCTGTTCAAGCTGGTGAAGACTATCAAGAAATTCCTAGACAAACACTAGTTGAATATGGTTTAATAGCGGGAGCAAATGCCAAAAAATACCGTGAATTATTAGGTGATGACCTAAGAATTGGCTATACAAATAGCAAACAGTTAGTCAAACGGTTAAGCATGTTTCGGATTACAGAAGCAGAATTGAAAGAAAGCATGACACGTATTTTAAAAGAACTTGCAAACGAAGAATAACTACATGGAGGAACAAGCGTGACGGACTATAAAGAAATTGCCACACCATCCAGAACCAAAGAAATACTAAAAAAACATGGATTTTCATTTAAAAAGAGTTTAGGTCAAAATTTTTTGACAGAGCCTAATATTTTAAGAAAAATTGTAGAAACAGCGGGAATCAATCAGCAGACAAATGTTGTCGAAGTCGGGCCTGGAATTGGTGCATTAACAGAGCAATTAGCGATGAACGCGGCACAAGTTGTGGCTTTTGAGATTGATGATCGCTTGATTCCTGTCTTAGCAGATACCTTAAGTCGCTATGATAATGTAACAGTGGTGCATCAGGATGTTTTAAAAGCTGATTTGGTCGAGACAACCAACCAAGTTTTTCAAGAGAAGTATCCGATCAAAGTGGTGGCTAACCTACCTTACTATATTACTACGCCAATTATGATGCATTTTTTAGAATCTTCTTTAGATGTAGCCGAAATGGTTGTGATGATGCAAAAAGAGGTCGCTGATCGAATTGCTGCTAAACCAGGAACGAAAGCTTATGGCTCATTATCAATTGCTGTTCAATATTTTATGGAAGCAAGTGTCGCCTTTATTGTGCCAAAAACGGTTTTTGTGCCGCAGCCCAATGTTGACTCGGCGATTATTAAATTGACGCGCCGTGCTACACCAGCAGTGACAGTGACCAATGAAAAAGAATTTTTCAAATTAACCAAAGCCAGTTTCCAATTAAGACGTAAAACATTGTGGAATAACTTAACGCATTTTTATGGGAAAGATGAACAAACGGTGGCTTGGCTAAAAGAGAGCCTAGCTGAAGCAGAAATTGATCCTTCTAGACGTGGTGAAACATTGTCTTTAGAAGAATTCGCTCGTTTAAGTAATGCTTTAGAAAAAAATAAACCAGTATAAAAAAGAACTTTCTGTTATTTATGAGAAATAACAGAAAGTTCTTTTATGTGTCTTGACACATTGCGGCTGTTCAGCTACACTTGAGAAAAACAAAAGGTGTCATGACACCTTTAGGAGGCAGTTTTAATGAAAACAAACTCAGTAAAACGTTTAACAATTTCAGCACTTTTAATTGCAATGGGGATTATCATTCCAATGGTTATGCCAAGAATTACCATTGGTCCAGCCAGTTTTACATTAGCAAGTCACGTCCCAGTTTTTATTGCCATGTTTATTTCTCCAGTGGTAGCAATTGCGGTTAGTCTAGGAACAGGTTTTGGTTTTTTCTTATCCGCAACACCGATTATTGCTTTGCGGGCCTTATCTCATTTGATTTTTGCAGTCATTGGCGCAGTGATTTTACAAAAGCATCCAGAAATTTTAATCAATAAAGAGGGGAAATTCACTTTATTAAATGGGAAATTACAGTTGTTTAACGTGGGAATTGGAGTGATTCATTCCGCTGCCGAGCTAGTGGTTGTTTCTGTATTTTACACAATGGGCAACTTGCCAGGAACCTATTATACAGCCGGCTTCATGTATTCTATTTTTCTTTTGATGGGCGTTGGTGGATTAATTCATAGTTTGGTGGATTTCAGTATTGCCTACTTTTTAGCAAGTACCTTAAGTAAACATGTAGATATTCCAACTTTTACAGAAGCGAAACAACCCAAAGTGATAAAGAAGAAGGTTAAATTAGCATAAAGAGAAACAATCGAGGCATCCGTCATTGTGACGGATGCCTCGAGATTTTTTTATTTAATGACTTCTTCTGTTTGAGGGTCGAAGAAATGTCCTTTGTTAATATCAAAAGCTAAGTCAATCATTTCACCAGGATGGTGGAAGTCACGTGCATCTACTTTTGAGATAAACTCTGTATCACCAATTTTTGTATAAAGCATGGATTCAGCCCCTAATAATTCAGAAACAACGACTTCAGATTTAATCACCGCATCTTTCATTGCTGTTAAAGCCACTTGTTCGCTATGAATATCTTCTGGACGAATACCGAAAATTAATTCTTTGCCTTCATAACCATGTTCAACAAGCTCTTTGTTTCTTCCTTCAGGAATTGCTAGTTTTAAGCCATGTTGGTTAGAAATAACCCCATTGTTTAAGGTAACTTTGAAGAAATTCATGGCAGGTGAGCCGATGAACCCAGCTACGAACATATTTTTAGGTGTATTGTAAACTTCTTTTGGTGAACCAATTTGTTGAATAAAGCCATCTTTCATAATTACGATTCGGTCAGCCATGGTCATCGCTTCGGTTTGGTCATGTGTCACATAAATTGTCGTAGTTTCTAAACGTTGGTGTAGTTTAGCGATTTCAGCACGCATGGCTACACGTAATTTTGCATCCAAGTTTGATAAAGGTTCATCCATTAAAAAGACTTTGGCATCACGGACAATTGCCCGGCCAAGTGCAACACGTTGGCGTTGTCCACCAGAAAGCGCCGCAGGTTTACGTTGTAAGTACTCTGTTAAGCCCAGAATATCCGCAGCATTTTCCACCCGTTTTTTAATTTCAGCTTTATCATATTTTCTTAGTTTTAAACCAAAAGCCATGTTATCAAAAACAGTCATATGCGGGTAAAGCGCATAGTTTTGGAAAACCATGGCAATATCACGATCTTTTGGTGCAACGTCATTCATGACTTTGTCCCCAATTGATAATTCACCTTCAGTAATATCTTCTAAGCCAGCAATCATTCGCAATGTTGTTGATTTACCGCAACCAGAAGGTCCGACAAAGACGATAAATTCACGGTCTGTAATTTCTAAGTTAAAATCTGTAACAGAATAATGTTCTGCATTGTCATATTTTTTATACACATTTCTAAGCGCCATTTCCACCATTTGATACGTCACTCTTTTCTTTTTGATTTGTTACTCATAGTTTAAATGAAAACGCTATCTTTCAGCAAGGGAGAGTTGCACAAGAAAAAGAAGACTTTTTCGTCAAGGTGACAAAGGACAAACACTCTCAGCGGATTTATCGCTAAACTTTTGTTATAATATAACAAAGACAGGAGTTGGATAACATGAAAATCGCTTTAATCGCTCATGATCGTAAAAAAACATTAATGATCAAACTAGCAACCGCTTATAAACATATTTTAGAAAAACATGAATTGTATGCAACGGGAACGACAGGCATGAAAGTGATGGAAGCAACTGGCTTACCCGTGCATTGCTTTAAATCGGGGCCATTAGGTGGGGATCAACAGATTGGCGCAATGATATCAGAAGACAACATTGATTTAGTTATTTTTTTAAGAGATCCTCTTTCCGCACAACCGCATGAACCAGACGTGACGGCTTTGATTCGTCTAAGTGATGTCTATGAAATTCCTTTAGCGACCAATATCGGCAGTGCTGAAATTCTTTTGAGAGGTGTCGAGGCGGGGTTTGCAGACTTCCGTGAGGTTATCCATGAAGGGGATCGTCGACCGTTAGCTTTTTAGAGAACCTTAATGGTTATTTTGACTATTTTGTGGTATATTTTATGAGGACTTTTGTCCAAATAAAATAACAGAGTAGGAGACAAAGCGTTAAGTGCTAAAAGGATGGGATGTTGCCTTTTGGACGAAGAACATAAACAGTGTGTTGCTAGAAAGCAAAGGTTCTTACTTTGCTTATCATCAGAACAACACGTTCAGCTTTTTAATGTTCGCGGTTTTGTTTTCGCATTCGCTGCATGGTTCGTCATGTAGCAGCTCTTAGAGGAGATGCTAAAAATGACAAAGAAAAAATTTGGCACAAAATCCATTGCGTTAATGGGCGTACTCATTGCGGTGGTCGTTGTCTTTTCACGCTTTTTTGCGTATGAAACAACGTTTTTAAAAATCAGTTTCACGTTTATTCCAGAATCATTGATTGGGATGATTTTCGGACCTTTTTGGGCTGGAATCGGCACGGCGGTGGCTGATGTGGTAGGAATGCTGCTTTTTCCAAAGGCAGGCTATTTTCCTGGGTTTACTTTAAATGCCTTTTTGGCTGGTGCTATTTATGGTTATTTCTATTATAAGAAAGAAATGACATGGCAACGAGTGATTTTGGCGACATTGTTGGTCACCGTTTTAATTAATATCATTTTAACTCCTTTGTGGTTAAGTTTAATGTATGGCGTCAATCTAGCAAATTTTGCTTGGTGGGTACCACGCTTAATTAAAACAGTTATTTTCTTTCCTATTCAAGTAATTGCCACTTATTATTTAGGCAATAAAATTCCCTTTAAACGTTTATTTGGGAAGCCATTATCTGAATTAGATCAATAAATTTAAAATTAAAAGAGTCACTTTTCATCATCCCAGAAAAGTGACTCTTTTTTATTGTGCTTTTTGATTAAACTGCGCTTCGTAAAGGTCACGATAATAACCCTGTTCTTTTTGCAATAATTCGTCATGGGTGCCAATTTCAACCACTTGACCATTGTCCATAACTAGAATTTTTTCAGCACTTTTGATTGTTGCTAAGCGATGGGCAATAACAAAACTGGTCCGGCCAGTCATCATTTGTAAAAAAGCATCCTGAATTTTTTGCTCAGTCAATGTATCAACTGAACTGGTCGCTTCATCTAAAATAAGCATCGGCGGATTACTAATCATCGTGCGTGCAATAGTCATTAATTGTCGTTGTCCTTCAGAAATTTTAACGCCTTGGGAACCAATCTCGGTATCTAGTCCTTGAGGTAAACGCATGACGAAATCAAAAATATGGGCTTTTTTCATGGCTTCTATAATTTCTTCGTCAGAGGCTTCAGGATTCCCGTATGTTAAATTTTCCCGAATGGAACTATCGAATAGCCAAGTATCTTGGAGAACCATACCAAAACTTTTTCGTAAGCTGTCCCGAGTAATTTGAGTAATGTCGTGAGTATCAACCGTAATTTGGCCACGGTCGACCTCGTAAAAGCGCATTAACAAATTCACTAATGTTGATTTACCCGCACCAGTTCGCCCAACAATGGCAATTGTTTCTCCTGGTTCAGCAATTAAATTAAAGTTTTCGATTAAAGGTCGCGTCGGCGTGTAAGAAAAATCAACGTCTTTAAATTCAACACGGCCTCGCGCTTCTTTCAAAATAATTGCGTTCGGGGCATCAGGACGTTCAACTGGTTGATCCATCATATCAAAGGTACGTTCCAATCCAGCTAAGGCTGCTTGGATTTGGTTGGTGATTCCTGAGAGTTCAATAAAAGGTTTAGAAAATTGACTAGAGTAAATGGTGAAACTGGAAATAACACCAACTGTGACTAAAGGATTGCCACTTAAAACTAACAAGCCACCGACTAATCCAATCGATAAATAAGATAAATGGTCGATAAATCGAGAAAGTGGGTTGGTTAAGGAGGAAGAAAACTGAGCCTTCTGTCCTTTTTCATACAACGTTTGATTCAATGCTTCAAATGTTTCTTGCGTAGCTTGTTCTTGTTGAAAGGCTTTAACAATTTTTTGGTTGCCAACCATTTCTGAAACGAAGCCGGAAATTTCACCAACAATCGTTTGTTGTGCAGCAAAGTTTTTTTGTGAAGCTTTTGCAACAAGCCAGTTTACAATAAAAATAATCGGCGTACTGATAAGAACCACTAATGTGAGCAGGGGACTTAGCCGAATCATAAAGAGCAAAGCAACAACGACGGTGGCCATGCCAGAAAATAATTGGTTGAAGACAGCCGAGCAAGCCATTGAAATATTGTCAATATCGTTGGTAAAGCGACTGACGATATTTCCGTGTGATGTTTGGTCATAATAACTTAACGGTAATTGATTTAAATGGGCAAAGGCATCTTTTCTCAGCTGTGTGGTCGATAAATAAGACACGCGATTACCGAGACGTTGAATCAGCCATTGACTTAGAACGGTTACGAGTAAAATCCCTGCTAATAAACCTAAAATTTTGATGAGTTGCGCAGCATTGACTTGTCCTTTACCAACCATTGTATCAACGGATTTACCTATATAATAAGTCATGAGGACAGTCGAAAAACCACTGAGAATTCCTAGGATTAAGGCGCCGATAATTTCTTTTGGATAGCGTAGTAAATACGGCTTAAAACGTGAGAAGGCACCAAAATGAATTTTTTTAGTTTGCATGGGTATCCTCCTCCTGTGACGCAACGATTTCTTGATACTCTTTAGAAGAAGTAAGTAATTCTTCGTGGGTGCCAAGGCCAGCGACTTTTCCACTATCTAGGACTAAAATTTGATTCGCCGTAGCAATCGAACTCACGCGTTGTGAAATTAAAATAACGGTTGTCTCTGCTCGCTCTTTTTGTAAAGCACGGCGCAGATTCAAATCTGTTTGATAGTCGAGGGCACTCAAGGAATCATCTAAAATAAGTAAATGCGGTTTCCTAATCAAGGCACGGGCAATGGTCAACCGTTGTCTTTGTCCACCAGAAAAGTTTTTTCCGCCTTCGTTAACAGGCGTGTCTAACCCTTGGTCTAATTGTTCAACAAATTCTTTACATTGGGCGATAGCTAATGCTTCCCAACAGTCTTCATCAGTTGCATTTGGTTTGCCCCATTGTAAGTTTTCTCGAATAGTCCCTGTAAATAAGACGGCAGTTTGTGGGACACTTGCCACTTGTTGGCGTAAAGTAAAGAGCGGCCAATCGCGCACATTTATACCATTAATAAAAAGGTTTCCTGCACTCACATCATAAAATCTGGGAATGAGTTGGGTTAAGGTACTTTTCCCGCTGCCGGTAGGTCCTGTGATGCCGAGAATTGAGCCTTTAGGAATCGTAAAATTGATATTTTCCAAAGCCAAACCGGCCTCTGGTTCATAGCGAAAATCTACATGGTCAAAGGTAATATCACCAAATTGTGGAGATGTTTTTGCTGATTCTGGTGTATCTGTTAACTGGCTTTCTACAGTTAAAACCTCATTGACACGGTTTGCGGAAGCGGCAGCTCGCGTAAAAATTACCACGAGATTAGAAGCAACAATTAAAGCGAGCATCATTTGATTCATATAATTGATCAATGCTAAAACTTCCCCTTGTTGCAGGGAACCGAAAGAAACTTTTAAGCCACTAAAATAAAGTAAAAATAAAATTCCAACATTCATAATCAAAGTGGTTAAAGGCGTTAATAAAGCAGAGACATTCGATACACGAATGTAAATATCGCCTAAATCATCTGAAGCTTTATCAACATGTCGTTGCTCTGTTTCCTTTCTAGCAAACGCACGGATCACACGGACACCGCTTAAATTTTGACTAATTTGACGGTTTAACCGATCCAAATATTCTTGGACTTTTTGATATAAAGGCACAGTCACTTTAATGATAATAAAGAGAATAAGGCTAAAAATTGGTAAAAGTAATAGGAAAAGAAAACCCATCTGCACGTCAATGTAAAAAGCCATGACCACAGAACCGATACTTAAAAAAGGTGTCCGAATGACCAACCGAATAAACATCGCTAAAGCCAATTGAAGCTGGTTGATATCGTTTGTGATCCGGGTGATGAGGGTATCTGTACCAAAACTATTCAATTCTTTGTGTGAAAGCTGATTAATTTTCTTCATTAATTGATTTCTTAGCTCCGTCCCAAAACCTTGCGAAGCGACTGAAGCATAATATTGACAAATCATGACAAAAAATAAACCAACTAACGACATAACAAGCATCCAGAGGGCCATTTCTATGACAGTCTGTCGGTCGTTTTGACGAATACCGACATCGACTAAGTGAGCCATGAATAAGGGCAAGACTAACTCGAAACAAGCTTCTAAAAATTTGAAGACTGGACCGAGGATAATTTGTTTTCGATAATTTTTTGCGTATTTCAATAAACCAAACATAAGATTCCTCCCTTTGCTGCTCTCATTGTAGCCTAATCTTTCAATGAAAGAAAGTTGTTCGCTACATTTTCTCAACTTCTGTTAAAATAGAAGAAAAGCGCAAAGAAGTGGAGTGTGACAGAAACGTGGAAAAAATGAGTCAGGTTATTTTGTTATTTTTTATTTATTCCTTTATCGGCTGGTTATGGGAAACGGTGTATTGTTCATTAAAAGCCAAAAAATTTGTTTATCGAGGATTTTTGGTAGGGCCTTATTGTCCTATTTATGGATTTGGGGTCTTAAGCGTTCTCTATTTTGTGGAACCCTTTGAGAACAATCTCTTGGTATTGTATGTCGGATCGGCTGTTTTAGTGACGATTTTAGAATATTTCACTAGTTATGGCTTGGAAAAATTGTTCCATGCCTCTTGGTGGGATTATCATGATGTACCTTTTAATTTAAACGGTCGCGTGGCTTTACCGGTTTCTCTTTTTTGGGGATTGGGGTGTGTCTTGATTGTCAAAGTTATTCAACCAGAAATCGCCAAAGTTGTCAGTTTTTTACAAGCAATCTTTGGCAACTACTTAGCACTTTGCATAGTGATTGTAATGGGGCTTGACTTAATTTATACGTTGCTGAACATGCAAGGTTTCAAAAAACTTATTACCGAGATGGGCCAAACGTTGGAAACGAACCAACAAGAATTTAAGCAACGGTTGAACACAAAAATGGAAATCGCTACAGCTGATTGGCAGAAGTTAAAAGAACGAACCAAAAAAGAGCATTTCCAAAATCGGTTAAATTTCCAACAACGTCGTTTTATTAACAATTACCCAAAACTAACTTTAAAAAACATTAAAAATTCCAAAGAAGTTCGGCATCTCTTAGAAGATTTGAAGAAAAAGGGCCAATAATTAACAAAAAATATTACAAAATATTTCAATCAATGGTCTAATGAGATGAAAAAAAGAAAAATCGTCAAAAGCTAGTTTTTAAGGCGTCTTAAGAAATTCTTAAAGAATTGAGATAGAAATGGACTAATGAATAAACGCAGGATAAAAAAAGAGTTGCATTTAAATTGTAACAAATTGTAACATGATTGAAATAAAACAAGCCCTCCTGACTAGTATAATGAGTAGGTGTTTTAGATAAGTTAGGAAAGGTGTTGGATTTAGTGAAGGTTAAAAAGTTGATACCATTTTTAACAACAATGATGCTTATCAATTTTGGACTTCCAGTCGCTGCGGCAGCAGAATCACTTGATTCGTTGCAAGAAAAAGAAGCGCAAGCGAAACAATCTGGGGAGTTAATTAGTAAAGAAATCAATTCAGCCTTAGACGATGTAAATGCTAAATATGCGGAAATCGAACGTTTAAAAACGCAAATTTCAAAAGCGGAAGATACGTTGAAAACTTCGAAAGAGGAAATAGAAAAAACAGAAAAAAATATTTCTCGTCGTAAAGAAGCTGTTGGCGATCGTATGAAGGATATTCAATTAAATGGTGACCAACGTACTTGGCAAGCCTTATTAGATGCAGAAAATTTATCAGATTTCTTTAATCGGGCCTATGCCATGACCGTTTTACAAAACTTTGAACGGGAAAAGATTGAAAGCTTAACTAGCGAAAAAGAAAAGTTAGCTGCATTACAAGAAAAAGTTGAAAATACGCAAACAACTTTAAAACAAAATGAAGAGAAATTACAAGTTGAAGCTTCTTCAATGAATAATAAAGTCTCTGAGTTAAAAGAAAAAATGGCGAATAATGAAGAATTATTGGCTCAAATTTCGACAGACAAACAGAAAGAGCAACAACGCTTAGTCAGCGAAAAAGCAGCAGCTGAGGCACAGAAAAAACGTGCGGCAGAAACTGCCAAAGCAGAAGCAGCGAAGAAACAAGCAGCTGCCGACAAACAAGCGCAAGCAGATGCGGCGGCTAAACTAGAAGCCGAAGCTGCTGAAGAGTCAAGCAGTCAAGCATCAAGCTCTTCTACAAGTACGGAAAGCAGTAGCACTGAATCTTCAAGTTCAGCTAGTTCATCCGAATCGTCATCAACGCCAGAATCATCGACAGGCGAATCATCAACTGGCTCTGGTCGTGTGCTTCAGATGGAATCAACTGCTTATTCTTGGCGCGAAGCTGGTGCAAGTAATCTAAGTGCTACTGGTATTGACTTAAGTAAAGAAAGCAATGTAGTTGCAGTCGATCCAAGTGTAATTCCTCTAGGTTCATTAGTGAAAGTCTCTGGTTATGGCTTTGCTATTGCTGGAGATACAGGTGGCGCTATTCAAGGAAATATTATTGATGTTCATTTTGATTCAATAGACCAATGTACTGCTTGGGGACGACGTCAGGTTACAGTAGAAATTCAATAATAAATTTGTTATACTAAAGACAAGATAAAAGGAATTGGCTAAGTCAGTAATGATAGTAGCCAGTTCTTTTTTAGTTAAATGTAAAGGAGAATTACAATGATTCGCTCGGCAACAAAAGAAGACGGTCAAGCGATTGCTCGGCTGGTCTTAGTTATTTTAAAAGATATGGAGTTACCAATTTTAGAAGAAGTCTCAGAAGAACAAATGATTGACCTATTAGCAGAGGCAACGGCGTATCCAACCTATCGCTATGGCTATCAACGAATTTTAGTTTATGAACATGCAGGTGAAGTTGCAGGGATTGCTGTCGGCTATCCTGCGGAAGATGAAAAGATTATTGATGAACCTTTAAGAGAAGTCTTTAAAAAACATGGCTTAGCAGAAGATGTTCGGCTATTTATTGAAGAAGAAACCTTGCCTAATGAATGGTATTTAGACACGATCTCTGTGGATGAACGTTTCCGTGGAATGGGAATTGGTTCTAAGTTATTAGATGCTTTACCTGAAGTAGCCAAAGCTAGCGGGAAGCAAGCCTTGGGTCTAAATGTTGATTTTGACAATCCAGGGGCGAGAAAGTTATACGCAAGCAAAGGCTTTAAAGATGTCACAACAATGACTATTAGTGGTCACTTATACAATCATATGCAAAAAGAAGTGTAAAAATAACGAAGCTAAAGTCAATCACTTTAGCTTCGTTATTTTTCATTAATCCGTTAAAGGATCAAAATCTAATCCAAAATCATCGGAAGTTTTTTGTTTTTTCTTATTATATAACCAGTAGTCAAGGACAGCTGCTATACAGATGCACAACGGTGCGTCCTCATCATTGGCAACAGTTAAAACAAAATAGTCGCCTGTACAAAGCATGGTTTTATCCATTGACATGATTTTTTTATGGACTTGATAAATTGAATATTGGTGCGCTTTGATATCCCCAACAACTGCCCAGTGAAGGCCTTGAACATAATAGAAATCAGCATTCAAATTGAACAGTTTTCGTAGAGTACCCACTTTTTCAAAACGCTGATATAACTCAAATCGTGTACCAAAAGTCCAAGAAACTTGTTTAATACTGGCTAAAATTTCTCCGTTCATTGCATATAAAGAAAGCGCATCTCCTCGTGTGCCCCAGCGCCCCACCAATAGAAAAAGTGAACGGCCTGCTTGGTCTTTCACGATGGTTCGCGTAACTTTTCCTAACTGTTGTTCTTGAATAAAAAATTCAGACACGACACGATCTCCTTTCTATATATAAATGAGTGCTGTAACTGGTAGTGCTTATTACAAATCTTCTCTTATTGCACGCAGGATGGCTTCGCCAACACCATTTTCTAAATTAGTGGCTGTTTCATATTTAGCGTATTCTTTTAATTCCAGTTCGGCATTGCCCATTGCAAAACTTACCCCAGCCCATTGAATCATGCTGACGTCATTTAAATTATCACCAATAGTCATGACTTGTTCAGCGGGAATCCCACGTTCTTTAGCGACGCGCGCAACCGCAATCCCTTTTTGTGCTAGGCGGTGGTTAATTTCAATATTATTAAGCGCAGAAGAGGTAACAACCAAATCATCTAGTTCTTCTACTTCCATCCCAGCAGGACCTAATACTTTCGGCCCATCCATACTGAAGCCAATAATTTTAAGGACTTCAATCGAATCATCTTTTAAAATGTCGTCTAAACGATCAACATAGGTAATATGCAATAAAGATAGGTGTGCTGAAGCCATGGCGATCGCCACTTTATAAGTTAAATGGGGCATGGATTCTGCAATATGAGCGGCAAAGTTTTCAATTCTTTTTTCTTGATGTTCAGAAAAAATACCTTTATTTGTAGAGATTTCATAGTAAACATTGTGTTGACTCAAAATAGTTAGTACTTCTGTTACTGTTTCTTTTTCGATCCCAGCCGTGAAAAGTGAGTGTCCATCTTTGTCGAACACTTGGGCGCCGTTTAAAGTAATCATGGCACAGTCAATTCCAGCTTCTTCTAACGCGGGTTTCGCTTCGGTATATGCGCGGCCAGTAGCAACCATAAATTCGATTCCTAAACGTTCCGCTTCGCGAATTGCTGAAGCGTTATCATTTGTGATGCTCATTTTTGCATCTAAAAGTGTTCCATCCATATCTGAAGCAATTAATTTAATCATCGATTCTCTACACCTCATTATCTATTTAAAGCTTACCTATAGTTTACCACGTTTTTCCAAGAGAAAGTACCCAGAAATTTCTTGTCAGGTTTGGAGAAATTCGTTATGCTTAGAGAGCGAAGGAGTGAGCATTATGAAAGAAATTATTCACAATAGTTGGCAAACCGTTTTATCTGCTGAATTTGAAAAACCATATTATCAAGAATTGCGGGAATTTTTGAAAAAAGAATATCAGACACAAACGATTTATCCAGATATGTATCATTTATTTTCAGCGTTAGAACTAACCCCTTTTGAAGAAGTAAAAGTAGTAATTTTGGGACAAGACCCATATCATGGACCCAATCAAGCACACGGATTAAGTTTCTCTGTCCAGCCAGGTGTGAAAGTGCCGCCATCTCTTGTGAATATTTACAAAGAATTACAAGCTGATTTAGGGTACCAACCCGTCAACCATGGCTTTTTAGAAAGCTGGGCCAAACAAGGCGTGTTGTTATTAAATACTGTGTTGACCGTTCGGGCAGGTCAAGCCTATTCCCATCGAGGTAAAGGGTGGGAGCAACTGACAGATGTCATTATCGAAAAGTTGAATGAGCGTGAAAAACCCGTTGTTTTCATTTTATGGGGACGTCCAGCTCAAGAAAAAATTAAAATGATTGATACGACTCGGCATGTGATTATCAAATCGCCACATCCAAGTCCATTGTCAGCGCATCGTGGTTTTTTTGGCTCACGTCCGTTTTCTCAAGCGAATGCCGCTCTAGAACGTTTAGGGGAAACGCCGATTGATTGGCAACTTCCTGAAACAGTGTAATGTAACAGCGCAAGCTGTTATAGTGTAGAAGAGTTAGTTTGTGAAAAGTTTATCGGATTATTGGTTTTTTTGACTAATACAGCTAGAAAAAACTGTTATTTTCTTTGAGAATAGTGTATGATGGATTTTGTAAATATAAAACTGGAGGGTTTATCGTGGAATTATTCGATAGCTTAAAATTTAAAGTCGTACGCCGTAATATCAAAATTGTTTTCCCTGAAGCAACAGATCCTAGAATCTTAGGTGCTGCTGCCCGCTTAAAATCTGATGAATTAGTAGAACCAATCTTAATTGGTGATCCAACAGATATTGCAAATGCTGCTATGGCTCGTGGAATCAACACATCAAACTTTATTATTATCAACCCAAATGATTATGAAAAATGGGATGAAATGGTCGAAGCATTTGTTGAACGCCGTAATGGAAAAGCTACTAAAGAAGATGCTGAAAAAATCTTAAAAGATGTCAACTATTTCGGTACTATGTTAACTTACATGGGTATTGCTGATGGTATGGTTAGTGGTGCTATCCACTCAACAGGTGATACAGTTCGTCCTGCGTTACAAATCATTAAAACAAAACCAGGCGTAAGCCGTACAAGTGGTGCCTTCTTAATGATTCGTGGTCGTGACCAAGAAAGATATTTATTCTCAGACTGCGCGATTAACGTGAACCCAACTGCACAAGAATTAGCTGAAATTGCTGTTGATAGTGCCAAAACAGCTGAATTATTTGACATTGAACCAAAAGTTTCATTGTTAAGTTTTTCAACAAAAGGTTCTGCAAAAGCACCAGAAGTAACAAAAGTTGCTGAAGCTACAAAAATTGCGCAAGAATTAGCACCTGAATATGCGATTGATGGTGAATTACAATTTGATGCTTCTTACGTATCTTCTGTCGCACAATTAAAAGCGCCCAACTCAAAAGTGGCTGGAGAAGCAACAGTCTTTGTATTCCCAGATTTACAATCAGGAAATATTGGCTACAAAATTGCTCAACGTTTAGGTAACTTTGAAGCAATTGGCCCAATCTTACAAGGATTGAACAAACCAGTTTCTGATTTATCACGTGGTGCAAACGAAGAAGATGTTTATAAATTATCAATCATTACAGCTGCTCAAACATTAATGAACGACTAATTAACTATGTCGAAGCATGATAAATAAGCAAAGTAGAAGTTGAGGTTCCCAGGACACTTGGGCCTCAACTTTATTTTTTTGAAGCTGCCACTAGTCAACTTATTGAATTTTCGGTATACTTTCATACATAGATTCTTGCAGATGGGAGGCAAAAAAATGAATATTGTCCTGAACAATCCATTGGAAACAGAAGCAATTGCTAAAATCATTGGACAAAAGGCACAAGCTGGTGATGTAATTGTCCTGACTGGTGATTTAGGGGCCGGTAAGACGACAATGACGAAAGGGATTGCTTTAGGATTAGGCATTTCCCAAATGATTAAAAGTCCCACCTATACGATTATCCGCGAATATCCACAAGGACGACTTCCGTTATACCATATGGATGTTTACCGTGTTGAAGAGGGTGCGGATGAATTAGGGTTAGATGAGTATTTTGAAGGAGATGGGCTATCCGTTGTAGAATGGGGCAGCTTGATTGAAGAAGAATTGCCAGAAGATTATTTAGAAATTATTTTAAATAAAGATTCTCAAGAAGCTGACAAGAGAGTTCTTGAATTCCGCGGAACTGGTCCATTGGCAGAAGAAAGAATAGCAGAGATTCTGAAAACGTGGGAGGCTCGCGAATATGACTGAACAAACATTTTCTATTCGAGAAGCAGTGCCTACTGATGCGGATCAATTACTATCTGTGATGTCAAAAATTGGGAGTGAAACGCCCTATTTGGTAATGGATGAGCGAGGAATGGCCATGTCGACAACAGAATTGGCTGAAAATCTAGCAACACTCTATGAATCGCCAAATAATGTTTTATTGGTGGCATTAGCGGGAGAAGCGATCATTGGGACCGCATCTGTGTCTGCTTCTTCTAAAAAGCGGATGGAGCATATTGGTGAAATTGGCATTAGTATTTTAAAACAGTACTGGGGCTATGGACTGGGCAGTATCTTGATGGAAGAACTTATTCGCTGGGCGCATGAAAGTCATGTTATTCGTCGCTTGGAATTAACGGTACAGGATCGTAATCAACGAGCGATTCATGTCTATAAAAAATTAGGTTTTGAAACAGAGGCAATTATGCCTCGGGGCGCCAAAACAGACCAAGGTGAATTTTTAGATGTTCATTTAATGCGTTTGCTGATTGATTAATTATTGGTTAATAATTTTAATTTCTTAAATAATCGAACGATAATTGCATGAAAAAACAAAATTTTCGCAATTATCGTTTGTTTCATATTTATTTTTCTGATATTTTTGTTATAATTATAGAAGAATTTAACGAAAAAATGAAAATTTATTTTGGGAAGGAATGTAAGAAATGGCGAAGGCAACGAAGATGAATGTTAACTATCGAGAGTCGATCTTGGATCGTGCGTATCGTTTAGAGCTAATAAAAAAAGATGAGTATGCAAAACATCAAGAAAAATTATCATTATTAAATGAAAAATTGTCTGACGGGGAACCAGCTCAATTTGATGCAAAAGAAGAAACGTTTTGGAAAAAAATTTCGCAAAAAGTTATTTTATAAAAGTAATACATACGAATAAGAGCGTACACATAGAAAGAAGCGTAAGCAGTGTTAAACTGCTTACGCTTCTTTTTTAATGAATAGGAATAACTGTTTCACGCTTAATTAATTTGTGAGGAATAACGAGACGGACACCATTCGTCAATTCTTCATGGATTAATTCATATAATTTTTTCATCGCCATTCGCCCTAATTCTGACGTGTCGATGTCAATACTTGTTAGATAAGGATGTGTCAATGTTGAAAAGATTGAGTTGTTAAAACTAATAATGGATAACGTTTCAGGAACTTGATAACCATAGATTTGCGCAAGTTGCATCGTCCGCAAAGCAAAGATATCATCAATCACCACCAACGCCGTGGCATTATTTTGATGAAGAATATCATCGAAAGCCATGTAATCTTCAGGTTTTTCTAACGCAACGCTTGGTAAAACAGTTAATCCTTGCATCATCATTGCTTTTTGATAACCAAAGTAACGTTCAAAGTACAAACTTTCATGCGTTGTATTGGTCACAAATAAAATATTTTTATGGCCGTTTTCAATTAAAAATTCCGTCGCTTGTTTCCCTAATAATTGATTATCATTATCCACGTAAACTATTTCCGTTTCATGTTGGTAAGGTTGACCAATTAAAGTAAAGGGAATGTTGTTTTCATATAAGTAATCAATGACGGGGTCCTTACTATCTGAATACACAAGAATAAAACCGTCCACTTGTTTTTGAAGATGCATTCTTTTAACGTTTTCCAATAGTACATCAAAACTTTTGGCAGTTGCAATAGCAGTAGTCATATCATAAAGACGGGCTTCCTCGTTGATGGCTTCCATAATTTCTAAATAAAATGGATTCCCTAACCGTTCTTTCGAATCTAAAGGAGGTAAAATTACGCCAATGGCACTTGAAATTCGTTTACCCAAATTCCGTGCCGTCATATTTGGCACATAGCCTAAGTCATCCATGACTTTTCGCACTTTCTTTTTTGTCGATTCAGAAATACTTGGATGATCGTTAATGACACGCGAAACGGTTGAAGTTGCAACCCCCGCTTTCTTAGCGACATCTTTTACTGTAATTGCCATTTTTGCCACGCCTTTCTTAGTAATTATAGAAGGTTAAATTGATAAACCGTTTGGTAGGTTTGCTTTTTATTAGCTGGTAATAAAATAGAGCCCCACTGAGGATGATGAACAATGTCTGGATACTCTTGTGGTTCAATTGCTAAGCCATAGTTTGAATGCATCGCTTGTCCATTAATAGAAAATGGAGCCTCAAAACCAGTCGTAGAAAATAATACCATACTTTGGTTCGTTGTTGCTATCGTCATTTTTCTTCCAGAAGTAGGTTCTTGTAAGCATAATTGTGGCTGTCTTAAGTCAGAGCCAACTAAGGGGAAAACATCATCTAACCCGGTTGGATAGCGTTGGAGGATTGTTTCGATAGGTGTCAGTTCATTAAAACGTATGGATAGTTCAGAAGCTGGTAAAATCCGTCCAGTAGGCAGCTTATTATCGTCTAATTCTAACATACCTTGACAGTTCAAAGATAGCAAATGTGACAGAATGTCTAACTTTCCATCGCCAGATAAATTAAAGTAGGCGTGGTTTGTAGGATTAAAAAGTGTTTCCTGTTTACTCCGTCCAGTACTGATCATTCGTAAATGATTATCCTCTAGCTGATAAGTGATGGTGGCCTCAATTGGTCCAGGATAGCCAGAAATGGTGTCGGTTAAATGAAAAGCAACGCCAATGATATCCTTTTTTTCAAAGGGCTCGACTGTCCAATATTGAAAAGACCACCCCTTTGAGCCACCATGGATATGATGACCGTCGCTATTTTGTTCTAATATTCCATTTTGCCAATGGCCATTACGAATACGTCCAGCAACTGGTCCAACAGTGGCGCCAAAAAAGCTTTGATCCTTTAATACATCTTGATACGAATCATACGATAAAAGGATATTTTCCCAATGATTATTTTTGTTTGGCATCAAAAGTTGATGGAGGCGCGCGCCATAATTGAGAAGAACGACTTCTAAAAAGTCGTTCTTCAAAGTAATTTTTTTTAAGTTTGTGTTTGGAATATCGGTTACGGTGATACGATTAACCTTCATGATCAAGCCACACTTTTTTTAAGTAATCAAACGTTAAAGCGCTCGTCTCTGGCACGATGGGCAACCCTTCGCCTAACTCTTCTTTGCGGCCAACGCCAACAGGTTGCGCTCCACTAGCAAGAATCGCTTGAATCCCAGCTTTGGCATCTTCAATGCCAAGACATTCTGCTGGTGTCAAATCAATTTCTTTCGCAGCTAAAATGAAAATATCTGGAGCGGGTTTGCCTGCCTGAACGTCTGCTGGATTAGCAATGGCATCAAAAAGGGGCGTCAATTGCATTTTTTCTAAAAGAAAAGGCCCATTTTTACTTGCAGAAGCCAAGGCGATTTTAATATTGGCTTCACGTAATTCCGTTAATAAAGAAAGAATTCCTGGATAGACATCTTCAGGCGTAATTGCTTGGATCATTTCCAAGTAATAATCGTTTTTCCGTTGCGCTAACTGGGCAAATTCTTCAGAAGAAAACGTGCCTTCTTTTTTTCCGTATTTTAACAGTAACTGCAGAGAATCTTCACGGCTTACACCTTTCAATTGTTCGTTGAAAACACGGTCAATGGAAATTCCAATTTCGTTCCCTAATTTTTTCCAAGCGTGGTAATGAAATTCTGCTGTATCAGTAATAACGCCATCTAAATCAAACAAAACGCCTTTAAACATGAACTTCTTCCTTTCTAATCGGTAAAACTAATCGATCTTTTAACGTGTATTTTTGATCGTAAACAGTTAATGGAATTGCAGGGCCGTCGAGTAAAGTGAAGGCCACTTGGTCTGCTGCAACTTCAACAAATAGTAAACGATTCCGATAATTAATGTGGAATGAGTAGGCTGTCCAAGTCGCTGGTAAAAAGGGTGCAAATTTTAGTTGTTGATGGTCCGTTTTCATTTGGGCAAAACCTTGCACAATCGCTAGCCAACTACCAGTCATTGAGGTAATGTGTAAGCCATCTTCTGTATCATTATTGTAATTATCTAAGTCAAGGCGCGCTGTTCGTTGATACATTTCCACTGCTTTTTCTTCCATGCCTAATTCAGCAGCTAACACAGCATGAATGCTTGGTGAAAGGGAAGATTCATGGACAGTCATTGGTTCGTAAAAGTTAAAGTTCCGGCGTTTTTCTTCTAAAGAAAAGGCGTCATTGAAGAAATAAATTCCTTGAAGAACATCGGCTTGTTTAATGAAACAAGACCGCAAAATTTTATCCCATGACCAATGTTGATTTAAAGGCAGCTCACTAAGTGGTAAATCAGAAACAGGCATTAAATCTTTATCTAAGAAAGTGTCATGTTGTACAAAAATGCCTAATTCGTTATCCACTGGGAAGTACATATTTTCTACAATGTCTGCCCATTTAGCTAATTCGTCGTCTGCAATTTTGAGCGTTGTTTCTTCTTGGAATTTTAAATAAGACTCACGGGTGTAACGTAGAACCCACGCAGCGATGGTATTGGTATACCAGTTATTGTTGATATTATTTTCATATTCATTTGGCCCCGTTACGCCATGAATCATATATTGTTTATGACGTTGTGAGAAGTGGACCCGATCTGCCCAAAAACGAGCGATTGCCACAAGCACTTCTAGACCAGCATCTTTTAGATAATCTTCGTCTCCTGTATAGTTGACATAATTATAAATCGCATAAGCAATCGCACCATTTCTGTGAATCTCTTCAAAAGTGATTTCCCACTCATTATGACATTCGACACCAGTAAAAGTAACCATTGGGTAAAGCGCACCCTTTAACCCTTGTTGTTGGGCATTATGAATGGCTTGAGGCAATTGATTGTGGCGATATTTCAGTAGATTTTTAGTAACTTCGGGCTTAGCCAACGCCAAGTAAAGTGGGACAGCATATGCTTCAGTATCCCAATATGTGGCACCACCATATTTTTCGCCCGTAAAGCCTTTTGGTCCGATATTTAAACGATCGTCTTCGCCATAGTAGGTTGAGAAAAGTTGGAAAAGATTAAAACGAATGCCTTGTTGGGCTTCATCATCTCCTTCAATAACAACATCAGCTAATTGCCAACGTTTTGCCCAAGCGGCAGCTTGCCCAGCTTTTGCTTCAGGGTACAAGGTGGTCATTTCTGAAAATAATTCGTTTACTCGTGTGATTTGTTGCGTTTCTGGCACATCACGACTGGTAACGACAAGCACTTCTTTTGTGATAGCGGTCGTTTCGCCTTCGTTTAAAGACACCGTCAATTCTGCGGTTAAAGCCAAGGGCTGTTGTGTATATGTAGGCACAACAGAGGCTCCATCGATGAAATGGCGCATGCCTGCAGTCACTGTAAAACGCTCTATTTCAAAGTTGTTAGGAATGGTCTTAGTTGTAACAAAGCCAAGTGTTTCTTGTGTTTCAATAGCTCTTTCTTCCCAAAAATGTTCTTCATAATTGCTGTCTTCATTTTGAACATCGCCATCCAATTTTGAGTGAAGAGTGATTGTGCCTGTACCTTCCAGCATTTCAATTGTTAAGTGGATGTAAGCCGCTTCTTTTTTTTCTAAGCTTAAAAAACGTTCAAAAGAGAAGCGCACTTTGTTCTTCGGTGTTTGGATGGTGAATTGCCGAGAAAGGACCCCATTTTGCATGTCTAATTCTAAAGAAAAATCTTCGTAAGGTGTAGTGGCTAAATCAATTGTTTGTCCATCAATTTGTAAGTCCATTGCGATGAAATTAATTGCGTTAATCACTTTACCAAAATATTCAGGATAACCATTTTTCCACCAACCAACACGTGTTTTGTCTGGATACCAAACACCGGCTAAATAGGTTCCTTGATGGTGGTCGCCAGAATAGTGTTCTTCAAAATTTCCCCGCATCCCCATATAGCCATTGCCAATGCTCGTTAATGATTCTTGTAAACGTAAATTTTCTTTATCTAAGTGTGTAGTACGGATTTTCCAAGGATCAATTTGGAATAAACGTTTGATTTGTTTCATGAGAATCCCCCTCAGTGATTTTATTGATAGGTCTATCATAAACGCAACCGATTGCATTAGTCAATAGTCAATGCTTAAAAAGTGTAATCTTATGAATAAAAGCTGAAACAAAGGTAGGTTAGAAGGAGCTTTATTTGCTTTATTAAAAGACAAAATAAAAAAGGATTAAGTAGTAGGGAGTTGTTTTCCACAATATTTTTGAAATTAAAGCATTTACAAAAAGGAAACAGGAGTATATAATGGCAACATAACGAAACCGATTGCGTAAGGAGTGGCAGGAATGAAAAAAATGTTTAGTTTTGAGTTTTGGCAAAAATTCGGGAAAGCTTTAATGGTCGTTGTGGCAGTAATGCCCGCAGCGGGTTTAATGATTAGTATTGGGAAATCGCTTCCCTTAATCGATCCTAATTTAGGCTTGTTAGTAACAACAGGCGGAGTTCTGGAGAGTATCGGTTGGGCAATTATTGGCAACTTACATTTACTATTTGCGTTAGCAATAGGTGGCAGTTGGGCCAAAGATCGTGCAGGTGGAGCATTTGCAGCGGGGATTTCTTTTGTTTTAATCAACCGTATTACTGGAGCCATTTTTGGTGTAACAAATGAAATGTTGGCAGATGAACAAGCTTTCACGCATACCTTATTTGGCACCAAGATTATGGTGAAGGGATTCTTTACAAGTGTCTTAGAAGCCCCGGCATTAAATATGGGTGTTTTTGTAGGGATTATTGCTGGTTTTGTCGGTGCGATGGCTTACAACAAGTATTACAATTATCGGAAATTACCAGATGCGCTATCATTTTTTAATGGTAAACGGTTTGTCCCATTTGTCGTTATTTTATGGTCAACAATTGTCTCAATTGCATTAGCACTTATTTGGCCAAATATTCAAGCGGGAATTAATAATTTTGGGTTATGGATTGCGCAATCTCAAGATAGTGCACCTATTTTAGCGCCATTCTTATATGGAACGTTGGAACGTTTATTATTACCTTTTGGGTTACATCATATGTTGACGATTCCAATCAACTATACACAATTAGGTGGAACGTATGAAATTTTATCTGGCGCACAAGCTGGAACCCAAGTCTTTGGTCAAGATCCTTTATGGTTGGCTTGGGCAACAGACTTAGTGAATCTTAAAGGCGCTGGTGATATGAGCAAGTATCAGTTTGTCTTAGAAAATTGGACACCAGCTCGATTCAAAGTAGGCCAAATGATTGGTTCTTCAGGGATTTTAATGGGGATGGCTTTGGCGATGTATCGTAATGTCGATGCAGATAAAAAAGCTAAATATAAATCAATGTATTTTTCTGCTGCTTTAGCTGTTTTCTTAACTGGTGTGACAGAGCCGTTAGAATTCATGTTTATGTTTGCTGCAGTGCCGCTTTATGTAATTTATGCGGTGATCCAAGGTGCTGCTTTTGCAATGGCTGATATTTTACCATTGCGTGTGCATTCGTTTGGAAATATTGAATTGTTAACAAGAACACCGCTAGCAATAAAAGCTGGTTTAGGTGGCGATTTAATCAATTTTGTTTTAATGGTCATCATTTTTGGTGTTGTCACTTATTTCTTAGCGAATTTCTTAATTAAAAAATTTAATTACGCAACACCTGGAAGAAATGGAAACTACGACAATGATAACGGCGAAGAAATCGCATCTGGCGCGGCTGATTCAGGTGTCGTCGATCAGCAAATCGCGCAAATTGTCTACTTACTTGGTGGTAAACAAAATATCAAAGAAGTTGATGCGTGTATGACACGCTTACGTGTCAGTGTAAAGGATCGAGAAAAAGTTGGTTCGGAAGAGGCGTGGAAACGGGCAGGTGCAATGGGCTTGATTGTGAAAGATAATGGCGTTCAAGCCGTTTATGGACCAAAAGCCGATGTTTTAAAATCCGATATTGAAGATTTATTAGCTTCCGGCGTTGACATTCCAGAACCGGTTATAGCAGAAAGTACAGCAGGAACGCCAACGACGAATTTCTTAGGTAAGAAAAAAGATTTTGTGGCTGTAGCAACAGGGGAAGTTATTCCAATGGCGCAAGTCAATGATCCTGTCTTTTCACAAAAAATGATGGGGGATGGATTTGCAGTTAAGCCTCTAGAAGGAGAGGTGGTGGCACCAATTTCGGGGAAAGTCCTAAGTGTTTTCCCAAGCAAACATGCGATTGGGCTACAAACAGAAGAAGGCATCGAAGTACTTGTCCATATGGGGATTGATACAGTTGAAATGGCAACTCCTGCTTTTGAATCTTTTGTTAAAGAAGGACAATCATTGAAAGCTGGGACGAAACTAGCTAAAATGAACTTGGATGTGATTGAACAAGCTGGCAAAGAAACAACGATTATTGTCGCCTTTACAAACAGCGACAAAGTGGAACAAGTAGTTATTAACCAACTAGGAACCACCACTGCGGGAACTGTGATCGGACAGATTGAAATTTAAATGATTAGGTATGAGGTCGGGACAGAACCGTTTAACTCCGAGAAATAAGAAGGAATTTCCGGAAATTGCTTTTTAATTTTTGGATAATTTCGGCTTATTTCCGAAGGAGTTGGTTCTGTTCCCGCCGTTTATCAGGTTTTGCGCGTGAAGCAAAAATCCAAAGTGATTTTTGTCCCACTCACAGACCTAATAACATGTAAGAGAAGGGGAAAAGATGAATCTTTTAACAATCAATACTCATAGCTGGTTAGAAGAAGAACCGTTAAAAAAATTAGAGGAGATTGCCAAGGTGATTTTATCTTCTGAAAGTGAAATAATTGCCTTACAAGAAGTGAATCAGAAAGTCGCTTCCAAGAAAGTGCCGTTAGAACAGTTAACTACTTTTTGTCCCGTAGCGACCCAAACACCGGTCCATGAAGATAATTTTGCATATCTAATCGTTCAATATCTAGCTGAAAAAGGCCAACACTATTATTGGAGTTGGGAAATGAGCCACATTGGTTACGCTATTTATGAAGAAGGGAACGCACTACTTTCGAAATGTCCGTTGACTAGTGAAGCTCTCCTTATTTCAGAAAGCCAAGAACCAACGAATTATCGAACAAGAAAAATCTTAGTAGCGGAGACAGAGAGTTCAAAAGGTACGCTTACTGTTGTCTCTGGTCACTTTTCTTGGTGGGAAACACCCTGTACAGGTTTTGCCTATGAATGGCTACAATTAGAGAAATACTTAGCGATGGGGCAACAACCGTTAGTCATTTTAGGCGATTTAAACAACCCAGCTGGTACAACTGGCTATCAATTAGTGGAAAATAGTTACTTGCCGATTCAAGATGCATTTGTTGTAGCGGAAGAGACAAGCGGTGAAGCGACAGTAGAGAAAAAAATAGATGGCTGGGAAGAAAATGAAGCAGCCTTGCGGATTGACTACGCATTTGTTCCAAAACAGTGGCACGTACGAAAATATGAAGTAATTTTTGATGGTAGGAAAACACCGATAGTCAGTGATCATTTTGGCTTACTCATTCAACTAAAATAAGAAAAAGCGCTGAATTTTCAGCGCTTTTTCTTATTTATTCGCTCATGTAATTATTCTTATCAGTCTTGTTTGGCTAATTCTTGATCCCGAAGGATGGTGGCCTCAATCCCTTTGATGACTGTTGAAATAAACGCATTGTTTTCTAATTCGACAATCCCAGCAACCGTGGTTCCACCAGGAGAACTGACTTGGTCGATTAAAGTCCAAGGATTCTCTGTGCTATTTGCCAAAGTTTGAGCGCTGCCTAGTACAGCTTGTGTGGCAATTTCTAAGGCCAACTCTTTGTTCATACCATTTTTAACGGCTGCTCGGGCAATCGAATCAATAAATAAGAAAGCATACGCAGGAGTGCTACCTGCAATAGCAGTAAAAATCGAAAAATACTGTTCCTCTAATTCCCAGGCTTGGCCAACTGCTCGAAACAACGATAAAACAGTCTGGATGTCTTCAGGGGATGCAAAAGCGTTGCCACAAACAGCTGCTGCACCTGCGCCAATCAATGCATTCATATTGGGCATCACACGAACGAGACGGAGCGGTTGGGTAGTCTCAAACAGTTGATACAATTCTGCAATAGTCGTACCTGCTGCAATGGAAACAATTAACGGTTGCTTGTCTAAAATTGCTTCTTTTGCTTCAAGTAAAGCTGCTTGAACGAATTGCGGTTTCACCGCTAAAATAACTAAGTCAGCTACTGCAATGGCTTCTTGTGGTGAAGCAACCGCGTGTGCACCAATTTCTTGTGCGAAAGCGGCGGTTTTTTCGACTTGAATATCATAAAAATAAAGGTTTTCTGCGGCAATAAATTGCTTTTTTAGCGCACCTTTGGCAATAGCGGATGCCATATTTCCAGCACCGATAAAACTAATTTTCATAAAAAATTCCTCCTAAAAACTGTTGAATCTCTTTTTTCGTGTTACCATGTATCTAGTATAGAAGGAAACGCCAAAGAAAAAAATAGAGGGAGTAAAGTAAAAAGTGTTGGATTATGAGGTGATTAATTGGCAAGCAAAGAAGAGCAATATGCAGCATTTTATCAGTTTTTAGAGACCTTAGATTGTTATTTAACCACTACCAATGCTCTTGAGAATGAAGTAGCGCAATTTAAGGAAAATCCGCATCGAGAAATTGCGGGCTTTATGCTGGCATCTTCGGAAACAATTGACGTTCCGAAAGGATTTATTCGGATGCTCTATTGTTTAGAGCAAGATGGCAATGCTTATTTGGATCAACAAAGGTGTTCGGTTTCGGCTGGCCAAGTCATGATTGTCAATGAGGCCACCTCTGTTAGCTATCAGGGGCAAGGAATGTCTATGATTATATTTTATTTTAAAAAGCACTATTTTCTTGATACGCTCTTAAACCAGCTGGCGGAAGAACCAGTCATGTATCGTTTTTTTACAGAAATTGCTAGCAGTGAATTTGAAAACATTCCTCGATATTTCGTTTTTGCTAGCCAACCAAATTCGGAT
Source organism: Enterococcus sp. DIV0712 (assembly GCF_050554855.1). Classification (NCBI taxonomy): domain Bacteria; kingdom Bacillati; phylum Bacillota; class Bacilli; order Lactobacillales; family Enterococcaceae; genus Enterococcus; species Enterococcus sp. DIV0712. The sequence continues at coordinate 727,201 of NZ_CP187333.1, forward strand.
GTTCACGTCTATTCGCTATTATTACTGAAACAAATTGTGAAAATGGCCTATTTTAATAATAAAGTGACCAAAGCGGCCTTTGTTTTGCTGGTGGTGGAACTAGGTCAACTGCCTAGAGAAGCTTTAAAGATGCAAGATAATTATTTGTCGAATCATCAACGTGTTGAGGTGATTTTAGCGTATATTGAGCAACAGATTGCACATGTCACTTTAGCAGAAGTCGCCGCTAAATTTCATTTTCATCCGAATTACTTATCGAATTTTTTAAAAGACAAAACAAACAAAACGTTTACGGAAATTGTCTTAGCCTACCGAATCCAATTGGCGAAAAACTACTTGAAGCAAACAGATTTATCGATTCAAACGATTGTTGAACGAATCGGCTATCAAGACAAAGCCTTTTTTTATAAACGTTTTAAAGAAGAAATGGGCATGACCCCAAAACAATATCGACAGAAAGAAGGAATGGCAGATGTACGAAGAAGTCTTTGAAGAATTTCAGTTAACTGTAGTAGAATTACCAATCGAATTTGTTGATGATTTGCCTGTCTATCGCGGACACTTAAAAGAATTAACGTTTCTTTCAGCGGAAGCCTCTTCACGAAAAAAACTTTACCAACAGCTTTTACAGGCTTATTTGTTGTATAGAGAAGAGAATCAAGCAGTTGTTGAAGAGGAAGAAATAACCTCCTCATTACTGTCTAGAGAGCAGTTATTAAAATACTATGATGGTGAAACGTTCGATGGGTTTCAGTTGCCATCAAATGAATAAGAAAGCAGGGAAACAGATGGATACAATGGCAAAAATTAATCAATTTCGTGATGAAAGAAATTGGCGCCCCCACCATAATGAAAAAGATTTGGCGCTCTCAATTTGTTTAGAAGCAGCAGAATTGTTAGAACTTTTTCAATGGAAAACAGCAGAAGAAGGCATCAAACAAGAAGAACGAATCAAAGAAGAATTGGCTGATGTTCTCATTTACTCCTACATGATGGCTGATAATTTAGGGTTTGATTTGGACGAAATTATCGAAGAAAAGTTGAAGAAAAATGCGTTGAAATATCCAGTGCCACACTAAGAAGCTTGTATTTTGATTACACGCCCCAAAGTTTAGAAAAATATCAGTTTGGGGCGTATCAAAATTGATGCTTTTTTAGTTTCAACTAGTTGTATTTTATTTGATTTAATCTATTGTCTCGAATAAGTAGATGAATCCTATCTGCGAAGTGGGTGTCGTTTATACTCCTAGTCTTAGCCAACGTTTATTATTTACCCTTGCAATAGCCAGCGCGATGACTGTTAGAACTATAATATACAAGATAATTAATAAATTGTGGTCAAAACTAATTGAGTTTTCTGAGCCTTCTAAAAAATTCTGGACGTTTAGATATAATTCGTTTGAAGCATCAAATATTGCAAAAAAACGTAAAAATCCACCAATTGCAACAAAAAGTACTGTTGTAATCCAATAGAGTATGCTAAAACCGATAGATAAAAGAACGTTAGCAGATAAAAAACTGATCAACGCAACAATTAAAATATACTGAATTGAAATCATCGATAATAAAAAAAACATTTGCAGAATTACAGAAAAATCCATAAAAATAAAGGAAACGATAAATAACAGAACTAGAATACTGCCTAGGGTCTCTACCGTAAGTGTCAAAACTTTTTTTATATAAAAAGTAAGGCTATTGGTATTCATCATACGATAAAATAAAATTGTTTTTCCTGAGTACTCTTTATTAATAAAGAAAGATACTAGAAACGAAAACATTAGAAAGCCAAATTGTGTAAATACAGTATATGTACTAAATAAGTATTCTCGGTAACTTAACCTAGTTACTTTATCGATGCCAATAGGTAGAATCCATCCCATTGCAAAGATTGCAACGATAATTGCAATTAAAATAATCATTATTTTGTTGGAAATCGTTTTTTTTAATTCCAAAATTTCACCCCTCAATATACTTCTGAATAACTTCAGTTTGATTAGTAAAACGAATCATTTTGAAATCTTCAATTAAGTAATAGTTGCCTTTTAAATTTTTTAAATCTGATAAATTGTGTGTGATGTTTAGAATAATTTTTTTAGGATGATTTTTTATATATGCAAGTAGAAATAGATAGATTTCATTAATTGTCTGTTTATCTAAGGCGTTGGTAATTTCATCTAATACAATAATTGATTTATCTTCCAGAAAAAAAGAAAGTAATTTTAGTTTTTGTTTTTGTCCATCACTTAATTGTCCAATTAAGGAAGTTTTAGAAATATTTGTAGCGTGCAAAGAATGAGCCAAGTGTGCGACTGAATCTAAACCAAATCTTTTCTCTAGAAGAATAAATAATTCGCAGACTTTTAAATCATTAGGGACATTAGAAAAGCTTGAAATAATCGTAACATTTTTACTTATTTCAGAAGGGATTAAACCACTCCGGTTTAACAATAAATCCTTAGCAAATTGTGATTTCCCTACACCGTTTTTCCCTAAGATATGATTAATCACCCCTTTTCTAAATGAAACTTTTGTATGTTCTAAAAGTAATTTATTATTTATTTTCAATGTGTAATCATTTAGTTCTAACAACTTAGTCACCTCACACAAACCAACTAATGACTGTTTCAATGACCAATAACAAACTAATTGCTTGTATTAGCTTTACAATCAAGTGATTTTTTCTTTTATTTTCTAATTCATCTACACTGAATAACGTGTTTAAAACTTTATAACCATCAGAGTTTAACACAGGAACTAGATTCCATAACAACGCATATGAAAAAAAAATGAATGAACTGTCGAGTATTTTATTTTTCAAAAATAAGAGATTGATGACCTGAATAAAGTTAATGGTTAGATAATTTCATTTTGATTACCTTTTAGTAAATTAAAGATTATAAAATTCTAATTTTAAGAAGGTATACTAATCGTATCAACTGTTTTGGTAAATGTAAAGGAGATTTTTAGAAAATAACAAGAGAAAGATCACGGGAATATTCAAATAAAATAGAAATGTATGAATAGAAACTTTTTCATTGACTTTCACATGGTGTCAAGGTTTATGATAAGAATATCAATTGAATGAAAAGGAGACTCTATGTATCAAATTGGGCAATTTGCCAAGTTAATGGATATTTCCCCACGGATGCTGCGTCATTATGAAAAAGCAGGAATTTTTGTTCCAAATGAAATTGATAAAAAAACAGGATATCGCTATTATAGCGCACATCAAATTCCTTTATTGAAACAAATTTTACTGTTAAGAGATTCAGGGTTTAAAGTTGAAGAGATGGCAGAAACTTTGAGAAAACTTAAGGATGCTTCTTTTTTGGAAACTATTTTGTTAAGAAAACGAGATCAATCGCGACATTTAATTCAAATGGAGGAGCAAAAGATTAAAAAAATTAATCAACAGTTAGTAGCTTTGAAGGAGGAAAAACAAATGATTAAAGGGACAGAAATCGATTTTATTGTTAGTGATAGCCTTAAGGCGCTTGCCTTATATAAAAAGGTGTTTGAAATAGAGGTAGTAGAAGCAACTGAGTACCCTGTCGGAATGAATGAAGCGGTTTTTCAACTTTATGGCACGAGGTTTCACATGTTAGATGCCAATGAAGAATATGGTTTAAAATCACCAACCCAAGAACATCCCAATACTATCTGGTTTAATATAACAGTAGAAAATATTGAAGAGACACATCAACTGGCAATGGAAAACGGTTGTCAAGAAGTACAGCCTATTACTGAAATGATGGAAGGAGCGCTCAAAAATTCATTGTTTATTGATCCGTATGGGTACATGTGGATGCTCCACCAAATCTATCAAGAGTTGAGTTTTGATGAGCGGATTGAGATTTTAGAAAACGAGCTGTAAAAATCAATATTCTTGTGTTTGTTTAACTAGTTATCTGAAAAGAACGTAACGTTTGTCAACTAAGCGTTACGTTCTTTTTTATGCGTGTTAGCAGAAATTAGTTAAAAAGATAGAGATTTGAACGTCTATATTCGGTATACTAACTATTAAGAAAATAAATTTTTAATACAAAAAAATTTATTTAGCTCTGTGGAAAATCAGAGCTAGAACATTCGGTAGGAGTGGAAGGGAGAAAAAATCAGTGTATGGGAAAAATAAAGTAGGGATAGAATTACAAATTAGCGTGGGGGAGTATCGAAAAATAAAAGTAAAAAGTATTGTAATGAAGAATTTAGTTTATCTAGCTGTTCTTTTAATAGGGATCTATTTGGGAATGAGTTTCTTAAAACGATTTGAAAGGACTTATTCAGCTCCAACAGACGATGTCGTAGTAAAAATTAATCAAAATCATCTTTTTGTTTCAGATAATGCACAAATTTTGAACGAAGAAGTCATTAATAATGTACAAAAAATTAATCAAGAACTTAGTAAGACGGAAACGAAACCACAACTAATGGTTATCACAGTTGAGCAAGTTCCTGAAAATGAAACGATTGAAAGTTTTACTAATCAAATAGGTAATAAATTAGGTATCGGAAATAAACTTTATAATAATGGAGTGATTTACTTAGTATCTGTGAAAGACAGGCAAGCAAGACTTGAAGTAGGCTATGGGCTTGAAGAGATAATCCCAGATAGTTTAACCGATGAAATAACAGATAGTACCGTGAAAGATTTTTATAAATTAAAGGATTTTAATGCAGGAATACATATTGTCACCACTCGAATTAATGAACTACTTACTACTGATACTATGTCTAAAACGACCTCGCTACCTAAGATTAGTTTTTTGCAGAAAATTTGGTTATATTTATTAGGAATAGGAAGGTCGTTAAAGCCCTGGCTAATTATAGTTTTTATTATTGTTATGTTGTATTTTTTATGGGAATTACGTAATGCGGGAAAAGAACTTAGTGCCCGCTTGGCTCTAGTTGACATGGCAAATCGCTACAAGGAAGATGTAGCTATGTTTTATAATGGCGGTATTTCCTCTAAGGCAATTGTTTTAGGAGAAAAATCAGTTGAATTTAAAGCTGCCAAGGCGCGTTTGGAGAAAAATATTTTATATCCTGAAAATTCGAAAAAAGAGATAATAATTCCCGCATACTATGATATGGATTTTGCCTTTGGCGAGGTGACACCAAAGAAATTTATTTATAATTATGTTGCACAGTGGAAAGATTTAAGAAGCTCTTCTATGTGTGCTTGTTTTTGGAAGGTGAATCAACCATGGATCTACTTACCGCGTTTTTGGATAGGTGAAGTATATTGGGAAAAAGTTCCAGAAACGAAACTGCCTGCGTGTCGGATTAGTGGAATTAATGATAACTTAATACCTGCTTACCTAAAAATTATTTTGTTTCCTCTTTCGATTTTATTAAAACATCCTTTTTTGGTATCCGTGACTCTGATTATTTATGTTCAAGTTAGTTTATCAGAGCAGTCGTTTCCTTCGACAGTTTTCACACTAATCACAGAGATTCTGACATTTTTAGAAGACGAAGACTCTTTAGTACCCATGGTTAGTCTGGTCTATTTTTTGATTCCGGTCTTTTTCTTATTTGGTTATATAAAATCAATAGGTGTTGGCTTACAAAATAGATTGCACCTGGATTCTATGATCCGTAGGTTTTTAAAAGATATCCAGCAAGTAAGTTCAGAAAAATCAAAATCATTAAAACAATTAGCAAACGATTTAGACAACCAGCAATATAAAATTGAAAAAAAATTATTGCGGAAAAAAATTAGAGAAAAAAATATTACCAACAAAAAAGCTTCAAAATCCTTCTATCCGATAAGATTTATTAAGACTACGTATCCTGAATACTATGATATGCGTTTTGCTTATGGAAATGTGTCTATTGCTAAATTTCTAGCAAGTTCACGTTCTGACAGGCAACTAAAAAAGACCAGTATGTATGCGAATCGTCATGATTGGTGGGTTACAAGCAACGAGGGTTCTTCTGATGATGGCTCCGGTGACGGTTTCGGAGGTGGGAGTTTTGGCGGAGGTGGAGGTATTTCAAGTTGGTAGAAAGTTAAACTAGGTTAGGATGAACTTGGGATAACAAAAGCGCCTCTTAGAAACCAAGGTTTCTAAGAGGCGCTTTTGTTATCGTTACGTCACAGGAGGGATTCGAACCCCCGACCGTCCGCTTAGAAGGCGGATGCTCTATCCTGCTGAGCTACTATGACAATAGTTGTAACACAACAAAGCTAATTATAATGGAAGTAGTGTTAGAAAGTCAATCGGAAATTTAAATAACAGAAGAAGTTTTTTTGGAGAGAGAAAGTGAAGAAAATAGAGAGTTTATATTGACGAGGTTTTCTGGTTCTGTTATTATAGTTAGTGTTGTAATTGTGGTCTCCACAGCTACAACCGCACAGAACAAGTTTTTAAGCATGAGTAATCATCACTTGGGATGGCGAGTCTAAGTCTAGAAGAAGGAGGTGCTGTATAGCATGTACGCAATTATCAAAACTGGTGGTAAACAAGTGAAAGTTGAAGTAGGTCAAGCAATCTACGTTGAAAAATTAAACGTTGAGGCTGGCGAGAAAGTTGTTTTTGACGAAGTTATCTTAGTAGGTGGCGAATCTACAAAAGTTGGTGCGCCAACTGTTGCAGGCGCAACTGTTGAAGGAACTGTTGAAAAACACGGCAAACAAAAGAAAGTCGTGACTTTCCAATACAAACCTAAAAAACACTCTCACCGTAAACAAGGTCACCGTCAACCGTATACAAAAGTTATGATCGAAGCAATCAACGCTTAATCTCTCTTGTTGACAGGAAAGAAGGCCTATCAATGATTAAAGGTTCTTTTAAACGAACAGGCTCCGGCCGAATCGTTTCATTCGAATTAACCGGGCATGCTGAAGCAGGTCCTTATGGCAGCGATGTGGTTTGCGCGGCAGTTTCTGCCTTAGCAATTAGCACAGTCAATGGGATTGATGCCTTAGCAGGTTTTGAACCGATTGTCGAAGTTGATTATGTAGAAGGTGGCTACCTTTATGTCGAGATGTTAACAACTGTCAATCAGGAACAAAAAAATATTGCCCAAATTCTATTAGAAAATCTTTTATTAGGTTTACAATCAATAGAGAACGAAAATACTGAATTTATTCAAATAAAAACAATCACTGAGAAATAGGAGGTGCAGACTATGTTATTGACTATGAATTTACAATTATTTGCCCATAAAAAAGGTGGCGGTTCTACATCAAACGGCCGTGACTCTGAATCTAAACGATTAGGCGCTAAAAGTGCTGATGGCCAAACAGTTACAGGTGGTTCAATTTTATACCGTCAACGCGGAACTAAAATTTATCCAGGTGTGAACGTTGGAATCGGTGGCGACGATACGTTATTTGCAAAAGTTGACGGTGTGGTACGTTTCGAACGTAAAGGCCGCGACAAAAAACAAGTATCAGTTTATCCAGTAGCTAACTAATATGATTAAAAAGCTGAATCTCCGGATTCAGCTTTTTTTTGTCTTGCATAAAGGGTTAGCCGGAAAATAAAGAAACATCTCAAAATAAAAAAAATCTCACATTGGGTTTAACTGCTTGTCTGACAAGGTTAATTGATGATATATTTAATGTAATAACAAGCATGTTATAAAATAATTGAGTCAAAAGAAAGAAGGGTATTATGCAGAAGAATTTTAGTGTAGTAAAGAAGTACGTGAATTTGATTTTGGATATTGTATTAGGGATTTTAGGAGTTTTCTTATTAGTATTTATGGCTAGTTATTTAGTTGACCTCGCTACATATCTCATGAAGCCAATGACGCCGGATAATTTTTCAGTTATCATGCAAGAAATTATTTCATTCTTTATGTTATTTGAGTTTATTATGATGATTCTTCGCTATATTCAAGAAGGACACCATATTCCGATTCGTTATTTGATTTTAATTTGTTTAACCGCAATTTTACGTCAATTAATGGTTGCACATGGCGATGGCTTGCAGACCTTATTGTTATCTTTATCAATTCTTTTACTAGTGGTTGTGCTATTTATTCTCGGGTTAAATGGCAGCAAATTTTATACGCTAGGAAAAGCGAAAGTAGAAGAAGATCACGAGCAAGATTTTCATCATTAATCGAACATAATCAAAGACCGTCCAATGTGAGAATTTTTCTCTAACGTGGGGCGGTCTTTTTAATGCATAGTTAAATAGTTAACTCAATCAGTTCAATTGTTGGTAAGACACCGAAGCGTGCGCTGATTTTAGTGGTTCCGATTCCTGGGTGAACAATTAGCGGCGTTTCATCTTCTAAATGATAAAGCCCATGTGTATATTTTTTGGCAAGCTGATTTTTGTAAGTGAAAAAAGGTAAGCGAATCTGTCCGCCGTGACTATGTCCTGCTAAAATGAGGTCAATGTTTTTGTTGACTGCTGAGTCTGCGACATCTGGCTCATGGGTTAGTAGCAGAGTGGGCGTTCCAGTAGGGCGGTTGACTAAAGCTGCAGCTAAGTCGGTTTGTCCATATAACGAATCTTCTAAACCAGCGACGTACAAGGAGATACGGTGTGAGACAGGCAGTAATTTGCCCGTGTTTTTTAGTACGGTAAAGCCGGCAGCTTCTAAGATTGTTTCGTAAAAATTGGTATCTAACCCGCTATACTCGTGGTTGCCATAAATAGCGAATTTGCCATAAGGGGCGTTAATTTTACGGAAAAGTTGACTCACTTCATCCTGAATTTCGATACCGAAACGGGCATAATCGTCGAACAAGTCTCCTGTAAAAACGACTATGTCTGGTTGTAATGTATTTGTTTTTTCAACAATCTGTTTTAAGGCCTTCACAGAATAATTCTTTTTTAAATGAATATCAGAGAGTTGAACAATCCGTAAGGTTTTCCCTGATTCTGTTACTTTAATTTGATTTTTGTGTATGACTAAGCAGTTAGGTTCAATAAAAAAACTATAGCTTAAAATGCCGATAATAATGAAAAATAGTGCCAGAAATAAATAAACGTTCATAATTTCCTCCTTGAAGTCGCTAAATTAGTTTACTACAAAAGTGTTAAGTAAAAAATAAGGAAAGGTAAAATTTTCAGTAAACTTTCTCGATGAAGTTTTTTGGTGATTCATGCTTTTCTGAAGTAAATTTGCTATAATGAAAAATGAGAAAAAAGAAAGAAGGTCGAACCAATGATGGCAAGAGTCGAAAAGCTACGGGAGTTAATGAAAGAAAATAATTTACAAGGATTTTTAGTGACAAGTCCGTATAATTTACGTTATTTAACCAATTTTACTGGGACAACGGGCTTGGCAATGATTACATTAGATAAAGCTTTTTTTGTAACGGATTTTCGTTATACGGAACAAGCTGCGGAACAAGCAACTGGTTTTACTATCGTTAAAAACACAGGACATATTTTTGACGAAGTAGCAGATTTAGCTGAACGTTTGCAATTAGATAATTTAGCTTTTGAAGAAACGCAAGTTAGTTTCGCTGATTATAGCTTATTGGAAGAAATTTTACCATGTGAATTAGTTCCTGTAATGGGTTTGATTGAAGAATTAAGAGAAGTGAAAGATGAAGAAGAAGTAGCGATTATTGAAAAAGCGTGTGCCATCGCGGATCAAGGATTTGCCTTTGTCTTAGAGATGATTAAACCTGGAATGACAGAGATTGAAGTGGCTAATCAATTAGATTTCTTCATGCGGTCAAAAGGAGCCAGTGGTGTTTCTTTTGAGACAATTGTGGCCAGCGGTCTACGTTCGGCGATGCCACATGGTGTTGCTAGCCATAAAGTCATCGAAAAAGGTGAGTTAATCACTTTAGATTTCGGTTGTTATTATGAAGGCTATGTTTCTGATATGACACGGACATTTGCCATTGGTAGTATTCAGCCAAAACTAAAAGAAATTTATGACATTGTTTTAGAAGCACAATTAAAAGTGTTAGCAGAAGCTAAACCTGGGTTGACGGGCATTCAATTAGATGCGATTGCACGGGATCATATTGCTTCCTATGGCTATGGCGATGCGTTTGGTCACAGCACTGGTCATGGCATTGGGTTAGAAATTCATGAAGGACCAAATGTTTCATTCCGAGCAGATAAACAGTTTGTACCAGGGAATGTGATTACGGACGAACCTGGAATTTATTTGCCAGGAATTGGTGGCGTGCGTATTGAGGACGATTTATTGATTACTGCTGAAGGTAATCGTGTATTGACACACGCGCCAAAAGAATTAATCATTTTATAAAGGTTGGGAGAACATGGATATCCAAGAGTATCAGCGGTTTATTAGTGCGTTTTATAAAAAACGTAACTGGTATCAATATGATCCGTTTATTCGTTCCAACTTTTTAACAGAAGAAGTCGGCGAAGTTTGTCGGGCCATTCGGACAATTGAAATTGGCCGTGATCGACCGGATGAAACAGTTTTGGCGGATGAAGAGAATCTGGAAAATTTAACGGAAGAGTTAGGCGATGTGTTGGATAATTTATTTATTTTAGCCGATAAATATGACATCTCTTTAGAAATGATTATGCAAAAGCATCGGACGAAACTAATGGAACGTTATCCTGAAGAATAAAGACGTAAAAATAAGAAAGCCAAAATTACTTGGTCTTTCTTATTTTTACGTCTAAAGGCTTGAATTAGAAATTTATGACAAGAAATTATCTGTTCTTTTAGTCAGAACTTAGCTTTTCTGGTAGCGAAATAGGCTAATTAATGATAAACTAAGAACGAGTATTGATAAGCAAAATTTGGACGTTCTTTCACAACTAACTGAAGAAACCAGTGTTGTTTTAATTTTTAAGAATCATCCGTTGCTTAAAAGAGAATCCTTAAGAGACTTAGTGATTCATCAAATAAATCGTTTATTTAACGATTTTGTGCGTAATAGATAAGGAGGACAACCAAATGTCAGAAGAAAAAAATCTTGTAATCAATGCAAACGATTCTTTAGGAGAAATCGTGATCGCTCCTGAAGTCATTGAAGTAATTATCGGAATCGCTGCTTCAAAAGTAGAGGGCGTTTATGGGATGCGTGGCACGTTTGCCAATAATGTGAATGAATTATTAGGCCGTGCAGCACACGGCAAAGGTGTATATTTACGAACAGAAGAAGAAGGCTTAAAAGTCGATATCTATTGTTACTTGAACTACGGTGTTTCTGTGCCAAAAGTTGCATTAGAAATGCAAGACCGTGTGAAACAACAAGTCTTATTTATGACAGATATTGATTTAGTTGAAGTAAATATTCATGTTGTAGCGGTAGTACCTGAAAAAATCCCTCAACCAGACTTAAATGAATTATTCCCAGAAGATGAAGATGGAGAAGAGAATGAGTAAAACAGAATTAACCCGTCACGAGATTCGTGAAAAAGCGCTCCAAGCCCTTTTTCCTTTAGATTTTAATGCTGATTTAACCAAACAAGATGCCATTGATTATGCATTGGCTTATGATAATCGGGAAATCGTCAGTGAAGATGGCGAAGACCTAGTCCCTACGTATTTAGATTTACTTGTCGGCGGTGTGTGTAGCCGCAAAGCAGAACTAGACGAAGTGATTACGAACCATTTAGGTAATAACTGGTCTATGCAACGCTTAGCAAAAATAGATATTGTTATTTTACGTTTAGCTATTTTTGAAATGCTATACGTTTCAGATGTGCCAAACATTGTGGCATTAAATGAAGCCGTTGAGTTAAGTAAAAAATACAGCGACGACCGTTCACGTAAATTTGTTAATGGTGTGTTATCAAATGTAATGAAAGAAATTGATTCAGAGGCGTAAGCTCTGAATCTTTTTTTACTATCTAACTGGTGTTAAGATACTGGGTTATATGCTAAAATAAATACTATTAAAGAAGTAAAGAAACAATAGAGGGAGCGAAGGAATGAGTACAGTAATTAACGGTCGTGAATTAGCAGATCAAATGCAAGCAGAGATTCAAAAAGATGTAGAAAAGATGACACAACAAGGCATCCAACCAGGATTAGTTGTTTTATTAGTTGGGGAAAATCCTGCCAGCCAAACGTATGTGAGAAATAAAGAACGTGCAGCAGCCAAAATTGGCATTCTGTCAAAGGTCGAAAAACTGCCAGAAACTATTTCAGAAGAAGAATTATTGGCTGAGATTGACAAATATAATCAAGATTCACGCTTTCATGGCATTCTTGTACAACTACCTTTGCCAAAACATATTGATGAAGAAAAGATTTTATTAGCGATTGATCCCAAAAAAGATGTAGATGGGTTCCATCCAATGAATTTAGGCCGTTTGTTTGTAGGCAAACCTGAAATGATTCCTTGCACGCCGTATGGAATTATGAAGATGTTTGAAGCCTATGATATTGATTTAACAGGTAAACGTGCGGTGGTTATTGGTCGAAGCAATATTGTTGGCAAGCCAATGGCACAATTATTGTTAATGAAAAATGCGACCGTGACGATTGCCCATTCTAAAACTGAACATTTAGCAGAAGTTGCAAAAGAAGCGGATATTTTAGTTGTAGCAATTGGACGCGGGCATTTTGTCACCAAAGAGTTCGTGAAACCAGGTGCGGTAGTGATTGATGTGGGTATGAATCGCAATCAAGAAGGAAAACTGATTGGTGATGTAGCATTCGATGAAGTTTCTGAAATTGCAAGCTATATCACGCCGGTTCCCAAAGGTGTTGGCCCAATGACGATTACCATGTTAATGTATCAAACAGTCGAGGCAGCAAAAAAACAAAAGTAAGGTGAAAAAATGACGCAACAATATTTAACAGTAACAGCCTTAACGAAGTATTTAAAACGTAAATTTGATGCAGACCCTTACTTAGGACGTGTCTATTTAACAGGTGAAATTTCGAACTTTCGCTTCCGAGCGAACGCGCATCAGTACTTCAGTTTAAAAGATGACCATGCGAAGATTTCTGCAATTATGTTTAAATCAGCCTTTCAAAAATTGAAGTTTCAACCAAAAGAAGGCATGAAAGTCATGGTGGTGGGGCGGATTTCGCTTTATGAAAACAGCGGCTCCTATCAAATTTATATTGAACATATGGAACCAGATGGTGTAGGTGCACTTTATCAAGCATTGGCAGAATTAAGAGAAAAACTAGGAAAAGAAGGACTTTTTGAAGGGCCTAAACAACAGTTGCCTCGTTATCCCAAACGAATCGCTGTGGTTACAAGTCCTAGTGGTGCTGTTATTCGGGATATCATTACGACAGTCAAAAGACGGTATCCGATTGCACAACTGGTCCTTTTTCCAACCTTGGTTCAAGGCGAGCAGGCGGCGGATGACATTGTGCGGAACATTCAGCGAGCCGATGCGCAAGGCGATTTTGATACGATGATCATCGGCCGTGGCGGTGGTTCAATCGAGGATTTATGGCCATTTAATGAAGAAAAAGTGGCTCGGGCCATTCATGCTGCCACCACACCGATTATTTCATCGGTTGGTCACGAAACAGATGTGACAATTGCCGATATGGTAGCAGATGTTCGTGCAGCAACGCCAACGGCAGCAGCGGAACTAGCGGTACCAGTTTTAAATGAAGAACTATTAAGAATTAGTGAACGGCGTAGTCGTTTAGAACAAAGCTTTTTATATCTCTTACAACAACGAACAGAACGTTTCCAACGACTACAAAATTCTTATGTGTTTAAGCAACCTGAGCGGCTTTATGAAGGTCAAACGATTAAATTAGATCGAATGACGCAACGTCTTTTCCAAGCAATGACAACGATTCATCACCAAAAACAACGTCAAGCCCAAGGAATTATCGCTCAATTGCAACAACAGACACCAAAGGGACAATTAAGAGAAAGTCAGCAACAATTGGCATTTTTACAACGAAACTTGCAAACACAAATGACACAATTGTTCCTAAACAAACAAAAGCAATTCACGTCTGCTGTTCAACAATTAGACTTACTCAGCCCACTCAAAATTATGGGTCGAGGATATAGTTATACTACAAAAGAGGACCGTGTCGTTAAAACTGTTACCGAGTTACAGCCAGCAGATCAATTAACGATTCATTATGCTGACGGTACAGTTCAAGCAAACGTCGAAACAATAACAGCGAAAAAAGAGGAGTTTTAACATGCCAGCAAAAGAAAAAACGTTTGAAGAATCATTAAATGCCTTAGAAGAAATCGTTCAGCGCTTAGAACGAGGAGATGTTCCTTTGGAAGAAGCCTTAGCTGCCTTTCAAGAGGGCATGGCATTAAGTAAACAATGTCAAGATACATTGGAAAAAGCGGAAAAAACTTTAACGAAAATGATGACAGAAAACAATGAAGAAATTGTTTTTGAAGAGAGCGAGGAAGCGTAATGACGAATTTTAGTCAACAGCATTTACCGTTGGTTGAAAAAGTCATGGTCGATTTTATCGCAGAATATACTGAAAATGAGCGTTTGAAAGAAGCAATGCTCTACTCAATACACGCAGGTGGCAAACGATTACGCCCGCTATTAGTGTTAACAACAGTGGCCGCTTTTCAAAAAGAGATGGAAACACAAGACTATCAAGTGGCTGCCTCTTTAGAGATGATTCATACGTATTCATTAATTCATGATGATTTACCAGCAATGGACGATGATGATTTACGTCGTGGCAAACCAACCAATCATAAAGTGTTTGGTGAAGCGACTGCTATTTTAGCAGGGGACGGCTTATTAACAGGTGCATTTCAGTTACTTTCTTTGAGTCAATTAGGCTTAAGTGAAAAAGTTTTACTGATGCAAAAACTGGCAAAGGCAGCGGGGAATCAAGGCATGGTTGCCGGCCAAATGGGTGATATTGAAGGAGAAAAAGTCAGCTTGACTTTAGAAGAGTTAGCGGCTGTTCATGAAAAGAAAACCGGAGCGCTAATTGAATTCGCCTTAATTGCTGGGGGCGTATTAGCCAATCAAACAGAAGAAGTCATTGGTTTACTGACACAGTTTGCGCATCACTATGGCTTGGCTTTTCAAATTCGTGATGACTTATTAGATGCCACAAGTACAGAAGCAGATTTAGGTAAAAAAGTAGGCCGAGATGAAGCGTTGAATAAAAGTACGTATCCAGCTCTTCTAGGGATTGCTGGCGCGAAAGATGCGCTAACACATCAATTAGCAGAAGGCAGCGCTGTTTTAGAAAAAATCAAAGCAAATGTTCCCAACTTTTCAGAAGAACATTTAGCAAACTTGTTAACTCAGTTACAATTGAGATAGAAAGAAGGCACTTATGAAAAAAGAACGCGTCGATGTCTTGGCGTTTAATCAAGGACTATTTGAAACACGAGAAAAAGCCAAACGCAGCGTGATGGCTGGTTTGGTTTACAATGATAAAAATGAACGTTTAGATAAACCAGGGGAAAAAATTTCTGTGGAGACACCCTTACATACTAAGGGCCAAGTAATGCCTTATGTTTCTCGTGGGGGCTTAAAACTAGAGAAGGCACTAAATGTTTTTGCAATCAACGTTCAAGGCAAAACAATGTTAGATATTGGTTCCTCCACAGGTGGTTTTACCGATGTTGCTTTACAAAATGGGGCTCGTTTGAGTTACGCTTTAGATGTTGGCTATAACCAACTAGCATGGAAAATTCGGCAAGATGAACGCGTGGTGGTAATGGAACGTACCAATTTTCGCTATAGTAAACCTGAAGATTTCACCGAAGGGGTGCCGGATATTGCAACGATTGATGTTTCCTTTATTTCATTACGCTTAATTTTGCCACCTCTTCATGATATTTTGAAAAAAGGCGGTAGTGTGGTGGCGTTAATTAAGCCACAATTCGAAGCTGGCAAAGAGTTTGTTGGGAAAAAAGGAATCGTGCGTGATCCAGAAACCCATCAAATGGTTGTGGAGGAAATTACACGCTTTGCCATGAATAACGGTTATGATGTGAAAAACTTAGATTTTTCACCAATCACTGGTGGCGAAGGAAACATTGAATTTTTGGCACATTTAGTTTCTGTTGAAGGGGAAGGATCCTATCAAGCGCCAGAATCCATTGAAGAAGTTGTCGCGCATGCGCATCAAAAATTAGCGGAATGATGAGAAAAGTTAGAAGAAAGAAGTGGACACCTATAGGTGAAAGCTTCTTTTTTGTATAAATCTAGTAATTCATCTTTTAAAATGCATAAAAATAAGCTATGATGAGGGCAAGAGTAAACTGAAAAGGAGAGCGGCGCCATGAGAAAGCAAGATAGACACCGTTTAATTACACGTTTATTGACTGAAAAAAATATTCAAAAGCAAGAAGATTTTGTCAACTACTTACAAGAAAAGGGCGTAGCTGTAACACAAGCAACAATTTCTCGCGATATTAAAGATATGAAACTGATCAAAGTTCCTTCTGCAGAAGGGGGTTATCGATATAGCCTTCCATTAGAAACACAAGCTAATACGAGTGCTAAACTTGCAAAGCTTTTAAAAGATGCCTTTGTAGCTGCAGAACAAATGGAAAAATATGTCGTATTACGAACCATTCCTGGCAATGCGGCGGCGTGTGGTAGTTTAATCGAAAAGAATTACCAAGAGAAACTTTTTGCCGTCATCAACGATGATGATAGTGTCCTCATGATTGCACGAACTGAGGAGGCGGCAGAAAAACTTCATAAAGAGCTGTTAAGCTATCTATAAAGAATGAGGTGAACAAGATGTTACAAGAACTTTCCGTGAAAAATTTTGCGATTATCTCTTCGCTACAATTAGAGTTTCAAATGGGTATGACCGTTTTAACGGGAGAAACGGGTGCGGGGAAATCCATCATTATTGATGCAATGGGATTACTCACAGGCGGACGTGGATCCAGTGACTATATTCGTCAAGGAGCAAATAAATGCACCTTAGAAGGACTTTTTTCAATGCCGAAAAGTCAAGAATTAAAGAAATTATTAGAAGAATTAGGTATTGAAACAGAAGAAGATTCTTTAGTGATTCAACGAGATATTTCCGCTTCTGGTAAAAATGTTTGCCGTGTCAACGGACGGATTGTCAACATTACTAATTTAAAAAGAATTGGGGAATATTTAGTAGATATTCATGGCCAAAACGAACATCAAGAATTGATGCAAAGTGAACGCCATATTGATATGTTAGATGAATTTGGTGGGAAAAAACTTTTAGCAGTCAAAGAAAAATATACACAGGCGTATCAAGAGTATCGCGCACTCGAAGCCAAAGTCAGAAAGCGACAAAAAAATGAAAAAGAATTTGCCCAAAGAATGGACATGCTTCATTTTCAAAGTGATGAAATTGCTAGTGCACAGTTAGTCGCTGGCGAAGAAGAACAATTGTTAGAAGAACGCAATAAACTGAACAATTTTCAAAAGATTGCTGATGCACTGACGATTAGTTATGCCGCGCTAAATGGTGAAGACGATAGTAGTTTGGATAAAATCGGAACAAGTATGAATGAACTCGCTTCGATTGAATCCCTTGATCCAGAATATAAATCATTGTCAGATACTGTTCAAAATGCCTACTACTTACTACAAGAAGCTAGTGGAGATCTTTCTAGGTTGATTGATGGCTTAGAACTAGATGAAGGCCGCTTGAATGAAGTAGAAAATCGTTTGGAATTAATCCGTCAAATGAAACGTAAATATGGTGATTCGATCGAAACGATTTTATCTTACTATGAAGAAATTACCAAAGAGTTAGCAGAGGCTGATTTTTTGGAAGGCGGTACAGGTGACTTAGAAGCGTTGCTTGCAGAGAAACAACAAGCGGCTCATCAACAAGCGTTAGCTTTGCGAAAAGAACGAAAGCGCCTAGCCAAAGAGCTCGAACAACAAATTTTAACCGAATTAAAAGAACTATATTTGGAGCGAACGGAATTTGAAGTCCGCTTTACAGAACTTGAGCATTTACAAGAAAATGGCTTAGACGGAGTAGAATTTTATATTACTACTAACCCAGGGGAACCATTAAAACCGTTAGTTCGGGTGGCTTCTGGCGGAGAACTTTCGCGAGTGATGTTGGCTATGAAAACAATCTTTTCTCAAACGCAAGGGATCACTAGTATTGTTTTTGATGAAGTGGATACAGGAGTCAGTGGCCGGGTAGCACAGGCGATTGCCGATAAAATTTATCAAATTTCAGAAAATTCGCAGGTGTTGTGTATCACGCACTTGCCACAAGTGGCAGCCGTTGCTGATGAACATTATTTTATTGAAAAAGAAATTGTGGCGGGTCGGACAGAAACAAGCGTCCGAATTTTATCTGAAAAAGAGCGAGTAAACGAAATTGCACGTATGCTCGCAGGAAGTGAAATTACGAAATTAACCATTGAACATGCACAAGAGCTGTTGGCGATGGCGAAAAAATAGCCGCTCTATTTGAGCAAGTAAAAAAACAGCCCCTTCAATTGATAGAAGGGACTGTTTTTTTACTTTTAATGTGTGAAAAAGTTCTCCAGTTTAAAGACTAAGAATTGCTGTTAAAACAGTTGAACCTACAATTGCGATCAGCATTAGCCAAACCACGACTTTCGTGATTTTTGAAAAGCGACTTTGTTCTTTGTCGTTCATAAATGACACGTCCTTTTTAATTTCTGCTAATAGTGTACAACCTTTTCCTGAAAACAGCAACCTAAAGTTATAAGAGATTCTTTTTCTTTAAAATTCGAATACTAATTATGCAGATTAAGGTAGTGATGGCAAAAATAATCCAAAAGGAATATTCATGCTCTGCAAAAGGGAGTTTCACATTCATGCCGTAAATTCCTCCGATGATGGTTGGAATGGTCAGGACAATTGTTAAGGATGTTAAAATTTTCATGACATTATTTAAGTTATTTGAAACGATTGCTGAAAAAGTATTACTAATGTTATCAACTAATTTTAGTTGTATTTTAGTCGTATTCAGTCCTTGTTCTAGTTCAATCAGAATATCCCTTAAAAATGGCAAATGTTTTTCTGGATGATTAAAAATTTCAGCGCTATATAAACGTTTTAATACTTTTAAATTATCCGTTAAAGCTGCTTCGAAATAAACTAGACTTTTTTGAATGTCCATAATCTGATACAATTGACTATTTTCTGTGGCTACTTGGAGCTCTCCTTCAAGTTTGTTGGTTTGTTGGATAAGTGCTTGTAAGTTTTTATTGAAGGAAAGGGCCATCTTCCATGAAAGGGCTAAAATTAAGGCCTTCTCAATAGAAAGATCTTGATGGGTGAACGCCTCTTTTTGAATCCCATGAACGATGTCGTTAGGCCCATTGCTAACAGTAATTAGTTTGTTATCGATGGTTGCGATTAAAGCAATCGGCACCGTTTCTACTTGCAGATAGCCACTAGGACTGATACTAGCTTTGGGATAACGAAATAAAAGTAATGTAGGCGTTTGTAATTTTTCGTGGCGGAAGCCTTCCACTCGAGCATTTTCTTCATCATCTAAAACGCCGGTAAGATAATCTGTTGGTAAGTGGTATTGATTGACGAGACGCTCGATTTCTTCTTCTGTAGGAGATTCTACCGAAATCCAACTTAGGGCTTCATCGTCTGGTGAACAAGGTTCAAAATAGTCATTTTTCAATAATAAATAATTAATCAAAAGATTCACCCCGAATCAACATTTTTTGTTCTAAATCCATTATAATAGAAGTATGACACAATACGAGAAGAAAAGCTTATAAAAAACATTCAAAAATAAGTGGCCGCGATAGGTGAGGCCTCGTTTTGAAAATGGTTTGATAAGTAATCCGTTTTTTATATGAAAAAGCAAGCAAAAAGGGCTTTTAGCACATATATTTAAACGAAATGAAACATCTGTGTAACGTTGATGAAGTATAGTTATAGCAGGTGGAATGAAAGGATTTGTTGAGAGAATGGTGTCGTTTTCGGCAATAATGTTATTTTGGTATATTTTTCCGGTAATTGTGCTCTTTGCGTGCAATTTTCTCGTGTCCACTTTTTCCCTAACGGAACGTTGGAAAATAAAAGCACCGGATTTGGCCATTCCGTTTTTATTCATAGGGATCCATGAGTTATCCAAAGATAGTTATGATGAATCGATTATGCCGTATTTTGTGATTTCTATTTTGTTATTAGGAGTCGCTGTTGCCCTGTTTCAAGCTTATTATTATGGAGAGATTTTATATAGACGATATTTCAAGATGTTTTGGCGGTTGACGTTTTTACTAACGTTTGTGTTGTATGTGTTGCTTATCTTGCTAAATATCAGTCATTATCTACTGTAATAAAGCGTGGAGACAATAGGGGAAATACGCTGTGGGAAAATGTCCCCCACAACTCCCCACTCCGTGGGGTTTTTTTGTTATTTTGGGGTTATTTGATAAAAAACATAGTAAAAACCTTGTTATAATAACATTTTTTGTTGGATGATGCTTGTTACATAAAACCCTGTAAATATTACAGAAATTTTAAATAACAGTTAAAAAATAGAAGTTTTTAGATTTATAGTGGTAGAAAGTGGTGGGATGTGGTAGACTTGTTCTATCAAGTGGAAAAGCGGGTGTATTGGCTATGCTTATGGGTGAATACCAACATAATATCGATGCCAAAGGCCGCCTAATCGTTCCATCAAAGTTTCGTGAGGAACTTGGTGAAAAATTTGTGGTAACGAGAGGGATGGATGGCTGTTTATTTGGTTATCCTTTAAATGAATGGTCACAACTTGAAGCAAAACTTCAAGAAATGCCCTTAGCTAAGAAAGATGCACGTACCTTTGTGCGATTCTTTTATTCCGCTGCAACTGAATGTGAGATTGATAAGCAAGGTCGTATCAATATTCCGGCGAATTTACGAACACATGCCAGTTTAGAAAAAGGCTGTGTTGTTATCGGCGTCTCTAACCGAATTGAAATTTGGAGTGACAAACGTTGGCATGCATTCTCTGATGAAGCTGAAGAAAACTTTGATGAATTAGCAGAAACAATGATTGATTTTGGATTTTAGGAATGAGGCAAATGATGACTGAAGAATTTCGCCATTACACCGTTCTTTTAAAAGAAACAGTGGATGGATTACAAGTGAAGCCGGATGGCGTATACGTAGATTGCACACTCGGTGGTGCCGGACATAGTGAATACTTACTGACACAATTGAATGAGCACGGTCATTTATATGCCTTTGATCAAGACCAAAAAGCGTTGGCACATGCTAAGACTCGTTTGCAGAAATATGTAGACAAAGGTCAAGTGACCTTCATCAAATCAAATTTTAGAAATATTAAAGAAGAATTGGCAGAACACGGGGTGTTCCATGTTGATGGAATTCTATACGATTTAGGTGTTTCGTCACCACAATTAGATGAAGCAGAACGTGGTTTTAGCTATCATCAAGACGCGCCCTTAGATATGCGCATGGATCAAGACGCACCCTTGACGGCTCGCGAAGTGGTGAATACGTATAGCTATGGTGAGTTAGTAAAAATTTTCTTTCGTTATGGGGAAGAGAAATTTTCGAAACAGATTGCTCGAGAAATTGAACGTGTTCGCGAAAAGCAACCAATTGAAACAACAGGTGAACTCGTTGAGATTATTAAGACGGCGATTCCAGCTCCAGCAAGACGCAAAGGTGGACATCCCGCAAAACGAATTTTCCAAGCAATTCGCATTGCCGTTAATGATGAATTAGGGGCAGTTGAAGAGTCGCTAGAACAAGCAATTGATTTGCTAGCGAAAAATGGCAGAATCAGTGTGATTACGTTCCATTCGTTAGAAGATCGTATCGTTAAAACAATGTTTAAAGAATACAGTACGGTACAAGATTTGCCACCAGGCATTCCAGTGGTACCAGAAGAATTTCAACCAGAATTAAAAGTAATTACCAGAAAACCAATTTTACCAAGTGACAGTGAGTTATCTGAGAATAATCGTTCACGAAGTGCGAAGTTACGCATTGCCGAAAAAATAAAATCTAGTTAGAGAGAGGGGTAGACACATGGCTGAATTGAAGAAAGTAAATGATTTCCATTATGAAGCACCAGAAATGGATCAGCCAACTGTGGCAACAGAGCAAGACAGAAAAATGCAAGAGGAAACACTACCTGTCCCCACTCTATTACCCAAAAAGAAACTAAAAAATGTCTCTTTACTAGAAAAATTAATCGGTGTTGTATTAGTTTGTGCAACGATTGGTATTGCAATTGCGACAATTCAAGTAAGAACGACAATTGTCCAAACCATGAATGATATTACAGAAACACAAGCAGTCATTAAAGAAAAGGAAGATAACGCTTTGAAATTGGAACAAGAAAGAAGCGAACTTTCTAAATCAGATCGAATCAAAGATGTCGCTAAAAAACAAGGACTAGAAAATAACGGCGACAATGTTAGGACTGTTAAATAATGAGTAAAAGACATAAATTTAAACAATTCATGAAAAAGAAAAACTTAAATCCGATGAACAATCGTAAAAAAGTAGGCATCATTTTATTCGCTACGAGTATTGGATTGTTCTTTTTATTTGCCTTTAGAACGACATACATTGTGGCAACAGGCAAAGTAGCCGGTGTATCACTAAAGGAAAAAACAGCTTCTTTATATGAAGGAAGCCAAGTGGTAAAAGCTAAGCGAGGATCAATTTTAGATCGATATGGTAATCCAATCGCAGAAGATGCTACTTCCTATTCGTTATATGTCGTATTATCAAAAAAATATACGGGACAAAATAATGAAAAGCTATATGCGGAGAAAAAAGACTTTGATGATATTGCTGAAATTTTAGCGAAATATACCAAACTAGACAAAAAAACAGCATTGAAATACTTGAATAATGGGATCCATGAAGATGGGTCAACACAATATCAAGTGGAGTTTGGTGCAGGTGGTCAAAACATCACCTTGGAAACACGGCAAAAAATTGAAGCAGATTTGAAAAAGAAAAAAATTTCAGGTGTTTATTTCAATGAACATCCAGCCAGATTATATCCCAATGGTCAGTTTGCTTCTCACTTTATTGGCTATACAAAAGCAGCCAATCCAGATGATGATAAAGAAGGCTTAGTAGGCGCGATGGGACTAGAACAGGCCTATAATGATATTTTAAGCGGAACCGATGGCCGTGTGTATTTTGAAAAAGATATTTACGGTAATGCCTTACCAGGAACTGTGGCGGAAGAGAAAAAAGCAGTGGATGGTCAAGATATTTACACGACGCTAGATAGTCGCTTGCAAAATACCTTAGAAGATTTAATGACGCAAGTTAATGAAAAATATGAACCAGTTTCCATGACTGCCATGTTAATGGAAGCAAAAACAGGCGAAATTGTTGCCATGTCTCAACGGCCAACATTTAATCCTGAAACGAAACAAGGATTAGACAATAATGGCACGTGGCAGAACCTATTGGTTGAAAGTCCGTATGAACCTGGCTCAACGCTTAAATTATTTACGTCGGCGGCTGCTATTGAGCAAGGATTGTTTAATCCAAATGAATCATTTAACCGTATAGGTGGTATCACTGTTGGTGACACCACGATTAACGACCATGATGTCGGCAATTTAAAAGACAAAACGTCTTTAACTTATCGTCAAGCTATTTCTTGGTCTAGTAATATCGGAATGGTGAACTTGGAACAACGAATGGGTGGCGACAAGTGGGTCGAATATTTGAAAAAATTTGGGTTTGGTTCAAGCACACATTCAGGTTTAACTTCAGAACACACTGGGAAACTTCCAGATAATAATATTGTTGATCGGGCCAATTCAGCTTTTGGTCAAGGGATTACGGTTACTAATTTCCAAATGATGAAAGGTTTCTCAGCTATTGCAAATGACGGTTCAATGTTGCAACCTCATTACATCAGCAAAATTGTTGACAAAAATACAGGAAAAGAAACGATTACGGAACCACAAATCGTAGGAACCCCAATCAAAGCGCAAACAGCTCAACAGATTCGTACGTACATGATTGATACCGTTGAAGACCCAACTTATGGGATTGCGTATGATATTTATAAAGTACCAGGCTATCATGTTGCTGCCAAAACAGGAACTGCCCAGATTTCAGATGGTAAAGGGTACGTTGATGGAGCAAGTCAAGTCTTGTCTTCTGTAGTGGAAATGGTCCCAGCGGATAATCCTGAATATGTTTTGTATATTACACTTAGACAAGCAAAATCAGGTTCGCCTTCAGAAGCAATGGCGGCAATTGCAAATCCATTAATGAAATTAGCGTTAGACATTAAAGAGACAGATCCGGAAACAACGAAAGTAGCTTCTGATAAAGTCACAGTTGCTGATTATAAAAACATGACGCCAGCGGAAGCGTTGGCCAATGCCAAAGTGAACGGGGTGGATCCTGTGATTATCGGTGATGGTGAAAAAATCAAGAAACAATCAACGCCGTCTGGTCAAACATTAATGCCTAATCAGAAATTGATTTTGATCACAAATGGAACGAACTATATGCCTGATTTAACCGGCTGGTCGAAGAGCGATGTTACCAAGTTTGGTGATTTATTAGGTTTGACTGTCGAGTTTAAAGGTGAAGGCTATGTGACGAAACAAAGTATCGCTGCTGAAACTGAAATTACGGAGAAAAAATTAACCGTGACTTTAGAAGGCACAGAATAATAACGTAGAATAATTAGGAGAGATAACATGGAGTGGACACAGATTTTTATTCCCATAGTGGTGAGTTTTGCCATTACAGTGAGCGTAATGCCACTATTCATTGGCTATTTTCAAATGAAAAAACAAGGGCAGGTTACTCGTGAAGATGGCCCAACTTGGCATAGCGTGAAAACAGGTACCCCTACAATGGGGGGAGTCGTTTTCCTTGTAGCCAGCTTGATTACTTCATTAGCAATGGGGTTGTTCTTCCACCAATTTACGCCGTCTCTACTAATTATTCTATTTATTTTAGTATTATACGGTTTGTTAGGTTATTTAGATGATTTCATTAAAGTCTTTAAAAAACGGAACATGGGCTTGAATTCTCGTCAAAAATTAATTGGTCAAATTTTTGGTGGGTTGGTTTTCTACTTTGTTTATCGAAGTGAAGGCTTTTCAGACACCTTAGATTTGTTTGGAGTAGCAGAAGTTCCGTTAGGTATTTTTTATGGTGTGTTTATTATTTTTTGGTTAGTCGGTTTTTCTAATGCCGTGAATTTGACAGATGGGATTGATGGCTTAGTTGCTGGTTTAGGAACAATTTCATTTGGTACTTATGCAATTATTGCCTGGAAACAACAACAATTTGATGTTGTGATTATCTGCCTAAGTGTGATTGGTGGGCTGATTGGCTTTTTCCCTTATAATAGAAAACCAGCAAAAATCTTCATGGGTGATGTTGGTTCATTAGCATTAGGTGGATTGTTAGCAGCAATTTCAATTATTTTGCATCAAGAATGGACGCTACTTTTAATTGGACTTGTCTACGTTTGTGAAACAGCAAGTGTTATTTTACAAGTTGCTTCATTTAAATTATTTGGTCGACGGATTTTTAAAATGTCACCAATTCATCACCATTTTGAAATGTGTGGTTGGTCTGAATGGAAAATTGATTTTGTCTTTTGGTCTGTCGGTTTAATCTGTTCAGGAATCACATTATGGATTCTTTTCTAATCTATCAAAGGGGAAATTGACAATGAAAAAAATAACAACCTATCAAAACAAAAAAGTGTTGGTTTTAGGACTAGCTAAAAGTGGTGTCAGCGCAGCGAAACTCTTACATGAGTTAGGTGCGCTCGTTACCGTTAATGACGCAAAACAATTTGATCAAAACCCTGACGCCCAAGATTTATTAACCTTGGGTATTCGTGTTGTTACAGGGGGACATCCAATTGAATTGTTGGATGAAGAATTTGAACTAATCGTTAAAAATCCTGGTATTCCTTATACAAATCCACTTGTGGCAGAAGCACTAACTCGGAAAATTCCTATCATAACTGAGGTGGAATTAGCAGGTCAAATTGCCGAATGTCCAATTGTCGGTATTACGGGCACCAATGGTAAAACAACCACGACCACGATGATTGGTTTACTGCTAAATGCTGACAGAACGGCTGGTGAGGCACGTTTGGCGGGAAATATTGGTTTTCCAGCGAGTACGGTGGCTCAAGAAGCAACAGCCAAGGATGATCTTGTGATGGAACTTTCTAGTTTTCAGTTAATGGGAATTGAGACGTTTCACCCACAAATTGCAGTAATTACAAATATTTTTGAAGCACACTTGGATTATCATGGTTCGCGGAAAGAATATGTTGCTGCAAAATGGGCCATTCAAAAAAACATGACCGCAGATGACACCTTGATTTTAAATTGGAATCAAGTAGAGCTTCAAACGTTAGCTAAAACCACAGCAGCCAACGTATTGCCTTTTTCAACGAAAGAAGCAGTAGAAGGGGCTTATCTTTTAGATGGGAAATTATATTTCAATGAAGAATATATTATGCCCGCCGATGAGCTAGGGATTCCTGGCAGTCACAATATTGAAAATGCACTCGCAGCGATTTGTGTAGCTAAATTAAAAAATGTATCGAATGCTCAGATTAGACAAACTTTGACAAACTTTTCAGGCGTTCCCCATCGAACGCAATTTGTTGGCGAAGTTCGGCAAAGACGTTTTTATAACGATTCAAAAGCAACCAATATTTTAGCTACAGAGATGGCGTTAAGTGGGTTTGACAACCAAAAGCTACTTTTACTTGCGGGTGGCTTGGATCGCGGTAACTCATTTGATGAATTGGTTCCTGCCCTGTTGGGACTCAAAGCAATTGTTTTGTTTGGAGAAACCAAAGAAAAATTGGCGGAAGCTGCTAAAAAAGCGAACATTGAAACAATTTTATTTGCTGAAAATGTTCAAACGGCGGTTACCATTGCCTTTGATTATTCGGAAAAAGATGATACTATTTTACTATCACCTGCTTGCGCAAGTTGGGATCAATACCCGAATTTTGAAGTACGCGGGGAAGCCTTTATGCAAGCTGTTCAACAATTAAAAGAAAGTGAAATGTGAGAAAATGAAGATACTAGTAACTGGTGGTGGCACAGGTGGGCATATCTATCCTGCGTTATCCTTCGTCGAACACGTCAAAAAAGAAGCACCTGCAACAGAATTCTTGTATGTGGGAACAGAAAATGGTCTAGAAAGTCAAATTGTGCCAAAGGCGAAAATTCCATTTAAAACGATTAAAATTCAAGGATTCAAGCGTTCGCTAAGTCCTCAAAATTTTAAAACAATTTATTTATTTTTAACAAGCATTAATAAAGCAAAAAAAATTATTCGTGAATTTCAACCAGATGTGGTCATTGGTACAGGCGGTTATGTTTCTGGTGCAGTAGTTTATGCGGCCCACCAATTGAAAATACCGACAATTATTCATGAACAAAATAGTATCCCCGGAATGACAAATAAATTTTTAAGTCGTTATGTGGATAAAATTGCGATTTGTTTTCCAGATGTCGCTAGTTTTTTCCCGAAAGAAAAAACAATTTTAACAGGGAACCCGCGGGGACAAGAAGTCGTAACGGTGGAAAAGTCAGCTATTTTATCAGAGTTTGGCTTGGATCCAGCAAAGAAAACGGTGGTTTTATTTGGCGGAAGTCGTGGCGCCTTGAAAATCAATCAAGCGTTTGAACAGGCCTTTCCTTTGTTTGAAGAGAGAGAGTATCAAGTTTTATACGCTTCAGGAGAAAGATATTATCAGGAACTTCAAGAAAGTCTAAAGCTTTCTGAAAAGAAATTGACAAACATAAGTGTGCAACCGTATATTGATAAAATGGTTGAAGTGATGGCTAATACCGATTTAATGGTGGGACGTGCAGGAGCAACCTCAATTGCGGAGTTCACCGCATTAGGATTACCAGCAATTTTAATTCCGAGTCCTTACGTCACGAATGATCATCAAACGAAAAACGCGCAAAGCTTAGTAAAAGTTGGTGCTGTTGAAATGATTCCAGATGCAGAATTGACCGGCGCTCGTTTAGTTGCGGCAATAGATGATATTTTATTAAACAATGAAAAAAGACAACAGATGGCAACGGCGTCCAAAGGGGAAGGCATCCCAGATGCAAGTGATCGTTTGTATCAAGTTGTGAAAACGTTAGTCTGAGATAGGAGGTGTGGAAGATTAGTAACGAGAACGATATATTCAAAAAAAGAAAACCATTACCTCCAAAAAAATCGGAAGAGTCTCAACCTGAACTGACACCTTGGCAAAAACAAAACCAAGAATATTTGAAGAAGCAAGCGGAAGAAGCTGCTTTAAAAGGTGAAAACGAACAAGCAGAAGTCACCATCACTTTACAAGAACAAAGTCAAGAAGAGCCTCAACAACATCTTCCACAAGAAACAGTGGAAGAAGAGGAGCATTTTGCAGATCGTTTACCGAACGTTAAGAAAACACGGAACAAGCGCTTATATAGGCGTTTAGCCTTTATTTTAACTTGTTTAGGGACAGCCATTTTAGTGGCATTGTATTTTGTTTCGCCTCTTAGTCGATTGAGTGAAGTAACAGTTTCAGGTAACAAAAGTGTGGAGAGTCAAGCGATTATTCAGCAGTCAAAACTTGAAACGGGCAGTGGCTTATGGGAGCAGTATTCAAATAGAAATTATTTTTCTGCAAATATTCAGAAAAAGTTTCCAATTATAAAAAAGGCGAACATTAAGTTAAATGGTATTAATTCATTTAAAATTGATATTCAAGAGTATCAAATTGTCGCTCTTGCTGCGACTAAAGGCGGCTATCATCCGATTTTAGAGAATGGTAAAACTTTGGCGGAAACCACCAAAGCTGCTGAAAGTGGCAAACCAATTTTTGAGAATTTCAAAGAGGATAAATTAATCCCTGAATTAATGGCCTCTTACAACAAATTACCTCAAGAAATTAAACAAGGAATTTCAGAAATTAAATATGCACCATCAAAAACCAATAAAGACTTGATTAATGTCTATATGAATGATGGAAATCGAGTGATTGTTAATATTTCTGATTTAAGTGAAAAAATGGCTTATTATTCACAAGTAGCCGAGCAAATGGACAAACCTGGAATCGTTGATATGGAAGTCGGCATTTTTTCTTATCCGTATGAAAAAGAAAGTGAAGAAACGGGCAGTGAAGTTTCCGAAGATTCAGCGGTTGAAAATCAAGAAGTTGTGGACCCAAATGCAGGCGTAGCAACGGATGAAGCGAATAATGGTACGCCGACAAATGGAGAAAATCAAGAAGTGCAACAAGCAGAATAAGTTTTTTACAAAAATGTTTCAAAAATTAACGAACAAATTCGTATAATCTGCTTTCTAAAACCCCCATTTTTATGGTAAAATTGGAAGAAGTGAATAATACTAAAAAAGAGATAGTTAAACGGACGCCTTTGTCCGCTTAGATATTGGAATTAATAGGAGGAGGAATTCCGTTCATGGCAAAAACAGGAATGTATGTAGGCCTCGATATTGGTACAACTTCTGTCAAAGTAGTTGTCGCTGAATATATTGAAGGTCAAATGAACATCATCGGCGTTGGAAATGCAAAATCAGACGGTTTGAATCGAGGGATTGTCGTCGATATTGATCAAACAGTTCAAGCAATCCAACGGGCCGTTCGACAAGCCGAAGAAAAAGCCGGCATTCAAATTAAAAGCGTAAATGTTGGATTACCAGCGAATTTATTAGAAGTAGAAAGCTGTCAAGGAATGATAGCTGTTAGCAGTGAATCAAAAGAAATTACAGATGAGGATGTGCGCAACGTCGCATCTGCAGCTTTGGTTCGTTCAACTCCTCCTGAACGTCAAATTGTTGCAATCTTACCGCAAGACTTTACCGTCGACGGCTTTGAAGGCATCAAAGACCCACGTGGAATGCTTGGCGTTCGCATGGAGATGTTTGGCGTTGTCTATACTGGACCAAAAACAATCATCCATAACATCCGTAAATGTGTTGAAAAAGCTGGCTTAGGAATTAACGAATTAGTGATTACACCGCTTGCTTTAACAGAAACAATTTTAACAGATGGCGAAAAAGACTTTGGAACAATTGTCATTGATATGGGTGGCGGTCAAACAACGACATCTGTTATCCACGACAAACAATTGAAATTTACTCATGTTAACCAAGAAGGCGGCGAGTTCATCACGAAAGATATCTCAATCGTATTGAATACTTCTTTTAACAACGCCGAAGCCTTAAAAATTAATTATGGGGATGCTTATCCAGAAAGAACTTCAGCAAACGAAGAGTTTCCTGTTGATGTTATCGGTAAGTCAGAGCCTGTAAGAGTGGACGAACGTTACCTTTCAGAAATTATTGAAGCGCGTGTGGAACAAATTTTGAGAAAATCAAAAGAAGTTCTGGATGAAATTGATGCGTTTGAATTACCTGGAGGCGTTGTATTAACTGGTGGCGCCGCTAGTATGCCAGGTATTGTCGATTTGGCGCAAGAGATTTTTGAAGCCAACGTAAAACTATA
This sequence comes from Enterococcus sp. DIV0712, assembly GCF_050554855.1. Classification (NCBI taxonomy): domain Bacteria; kingdom Bacillati; phylum Bacillota; class Bacilli; order Lactobacillales; family Enterococcaceae; genus Enterococcus; species Enterococcus sp. DIV0712. Next base: position 757,513 of record NZ_CP187333.1, read on the forward strand.
CGTACCAAATCACATGGGCTTACGTAACCCAGTCTTTGCTAATGTCATTAGCATTGTGGAATATTCAGCGCAACTAAACGATATTTATCACATTGCCAAATATGCAATCCCTGGTGAAAAATCGAAACCAGCACAATCAGTCGCTGTCCAACAAGAAGTTCGCTATGACACATATGCTGAACAGCCTCAAGAAGAATATGAAGAATTCAACGAACGTGAGTCTGGTGAAAAAGTGACAGGCAAAATCAAAGACTTCTTCTCGAACATTTTCGACTAATCACACAAACAGGAGGATACGATATCATGGAATTTTCATTAGACAATAACATTAACAACGGTGCAGTCATTAAAGTTATCGGTGTAGGTGGCGGCGGCGGAAACGCTGTAAACCGTATGATCGAAGAAAACGTTAAAGGCGTGGAATTTATCACAGCCAATACAGACGTTCAAGCATTAAAACATTCAAAAGCAGAAACAGTGATTCAATTAGGCCCTAAATACACTCGTGGTTTAGGTGCCGGTTCACAACCTGAAGTTGGCCAAAAAGCTGCAGAAGAAAGTGAACAAGTGATTTCAGAATCATTACAAGGCGCGGATATGATTTTCATTACTGCTGGTATGGGTGGCGGAACTGGTACAGGTGCTGCGCCAGTAGTTGCAAAAATCGCTAAAGAATTAGGCGCTTTAACAGTTGGTGTAGTAACTCGTCCATTTAGTTTTGAAGGTCCAAAACGTGGTCGTTTTGCCGCTGAAGGAATTGCCTTATTAAAAGAAAACGTTGATACACTATTAATTATCTCAAACAACCGCTTATTAGAAGTCGTTGACAAGAAAACGCCAATGCTTGAAGCATTTAGAGAAGCTGATAATGTATTACGTCAAGGTGTTCAAGGGATTTCAGATTTAATCACTGCACCAGGTTACGTAAACTTGGACTTTGCTGACGTGAAAACAGTGATGGAAAACCAAGGAACAGCTTTAATGGGAATTGGTGTAGCGAGCGGCGAAGAACGCGTAATTGAAGCAACGAAAAAAGCTATTTCTTCACCATTGTTAGAAACATCAATCGATGGTGCGGAACAAGTCTTATTAAACATTACTGGTGGCTTAGACATGACCTTGTTTGAAGCACAAGATGCTTCAGATATCGTTACAAATGCTGCTTCAGGTGATGTGAACATCATCCTAGGTACATCAATCAATGAAGATTTAGGCGACGAAATTCGTGTAACAGTAATCGCTACAGGTATTGATGAATCAAAAAAGGATAGAAAACCGCACCGTCAAACAAGACAAGCGGTTCAACCAATGCAACAAACAACTCAATCTGTGGAAATGGATCAACCAAAATCACAAGAAGAAGCAAGTGCTTTTGGCGATTGGGATATTCGCAGAGAACAAAATACACGTCCAAAAGTTGATGAATCTTCATTAGAACAAGTAGACAAAAAAGAATTTGACACATTCCACCGTGAAGAACCAAATCACAATGATGACGAATTAAGTACGCCACCATTTTTCCGCAGAAAACGATAAGGAGCATCGATTAGAAATGATAGCTGAAAACTTAACAAATATTAATAATCAACTTCAGCTAGCATGCAAAAGCTCACAGCGCTCTGTTGCTGATGTGACAATGATTGGCGTCACTAAATCAGTAGGAATTGAGGAAGCAGCAGAGCTTGTTCAGCTTGGTGTCCAGAATTTAGCTGAAAACCGAGTAGATAAGTTACTAGAAAAGAAAGCTGGATTGGAAAAATTTAATGATATTCAGTGGCATTTAATTGGTAATTTACAACGTAGGAAGGTAAAATTAATTATTAATGAGATAGATTATTTTCATGCATTAGATAGTCTGAGTCTAGCCAAAGAAATTCAAAAAAGAGCAACGAAAGTTATTCGTTGTTTTGTTGAAGTGAATATAACTGGGGAAGAAAGCAAGCACGGCTTTCGTAAAGAAGACGTCTTACCTTTCATTCAAGAACTTGCTGATTTGGACAAAATTCAAATCGTCGGTCTAATGACTATGGCACCTTTTGGGGCAAGTGAAGAAGTATTACATGCAACATTTAGAGAATTAAAAGAGCTGCAAATGACCGTAAATGAGAAACATTTATCTTTTGCTCCTTGTACAGAACTTAGCATGGGAATGAGTAACGATTTCCCAATCGCAGTTGAAGAAGGTGCAACTTTTATACGAATCGGAACAGCGTTATTCAGAGATGCGTAAAGGAGAGGAATTTATGTCAATTTTTAACAAGGATGCGTTATCGAGCTTTTTTGGCTTATCTGGCGAAGAAGATGATTATTATGATAACTACGAAGAATATGAAGAGCGCAAAGCAGTTAATGAACCACCGCGTCGTGCAGCTCGGCCTAAACCACAACGCCCTGTTCAACAACAGGAAAGTTACAGTCAGCCAGCTTATACACAACAAAGTGAGCCTGTAGTTGAAAAGCCTTCTGCACGCTATCGTTCTGCTGAAGCGCATCAAGAAAGAGACACACAACAAGCTGCTTACACAGAGAAAAAAGTGGTTTCTATGCGTAGTTCTAATCAATCAGCGACTACGAATACAAGACGAGCACAAGAAAGCACCGCCAATGCAAAAACACATAAAATTACTATTATTGAACCACGTGTGTATTCAGAAGCAATGAGCATTGCGAAACATTTATTTGCTGAAGAAGCTGTGCTAGTTAATTTTACATTAGTAGAAGAAGACCAAGCACGACGCATCGTTGATTTCTTAACTGGTACTGTGTATGCTTTAGACGGAGATATTCAGCGCGTTGGCAATGAAATCTTCTTATGCACACCAGCGAATATGGAAATTGATAGTGCGACAGCACAATCTTTAGCCAACAAACAATTCTTTGATTTCTAAGCCTTAGGGAGGTGTTATTATCGCAACACTGATTACTCTATTATACAAAGGCGTTCAAATCTATTCAGGATTACTAGTGATTTACGCGCTACTTTCATGGTTTCCAGGAGCATATGATTCTGCTTTCGGGCGTTTGCTCTCTAGAATTTGTGAACCATACTTAAGTTTGTTTGACCGTTTGAATTTAAGGATTGGAATGGTTGGATTTAACGTAATGGTAGGGATTATTGTCCTTAACCTAGCAGCGGGTGGCTTAGCAGTCATTTTACGAGCTATTGTTTATTAATAACTTTTAGAAAGGATGATTTATCTATGAACGCAAATGTGTATCAACATTTCCGCAAAGATGAACATCCTTTTATTGACACTGTCGGGGATTGGCTAGAGCAAGTGGAGATGCAATACGCGCCTTATTTGACAGACTTTCTTGATCCTAGACAGGCGTATATTTTGGAAACGTTGATTCGACAAAACAGTGATTTATCGTTTACTTTTTATGGTGGTTATGAGCAAGCAGAACGAAAACGCTGCTTGATTTATCCAGCGTATTACATACCAGAAGAGACAGATTTTGGTGTTGTATTATTTGAAATTATTTATCCATCTAAATTTGCGACATTATCTCATGGGAAAATTTTAGGCACCTTGATGAATGTTGGGGTTCGTAGGGAAGCCTTTGGAGATATTATTTCCGATGGTGATAAGTGGCAGGTTTTTATAGCACAAGAAGTAGCTGGCTTCGTTGTTAACCAAGTCGACAAAATTGGTAAAATTACTGTTCGCTTAGAAGAACGGGATTATACACAAATTTTGATACCGAAGGATGGTTGGCAAGAAGAGCGAACGACTATGAGCTCTTTGCGGCTGGATAGTGTGATTTCCGCCGTATTTAATATTTCAAGGCAGCGATCAAAACAATTGATCGAATCTGGTAAAGTAAAAGTCAATTGGACAGAAACGACACGACCAGATTTTGCTTTAGGCTTATTAGATATTGTTTCGATACGGGGATTTGGGCGCCTTCAGATTCAAGAATTAGAAGGAAAAACAAAGAAAGAAAAATTTCGTGTCCTCTTAGGGGTATTGAGAAAATAATCTCGAACTTTTGTTTAAGAAAACCATTTTGGCTGTTCATTCAGACGAAGTTGTGTATAATAAAAAAAGTAAGATATTTGCTATTTCAGGATTAGTATGAGAATGTGTTCATAAGGGGTTTTACAAAAATAATCCAAAGAGGTGAAGGAATATGGCATTAACTCCATTAGATATTCAAAACAAAGACTTCTCAACAAAAATGAGAGGCTATAACCAAGACGATGTAGATGACTTTTTAGATCAAGTCACACGTGATTATGAAGATGCATTACAAAAAAATCGTGAACTTGAGAAATCATTAAAACACGCAGAAGAAAAATTACAATACTTCAATGAATTGAAAGATGCATTGAACCAATCAATTATTGTTGCACAAGATACCGCTGATAAAGTGAAATCAAGTGCCAACAAAGAATCAGAAATGATTATCACTTCGGCAGATAACCAAGCCAAAGAAACCTTGGTAGAAGCTGAACGTAAATCAAATGCAATGATTGCAGATGCTGAAGCGAAATCAACACAAATCTTAGCAGAAGCAATTGAACGTGCTCGCCAATTAGCTGGGGAAACAGAAGACTTGAAGAAGAAAACACGTGTCTTCCATCAACGCTTAAGCTTAATGCTTGAAACTCAATTAGAGCAAGTGAAGAGTGAAGAGTGGGAAGAGATTTTAAAGCCTTTTTCTAGTTATGTCGGAGACAAACATACAGCAGTTAAGGAAATTCTTGATGAACAAGACCTTGACAACGAAAATGAAACTGTTGTAAACTCTGAAGAGAACACAGATGCTGTAGTAGAAAAAAAGCCTGTAATTGAAGTCACTGAAGAAACAATTGAAGAAGAATCAAAATAGATAGAACAGAACGTTTAATGTTTATTCTTAGCAGCGAGTCAATGATAGTGAAAGTTTGACAGACACTGGCATTAAACAGATCCTCTATCCTAGATGCAGTTCTGAACACTTGAGTAGGAATTGCCGGATAATTACCGTTATCAATTTCAGAGAAAGTAGGGGCAACTCTACTTTGAATTTGGGTGGTAACACGAGTACTTCGTCCCTTGGGATGGAGTACTCTTTTTTTATCTACTTTTATCAGCTATCGTTCATCTTTAGTATGAACTAACACAATTAAATCGATAAAATGAAAGCGAGGCAAATGCATATGAAAATGAAAGAAACATTGCAATTAGGAAAAACAGCTTTTCCAATGCGTGGGAACTTGCCAAACCGTGAAGCAGAATGGCAAAAAGACTGGGAAGAAAAAGGCTTATATGAACAACGTCAAAAATTAAACGAAGGAAAACCAACCTTTGTTTTACATGATGGCCCTCCGTATGCAAACGGAAATATTCATTTAGGACATTCTTTGAATAAAATCAGTAAAGATATTATTATTCGTTCAAAATCAATGTCTGGTTTCCGTTCTCCTTATGTGCCTGGTTGGGATACTCATGGTTTACCAATTGAGCAAGTGTTAACCAATAAAGGGGTTAAACGTAAAGAAATGACTGTCGCTGAGTATCGCGAAAAATGTAAAGAGTATGCCTTATCACAAGTCGATAAACAACGTAACGATTTTAAACGTTTAGGTGTGTCAGGCGATTGGGAACATCCATATATTACGTTAGATCCAGAGTATGAAGCAGCAGAAATTCGTGTTTTTGGTAAGATGGCAGAAAAAGGCTATATTTATAAAGGTTTAAAACCAATTTATTGGTCTCCTTCAAGTGAATCTTCTTTAGCAGAAGCAGAAATTGAATACAAAGATGTAAAATCACCTTCTATTTACGTAGCTTTTAATGTGGCCGATGGTAAAGGTCTTTTAGATAACGAGACAGCCTTCGTCATCTGGACGACAACCCCTTGGACATTACCAGCCAACTTAGGTATTTCAGTTAATCCTGATTTTACGTATGTTGAAGTGAAGGCAGACGGTCGTAAATTTGTAATTGCTAAAGATTTATTAACAACAGTTAAAGAAGCGATTGGTTGGGAAGAAGTAGAAGTCTTGCGAGAATTTTCTGGTGAAAAATTAGATCGTATGACAGCTCAACATCCATTCTATGATCGAACATCACTTGTTATGCTAGGCGACCACGTGACGCTAGATGCCGGGACTGGCTTAGTTCATACCGCACCAGGACATGGTGAAGATGACTATATCGTTAGCCGTAAATATGATTTACCTGTTATTTCTCCTGTTGACAGCCGTGGGGTCTTTACAGATGAAGCACCTGGTTTTGAAGGAATTTTCTATGACAAAGCGAATCCAATGATTACTGAGTTATTAGAAGAAAAAGGCGCGTTATTAAAATTAGATTTCTTTACGCATAGTTATCCACATGATTGGCGTACCAAAAAACCAGTTATCTACCGTGCAACGCCACAATGGTTTGCTTCAATCTCTAAATTCCGTCAAGATATTTTAGATGAAGTTGAGAAAGTTGACTGGCTAATTCCTTGGGGAAAAACACGTTTATATAATATGATTCGTGACCGTGGTGATTGGGTAATCTCTCGCCAAAGAGCGTGGGGTGTACCATTACCGATCTTCTATGCTGAAAACGGGGAAGCCATCATTACGCCAGAAACAATTGAACATGTAGCGAATTTATTTGCAGAACATGGATCAAATATCTGGTTTATGCGTGAAGCAAAAGAGTTACTACCAGCAGGCTTTACACATCCAGGTTCACCAAATGGCGAGTTTACCAAAGAAACAGATATCATGGACGTTTGGTTTGACTCAGGTTCTTCACATGAAGGAGTTTTACGAGAAAGAGAAGAGTTAACTTTCCCAGCAGATATGTATTTAGAAGGTTCTGACCAATATCGTGGTTGGTTTAACTCAAGTATTACAACAAGTGTCGCTATCAATGGAGTAGCGCCTTATAAATCAATTATTTCTCAAGGGATGGTTCTCGATGGCGAAGGCCGTAAGATGAGTAAATCGTTAGGCAATACTATCTTACCTGAAAAAGTTATCAATCAAATGGGTGCAGATATCTTACGCTTGTGGGTAAGTAGTGTTGACGCGGAAGCCGATGTGCGTGTCTCAATGGATATCTTAAACCAAGTATCTGAAGTGTACCGGAAAATCCGTAATACTATGCGTTTCTTGTTAGCGAATACGAGTGATTTTAATCCAGCTGAGCATACTGTAGCTTATGCTGATTTACGTTCTGTAGATAAATACATGACGGTTCGTTTAAATCAAGTCATTCAAGAAATCCGTGAAAATGGTTATGAAAAATATAATTTCATGCATATTTATCGGACAGTTATGAACTTCTTAACTGTGGATCTATCTTCTTTCTATTTAGACTTTGCGAAAGATGTCGTTTATATTGAAGCAGAAAATGATTATCAACGTCGTTGTATGCAGACTGTTTTCTATCAAACATTGGTTTCATTAACAAAATTATTGACACCAATTATTCCACATACAGCGGAAGAAATTTGGAGTTTCTTACAAGAAGAAGAAGAGTATGTGCAATTAGCTGAATTCCCAGGTTACGAAACGTTTACTAATGAAGAAGAATTGATGGATACATGGGCAGCCTTTATGGATTTCCGTGACAATGTCTTAAAAGCGTTGGAAGAAGCTCGTCATTCTAAATTAATCGGTAAATCGTTAGAAGCCAAAGTGACCGTTTATCCAAATGAACAAATTCGTCAATTAATGACAGCTGTTGATGCAGATATTGCTCAATTACTAATTGTTTCCGACTTTGAAGTATCAAAAGAAGTAGCACCTAGTGAAGCTGTTCAATTTGAAGACATGGCTATTTTAGTTGAAAAAGCAGAAGGCGAAACGTGCGACCGTTGTCGTTCCGTTCGTCAAGATGTCGGCTCAGATGAAAAATTACCAACACTTTGTGGCCGTTGTGCACACATTGTTGAAGAAAACTATCCAGAAGCGGTTGCTGAAGGATTCGAATAAACAAGGAAAAAGATCCGCTAGTTGTTAACTAGCGGATCTTTTTCCTTGTTTATTGATCAAGTTGACCGCGGTCACGGTACCAGTTATCTGGTTGCCATTCCCAAGTAAAGCCATCTTTTTCTAATAAGTCGAAGGCAGCTTGCGGGCCCATTGTGCCAGCGGCATAATTAGGGAAAGAAACGTCTGTTTTATCCCAAGCATGTCGAATAATGTCAACAATGCGCCAAGATTGGGCAACTTCGTCCCAATGAGAGAAGTTTGTACTATCGCCATTTAGGCAGTCTAATAGAAGTTTTTCGTATGCTTCTGGACTATTTTCAGTCATTTCAGCACTTTGACGGAAATCAAGTTTCACTGGAGTTGTATTGAACCCTTGACCGATTTCTTTTCCATTTAAGGTTAATGAAAATCCTTCAGTTGGTTGGATATAGATAGTTAAAACATTCGGTGGTAAATCGGTTTTATCGCATTCTTCACACGTATCATCTTTGAAGACATTAATAGGTACTTGTTTAAAGACGATGTTAATGCGTGTGCCTTTTTCAGTTAATCGTTTACCTGTGCGAACATAGAAAGGGACGCCAGACCAACGGAAATTATCAATTAAAAATTTACCAGCAACAAAAGTTTCAGTGGATGAAGTTTCTGCCACATTTGGTTCATCACGATAGGCTGCGAATGTTTGATCAGCTAGCTGACCTTCGCCGTATTGTCCACGCACGAAATTTTGAAGGGCTTCTTCTTCAGAATAAAGGCGGATGGCACGTAAAGCTTTTACTTTTTCAGTCCGAATTTCTTTTTCAGAAAAGGCAACAGGAGGCTCCATAGAAAGCAATGCAACGACTTGTAAAATATGATTTTGAACCATATCTTTTAGTGCGCCACTGTGGTCATAATAGCCGCCACGATCCTCGACACCTAAGCTTTCAGCGAAGGTGATTTGGACATTATCAATGTAACGATTGTTCCATTGTGATTCAAAAATATTATTGGCAAAACGAATGGCTGAAATATTTTGGATCATTTCTTTGCCTAAGTAATGGTCAATTCGGAAAATATCTTGTTCAGGAAATGCAGCACGAATTTCTTCATTTAATTCGTAGGCAGATTCATAATCAGAACCAAATGGCTTTTCGATAATTAGACGATCAAAGCCTTCTTCCGAAATAATATGTTGTGATTTCAAGTGATTAACAATGGTTCCAAAGAATTGAGGAGCCATAGCTAGATAGTAAACATGATTGCCTTCTAAGTGGTATTGTTCATTTAGGCGATCAGATAATTCTTTTAAGGTATTATAATGTTCCGTATCATTCACATTATGTGATTGGTAATAGAAATGACTAGAAAATTCAGTTGCCTCTTCGGCCGTGGGATTTAAGTCTTGAATGGTTTCACGAACGATTTCACGATAGTATTTGTCTGTCCATTCCCGACGTGCGGTACCAATCACCGCAAAACGCTCAGCTAATAATCCTTTTTTATATAAGCGGAACAGGGAAGGATACAATTTACGTTTGGCAAGATCACCTGTCCCCCCGAAAATAGTAAATAATGCTACTTTTTCATTCATTAGTTTTCCTCACTTTCTCTAATCAACGGCTCAACAAAAATTGTGTTTGCTGCTTTAAAGCTGACGGATAATTCTTTGTTTTCATTATAAATGGTGATCGGTCCTTCATATGCAGCAATTTCTTTAATCGTATATTCTTCTTGAATATTTAAATCAATGGAAACTAAATAATCCAGTAATTCTTTTTCGTCTAAGACACGTGCAATCCGAATTTTTGTGCCAACAGGGTAGTCTGTTAACGTTTGGCGTTTCTCCTCATGAATGGGTTGATTATCTTCGGGAATAACACCACCGTGTGGACAAAATTCTGGATGATTTAAATAATCCGCTAAACGGTTCACAAGCGTCTGTGAAGTAACATGTTCTAAAACTTCTGCCTCTTCGTGCACATCATTCCAAGTGTAATTTAAGTGCTCTACTAAAAAGACTTCCCAGATTCGGTGTTTGCGAATTAACGTACTCGCTTTTTTTAAGCCTTTTTCAGTTAATTGTACCCCTTGATAAGGAGAATGCTCAACCAAATCTTCTTTTACTAACTTTGAAATCATCTCACTAACCGAAGCTGCCGAAACATCGAGTCCAGAAACAATTTGTTTATTATTCACTTTAACTTCGTCGCCACCTAATTCAAAAATTAATTTTAAATAGTCTTCGCGATTTGGTGTCATAGGGGCTCATCCTTTCAAAAAAACATCATCCTAAGTTTATCAGAAAAAGGCGCATTTGACTATTTAATAATATTCAAGTTGTAAGAAAACTTTCTGAATGCTTTTGCAAGGGATGTAAAAAAATAAATCACCCACCGCACATACTTCATTTTATGTGTCGTGGGTGATTTATTAATTGTAAATAGCCCGTTCTAGTGTGTAGGTTTCGTCGTCGGCTTCATCGTAAAGCGTCGCAGGGACACCATTTTCACATTGAATGATTAAATGGTAACCTAACTTGTCTAAGATAACTAAGCGTTTAGGGGTTAATTCAACAAGCAAGGCATGCGTTTGTTTGCCATCAATGAAAACATTGAAAGATGAGGTGATTTCTAAGGTGTGTTGCGTGGCTTTCTTCACGTCTACAAACCACCAATGCCCAGTATAATTGTGTTGAAGCTCCTGTGGGGAAGGGAGCTGTTTATTTTTTTTCCAGAGGATAGAGCCTGCTAATCCAGTAAGTAAAGATGCGCCAACCAAGAAAGTCCAATGTTTTTTCAAAGAAATTCCTCCTAACCTTCATTTTCATTTATTCGTCTTCGTTACCTTTATTATATAGAACTTGTCTAAAATATTCGACTAAATCGCTGAGAATTGACAAATATTTAATGATTGACACAAGATAGTAAAATTGTTGGTTTTGGTCTATACTTTTCCTTGTTTTTTTATGGTATAGTGTGTAAGAAAGGAAGTCTGTGTATGAAGTACCCGAATGTCCAACTTGCTTATTTTATCGAACGACCCAATCGGTTTATTGCACACTGTCGTTTAATGGAAACGAATGAAGAAGTAATCACACATGTCAAAAATACTGGCAGAGGGAAAGAAGTTTTTTTACCAGGTGCTGTTGTGGCGCTTAGTTATCAACCATCGCCTAAAAGAAAAACAGATTACGATTTGATTGCAGTAAAAAAAGGTTCTATTTGGATTAATATTGATAGCCAAGTACCGAATACATTAGTCAATGAAGCGTTAAAAAATGGTCAAATTGTGCTTCCTGGTTTAGTTGGTACGATCCAAACTGTTAAACGTGAGCAACGATTTGCACATTCAAAATTTGATTTTCTAGTGGAAACGGATGCGGACGAACAAGCTTTTGTCGAAGTGAAAGGCATGACTTTAGAAAATAAAGGCATCGGTGCTTTTCCTGACGCACCAACACTTCGTGGCTTGAAGCATGTCACTGAACTAATGGCTGCAACTAAAGCGGGTTACCGCTGTTACATTTTGTTTGTGGTCCAATTTGAAGCAATTAAGCAAGCAACGATTCACCAAGAGATGCAACCTGCCTTTGCTGAAAATGTGGGTGCTGCAATTGATCAAGGTGTGCAAGTCCTTGCTTACAATTGCCACGTAACACCAGCAACGATTGAACTTAAGTCACAGGTAACCTTTGATTTATTACAGGCATTTGATGATCCTAATAAATAACTTGAAGAACTCCTAGCGCTTTAAGGCAGGGTAATTACGTGACTTTTGTACGAGAGATTACTATTATAAAGAGAGTAAATAAACAAAAAATGGAGGTTTTTGATTATGATACATTTAGGCGTAATTGGTACCAATTGGATTAGTCATCAATTTGTTGCAGCAGCTTTAGAAACGGGTGCGTATGATTTAACGGCTGTTTATTCTCGGAAACTAGCAACGGCACAAGAATTTGGTTCTCGCTATGGGGATGTGGAATATGCAATTGATTTAGAGACGTTTTTTGGTATTGCACATATGGATACGGTTTATATTGCCTCACCAAATTCATTACATTTTGAACAAGCGAAGCAAGCAATTTTAGCGAAAAAAAATGTAATTGTTGAAAAACCAGCTTTTTCAACGCCTGATGAGATGGCAGAAATTATTGAATTAGCGAATAAAAATCGTGTGTATTTCTTTGAAGCGGCCCGTAATATTCATGAGCAAAGTTTCCAAAAAATTGCTGAATTATTGCCATTAAAAAACCAAATTTTAGGTGCGAATTTTACGTATATGAAATATTCTTCTCGCTATGATCAAGTATTAGAAGGCAAAGAGCCAAATATTTTTTCTCCTCATTTTTCTGGGGGGGCCTTAGCGGATTTAGGCGTTTATTTAGTTTATGCAGCCTTAGGTTGGTTTGGCGTACCAAACGAAAGCCATTATTTTGCTAGTAAAATTGCGACAGGTGTCGATGGCTTAGGAACAATTATTTTACGTTATGATCAGTTTGACGTGACGTTAAACACTGGGAAAATTAGTGATTCTTTTGCGCCATCCGAAATTTACTTTGAAAACGGGACCTTGATTTTAGATAGTGTCAATGCTATTTCTTCGGCTGAGTACCATGATCGCGCACATGAAGAACGTGATGTCTTAGATATTCAAGTAGCCGATAATCCAATGATTGAAGAAGCCCGTGATTTTGCAGCAGTTTTAAATAACCCAACAGATAAGTATTGGGGCACCAAGTATGAAGAATGGGTTGAGCTTGCTCGAAATGTCAATAAAGTAGTCACTGATTTACGTCATAGTGCCGGCATTATTTTTGATGCTGATAAATAAGAATTAAGCGATAGGAAAGGAACAATATGAGATTTTTAGAACAACTTCCAGAGGCTTGGCAAGAACAGTGGCAAGCTTCTGGCTTTAACGAACCATCAACAATTCAAGAAAAAAGTTTTACGCCCCTTCGCGAAGGAGAAAATGTTTTAGGAATTTCGCCGACAGGAACTGGAAAAACACTTGCTTACATGCTGCCTTTACTCTTAACTGTTGAAAAAGGACAGGGAAATCAATTGTTGATTATTGCTCCGTCTCAAGAATTAGCTATGCAAATTGCTGAAGTTGCTCGGACTTGGGCTAAACCACTTCAATTAACGGTTCAAACGTTAATCGGCGGGGCAAATGTTTCACGCCAGATTGACAAGTTAAAAAAACGTCCCGAAGTGTTAATCGGAACGCCAGGTCGGATTTTAGAGTTAATGAAGAACAAAAAAGTCAAAGCTCAGTTGTTAAAAACAATTGTAATGGATGAAGTTGATCAACTTTTCCAAGAGGAAGAGCTAAGTTTAACCAAACAAATTTTGACACACACACCAACCGAATACCAACTTGTCTTTTATTCAGCGACTGCTGATCGTGTCGTGAATCAAGCGCAATCTTTAAGTCAAAAATTACAGGTGATTGATGTGACGGAAGAAGATACTTCAGCAGGTCAAGTCGCCCACTACTTTATTCGGTTAGCACCAAGAAAAAAAGCTGATTACTTACGTCGTTTGGCCCATACAGAAGCATTCAGAAGCATGGTCTTTTTCAATCAAGTTGCTGATTTAGGTGCAGCAGAAGAAAAATTAGTTTATGAGAATGTTCCGGCTATTGGTCTGGCTTCAGATCAAAGTAAACAGTTGCGTAAATTGGCGATCGATCAATTTAAAGCAGAACGAGTGAAGTTGTTATTAACCACGGATATTGCGGCACGGGGCTTAGATTTCACTGGGGTCCCTTACGTCGTAAACGTAGATGTTCCTTTAACCGAAGAGAGCTATATTCATCGTTCTGGTCGCGTTGGCCGGATGGGTGCACAAGGGGCAGTGATTACGTTTATCAACGATGGCACCAAAAGGGATTATCAACGTTTGATGAAACAATTGGCCATTCCTTATCAGGAAATCTTTTTATATGATGGTGCACTTCATGAGCAGCCAAAAGCCAAAGATGAACTAGAAAAAAAGAACGTAGTCAAAGATACGTCTTCAGAAAAAAAGAGTACGAAAGAAAGAAAACCAGAAACAGTAAATTCTGTTGTCAAAGAACCACAAGAAACACGCAAAAAGAAGAAAAACAAAAAGAAAAACACGAAAAATAAAGGAGCTCGTAAAGCGAAGAAATAACGCTTTACGAGCTTCAAGCAGAACGTTGTATCGAGGAGGATTCCATGAAATCTCGGAAGGAAGAAATCTTAGCGTTACTTCAAAAAAATGAAACTGGCTTAACGGCAGGAGCGGTAGCAGAACAGTTAATGATTGATCGCAGTAATGCCAGCCGTTATTTAAATGAATTATTCAAAGAAAAGAAAATTACTAGAAGTACTGGACGTCCTGTTATCTATTCAGTGCCAACAATCAATGAAGGAGAACAAGTCCATGTAGATGAGTCCACCTCTGTTAGTTTTGACACATTAGTAGGTGCCAATGATTCTTTAAAAGTGAGTATTCAGCAGGCCAAGGCGGCTATTTTATATCCACCAAGAGGTTTGCATACGATTATTTTTGGGAAAACAGGAACAGGGAAATCTCTTTTTGCTGAATGTATGTACCGTTTTGCAATTGATTCAAAAACCTTAGATGAAGATGCCCCTTTTGTCTCTTTTAATTGTGCTGATTATGCACAAAACCCACAATTATTATTTGGTCATATCTTTGGCGTAAAAAAAGGCGCCTATACTGGTGCGAATGAAGATAGTCCAGGCTTAATGGCAAAAGCAGATGGCGGGATTCTCTTTTTAGATGAAATTCATCGTTTACCGCCAGAAGGTCAAGAAATGCTCTTTACGTTTATTGATAAAGGCGTGTACCGTCCATTAGGAGAAAGTGGCCAAACCTATGAAGCCTCTGTTCAAATTATTGGTGCGACAACGGAATCCTCAGAAAACTTTTTAACCACTTTTAATCGGCGGATTCCGATGTCGATTACATTACCATCTTTAGATGCACGGACGCTAGATGAGCGTTATGCCATCATTTCGTTATTTATTCAGCAAGAGGCAACACGTTTGGGCCAACAAATTGATATCGAACGCGAAGCAGTTTTGGCTTTTATGTTATACGATGCAGAAGGAAATATTGGTCAGGTGAAGCGGGACTTAAAATTAGTTTGTGCTAAGTCATTTCTTTATTATCGGACGCACAATTTAGAACACTTGGTTATCCGTAAACGGGATTTGTCGTTACCTGTCCAAAAAGGATTATTAAAAATTAAAGAAGTACCTGAGCGCTTAGATCAATTTGTCGACAGTAAAAGTAATTATTTATCTTTCCAACCAGGTACCAACAAAATTGTTTGGTCGCAAGATCCAGCTAGAGACATGCAAGTTTACAATGAAATCGAAGAAAAAGTCGCTGACTTGTCTGAAGCTGACTTAGAAAATGTTGATTTAGAAGAATTGATTTCTAAAGATATGAATGCGTATTTTAAAAATTATGTCGAAGAATTAACCCAACATTCTTTACATAAGGAGTTATTACCAGAAGCTATTTGGGACTTAACGAATCGTCTTTATGATATCGCAGAAGAGCGTTTGGAACACACGTACAACGAAACTGCGCGCTTTGCCTTTGCGCTTCATTTACAAAGTACGATTGAACGTGTCAAAGAAGGTCATGTGATTGTCCATCCTGATTTAAATAATGTCCGTAAAAATATGAAAAAAGAATTTCAAGTAGCCTTAGATTTATCTTCTATTATTGAAGAAGAGAACAACATAGAGATTCCTTTCGATGAAATTGGCTTTATTAGTATGTTTTTATCTATTAATGTCGGTAAAGAAGAAAGAACTCCAGAAAATAATGTTGGTGTGTTCGTCTTAATGCATGGGGATTCTACTGCCTCAAGTATGTTGAAAACCGCCCAAGAACTTTTAGGAACGTCAATCGGAACAGCGATGAATATGCCGTTAACGATGGAAGTTCAAACAATGTATGAACAATTACGAAACCAAGTAATTACGCAAAAAGAATCGTTAAATAATGGGATTTTATTACTGACGGATATGGGTTCATTAAATTCGTTTGGAAATATGTTGTTTGAAGAAACAGGTATCCGAACAAAGGCGATTACAATGACGAGCACAATGATTGTCTTAGAAGCTATTCGAATGGCAAGCGTGGGACGAAGTTTAGAGGACATTTACCAAAATATTCAACTTTCTTTTGAAAGCGTTGTGAGAGAACAATTTCGTTCTAGTCTGCAAAAACGTCAAAACGTAAAAAAAGCAGTAATCGTGACGTGCTTTACTGGAGAAGGGGTTGCCGCAAAACTATACCAACGAATCTTACCAGTTATTGATGAAACAAAAGTGGAACTGATTCAAATGCAATTTATTGAACGAGAAACATTTAAAAAACATATCGACAACTTGATGGAAGAATATGAAATTAAGGCCATTGCGGGAACTGTGGATGTTGAATATCAAAATATTCCCTTCTTTTCCGTCTATGATATTTTTGATGATGAAAAATTAAATGTACTGAAACGGATTGCTAGTGATGAAGTGGCGATTGATACAATTGTTCATTCACTAAGTGGCGTCATTACTTCTGTGGACTCCTTACAAAAATTAATTCTCATGTTACAAAAAACAGTTCATCAAATACAAACAGACATGCATATTATTGTTGAACCAGGGGTGGATGCCGGAATCATGATTCATTTGGCTTTTCTGGTAGATGCTTTAATTAAAGGAGAAGAAACAAGAAATTTTCCAAACTTAGCGGAATATGTTAAAACACATCGTTTAGAAATCGATGTCGTACGCACGAATTTTATGTTAATTGAACGGGCGTATCGTGTGACGATTCCAGAAGCGGAAGTTGCGCATGTTACCCAAATGTTTTTAGAAAATGAAATTAAAAGTAAACAATAATAAATAAAAAAAACATCAAGAAATGAGAAAACGCTCTCTTTTTTCTTGATGTTTTCTTTTTGTAAGTTACACACAATTTCATGTGTGTAAGCGTTTTCTTTTAGTGTGTGCACGCTTTTTTCGATGACAAAAGCTGTTATATCAGTATTTTAGTGAGGAAAAAACTTGGCACAATTATTGCTATAAATAAAGTGTATAACGTCATAACTTTTAAGGAGATGAAGAAAAAATGGCAAAAAAAACAATTATGTTAGTTTGTTCCGCAGGAATGAGCACGAGTTTATTAGTAACAAAAATGCAAAAAGCAGCAGAAGATCGTGGCATGGAAGCAGACATCTTTGCAGTATCGGCTTCTGAAGCAGATACAAACTTGGAAAATAAAGAGGTAAATGTTTTATTATTAGGCCCACAAGTTCGTTTCATGAAAGGGCAATTTGAACAAAAATTACAACCAAAAGGGATTCCTTTAGATGTAATTAACATGGCGGACTATGGCATGATGAATGGCGAAAAAGTTTTAGATCAAGCAATCTCATTAATGGGATAAGGAATTAAAACGTTTAGGAAAAGTGAATAGCAAATAAGGATAGTGCATGTTACCAAAGGTTTTGTTTTGTACGCTCGATTCATTCGTTTAATGAGGCTACTGCCTTTTTAATAAATATAAATGGATACAGGAGGAATAAAAATGAACGGATTAATGGCATGGATGGAAAAATATATCTTACCAACTGCCGCAAAAATTGGTGCACAGAAACATCTGGTGGCACTAAGGGATGCTTTTATTGGTACATTACCTGCGACAATGGCTGGATCAGTCGCCGTAATGATTAACGCAATTATTCGAGATCTTCCCCAAGAGTTTGTCTCAACTTATGCGGCAAGTTTGGAAGCAGACAAAGGTATTTTTGCAGTATTGAATGTCATCATTGGGATTAATGGTTTTGTTTGGAATGGTACATTGGCTATCGCTGGTTTGATTTTCGCTTTTTCTTGGGGCTATAACTTAGCGAAAGCATACAATGTGAATGAGCTAGCTGGTGGGATTGTCAGTTTAGCTACCTTAATTTCAGGTGTTGCTTTTGCACCAAATAACACAGCTGAATTAGCTGTAAAAGTGCCAGAAAAGATTGCCAACGCAATTAATGGGGCAGAAATTGGTGCGTCAATTGCTAATAATCAATTGACTGTCAATCCATGGGGTTGGTTAAATCTTAATCATTTAAATGGTAACGCTTTCTTTACGGTGATGATTATGGGGGCTTTATCAACTATTATTTTTTGTAAATTAATGCAAGCGGATTTAACAATAAAAATGCCTGATTCTGTTCCACCAGCAGTTTCAAAAGCGTTTGCGGCAATTTTACCAGCAACAATCGCATTGTATGTCGTAGCAATTATTAACTTTACGGTGTCAAAACTTTCAGGCGGTCAATTATTAATTGACTTAATTCAAAAATATATCGCGGAACCGTTCCTTGGGTTATCACAAGGACTAGGTGCTGTGTTAATCGTAACGGTTTTTGTTCAAATTTTCTGGTTCTTTGGTATCCACGGGCCAAACGTTTTGGCACCAGTTCTTGAAGGAATTTGGGGACAAGCACAATTAATCAATATTGATATTTTCCAAAAAGGTTATGAAGGAAAAACAGGAACAGCTGCGGTTTTAGCCGCTATTGACGACGGTAAAGCCTACATGTGGGTCCGTGGTTCGTTTGATGCTTTTGCTTGGTTTGGTGGTTCAGGCGGTACAATTGTCCTAATTATTGCAATCTTGTTATTCTCCAAACGAGCAGATTATTTAACAGTCGGTAAATTATCATTAGGACCTGGGATCTTTAATATCAATGAACCGATTATGTTTGGTTTACCAGTTGTTCTTAATCCAATTATGTTTATTCCATTTGTAATTGCGCCATTAGTTGCTACTACAATTGGCTGGGTTGCAACGTATCTTGGGCTAGTCGCCCCAGTTTCTCAACAAGTCGCATGGGTGACACCGCCGTTGCTATTATCTTTCTTAGCGACAGGTGCCGACTGGCGCGCACCAATCGTAGCGTTGGTATGTATGGTAGTCACTTTCTTGATTTGGACACCGTTTGTTATCGCTGCTAACAAAATGGATCCTGCATTAGGCGAAAGAGAGCAATAAGCAATAAAAACAGCAATTACTTGTATAGAAAGGAGCAAGCGGCATGATTTCGATTGCAAGTGCAATGAAGCAAGAGGAAATTATTACTTTATTAGAGGCATATCAAGGGGAAAATGAAACATTTACTTTTAAAGAAAAGAATGGTATTAAGTTATTTTTTGAAGTTGAAGGAGACCCTGAAACTGCTGCACAAGTTGCAAAACAGCTGATTAAGGAACAACCTTGGGGTGGCGTTTTATACTTCCAAGCAACGGTAGTCTAAAAAGATAGGATGGATGAAAATGATTAGAAATGGATTATTTTTATGTAGTATTGGCTTCTTGATTGTTTTGTATTCGTTGAATCCCAGCTCCTTAAACTATGATTTATTAAGTCTGACAACGGGGATTTTTCTCATTGGACTTGGTGGTTACCTGTTTTTTAAAGGAAAAAAAGTTGCTGAAGAAGAGGCGACAAAGGATGAGGTGAAACGGTAATGGAAATTACGAAAACATTAACTATTTCAGCAGATGAATTTTACACGCAATTAATGAATTCTGTTATTTTTGATATCCGTAAGCAAACAGGCAAAACTCTTACAAGAAAGCAGTTACGTAAGTTTGAATATATCAAAGAATATAGTAAAAATAGTCGCGCGAAAATAGTTATTGAAGAAGCTGTAGAAAATAAGACCTATCAATTTCGAACATCCACAACTAAAAATGATTTCTCGGTGCGGTATGAGCTACAGCCAATTGATGAAAAAAGCTGTGAACTGCGTTATACAGAAACAATGGTTTCTTATGGGGCGTTACAAAAACTGAATGATGCAGTATTAGGTATCTTTTTAAGTTATTTTAAAAAGAAACAGTTTTATAAAATGCTTAAAATGATGGAAACTGCTTAAAGGGAAAAAGCGGCTTTTGTCCAGTTGATTCTCTTCAGCTTTAGAAAGTGAGCGATGAGTCGTTTCGACTTATCGCTCACTTTTTTTTGTGGCCCTATTATTTTGGAAACGCACACAAAAAAGCTGTGTGTAATCGTTTTATTTTTAGTGTGTACACGCTTTCCATGTTGAAAAACGTTGTCATATCAAGGTTTTCAATGTGTTAAAACTTGGCACGCTTCTTGCTTATATAAAGGTGTAAAGCAAAACAAAGAGAATTTAGGAGATGAAGGAAAATGGCAAAAAAAACAATTATGTTAGTTTGTTCCGCAGGAATGAGCACAAGTTTATTAGTAACAAAAATGCAAAAAGCAGCAGAAGATCGTGGCATGGAAGCAGACATCTTTGCAGTATCGGCTTCTGAAGCAGATACAAACTTGGAAAATAAAGAGGTAAATGTTTTATTATTAGGCCCACAAGTTCGTTTCATGAAAGGGCAATTTGAACAAAAATTACAACCAAAAGGGATTCCTTTAGATGTAATTAACATGGCGGACTATGGCATGATGAATGGCGAAAAAGTTTTAGATCAAGCAATTTCATTAATGGGATCATCAAACTAGAGCAGAAAATGGGGTAGAGGTAATGGACGGACAACAGAACTTAGAAGCAATCATGGGTTTAATCATGTATGGCGGAAATGCTAAAAGCGATGCAATGGAAGCGATTGCCGCAGCAAAATCGGGGGATTTTGAATTAGCAGACAAAAAAATTGCAGATGCAGAAGAATCACTTGTACATGCACATCATTCGCAAACAGGAATGTTAACAGAAGAAGCAAAAGGCAATAACATGCAAGTAACATTGTTAACAGTGCACAGTCAAGATCATTTAATGACTGCGATTGCATTTACAGATTTAGCAAAAGAAATTATCGATCTTTATCGCCGTATTGATAACGAGTAATCTCGTTGTCAATGCGTCTTATAAGAAAAACGCGCTTGAGAAAGCGTTAATTAGGAGGAATAACAATGGACGGATTTGTTCAATGGATGGAGAAACACTTTATGCCGAAAGCGTCAGTAATCGCAGCGCAACGGCACTTGGTAGCAATTCGTGACGCGTTTGTCGTAACGATGCCATTAATGATTTTAGGGGCTTTGGCGGTATTAATTAATAATATTCCAATTCCAGGATATGAGGACTTTTTAAACAAAATTTTCCCAATGATGTATAACGATGCACCAATTTGGAAAAGCTTTGGTGGCAACATTTGGAACGGTACATTCGCAATCTTTGCCGTTTTAGTAGCCTTTTTAGTAGCACACAATTTAGTTAAATCTTATGGAAAAGACGGCATTGCAGCCGGTACAGTTTCTGTAGCTTCATTCTTCGCAGTTGGCGGCTTAGAAGGTATGGGCGCAACTGGATTATTTATTGCTTTGATTATTGCACTTATTTCAGGAGAACTATTCCAACGTTTATCTGGCAATCCTAAATTAGTTATCAAAATGCCTGATGGTGTACCACCAGCAGTAGCAAAATCATTTGCGGCATTATTACCAGCAATGATTACAATCAGTTTATTTAGTTTAATTACATCAATTCTATTTGCTTTAGGAATTGACAATATCGTTATTTCATTCTACGAAGCAGTTCAACAACCATTTATGGGACTTGCAAACAGCTACCCATCAGCATTATTGTTAGCTTTCATTACACCATTCTTGTGGTTCTTTGGTTTACATGGTGCCAACATGGTTGACCCATTAATGCAAACAATCAACGTACCAGCGATTGATGCGAACATTAAAGCTTTAGAAGCAGGTAAAGCAATTCCTTATATTGTAAACAAACCTTTCTTTGATTCATTTGTAAACTTAGGTGGAACAGGGGCAACATTAGGTCTGTTAATTGCTATCTTTATCGTAGGTCGTCGTAACAAACCATACAAAGTCATTACAAACTTAAGTTTAGCACCAGGACTATTTAATATTAATGAACCAGTCATGTTCGGTTTACCAATTGTTTTAAACCCAATTATGTTTATCCCATTCATTTTAGTCCCAATGGTTCTTGTAACTGTTGCGTATGTGGCGACAGCAACTGGTTTAGTACCAGCTGCAACCTTTATGCCACCTTGGGTAACACCACCAATTATTGGCGGATTTTTAGCAACGAAGAGTATCGCCGGCGGAGTTTTAGCAGCTGTTAACTTATTGATTTCTATTTTGATCTACATGCCTTTCGTAAAAGTAGCAACAGATCAATACTTGAAACAAGAAGCAGCCGCAGAAGCAGCTGAGTAAAAAATCGAAGGATTGAATCGTCCGGACTCTTACGGAGGGTTCAATCCTTTTTTTAATGATTAAATCGTAAAGGAGCAAACAACATGAAATATCAATTTCCAGAAAATTTTTGGTGGGGTTCTGCAGCCAGCGGTCCTCAAACAGAAGGCGTTTTTGAAGGTGATGGTAAAGGTCAAAATATTTGGGATTTTTGGTATCAAGAAGCGCCAGAAAAATTTTTTCAACAAGTCGGTCCAGATAAGACCTCACAATTTTATAAAAAATACCAAGAAGATATTCAGTTAATGAAAGAAACGGGACATAACTCTTTTCGAACATCCATTCAATGGAGCCGTTTAATTCCAGATCCTACAACAGGAAAAGTCAATCAAACAGCAGTTGATTTTTATAATCAAGTCATTGATGATTTATTAGAACACGGGATTGAGCCCTTTATGAACTTGTATCATTTTGATATGCCGATGGTACTTCAAGAAAAAGGCGGTTGGGAAAGCCGTGAAGTGGTTGATTTGTATGTTGACTTTGCCAAAACCTGTTTTGAATTGTTTGGCGATCGCGTGAAAAAATGGTTTACGCACAATGAACCAATTGTACCAGTTGAAGGTGGTTATCTCTATGGCTGGCATTATCCTGATAAAGTGAATCTAAAAGAAGGGATTCAAGTACTCTATCATGAAGCTTTAGCTAGTGCCAAAGCGATTGCCGTCTATCACTCTATGAACTTATCAGGTGAAATTGGCATTATTTTAAACTTAACGCCGACTTATCCTCGTGATGAGCACAACGAAGCCGATGTAAATGCGGCTAAATTTGTCGATGGTTTCTTTAACCGTTCGTTTTTAGACCCGGCTGTTAAAGGTCATTTTCCAGAAGATATGGTTGCTTGGGCGAAAGCAAATGACTTATTGCCAGAAACAACGCCAGAAGATTTAGCAATAATTGCTGAAAATACTGTGGACTTATTAGGAGTAAACTACTATCAACCACGTCGTGCCAAAGCAAAAGAAACACCTGTTGAAACACGACCAGAAGGCTTACTTCCAGAAGATTTTTATGATGTCTACGATATGCCTGGCAAAAAAATGAATCCTTACCGTGGCTGGGAAATCTACGAAAAAGGTATTTATGATACATTAATGAATTTAAAAGAAAATTATGGCAACATTCGCTGCTACATTTCAGAAAATGGCATGGGCGTAGAAGGAGAAGAACGCTTTGTCAATGAACAAGGAGTCATTGAAGATGATTATCGGATTGAATTCGTGCAAGATCACTTGAAATGGGTGCACCAAGCGATTCAAGAAGGTAGTAATGTTCAAGGATATCATATGTGGACGTGTATGGATAACTGGTCTTGGCTTAATGCCTATAAAAATCGTTACGGCTTAATTGCTGTGGATTTAGATGATGATGCGAAACGGACCATTAAGAAAAGCGGTCGTTGGTTCAAAGAAATGACAGCAAATAACGGCTTTTAGAAAGAGAATCGTTTCTGTGATAAAATGAATTGATACAATGTGCGAGGAGGAAAGAAAATGACAACTAAAAGAGTCAAAAAAATGGGCAAAGAAGAAATGAAAGAGATGTTTGATCTTGTTATCTATGCTTTTAATCAGGAACCCACGGCGGAACGCCAAGAACGTTTTGAAAAATTGTTGTCACATACGCAAAGCTATGGCTTCCTAATTGATGAGCAATTAACAAGTCAAGTGATGGCGACACCTTTTCAAGTGAATTTCCATGGTGTCAGCTATCCCATGGCTGGAATTGGCTATGTGGCTTCTTATCCAGAATATCGTGGTGAAGGCGGCATCTCTGCTATTATGAAAGAAATGTTGGCTGATTTAGCGAAACAAAAGGTTGCCCTTTCTTACTTAGCACCGTTTTCATATCCATTTTATCGTCAATATGGCTATGAACAAACATTTGAACAAGCGGAGTATACAATTAAAACGGAAGATTGGCCACGTGTTAAACGAGTTCCAGGTACCATTAAACGAGTTTCTTGGGCTGACGGTAAAGAGGTCATTAAAGACGTATACCTTGAAAATCAAAGAGCGCACTCTGGTGGTGTGATCCGTGAAACTTGGTGGCTGGATTATACGCTGAATCGTGCAAGTAAACCAAATAATCAAGCGATTTATTATTCGTCAGAAGGGAAAGCAGAAGGCTATGTGATTTATCGGATAGCTGCTGGCACCTTTGAAATCGTAGAATGGAACTATTTAACTAATACAGCTTTTAAAGCTTTAGCTGGGTTTATTGGCTCACATAGTGGTTCCGTTCAATCGTTCCATTGGATTAATGGTTTTGCTGGAAAAGATTTAAATGATTTAATGCCAACGCCAGCAGCTTCTGTAAAAATTTTACCTTACATGATGGCACGAATCGTTGAGTTACAAACATTTCTGGAAAAGTATCCATTTCAATCAGGAGAAAAAGAAACGTATTCTTTAGAGATTGAAGATTCCTATGGGCCATGGAATGAAGGCATTTGGACAATCACAATTGACGAACAAGGAAAAGCAACAGTGACTAAAGGTGCTGCGGAAAAAGAAGGGACTGCTGCTTTGAAAGCAGATATCCAAACGTGGACGCAACTATTCTTGGGCTATCGTTCAGCAGAGACGTTATCTTTTTATGAACGCTTGCAAGGAGACGCAACGACAGTTCAACGTTTAGGCCAACGTTTAGTCAAAGGCATGCCAATTTTAGAAGATTATTTTTAAAAGTGTGTTTATTCGCAAAAAATGACAGAACCTACTATAATAAAAATGTAAAAAGAATTATTTTAGAAAGGTGATGGGGACAATGGCGAAAACGAAACAAGAAAAAGTTGCACGCAATAATAAAATTGGGCAATATATAGCTATTGCGACAGGACTTTATTATTTAGGAAAAATGATTCTTGATCGGCGGCAAAAAAAATAATAGATAAACGAACGACGTGTTTCACTGAAAGAAAGTATCTCGCATAATTGTTTATGCGGGATACTTTCTTTTTGTCTATTGACAGATGTAGTGAAGACTTCTAAAATTAAAACAGATTGTTCTCGTAGCTCAGTAGGATAGAGCAACCGCCTCCTAAGCGGTAGGTCGCTGGTTCAATTCCAGTCGGGAACGTAAAAAACACCTTTCAAATGTTGGTTTGATAGGTGTTTTATTTTTTTTGTGCCAAAAATGTGCCAAAAATTTTAGAATTCTATTTTTCTTTACAAAACAGAATTGCTATATTATAGTGATTTCGAACACAGAAAAACACAGTAAAATGCTGAATAACCTTAGTTGGGAATGTAAAAAGGCAAGTAAATTTAAGGGGGAAGACAGATGGCGATTACTATAAATATTTATTATAGTGGGACAAATGGAGGTGCAAGAGAATTTGCCAAAGAAATGATTGCCAGCGGAATTGTAGAGGCGATTCGTGCAGAAAAAGGGAATAGTCGCTATGAATACTTTTTTCCAATGGACGATGAAGAGACAGTTCTGCTGATTGATAGTTGGACAGATCAGGAAGCATTAGACAAACACCACGCTTCTCCAATGATGACCCGTATTACGGAACTTAGAGAAAAATATGATTTGCATATGAAAGTAGAAAGATATGTATCAGATGTAACAGACCCCGTGACAAAAGATGCTGCGTTTATAAGAAAATAACCAGAGTGCAATCATTGATCTTAAAATTTAGTGCTAGGAACATCAATCGTTTCGACTGATGTTCCTAGCACTTTTTATCTTGTAAGGATGAATCATTTGTTACACACGTTAAATTAAAGAAGGACCATTTGTTCTTCAGTCACAGCCGGTTCGGTTAAAATTTTGGCTTGGGCAGCTGCGAGTTTCGCAATAGGTACCCGATAAGGTGAGCAAGAGATGTAGTTTAGGCCAAGTGTTTGGAAAAATGTGATGGATTGCGGATCACCACCGACTTCTCCACATACGCCAATACTCATGTTTGGTTTAGTGCGACGCGCTTTCTCTACAGCTAATTGAATCAATTGACCAACACCTGTTTGATCTAATGATTGAAACGGATCTTGGGTGATGATTTTCTTTTCCCGATACGTATTAATGAATTTACCGATATCATCACGAGAAAAACCATAGGTCATTTGTGTTAAATCATTTGTTCCAAAGCTGAAAAAGTCTGCTTCTTCTGCTAACTGATCCGCAATCAGACAAGCTCTAGGTAGTTCAATCATTGTCCCAATTTCGTAAGGGAAAGGAGTCATTTTATGTTCTTCAAAGAGACCGTCAATCGTTTCTTTTAAAATGCGTTTGAGATAGAGAAGTTCTTCTTTTTCGGCGATTAGAGGAATCATCACTTCTGGATAAACAGTAATTCCTTCTTTGACTAATCGAATGGCACTAGTAAATAAGGCTGTAACTTGCATTTTGTATATTTGTGGTTGGGTCACACCTAAGCGACAACCACGATGACCCAACATTGGATTGGTTTCTTGTAACCGTTCAATTTGTTTGGCGATGGTCACTGGGAACCGTTGTAGTTGCTTCGCCAATAATTGAATATCATTCTTTTCATGAGGCAAAAACTCATGCATCGGCGGATCTAACAAGCGGACCACCATGGGCTTGTCTTGAACTACTTTCAGCATTTGATAAAAGTCTTCCTGTTGAAAATGAAGAAGTTGCTCCAACGCATAGGTTGCTTCCTTTTCAGACTCTGCTAAAATCAAGCGACGCATTTCCAAGACACGCTCTTCACCGAAAAACATATGCTCTGTTCGCGCTAAACCAATCCCCGCTGCACCAAAACGGATGGCAGTCTCTAAATCTTGTGTAGTTTCTGCATTGGCACGAACAGTTAAATCAGCGTACGCATCTGCCCAAGACAAGAGCTCTTGAAGGTCATCGTTATTATCAGCAGAAATTGTAGGAATTTCGCCAAGATAAATTTCCCCCGTTGAGCCATCGACGGAAATGATTGTTCCTTCTAAGATGACTTGTGGCCCGCAGTGTAGTTGTTTGGTTTCTTCATTAACGGTTAAACTTTCACAACCAGTCACACAGCAAGTTCCCATTCCTCGTGCGACCACAGCGGCATGAGAAGTCATTCCGCCACGACTGGTCACAATTGCTTCGCTTACAACCATGCCTTCAATATCTTCTGGTGAAGTTTCTTGACGAACAAGAATGACTTTCTTTCCTAGATTGGTCAGTTCTTTGGCTTTTTCTGCTGTAAAAACAATTTGACCACTTGCTGCACCAGGACTAGCAGGAAGTCCCATAGCTAAACGTTCCATGTGTTGTCGTTTCTCTTGATCAAACACGGGATGAATTAATTGATCAATCGTATCAGGTGTCACACGCAACAGTGCTTCTTGTTTAGTAATACGATTTTCTTTGGCTAAGTCTAAAGCAATTTTAACCGTAGCTGCGGCGGTTCGTTTCCCGTTTCTTGTTTGTAAAATATATAATTTTTCATTTTCAATGGTAAATTCAATATCTTGCATGTCACGATAATGATATTCTAAAAGTTCTGCGTAATGGCGAAAATCTTGATAAACTTTTGGCATAGTCAAACGTAAACGACGAATGGGTTCTGGCGTCCGAATACCAGCCACTACATCTTCTCCTTGCGCGTTCAAAAGAAACTCTCCAAATAATTGATTTTCCCCTGTGACCGGATTTCTAGTAAAGACAACGCCAGTGCCACTGTCTAGTCCACGATTGCCGAAAACCATTTCTTGAATATTGACAGCTGTACCTAAATCATGTGCAATATGATGTAAGTTTCGATAAACCACCGCACGTTGATTATTCCATGAATCAAAAACAGCTTTGATTGCTTCAAAAAGTTGTGCGACAGGGTCTTGCGGGAAGACCACCTGATGTTGTTCAAAAACTTCTTGGTAGCGGACAATCAAGGCAAAATGATCTGCTTCTTGAAAAGCGGTAATTTTTTTGTTTAGCTCTTGTTCCAAGCGCTCTTTTTGTTGGTCAAATAATTCTTTGGGAATGTGATAGACGACGTCTCCAAACATTTGAATAAGTCGGCGATAACAATCAAAAGCAAAACCAGGAGAGGTTAAGGTCGCAAATTTTTTCACACGTTGATCATTTAAACCTAAATTTAAAATAGTATCCATCATACCAGGCATCGAGAAGGCAGCACCGCTGCGAACGGAAACTAAGAGAATCTCATTGTCCGCGGTAAAAGATTTGCCTGTTTCAGTTTCTAGATTTTTAACCGCTTTCAAAATTTCTGATTGTAAGTGTTCTTCAAAGAAAGTAGCATCTGCCAAATAGTCCATACAGCAACGGGTTGTAATCGTGAATCCTTGTGGAATCGGCAAACCTAAGCGTGTCATTTCTGCCAAGTTTGCCCCTTTACCACCAAGAGTCTCTTTACCTTCATTGTGTGTTTCGTTAAAAGAATAAATAAACTTTTTCATGCGTGACCTCCGTTTAATATGTGTCTTATATGTTCAATAAACATCATAATGGACGGAAATAAGTTTGTCAATAGAAAAAGTTTTTTGTCAATATGTTGAAAAAACAATAAATATGTGTATAATTGTAAGCGAATGCACAATTTGTTTAAGAGGAATTGAGGAGGAAATGATGAAATTAAGTAAACGACAAGAGCAAATTATCGCTGTTGTAAAAGAGCATCAGCCAGTTAGTGGTGAACGCATTTCGGACATACTAGCCGTTTCACGTGCGACATTGCGTTCTGATTTGTCTTTTTTAACACTTTCAGGAATTTTAAAAGCAAGTCCGAAAGTTGGGTATACTTACGAAAGTGATAATATGGAGGCTTTTTTCTTTTTTGATGTTTTTCAAACAAAAGTTCAGGAGATCATGAGTCCACCATTGATGGTTGCCCAAGACACCTCAATTCGAGATGCGATTACCAACTTATTTATGTATGATGTCGGTTCTCTTTATGTCATGGATGAAGCAAAAGAATTATTAGGGGTTTTGTCACGAAAAGATTTATTACGGGCCTCTTTAAATACAAATATTGATGGCACACCTGTTGCTGTTTGTATGACAAGAGTGCCACATGTGAAAACCTGCACACCAGAATTTACTATTCTTGAAGCTGCTGACACTTTGCAAAAATACGAAGTGGATTCTTTGCCAGTCGTTGAAAAAGAAAATCCTAAAAAAGTTATTGGAAAAATTACGAAAACGAAAATTTTAACCTATATTACGCAACAAGCGAAAGAAGCCGCACAAAACAGATAAGGGAGCTTAATTATGAAAAAAGAGATCATTGTTTATACTATTTCCGATTCACTTGGAGAAACATCACAAAAATTGTTAGCTGCAGCAAGCGCACAATATCCAGATATTTCTTTTCTTAATCGATACAATTTTTCTTTTGTCACAACAGAAGAAGAATTATTAGAGATTTTAAAAGATGCCTTAAAAGATAAAGCCTTAGTTGTCAGTACATTAGTCAGTAAACAACTAATCACAGCGGCGAAAGAATTTAGTGAACGAACAGGGTTGTTATATTTAGATTTAATGGCGCCATTTTTTGAATTAATTCAAGCGAAAGCCGGAGTAGATCCTATTGAAGAGCCTGGACGACGCCACCAACTAGATCGTGCCTATTTTGATAAAATCTCAGCGATTGAATTTGCTGTAAAATATGATGATGGCAAAAATCCTCAAGGGTTTCTTGATTCTGATATATTGTTGTTAGGCGTTTCGCGGACCTCAAAAACACCAGTCAGTATGTATTTAGCGAATCAAGGCTACCGCGTTTCTAACTTACCATTAATTCCAGAAGTTCCATTGCCGCCAATTTTGGAAGAAATGGATCCACAAAAAATGATTGGTTTAGTTTGTTCGCCAGAAACATTAGGACAGATTCGTAGCAGTCGGTTGGCTTCCTTAGGTTTAGGTAATGAGACCAGTTATACCAATGTTGAACGGATTGAACAAGAATTAGCTTATGCTGAAGAAATTTTTGCGAAGTATGGCATCCCAGTGATTGATGTAACCGCAAAATCTGTCGAAGAAACAGCCTTTTTAATTAAAGAAAAACTAGATGAAAGAAATTAAAAAGCTTGGCAACCTCACTAAATTTCAGTGAAGTTGCCAAGCTTTTTATACTTAATTGGGCTTCTTTTTGTTAGTCAATATTTTTTTGATCGACAATGAGTAAAGCGATCATCACGTAGACAATCCAGCTACTTTTAGAATAAAGTGTATAGCGGGGTTGCCATTTGCTAGCAAATTTTTCCTTGTATTCGCGTAATCCTTGGAAGGAGTAGATTTCTGAACCAAATTCATAAATTAACGCAGCAATCCGTTCTTGAATAAAACTTTTTCTTGATTGACCAACATTGGCTAACGGAGCCATCCCTAAATTGAAATAATGAATATTTTCTGTTTTCATATATTCAAATAAATGAATAAATAAGAAATCCATACTTCCAGAAGGGGCTTTTTCTTTATGGTGACGCATCAAGTCGATGGTACCAACTTCATTTGTGTAACTAGGAATGATATTAGCGAAAGAGACCATTTCTCCTTCAGCATTCCGGACAACAGCAATTGGGTTTCTTTGAAGATACGCTTCATCGAAAAATCCAAGTGAAAAGCCTTTTTCTTTTCGATTGTCTAACCAACTATCCGAAATAGCTTTTAATTCGTGCATTTGTTCGGCACTAAAAGGAGGTTGGAGTACGTCAAATGAATAGCCGGCTTTGGTAATTTTATTAAACACTGCGCGGGTACCTTTGAATTTTTTCCCAGACATCGTAAATGTTTCTAGATTAACTAAGGCTTCTTCGCCCATTTTGATAAATTCGTAGCCATATTCGTGTAGTAACATCACGCTGTCCTCATTGGTTTCGTAAAAGACGGGTACATAGCCGAAACGATCTGTTTCTTTAAGGAATGCATCAATCGCCGCAGGAAAATCTTCTTTGTTCCCAGAAGGGTTGCCCATCACAACGCATTTATTATTAATGGTGTTGAATTGTAAAAAGACAGTCGGTTCTTCTTTGGGATATAAGAAAACCTGTTTATCATGAAGAAAGACAAGTTCACTGTCAATATTCCCGCCATAAGTTGTTAAGATATTATGCAAGATACTATCTTCTGGAAACTCACCAACTTGGTGTTTTTTCCCTTGGAGGTAGCGAACAAATAGAAAGTTAAAACTCATAACTAAGAGGATAGCGATAAATCCTGACAACCAGATCCGTTCGGAAGGGAACAAGAAAAATTCCACAAAATGATGACGATGGTGTGGGAAGTTCGGTAAATTATAAACACCAATTACCAGGTATAACAAAGTCAACAAGCCAAAGATAAAGCCATCAATCGTCATCCACTCCCAAGAGTAAACCAGTTGTTCACGGTACAATTCTGATTTTGAAAAAATAACGATAAATAATAAAATAGCTAAATAGAAAATGGAAAACATACTAAAGTCAACAACAAATGAATACAAGATAGCACCAATTAATAAAATAATCGTTGGATAATAGGCTCTTTTAACACGATCAGCAATCCCACGTCCCATAATTAATAATGCAAAGCCTAAAACAATACTCGGAATTTGAATAATAATATGTGAACGGAAGGGGTTAATATCTCTTAACCAATGCACTTGAGTGAAGGCTTCTGGAATAGTGGCTAGGAGCACCATCATAATTCCTGAAAAATAAAGTAAAACCACTTCCAGCTTGTGGGCAATTTCCAAAGTAATTTGTTTTAGCAGTTGACGATAATGAGTATCCAACTT
The DNA here is from genome assembly GCF_050554855.1 of Enterococcus sp. DIV0712. Taxonomy (NCBI): domain Bacteria; kingdom Bacillati; phylum Bacillota; class Bacilli; order Lactobacillales; family Enterococcaceae; genus Enterococcus; species Enterococcus sp. DIV0712. Next base: position 789,395 of record NZ_CP187333.1, read on the forward strand.
TTGGCTTAAGTGTTTTGTAAAGAACAAACAGCCAATTAAGAACGGAATAATATAATAGAATAAACGATAGAGCAATAACCACAAAACAATAATTTCACGATCGACACCTAAGTTGCTCAGTCCTAAAATCATCATGACATCAAAACTACCTAAAGCCCCTGGAATCATCGAAGCAATTCCAATAATCGAAGCTGCTACATATAAAGGAACAATATCAATTAAAGGAATCGGTACATCTAATAAGTAACCAATACTGATAAAGGTAATTAAAACACCTGTCCATTCTAAAAACGAAGAAACAACTAGAGATAAGCGATTTTTTGCATCGAGGTTACCAAAGGAACTATTTTTTTGGAAATGTAAAATAAGATAAAGTAACGGGAAATAAAGACCGCCACCTAATAACCAAATCCAATATTGCTGTAAATAAGCCATCTTTGGATCAAACTGAACAAGGAAAAAGCAAAGAATACTATAAATAGATAGACCGGATAACACAAAAAGTAAAATATGGGTTAACGCAGGTAAAATTTTCTTTTCCTCTGTTTTATTTCCATAAAATTCAGAACGAAGTCCCATGCTGACCAAACCACCGAATCCACCAATATTATTGATTGTATTGACAATCCAGCTAGATTCAAGGAGTTCCCGTTTTGAGACTTTCAAGTTTAAAATGCGATTTAATGTTAAGTCATAATTTAGCATCGGAGTAACGGAAACTAAACCGATAACCATCATCAATAACAATTTCCATAGCGGAATCTCATCAAAAATCTGTTTTAACTGTTCAAATGAGATCGTTTTACCAATTGATAAAAGTTGGGCAACAACAATAATTGAGACCGCAATAACAAACAGTGTTTTTAGTAATCCTGTATGCGTTTTGATCCAATGAATAATTTGTTTCATTTAGACACCTTCATTTCCTTTAAGAATTTTTCGATTGTTTTATTAAAAATATCTGGTGAGTTTTTGGCAAATAAATGACCCTGTTTATTTACCAAGACCAATTTACCATCAGGAATGGCATCAGCAATCGCCCGTGAATGGGAAAGCGCAATTAAATCTCGACTGCCAGTAATAACAAGAGTAGGACAGGGGATGTGTTCTAAATCTTGTTTTGTCAGTCCAGTATCTTCAAATAACAGAGCCACGATAGGGAGCCGTGCGCGCAATTTTTTTGAAAAAAAAGCGCCAATACGACAAAACCAATATTGAAAATAAGTGGCAATCGTTACATATTTTTTCAGACCAGACATGGTGACATTTCCAGAATTTAAGACGAGTTTGTTGACGAAATCAGGATATAAATGGGTAAAAACCATGGCAATATTTGCTCCGTCACTAAAGCCCAATAAATTAATTTTTGTTAAGTGTTCTTGTTGTATAATACCAGCTAAATCTTCTGCCAAAAGCGGAAAAGTTAATTGACTTTGTGTATTGGTGGACCGTCCATGTCCGCGGGTATCCACCGCAATAACTTGATACTCCTTGGAGAAATAAGAAATTTGATAATTAAAAAAAGTATGATCATTGCCATTACCATGAAGTAACACAAGGGGGTAATTTGTTTCTTTGCCAAAAGTTTGATAAAAAATTTGACTGCCATCTATTGTTTGAAAATATTTTTCTATTGCCATTCTCCGTCACCTATCTCATCTATAATCAATCGAGTCCTCTCTCATTATAGAGTCTTTTGTCTTTTTTTTGTAATAAAAAACAGAAAATTTTCCGAACAGTTTTGTAAGGTGTTGTAATATAGTGTGATATAGTAGAAGATAGCCACCTAAAAATTAGACTAGAGGAGGAAAAGTTGATGTCTTTAATCGTTTTAATTGGTGCCCAAGCTGTCGGGAAAATGACCGTTGGCAAGGCTTTAGAAAAGCAGTTAGATGCTAAATTACTATTTAATCATCAAACCATTGACTTATTTGCAAACTATCTTGGGTATACGGAACGTGCATTTCAATTGTCTGATTCCGTTAGAAAGGAACTTTTTCATGCCTTTGTCGAAAATCCAGCCACAAATACAACAAAAAACATTATTTTTACAGTGGTGATTGCTTTTGATCAAGAACAAGATTTTCAATTTTTAGAAGAAATATCAGAAATTTTTCTTAGTAAACATGAAGCCGTCTATTTCGTCGAACTCGTCTCTTCAACAGCAATCCGCCTAGAACGAAATGTTCATCCAGAACGGCTAGAGGCAAAACCTTCAAAACGCGATGTCGACTTTTCTCGAAAAGAATTACTCAATACCTTTAAAGAACATCGATTAGTAAGCCACGAAGGTGAACTAGAAAGTACATTTCCAAATGTAAAAATAACGAAAATAAATAATTCAAACATGACACCAGAAGAAGTAGCAACGAAGATAATTGCTACTTTTGGTTTGACATAATGTGAAAGGAACATCGGAATCAATGAAAAAGTTTTTTAAATATCTCGGTAGCTTGATGGTCCTTCTTTTAAGCATAGCTTTAATTTTGATAGGATATTTAACCTTCCGAGAGTTTCGACCACGAGCGGTTGAACCAGTTGCTATAAATAAACAATTTTCAGAGCAAACCATCGAAAAAAAGCAATCCATTTCTTTAGTCACGTATAACATAGGCTATGCTGGCCTAGGACAAACAGAAGATTTTTTTATGGACGGTGGCAAAACTGTCCAACCAGTTAATAAGGCAATGGTCCAACAGAATTTAACAGGCATTGAAGAAACCTTGAAAGAATTACCAGCGATGATTTACTTATTCCAAGAAGTCGATCGTCGCTCGCAACGTTCTTATGAAGTCAATCAAGAGGAAGAATTACAAAAACAGCTACAGCTGAACAGCGCATTTGCTTATAATTTTAAGGTAGATTATGTGCCCATTCCTTGGCCGCCGATTGGACGAGTAGAAAGTGGTTTATTAACATTATCAAATGAAAAAATAACAGAGGCCAAACGCATTGCTTTACCCAATCCCTTTCGTTGGCCCGTTAGCATTAGTAACTTAAAACGAGCGCTTCTAGAAACGCGCTTTCCAATTAAAGGCACAGACAAAGAATTAGTGGTTTTTAACTTACATTTGGAAGCCTATGACAATGGGGATGGGAAGATTGCTCAAAGCAAAAAGTTAGCTGACGTATTATCCCAAGAATACGCTAAAGGAAACTATGTAATTGCTGGAGGTGACTTTAATCAAGTTTTCAAAGGCAGTCATCGATATCCTGACTTAGGGGAAGCTGGTTGGGTACCAGGAGAAATTGATCCAGCAGACTTACCTAAACATTTTTCACTTGCTTATGATGATCAACAACCGACTGTGCGGGTGCTTAATAAGCCTTACACTGGCTCTTATGAAACATCCCAAGTGTATGTAATTGATGGTTTTATTGTTTCTGATAATGTGGCTGTTCATAGCGTGAAAACAAAGGACGAACAATTTAAATATACAGATCACCAACCTGTGAAGATGGAAGTTGGGTTGAAATAAAAAAAGTACAAACGGTGCTTGTTGCTTGCACCGTTTGTACTTTTTATTTTACAGATAGCCTTTAGTAATAGAATGAGTGGAATTTAGCATATTTGCTGGCGTTCCTGTAAAAAGAAGCTGTCCGCCATTTTCTCCACCTTCGGGACCTAGTTCAATCAACCAGTCGGCACTTTTAATCACATCAATGTGATGTTCTAATAAAATCAAGCTGTTTCCTTCTTCTACCATTCGATTGAAAAGTTGAAGACTTTGTTGGATATCAATTAAGTGTAAACCATCTGTAGGTTCATCCATTAAATAGATAGCTTTTTTTTGGTGAAGTGTGTCTGCTAATTTTACCCTTTGCAATTCGCCACCAGATAATGTTGAGAGCGATTGATTGAGTTTAAGGTAGCTTAAGCCAACTTCTAGTAAATTTTTTAATGAAAGAGCAAAAGGCTGGTCTTTGAAAAAATCATAGCCATCTTTAACGCTTAAAGCTAGTACTTCAACGATATTTTTTCCGTTATACAGATAATGAAGCACCTCTTCTTTGTAACGCGTTCCGTGACAGGTTTCGCAAATACTAGTAACATCCTCCATAAAAGACATATCGGAGACAATTATTCCTTTCCCCTTGCAAGTAGGACAGGCGCCTTTGGAATTATAGCTAAATAAAGCTGGACTAACATGATTTTCTTCCGCAAACATTTTGCGGACCTTATCAAAAATATTGAGATAGGTCATTGGTGTGGATCGTAAATTTGCGGTAATGCTTTTTTGTGAAAGATGAATAATTTCTTGGTTATCAGCCTGGGCTTTTTGATAAATTTCTTCCGCTAATGATGATTTACCTGAACCAGCGACCCCACAAATAACAGTCAAAACTCCTAACGGAACTTCGACAGATAGATTGTTTAAATTATGCAGTGTCGCATGTTCGATTGTTAAAGACTTCCTTACTTTTCTTGGTTGGTCGTTTAAAGGGAGCGGCTCTTGAAGGGCTTGACTAGTCAAGGTTTTGGAGGCTAAAAATGCGTCATACGTTCCTGAAAACTGGACATGGCCACCATTTTCGCCTGCGAAAGGTCCGATATCGATGATAAAATCAGCTTCTCTAATTAATTGTGGATTGTGTTCCACCAGAACCACGGTGTTTCCTTTATTTTTTAAATTGAGCAATGCACGACTGATCCGTTCGATGTCCTTTGGATGTAAGCCAGCACTTGGTTCATCTAAAATATACATAATATCGTTTAAGGCGCTGTTTACATACTTAGCAATTTTAATCCGCTGTGCTTCACCACCAGAAAGTGTTTCAGTTGCTCGTCCTAATGTGAGGTAGGAGAGACCGATATTAATTAATGCTTCTAGACGTACAAGTAGCTCTTCTTGAATAGTTTTTATTAAGGATAGGTCCATTGAACGAATAAAAGAATGTAATTCAGTGAGTGGCATGTCAACAGCATCAGCAATACTTTTCTGATTAATTTTGCAGCTACGAACACGTTCATTGACTCTACTTCCTAAACAATCAGGACATCTTTTTACGGTAACAAAGTGATTAAGGTATTTTTGATGACGTTTGCCTTCGTCTGTATGCAATATGCTACGTTGCATGCGCGGGACGATTCCTTCATACAAAGCTGTATGAGGCCACTCTTTGGGTGGATTAGCTAGTTTTTGTTGTGGAGCATATAAAAATAATGCTAACTCTTCAGGGGAATAGTCCTTGATTTTTTTATCCAAATCAAATAGACCACTATGGGCATAACGCTTCCACCGCCAGTTGCCAACTGTAAATGTGGGGAAATCGATAGGCCCTTCGTTTAATGATTTGTCATAATCAACTAGCTGATGAAGATTGATTTCGGTAATCTTTCCTAAGCCATCGCATGTTGGACATTTTCCATCCGGATGATTAAACGAAAAAGTATCTGAATAACCAACAAATGGAGAACCTGCTCGTGAAAACAGCAAACGTAAAAACGTATAAATATCTGTGTACGTTCCCACTGTCGAACGAGAATTACCTGCTACTTTTTTCTGGTCAATGACAATTGCAACAGGAAGATTCTCGATTTTTTCAACTTCTGGACGACCATATTTGGGTAAGTAATTTTGAACAAACGAACTAAATGTATCATTTAGTTCACGACGTGATTCAGCGGCTAATGTGTCAAATACTAAGGAGGACTTTCCTGAACCCGAAAGTCCAGTAACAACAGTTAGTTGCTTTTTAGGGATATTGACAGAGATATTCTTCAAATTATTTTGTGTTGCGTGCTTAATTTCAATCCATTCCATTAAAAAACCTCCGTTTCTATTCTATTTTAGCATATAAAAAGAACCTAGCCTAAAAGTTGAACATGGGAATTTTCAAGAGAACTTTACTTTTTAATCGCTTTCATTTATGCTATAAGTAATACAGATTTTTTAACTGTATTAATAGATAAAGGATGTGACTTATGAAGAAGTCGATTTTGTTCAAAAAGTTAGGGATTATTTTATTAATTAGCCAAACACTGGTAGGGGTACCAATGTTGGCACAAGAAAGTATACTAGAAACAACCGTTCAAACAGAGACGGAATCAGTAACAACAGAAACCAGTCAGACTGTAGCTAGCTTGGAATCTGAAACTACTAGCCAAACGGTGATGCAGGAAAAAGAATCCTCTTCGGCAACCGCCGAAAGCAGTAGCCGAAATGTGGTTGCAGTAACCACTGAAACCACAAATGAGATACAAAATAGTGATACAGATGGAAAAGCTGTTTCTGCAGAGAGTGTTTTTTCAGAAACAGATTATAAACAAGCAACTGCACTGGAGTTAGCAACTTTAGTAAGAGAAAAAAAGGTGACGAGCGAAGAACTAGTAAAAATTGCGTTGGCCATCACTAAACGTGAAAATCCTACATTAAATGCGGTCATTACTTTACGAGAAGAAGCGGCTTTGACAGAAGCAAAAGCTTTACAAGATACAGGTCAACCATTTCTAGGTGTGCCGCTCTTACTAAAAGGGTTAGGACAATCCTTGAAAGGTGAAAGCAACACGAACGGTTTTGGTTTTCTCCAAGATCAAGTAGCTGGTGGGACATCGACCTTTGTCAAAGCACTACAAAATGCCGGATTCATAATCATTGGTCAAACGAATTATCCAGAATTAGGTTGGAAGAATATTTCAGATTCAAAGTTATATGGCGTTTCCGTCAATCCATGGAATCCTAACCATTATTCAGGTGGTTCTTCAGGCGGAGCGGGTGCTAGTGTCGCCGCGGCATTTGTTCCCATTGCTTCTGGAAGTGATGCTGGTGGCTCTATCCGCATCCCTGCTTCTTGGACAGGCACCGTAGGCTTGAAACCTTCTAGAGGAGTAATCATTGGCAATTCTAATAGTGCAAAAGGTCAAACTGTTCACTTTGGTTTAAGTCGAACCGTGGCGGATACAAATGCATTATTTGAAACCTTATTAACCAAAAAAGATCTTCCTGCGGGACATTTAAGTCAAGCGCAACCCATTGCTTATACAACAGAATCCCCTGCCGGAACGCCTGTAAGTGCCGAAGCAAAAGAGGCGGTCGCTGAAGCTGTTGCTTTTTTAAAAGACCAAGGGTACACATTGGTTGAAGTGAAGCACCCTGTTGATGGGGAACGTCTAATGAAAAATTATTATACTGTAGCTGCTGGCTCAGCAGGAATTGCCGATTTTATGGCGCGGCAGAAATTGAAAAGACCGCTTGAACGAAATGATGTAGAACTGTTAACATGGGCGCTTTTTCAAACAGGAAAAAATATAACGAGTGAAGAGACAACTGCGGCTTGGACAGATATTGCTTTACAAGCACAAGCGATGGACGAATTTTATCAACAGTATCCTATCTTATTAACACCAACGACAGCTGCCACGGCACCTAGTATTGATAATCCGTTACTAAAACCAGAACATGCAGCACAGATGGAAAAAATTGATCAATTGTCACCAGCAGAACAAAAACAATTGATTTATGACCAATGGCTGACGGCGTTCACATATACACCGTTTACACAACAAGCAAATTTATTTGGACATCCAGCATTAAGTGTACCAACTTACGTTTCAAAAGAAGGACTGCCTTTGGGGATTCAATTTAATAGTGCATTAAATGAAGACCGAACGTTGCTACAATTAGGTGCTTTATTTGAAAATAACCACAAGATAAATCAACCACATGTAGAAGAACCAGACAAAGGCAAAGAACCAGATACAAGTGGCGAACCAGATAAAGATAAAGGACCAGATATAAGTGGCGAACCAGAAAAAGACAAAGAACCAAATGCAAGTGGCGAACCAGATAAAGATAAAGAACCAGATGCAAGTGGCGAACCAGAAAAAGACAAAGACCCAAATGCAAGCGGCGAGCCAGACAAAGATAAAGAACCAGAAAAAGACAAAGAGCCAAATGCAAGTGGCGAACCAGAAAAGGACAAAGACTCAGATGCAAGTGGCAAACCAGATAAAGACAAAGAAACAAAAACAAGTGAAGAACCAATCGAAGGAAAAAACCAAAACCCAGACAAAGCTGGAAAAACTACTAGTGAGTCATCCTTAGCTAATTCGCTGAATTCATCAGCAAATCAGGGAACCAAATCAACAGGAAGTACACATGCTTTTTCTGATAAAAATATGATTGGGAAACAAGAACAGCTTCCCAAAAAAGTATTACCAAAAGCAGGTGCAGAAGTACCTAGTACTTTCTGGATTGTTTTAGGAGGAGCTTTCTTAGTAACGAGTGGAACGATTTATATAAGGAAAACTAGAAAACAATAACCAGTGAAGGCTAGAGACAATTTATCCCCAATTGTCTCCAGCCTTTTTTCTTTGGTATACTAAAACCAATAGGGAAATGGAGGCGAAAGTAATGAGGGCGTTTGAAAAGATTCCAGAGTTTCAGCAATGGCAAAAAGTTGAAGCTATTCACCGTGGTTGGTCAACTGATTTAAAGTTTAAAGTTACCAAAAATCAAGAAACCTTTTTATTGCGAATTTTTCAACAAGAAGAGTTATTAGCCAAACAACAAGAATATCAATTTATCAAAAAAGTAGCGGCGTTAGGATTTCCCAGTTCTAAACCTTTTTTATGTGCACCTATTCCTGAAAGTGAACAAGGATACATGTTATTAACGTATCTAGAAGGTGAAGACTTAAGCGATGTTTTACCCGCTCTTTCTCCCAAAAGACAACTGAACTTAGGCGTAGAGGCAGGCCGCTATTTAAACAAAATCCATAAGCTTTTGTTGCCTGAAAGGATTAGTCAAAGAGAGCTTGCGCAAAATTTATACGAAAAAAAGCAGAGCCAACTAAATAAGTATAAGGAATCTCAATTTTGTATGCCGTACCAGCAGCCAATAATTTCATATTTAGAAAAACAATTACCGTTATTGCAACAACGGCCTGTGGTTTATCAGCATGGAGATTTCCATGTGGGAAATTTTATTTACTTGCCAACTAGGCAGGTCGGTGTGATTGATTTTAATCGATGGGATTTTGGGGATCCTTATGAAGAATTTTACAAGTTACAATTTTTTTCAAGAAATGTTTCGCCATTGTTTGCTTATGGTCAATTACAAGGTTATTTTGCTGGGAAAGTTCCTACCTTATTTTGGCAGTTTCAAAAGCTTTATACTTTTCACGCAGGACTCTATTCTTTAGTTTGGGCACTGAGCTTTGGTGAAAAAGAAATCAGGACTATGGAACAGCAATACCAACAATTACTAGAGGACTATAATTGTGGAGAATTACTAGTTCCCAAATGGTTTTCAACTATCCAAAGAAAGGGATTGAGATTTTAGGTTTATTTCGATAGAATAAAAATAAAAACAGGAGTTTAAGGAATGAAACTAAACGGGATTATTATGATAGCGGTTTTTGGAAGCGTTTTATCTAGCTGTGGTTGGCAAAAATCGAAAGAGGAATCACAGAAAGTACAAACCGTACAAACAAACAATGTAAATACTGAAGAAACAAGAGCAATTTCAGCAACCGAAGTTAGTCAAACCACGGCGTTGGAATTAGAGCAAACAACGCAAACACAAGAATTAACTGAATTAGTTACAGAAGAAGGGACGATTTGGAATCAGCAAAAAGCAAAACAGTTAGGACAATACATGGAAATCTGGGGTCAAGAACGCAATCAGAACTATCAAGCGTACCAACCAGGTCACTCTGTAGCTTTTTACACGATTCAAGTGCCTGATGATTTATTGAGTTATGAACCTAAAATACAACCAGCTATTGGGAACAATCCCATTTGGTTAAATTGGTCAGAAACAGGCAGCGAAGGGGGTTATTGCCTAGTGGCAGTATACTCTGACAGTGCGACACAAGTTGCCCAGAAGCATGTCTATTTATTTACTTTAGTGAATGGTGAAGCCAAAGTTTATGTGAGTAAAGAACAGCCAGTAGAGGAGCAACCTTATTTGTTTTTAAAAGAAACAAGCAATACAGAACTGAAAGAACAATTCACAAACCTTGTGAATAATCTTTAATTTTTTATTTAATCAAAAGGAAAAGAAAATTTATCATTGACAAAGTATCCGCTTTCATTTTATTCTGTAGCTACCCCTTGGGAAAGGGCAAAAGGAAGTTTTGAAAGGGATGGAAAAAATGAAGGAAACAAGTTTAGTAATTATTAAGCCAGATGGCGTTGAACGGAAGTTAGTTGGCAAAATCATTCAACGTTTTGAAGATAAAGGTATTGACTTATTGCACCTTAAATTCGAACGACTAACAGTAGAAACAGTGAAGGAACACTATGAGCATTTAAAAGATGAACTATTTTTCCCTGAATTATTAGCCTATATGACAAGTGGCCCAGTGGTTGTGATGGTCGTTGTAGGGGACAATGTGGTTAAAAAAGTGCGTAAATTAGTTGGAGCAACGAATCCGTTAGATGCTGAAAGTGGCACCTTACGAGCGGATTATGGGTTGTCTGTCACCAAAAATTTAATTCATGCTTCTGATTCTGTCCAATCAGCAAAAATTGAGATGCAACGGTTCTTTGGTTAATCAGCGAAAAAGAAGCAATCCTTTATTTTTTATAAAGGATTGTTTCTTTTTTATTAATTGTCAGAATATTCCGCTTAAATGGTTGACATCTGGAGGTAGAAGAGTAGTATAGACTACATACTAAATACTAAATGACCGTGTGTGCTTCAGGAGGATAAAATGATAACAAGTGATGAATTGACAGAAAACCTTAGTCCGTTTGAATTAAGTCTATTTTTAGAGAAGAAATTACATGAAGAAAATCATAATTTAGAAACATTGTTAAATGCAGGGCGAGGCAATCCTAATTGGACGGCGCCAACACCAAGGGAAGCCTTTTTTTTATTAGGTCAATTTGCTACAAAAGAAACGTTAAGAGAGGGGAGCGAACAAACGGCTGGTATGATTCAGCCAAGTTTTGGTAGAACGCAACGCTTCTTAAACTTTTTAGCAGAAAATCCTAGCAAAGGGGCAACCTTCTTACAAGAAATTTGGACAGCAGAGCATAACTATTTTGGGATGGATAAGGAAATGTGGTTAGATGCCATGTTAGACTATGTGATTGGGGATAATTATCCGAATCCTGTTCGTTGCTTGAAGGCGTGTGAACAACCGATTAAAGCATATTTAAATCAAGAATTATTTTCCAGCGAAGCACAACCGTTTGATATTTTTGCCGTTGAAGGTGGTACAGCAGGGATTTGTTACTTGTTTGATACGTTGGCAAATAATTATTTACTAGAAAAAGGTGATCGTATTGCGTTGTTATTACCAACGTTTGCTCCTTATCTAGAAATTCCAGAACTACCACGTTATGATTTTGACGTGGTTAAAATCAAAGCAGAGCAAATGATCATTGATGGAAAAACGACGTATCAATACTCAAACAAGGAAATTGATAAACTAAAAGACCCGTCCATCAAAGCGGTTTTTGTCGTAAATCCCAGCAATCCAACTGCCAATGCTATGGGAAAACCTACCATTGAACAAATCAAACAAATCGTTGCAGTGGATAACCCTAAGTTAATGATTTTAACAGATGACGTTTACGGAACCTTTGTGCCAGCTTTTCGTTCACTATTTACGGAGTTACCTTACAATACAGCCTGTATCTATTCTTATTCTAAATACTTTGGCGCTACCGGTTGGCGTGTGGGGACCATTGCGGTCAGCCAAGAGAACATCTTTGACCAATTATTAAAAGAATTGCCAGTGGCTCGAAAAATGGAATTACAGGCACGTTATGCTACATTGAATGCAGACACAAGCCAAATTAACTTTATCAGCCGCTTAGTCGCAGACAGCCGCGATATTGCGTTGAACCATGCAGCGGGACTTTCTTCTATTCAGCAAGCAATGATGGCTTTATTTAGTTTGTATGCTTTGTTAAAAGACGGTCAAGCATATAAAGACGAAGTGATGGATATCTGTCATACGCGTGAAAAGCTCTTGTTCCGCACCTTAGGCATTGAAGAGCCTTTAGCAAGTTTAAATACAGCATACTATTGTGAAATTAACTTTAGAGATTGGACAGAAAAACGTTATGGCCCAGAATTTTCAAGTTATTTAACGAAATCGTGGACGATCACAAAAGTATTAACTTCGTTAGCAGAAAAAGAAAAATTAATGCTTTTAAAAGCGGATGCTTTCGGGAGTGACAAATGGTCAGTTCGAATTTCTTTAGCCAATTTAGCTACTAACCAATATAGTGAAGTTGGTAAACGAATGATTCGCCTATCTGAACACATTAAAGAAGAGTGGTTGCGCCAAAAGCGCCAAGCAATTAAATAAAAAAACGCTAAGTCTCTTAAGCTGCAGGAGACTTAGCGTTTTTGTTTATTATTTATTCATTTTTCCGTCAGTTTTGGTTTATAAATGTTTGCTACACTGGAGATAAGAGGAAATTAAGCGTTTATAAAAAGGAGAGAAGTGAATGAAACATATTAAAGGAATGTTGGTTTTTATCGGATTATTTATTTTGGTTGGTTGTGCGCCAGATCAAGAGCCAACGAAACAAACAACAAGTGGTCCGCAAGAGACAAAGCAAGTGAAGCAAGTTACCGTCACCAATCAAACGACTTCTGCGGTGGAAAAACAAGCGCCGACTAAAAATGACGAACTGATTGCTAATCAATTGACTTTTGATTCTCATGAATACACGTACGAAGTGGTTACAGGAGCCACACAAACGACATTTGGGACAACCCCACCAGCAAAATATACACCAGAAGAAAAAAAGAAAAAAATGTTTTGGTCCAATCAACCGCCTTTGGGATTAATGACGGGTAACTATTATAAAAATGAAGGTGTATTTACCGGCGGAAATTACGGCATTGTAGAGATTATTACGGAACCTGAAACGCAAAGGATTCTGAATGTTGAGTTTACAGAGTTTGCTAGTGATCCTTATTACGATACACGCTATTCGGGTGTCAACAAACGCCTGTCGGATTATCCTGAATTTCAAGCAAGCAACACGCGCACAGACGATACGTTAGTCACCGTTGTTAATGGTATTACTTATGTAGAAAAACAAATGCGTGACGAAAATCGTGTCACAGGTAATTTTTATACGGTACGTGGTTCATCAACTTCTGCGCGTGAAGGTTTAATGCCTTTAGCAGCAGAGATGGACACTTGGCTAAAAGAGCCATCGAAAGAAACGTATATCGGTTACGCAGAAGATTTAGGCAATGGCCTAATCGCTCGACTTCAAGTGATAACAGAAGAGCAGAAAATAAAACATGTCAGCTATGATGAATACTTTTCAGATGAACAGGAAAAAATCACAGAAACAGCTCTGCGGCCTTTTTATCGTCAATCGAAATATTATTCACCAGGATACAATAAACAAACCAACAATTCTTTTATTCATTTTGTAGATGCACTAACAAAGGCCATTACGACACAACAAACTTTATCCGTTAACGAAGAACAAGAGCTACAGCATCCGTCTTTTACTACTTATCAAAGATTGGCTGAAAAAATCAGCACGTTTCAAAATTCATTGAAGGAATAAAAAAACGGAAGTGGGGCATAAGTCGTTTCGACTTATGCCCCACTTTCGTAATCTTAAGATTATCAGCTAAATCAAAGTGAGTTCTTTTTAAAGAAATACTTTTATTTTAGCCTTTTATAGATCTAAATAATTTTCTAAGTAATCTGCTAAACCATCTTGATCATTTGTTTTTTCAGTGACATCGTTGGCTACGGATTTAATTTTATCCGTGGCATTGTTCATAGCAACACCCCAACCAGCATAACTTAGCATTTCTTCGTCATTATGTTCATCGCCAAAAGCAATGATATCAGCTGGTTTGACAGATAAAAAGTTCGCCACTTGATCAACGCCATGGGCTTTTTGAATTCCTTTTGCGACCATTTCTAAAATAGGCATTGGACCGCCCCAAGTGCGGACATCAATATAATCACCATATTGTTTTGTCAATGTATCAGCAACTTTTTCAGCTTGGTTTGGTGTGGTCCGAACCATCATTGAGGTAGGATTTGTTCGTAAATTTTTAGCAGTAAGTAAATTATCTAAGGTTGCTTTGGAAGCAAAAAATTTCGGATCGAACCCATCTAACGTATCGATATAAAATGTTTCTTTGTTTTCAGCAGCAACAAAATCTAATTGTAATTCTTTTTTCTGTGCCAAAATGTCAAAGACTAGGTCACGCTCAATATTGGCTTCGCTTTCCAAGTCCCATTTTTTCTCTGGAATGTGGACTAAAGCACCGTTAAAGTTAACCATAGGGGTCGTTAGGCCAAGTTGTTGGTAAAATTGATGACTCATTCTATAGGGACGTCCAGTGGCAATACTGACGTAATGACCGTTGTCAATCGCTTTTTTTAGTGTTTGTTCCGTTTTTGGACTGATTAAAGACTGTGCATTTAATGTTGTGCCGTCTAAATCAATAGCAATTAATTTTTTCAAGTAAAAATTCCTCCTAAATGCCTTTTACTCAGTCTAGCATAAAACCGAAGATTATCAAGGGGAGAAGCATGTTCATTTATAAGGTTTAAAAAAAAGCTTAAGAAGTATGCTACACTAAAATAAACCGTTTGAAAAAGGAGCGCAGAGCATCTTGAAAAATTCTAGAAATTATTTACGAGTGATCACCTTAATCTATTGTATCTATATGTGGTTATTTGCTACGCATTTTCATTTTATGGCGTTGAACGTGTTGTTAGCCTATATTCCAATTGAACTTAGTTATCTTTTAAACGCAGAAAAACGTAAAAGGGATTGGTTGATAGGTTTTGCTTGGTTAATTTTTTATCCTAATGCGCCGTACCTATTTACGGATTTTTTTCATTTAGAAACGCTATCTATTTATCGAGGCTTTAATACGATTTTTGCAAACCAAATTGGTGATTGGTGGGCGTTTGTTTGCTTAACTAGCGGGATTGTTATATATGGACTTTTAGGGATGAAAACAGTAACAACTGTTAGTCAGAAATTGCAAAGTTATTGTGACTATAGAACAATTGTAGTCTTTCAAGCCAGCCTTCATTTCTTGTCTGCTTTGGCGATTTATGTTGGACGTTTTGATCGATTACACAGTGTCTATCTTTTTATGAGTCCAATTGAAACAGTGAAAATTATCTTTTTTGACTGGTCCCTTCAAAAATTAATGTTTATTTTATTAATGATGTTTCTACAGATGCTGTTGTTTGGGCTAATCCAATTATTAGGAAAAGAAGAAGCAATGTAAAGCTTTTTCTTTTTTTATATCTACAAAACACGAACATTATATAGAAATATATATATAATAGTTAATATTTTGTTGTAAAAAGATAGCGATTCTCTTATAATCAAAGAGTAATTATTCGAAAACATGGATTTTAAGGGAGAGAAGTGCAATTATGAATACGTTTTTCAAATTAAAGGAAAACAAGACAACGGTATCAACTGAAATAATGGCGGGGGTTACGACCTTTTTTGCAATGAGTTATATTTTATTTGTTAATCCGTCCATTCTTTCAGAAACAGGGATGCCTTTTCAGGCTGTTTTTTTAGCGACCATTATTGCTTCAATCATCGGTACATTAATTATGGGGCTGTTTGCTAATGTACCTTACGCTCAAGCACCGGGGATGGGACTCAATGCTTTCTTCACGTTTACGGTCGTTTTTGGGATGGGGTATACATGGCAACAAGCATTAGCAATGGTTTTTATTTGTGGTTTGATTAACATTTTGATTACAGTGACAAAAATTCGCAAAATGATTATTAAAGCAATTCCAGAGAGTTTACAACATGCTATTGGTGGTGGGATTGGAATTTTTGTCGCTTATGTAGGGTTGAAAAATGCTGGCTTACTAAGTTTCACAGTACAAGCAGAACCTCAAAATGGTGTTGTGAATGGTTCGAGTATCGTGCCCGCTTTAGGAAATTTTGATAATCCAGCCATTATTTTGGCGGTAATTGGGTTAGTTTTAACAACGATTTTAGTTGTCACGAATGTTCGTGGGGCTATTTTAATTGGCATTGTGGTTACTACGTTAGTCGCAATTCCAATGGGGGTGGTAGACACTGCTTCGGTTGATTGGCATGCTAATTCGTTGGGCAATTCATTTAAAGAATTAGGTACAACTTTTGGCGCTGCTTTTGGTGCTGAGGGCTTACAGTCATTGTTTAGTGATTCTTCAAAAATTCCTCAAGTCTTAATGACCATTATTGCCTTCAGTTTATCAGATACGTTTGATACAATTGGAACATTTATCGGTACGGGACGTCGAACAGGGATTTTCTCTAAAGAAGATGAATTAGCTTTAGAAGATAGTAAGGGCTTCAGCACTAAAATGGACAAAGCTCTATTTGCAGATGCTATTGCAACATCTATCGGTGCGATTTTTGGTACATCGAATACGACAACTTATGTAGAAAGTGCAGCAGGAATCGGTGCGGGTGGTCGAACAGGTTTGACATCGGTAGTGGTAGCAATTCTATTTGCCCTAAGTAGTCTTTTTTCACCACTTATTGCTATTGTGCCAGCACAAGCTACGGCTCCAGCGTTAATTTTAGTGGGAATTATGATGTTAGCTTCTTTCAAAGACATCAATTGGACGGATTTAGAAGATGCGATTCCAGCATTTTTTGCTTCAATTTTCATGGGATTATGTTATAGCATCTCTTATGGGATTGCTGCTGGGTTCATCTTTTATGCAGTGGTGAAAGTAGTCAAAGGAAAAGCCAAAGAAGTTTCACCAATTATTTGGGTCATTGATGCGTTGTTTATCTTAAACTTTGTAATCTTAGCTATTTTATAGTAAATAGAAGTGAGGCTGAGATAACAGCGGTTAGCTTTGAAGGTGTTGCGTTTATTCAGCTATTTATCTTAAGCCCAAGTGTTAAGAAGTCTGGCAGATTGGTCGTTTTGACCGGTCTGTCAGACTTTTTTTTAAAAGAATTTTCTTTTGAGAGATTCACTCTTTTAGAGTATAGTGGTAGGTGAAGAGGTGATAAGGTGGATAAAAGTATGAAAATAAAATGGAAGCAGAATTTGTTAGTCGCATGGATTGGTTGCTTTTTTACAGGGGCGAGTATTAGCTTAGTTATGCCGTTTATTCCAGTATACGTTGAACAATTAGGGACGCCTAAGAGTCAAGTAGAGTTGTTTTCTGGATTGGCAATTTCTGTCACGGCGTTTGCTGCTGCGATTGTTGCACCGATTTGGGGAAATTTAGCTGATCGAAAAGGTCGGAAAATTATGATGATTCGCGCTGCAGCAGGAATGACGATCACAATGGGGGCGTTAGCATTTGTCCCTAATGTATACTGGCTGTTGATTATGCGTTTTATGAACGGAATTTTATCCGGCTATATTCCTAACGCAACAGCGATGATTGCGTCGCAGGCGCCAAAAGAGAAAAATGGCTGGGCTCTAGGGACATTATCAACAGGTGCAATTGCTGGGACGTTAATTGCGCCATCGATTGGCGGTGCGTTGGCACAGTGGTTTGGAATGGAAAATGTCTTTATTATTACCGGTGTTATTTTATTCATTACAACGTTGTTGACTATCTTTTTAGTTAAAGAAGATTTTCAACCAGTTGAGAAAAAGGATTTATTAACGACTAAAGAAATTTTTAGTAAGATGGATCATGTTTCAGTATTGATTGGTTTGTTTGTGACTACGTTAATTTTACAATTAGGAATTACAAGTATCAGCCCAATCTTAACGCTATATATTCGATCTTTAAGTGGCGATACAGAGAATGTATTATTTGTTAGTGGTTTGATTGTTTCGATTGCCGGCGTTTCAGCAATTATTTCTTCTCCAACTTTGGGAAAAATTGGGGACCGCATTGGGAACCAAAAAGTTTTATTAGGCGGATTAATTCTTTCTTTTATTTGTTACATTCCCATGGCGTTTGTGCAAACACCTTTTCAGTTAGGTGTTTTACGATTCCTTTTAGGTTTTTCAACAGGTGCTTTAATGCCATCAATTAATACGTTAATTAGTAAAATAACGCCAACAGAGGGCGTAAGTAGAGTTTATAGTTACAATCAGATGTGTAGTAATTTCGGTCAAGTTTTAGGACCGATGGTAGGGTCGACAGTTGCCCATGGTTTTGGCTATTCTTCTGTTTTTCTGGTAACCGCTTGTTTCGTTTTAGGAAACATTGGGTTGTCCTTCTTTAATTTCCGAAAAGTTTTAAATAAAAAGCTCTAAACAGTTGAAAAGATAAAAAAACCAGTTACAATAACTTTAGTAACTGGTTTTTTCTTATTTAACAGGTTTGGTTTCTTTCGGTACTGCAAAGTGTGCAATTAATAAAATAATAACGGCTGTTGCCAACGATAGAATCGTTGTCATTTTAAAGTCGTATGAACCACCAGATAATGCACCGCCGATATATCCAACGACTTGGCCTAATGCGAAGGTCCAGAAAAATACAACAAGATAACGCATATGAGCACCTCTTTTCTAGCTCTTAGTTTAGCATATTTTCTTTAAAAGTAAAGAATCCGCGATAGGAAAATAAGAGAAGAGGCAAAAAATAGCAAGGATTCAAAAAGGAGCTGTCCAATGTCATTTCCACAATTACATACCGTTACTTCCTATTCGCTTTTATCTAGTACGGTTAGGATTCGTTCCTATGTAAAACAAGCGAAAGCGTTAGGTTATCAAACATTAGCGATTACCGATATCAATGTCTTGCATGGGGCGGTTGAATTTTATGAAGCATGCCAAGAAGCGGGAATTCAACCAATTATCGGTTTAAGATTAGAATATACCCCAGCAGAAAAAGAAGGGCATTCCGAGTTGCTTTTATTTGCTAAAAATTTAAAAGGGTATCAGCAATTAATGCAACTATCTAGCAGTAAAATGACGACAGAGGGTCCCTTTTACTTAGCGGAACATCAATCCTTATTAAGTGATTTATTTGCCGTGACTTTGTCAGCCAAAGGAGAAGTCGCCCAAACATTTTTTGAAGATGAACAACAAGCGGTTCACGCTTTCCAACAACTTGCTTCATATTTTGATCCCCAGTCGTTATTTGTTGAACATTCTTTTTCAATGAATCAACAACGCAATCCAGCGCTCTTTTCTTTTTACCAAAGAGAACAATTACCTGGCGTGGCTTTGCAAGAGGTACGTCATTTAACAAGGGAAGAAGGCTTTGCCGTTACTGTTCTTGAGAGCATCAAAGAAAATAATCAATTGAATATTACAAGCCAAACACCGGAAATAGAAGGTCTGAATTACTTGCGTGAAGCAGAGACGACGATGGAACAAATGCTTCAAATAGCTGGTGCAGAAGTGGTCCAGAATACGATTCAGCTAGCTGAAAATTGCCGAGTTGACATTCCTTTACATCAAAAATTATTACCGCATTTTCCTGTGCCTGATAATCAAACGGCTGGTTCTTATTTACGCACATTGTGTTTAGAAAAATTACCAGAAAGAGTGCCTCATCTAAATGAAGTTTACCAAAAACGATTAGAAAAAGAGTTAACCATCATTCACAATATGGGTTTTGATGATTACTTTTTAATCGTTTGGGATGTGATGGACTTCTGTCATAACAATCAAATTGTTACAGGCGCTGGCCGAGGTTCAGCTGCAGGCTCTTTAGTGTCCTATGTGCTATCAATTACAGATGTAGATCCAATCAAATATGATTTGCTTTTTGAACGTTTTTTGAATCCAGAACGCTACACGATGCCCGATATTGATTTAGATATTCCTGATAATCGGCGGGAGGAAGTTTTAGCTTATGTCAGTCAAAAATATGGTCATTATCACATGGCGCAAATTGCCACGTTTGGTACGATGGCTGCGAAAATGGTTTTACGGGACGTTGCACGTGTTTTCGGGTTGTCCCAGAGTGAAGCGAATCGTTGGTCGGCAGCTGTCCCCAACAAGCTGAAAATTACGTTAGAAGAAGCATACCAAGAGTCAAAACGGATGCAAGAATTGGTCAATTTTTCACCAAATAATCAATTGCTCTATAAAACAGCTGTTCAGCTAGAAGGATTGCCTCGCCATGTTTCTACGCACGCAGCAGGTGTGGTAATTAGTGATGAAAATCTTTTGAATTTGGTTCCGTTACAACTAGGATCGAATGAAATTTTATTGACCCAATTTACTATGAATGATGTTGAAAAAATTGGTCTTCTGAAAATGGATTTCTTGGGCTTAAGAAATTTATCCATCATTGATGATACCCTCACAGCTGTTAAACGCGTCTATAATCAAACCATTCGTTTGAATCAGATTCCATTAGATGACGAAACGACGCTGGCTTTATTTAGAAAAGGGGAAACAAGTGGTGTTTTTCAGTTTGAATCTGCTGGAATTCGGAATGTATTAAGAAAATTAGGGCCAACTAGCATTGAAGATATTGCTGCTGTCAATGCCCTGTATCGTCCTGGTCCGATGCAAAATATTGATGTTTTCATCCGCCGGAAAAAAGGCTTGGAACAAATTAGTTATCCAGAGCCTAGTCTCGCCCCCATTTTGGAAAATACGTACGGAATTATTGTTTACCAAGAGCAGATTATGCAAGTTGCTGCGAAAATGGCTGGCTTCTCTTTAGGGCAAGCTGACATTTTACGTCGGGCCATTAGTAAAAAGAAAAAAGATGTGCTAGATGAAGAACGAAATCATTTTGTTAATGGTGCGCTACAACAAGGCTATCCCCAAGAGACAGCTAACCAAGTGTACGATTATATAGAGCGCTTTGCTAATTATGGCTTTAACCGCTCGCATGCATTTGCCTATTCCTTTATTGGTTTTCAAATGGCTTACTTGAAGGTTCATTATCCGAGTGCTTTTTATGTCTCATTGTTGCATTCTGTTCGTCATAATCCAACAAAAATTAAAGAATATATTGGCGAAGCTAGAAAAAACAAGAAGACGATTTTGCAGCCGTCAATTAACCAAAGTCACTACAGCTTTTACCTAAATCAGCAACAGCAAATTTTATTTGGTTTTAGTTCTTTAAAAGGAATCCGCCGAGACTTCATTCAAAATATTTTAAATGAACGCCGAGAAAACGGACCGTACAAAACGTTCGATGAGTTTCTTTTGCGAATTGACCGTAAGTGGTTGAAAGTTGAAAATATCGAACCATTGATTGCCATCGGTGCATTTGACGAAATTGCGCCTAATCGCCGTCAATTAGCAGTAGGTTTAGAGAGTAATATCCAAAGTATTCTTCTCAGCGGTGGTAGTATGGATTTGTTAGAAACATTGAAGCCAAAGGAAGAAGAAATTGCCGATTATCCGCTAGAAGAGCGACTAGAACAAGAAGAACAATATTTAGGTGTCTATTTATCAGGACATCCGACAGAAGAGTTCAAAAAAACACGCTTAGCCAAGCAAACGCAACTTGTTCATGAACTTGTTGAAAATCAGCCCACGAAATTATTGATTTATGTCAAAAACATTCGGACGATTCGGACCAAAAAGGGAGAACAAATGGCCTTTGTTGATGGGGATGATACAACAGGAAGTATTTCACTAACGTTGTTCCCAACTGTTTTTCGCCAGTTAAGACAGAGTGTCGAGAAAGGGCAAGTTTATTATGTGGAAGGAAAAGTGGAACGCAGTACGTACAATCAAGAATTGCAAATATTGGTTCAACGAATAGAAAAAGCGCAACAAGTAGAAACATCAATTAGTGACGAAACGTGTTTTATCAGAATTACAAAAGATGTCGAACAAACGGACGTTTTTCAGAAAATGAAAGAGGTACTCAGTCGTCATGCTGGACACATTCCAGTGATTGTCTATTTTGAAAAAACAGGAAAGAAAATAGTATTAAATGAAGAAAATTGGGTCGCTCATACAAGCGCTAGTCAGCAACAATTAGCTTACGTTTTAGGTGAGCAAAACGTCATTTTCAAATGATTTACGGTAAAAAATACTAGTTGTTTTCAACTTTTTTCATTTTTTTCTTCTTAACTCAAGACATTTTGGTTCTTTAATGGTAAAATGAATGACGTAATATTTTTGTATATCAATTTTTGCGAAAAGGTTTCTTTTGGCAGTTGAAAGTATATTATATGAGGTGAAATAGCGAATGAAACGCATTGGTATTTTAACCAGCGGGGGAGATGCCCCTGGAATGAACGCTGCAATTCGTGCAGTCGTACGCAAAAGTATTTTTGATGGAATCGAAGTTTACGGTATTAACTATGGATTTGCCGGTTTAGTCGCAGGCGACATCCGTCGTTTAGATGTTGCTGACGTTGGCGATAAGATTCAACGTGGTGGAAC
This sequence comes from Enterococcus sp. DIV0712, assembly GCF_050554855.1. Taxonomy (NCBI): domain Bacteria; kingdom Bacillati; phylum Bacillota; class Bacilli; order Lactobacillales; family Enterococcaceae; genus Enterococcus; species Enterococcus sp. DIV0712. The sequence goes on from NZ_CP187333.1 coordinate 811,612, forward strand.
ATTCTTGTACTCTGCTCGTTATCCTGAATTTGCTACTGAAGAAGGGCAATTAAAAGGAATCGAACAATTGAAAAAATTCGGTATTGAAGGCTTAGTTGTTATTGGTGGAGACGGTTCTTATCATGGCGCAATGGCTTTGACAAAACGTGGTTTCCCCGCTGTTGGAATTCCTGGAACGATTGATAATGATATTCCTGGAACAGATTTCACAATCGGTTTTGATACAGCGATTAACACTGTTTTGGAATCAATTGACCGAATTCGTGATACAGCGACTTCTCATGTTCGTACATTCGTTATCGAAGTAATGGGACGTAACGCTGGTGATATCGCATTGTGGTCAGGCGTGGCAGGCGGAGCAGATGAAATCATTATTCCTGAACATGATTTTGATATGAAAAACGTTGCCAAACGTATTCAAGAAGGCCGCGACCGCGGGAAAAAACATTGCTTAATCATTTTAGCAGAAGGCGTAATGGGCGGAAATGAATTTGCTGATAAACTTTCTGAATACGGTGATTTCCATACGCGTGTATCAATTTTAGGACACGTGGTTCGTGGGGGCTCGCCAAGTGCTCGTGACCGTGTATTAGCAAGTAAATTTGGGTCATATGCTGTTGAACTTCTAAAAGAAGGCAAAGGCGGTTTATGTATCGGTATGTTAGATAACCAAGTAGTTGCAGCTGATATTATTGACACGTTAGAAAACAATAAACACAAACCAGATTTATCTCTTTATGAGTTAAATCATGAAATTTCTTTTTAATCTTGTATATTAGCTAATCTTATTAGCTTTGTATAAACAAATTTGGAATAGGAGCGTTTTAGTAATGAAAAAAACGAAAATCGTATGTACGATTGGACCAGCTAGTGAATCCGTTGATATGCTAGTAAACTTAATTAATGCAGGTATGAATGTTTGCCGTTTGAACTTTTCACATGGTGACTACGAAGAGCATGGTGCTCGTATTAAAAACATTCGTGAAGCTGTAAAAATTACAGGGAAACGCGTAGCGATCTTACTAGATACAAAAGGTCCTGAAATCCGCACAAATGACATGGAAAATGGCGCAATCACAATGAAAATTGGTGACTCAGTACGTATTTCTATGACAGAAGTTTTAGGAACAAATGAAAAATTCTCAATCACTTATCCAGAATTAATCAATGATGTAAACGTAGGTTCACACATTCTTTTAGATGATGGTTTAATCGATTTAGAAGTAACTGATATCGACCGTGATGCAAACGAAATCGTAACAGTTGTTAAAAACGAAGGCGTCTTGAAAAACAAAAAAGGCGTTAACGTACCAGGCGTTTCTGTAAACTTACCAGGGATCACTGAAAAAGATGCTAACGATATCCGTTTCGGAATTGGTCAAGGAATTGACTTTATCGCAGCTAGCTTCGTTCGTCGTGCTTCTGACGTTTTAGAAATCACTAAAATTTTAGAAGAAGAAAACGCAACACACATCCAAATCATTCCTAAAATCGAAAACCAAGAAGGTATCGATAATATCGATGAAATCTTAAAAGTTTCTGATGGTTTAATGGTTGCTCGTGGTGACATGGGTGTTGAAATTCCAACAGAAGATGTTCCAGTTGTCCAAAAAGCTTTAATTAAAAAATGTAATGCTTTAGGTAAACCAGTTATCACTGCAACACAAATGTTAGATTCAATGCAACGTAACCCACGTCCAACACGTGCGGAAGCAAATGACGTAGCAAACGCAATCTACGATGGAACAGATGCAGTAATGTTATCAGGCGAAACTGCAGCAGGGGATTACCCATTAGAAGCTGTTCAAACAATGGCTCGTATTGCAGTTCGTACAGAAGAAACATTAGTTAACCAAGATTCATTCGCATTGAAATTATATAGCAAAACAGATATGACTGAAGCAATCGGACAATCTGTTGGCCATACAGCACGTAACTTGGGTATCCAAACAATCGTTGCGGCAACAGAATCAGGCCATACAGCACGTATGATCTCTAAATACCGTCCAAAAGCACATATCGTTGCAATTACGTTCTCAGAACAAAAAGCACGTAGCTTATCATTATCATGGGGTGTTTACGCAACAGTTGCTGACAAACCATCAAGCACAGATGAAATGTTTAATTTAGCTTCAAAAGTATCACAAGAAGAAGGTTATGCTTCAGAAGGTGATTTAATCATTATCACTGCTGGTGTTCCAGTTGGCGAAAAAGGCACAACAAACTTAATGAAAATTCAAATGATCGGTTCTAAATTAGTTCAAGGTCAAGGTGTCGGCGAAGAAGCAATTATTGCAAAAGCCGTTGTTGCAGGAACTGCTGAAGAAGCAGTTGCTAAAGCGACTGAAGGAGCTATTTTAGTTACAAAAACAACAGATAAAGAATACATGCCTGCAATTGAAAAAGCATCAGCATTAGTTGTTGAAGAAGGTGGTTTAACTTCTCATGCAGCTGTTGTAGCGATTGCGCAAAATATTCCAGTTATCGTAGGTGCTGCAGATGCAACATCATTAATTAATAATGACGAAGTGATTACTGTTGATCCTCGTCGTGGTATTGTTTACCGCGGAGCAACAACAGCTATCTAAGTCTAATTAATTCAATCATTTGATTTTAAGCAATATGTACTCGGACGCAAAGCTGGGACAAACCGATTCGTCAGTTTGTCTCAGCTTTTTTTACAAGGAAGACAGTAGTACGAAATGTTCAGAAAACACGTATTCAGTAAATAAAGAGTTGGGCGCAAATAGTAAAATTATGTCTTAGTTTTAAATTATTTATGTTATTTCACACAAAAATTTTGTTATTTAATTAAATAAGCGCTAAGTTATCTTCAACAGAAAAACAATTATAAAAAAACGAAAGAAAAACAGGAAATAAGAAAGGGCTGTCAAGAAAATTTCATTGACAAAGCTTTCATACCCCTGTATAATAGCTTTTGTTGCTTAGGAGTGATAATTATGAAGTGGTCTTTGTTAGAACTAAATAAATACAAAGAAGAGCCGCTAGTGTTTTCAGAAACATTGCATCTTAAAGAAGAGCTTCTTCAACGAGATGATACCTTGTTGGATGTAAGTCCAATCAAAGTAGAAGGCTTATTAGCAGTCAATAAATCAGAATATTTACTTCATTACACTATTCAGGTAACTGTAACCGTTCCTTCATCCCGTTCTTTAGAACCTGTGGCTTTGCCAATGCAAATCACGGTCGATGAAGTTTTTATGACAAAAGAACAAATGGATACAAGAGATGAACGATTTGCAGCTGAAGAGATTATTTTATTGGACAAGCCAACAATTGATTTAGATGAATCTGTCGAAGACAACATTCTATTGTCCATTCCAATTCAAGTGCTTACAGAAGAAGAACAAAACAGTCAAGAAATGCCAAGTGGCAATGACTGGGAAGTGATTTCAGAAGAAGCATATTTGGAAAGTAAGCAGAAAGCAGCAGAACAAACAGTGGATCCTCGTCTGGCTAAACTATCAGAATTACTCAGCGATAATGCTGAAGAGGAAGATAACAGCTAGGTTGGAATATATTGTGTATGTAAATACACGCATCTTTACAAGGAGGTGGAACAACAATGGCAGTACCAGCTAGAAGAACTTCTAAAGCGAAAAAAGCAAAACGTCGCACACACTACAAATTAACAATCAAAGGCTTAAATGCATGCTCAAACTGTGGTGAAATGAAAAAAAGCCATCACGTATGTCCAGCATGTGGTCACTACGATGGAAAAGACGTAATGTCTAAAGAAGCATAAGCATAAAAACATTTTTTGAAATGTTGAATCCCCTAGGCTAACCATGGAGCCTAGGGGATTTGTATTTTTTTAAGAAAATATGAAGAAATTGGAAATTTATTGGCACTATATTGTTTTCATATGAAAGATAGTGCGTTATAATAGTGAGGATTATAAGAGAATGCTCATAGAATTTTCGTTGATTATAATATAGGAGGTCATAAAATGACAAAACAACAATTTGGCGTAGTCGGCATGGCTGTCATGGGGAAAAATCTTGCTTTAAACATTGAAAGCAGAGGCTATACAGTTGCGCTGTATAACCGTACAGGATCAAAAACAACAGAAGTGGTTGAAGAACATCCTGACAAAAACTTTCAAGCAACATACTCAATTGAGGAATTTGTGAATGCAATTGAAAAACCTCGTCGAATTATGTTGATGGTTAAAGCTGGACCTGCAACAGATGCGACAATCCAAGAATTGTTACCACACCTTGATAAAGGCGACATCTTAATTGATGGCGGTAATACGTTCTTCAAAGACACAATGCGACGTAATGAAGAACTAGCAAACTCAGGAATTAACTTTATTGGTACTGGCGTTTCTGGCGGAGAAGAAGGAGCCTTGAAAGGACCATCTATCATGCCTGGCGGACAAAAAGAAGCGTATGAGTTAGTTGCGCCAATTCTTGAAAAAATTTCAGCTAAAGCAGAAGACGGTGAACCATGTGTGACTTACATTGGCCCAAATGGTGCTGGACATTATGTAAAAATGGTTCATAATGGGATTGAATATGGGGACATGCAATTAATTGCTGAATCCTACGATTTAATGAAACAAATCTTAGGTTTATCTGTTGATGAAATGGCAGAGATTTTCAAAGAATGGAACGAAGGCGAATTAGACAGTTACCTTATCGAGATCACGGCTGACATTTTGACACGTAAAGATGATGAAGGAACCGACCAACCAATCGTTGATGTTATTCTTGATGCAGCAGGCAACAAAGGAACAGGTAAATGGACAAGCCAAAGTGCGTTAGATCTTGGTGTACCATTACCATTAATTACAGAATCAGTATTTGCACGTTTTATTTCGGCTTACAAAGAAGAACGCGTAAAAGCAAGTGGCATTTTATCAAAACCTGCAGCCTTTAACTTTGCAGGCGATAAAAAAGAATTGATTGAAAAAATTCGCGAAGCATTATACTTTAGTAAATTAATGAGTTATGCGCAAGGTTTTGCACAACTCCGTGCAGCTTCTGAAGAATACGGATGGGATTTACCATTTGGTGAAATTGCAAAAATCTGGCGAGCAGGTTGTATTATCCGTGCACAATTCTTACAAAAAATTACCGATGCATATGAAAAAAATCCAGCACTTGAAAACTTGTTGTTAGATGAATACTTTGTAGAAATTACGAAAAAATATCAACAAGCCGTTCGTGAAGTTGTTGCGATTGCTGTTCAAGCAGGTGTTCCTGTACCAACATTCTCATCTGCAATTGCTTATTACGATTCTTATCGTTCAGATCGCTTACCAGCGAATTTAATTCAAGCACAACGTGATTACTTCGGTGCTCATACGTACGAACGCACAGACAAAGAAGGAATCTACCATTACAGCTGGTACAACGAAGAATAAACACGCTGGAGACCATGAGTGTGGCTCACCATGCTCATGGTTTTACTGTGGCTTAAAAAAGAACCAGATAGATTGAGTAGTAATTCTCTAATAAGTAGTAAGGAATAAAAAGGTTGAGCTTGAGTATAGCTTTTAAAGAGAAAGGACAATTAATCAAATGAGCAACATTTTAATTATTGAAGATGAAAAGAACTTAGCGAGATTCGTTGAGCTTGAATTAAAACATGAGGGGTATACGACAGAAGTACACTACAATGGTCGTACAGGATTGGAAGCCGCTCTTAACAACGAATGGGATGCTATCCTTCTTGATTTGATGTTACCAGAATTAAATGGATTAGAAGTATGTCGCCGTGTTCGCCAAGTGAAAAATACACCAATTATTATGATGACTGCGCGTGATTCAGTAATTGACCGTGTTTCTGGCTTAGACCATGGAGCGGATGATTATATTGTTAAACCATTTGCAATTGAAGAATTGTTAGCTCGTTTACGTGCGTTACTTCGTCGTATTGATATTGAGGGCGATAAAAACGTTGCAAAACAAACAACGATTACATATCGTGACTTAACAATTGAAAAAGAAAATCGTGTCGTTCGTCGTAATTCTGAAATGATTGAATTAACAAAACGCGAATACGAATTACTATTAACGCTAATGGAAAACGTGAATGTTGTCTTGGCACGTGATGTTTTACTAAATAAAGTTTGGGGCTATGAAACAGAAGTAGAAACAAACGTTGTGGATGTGTATATCCGCTACTTACGAAATAAAATTGACGTACCTGGAGAAGAAAGCTACATCCAAACTGTCCGTGGAACTGGCTACGTTATGCGTTCGTGAGAACTAATTAATGAAAAGAACGATTAAAAAAGAACTGGAAGGCCCATCTTTAACTATAAAGTGGGCTTTCGCAAGTTCTTTCTTTATATTTGTAGTTTTTACCATTTTTGCGGTGATTACCTATAAGTCTTCTGTCAGTCTTATTGTTGCCAAAGAAAAGGAAAATGTCGAAGCAACGATTGCAGAAGTAACAAATCGATTAGCTAATGCCAATGAAAATTTAACGGTAACAGACGTTTTTGACTATTTAAAAACGCCGAGTGAAAGAGATGAAAACTACTATAATAAGCATACAGCAGTAGAAGGTTCGTTTATGGAAATGGACAGTTTCATATCTGAACTAGGACAACCAGAACTTTATTTATCTGTGTATGACACAAACCAAAAGCTAGTTTTTAAAACACAAAATGAATATGATAAGTTATTACAATTGGATCGACAATTACCTGTTGTTCGAACTGTTTTTGATAAAACCGGTTTTTATTCCGTGGAACCTATTTTTTCAAAAGAAACACGAGAAAAGATTGGCTATATTCAAGCATTTTATGAACTTTCTTCTTTTTATGAAATTCGTAATCATTTATTATTAACACTTGTAGTTTTAGAAGTGATTTCTCTGATTGTAAGTAGTGTCTTAGGCTTTATCCTCTCTTCTTATTTCTTAAAACCATTAAAAGTATTGAGAGACACGATGGATACAATCCGCAAAGACCCGCAATCAGATGTCCACATGCCGGAGATTAATACGAGAGATGAGTTAGCAGATATCTCGGAAATCTTTAATGAAATGTTAGATCGTATGAGACGCTATATCGAACAACAAGAGCAGTTTGTTGAAGATGTTTCCCATGAATTAAGAACGCCCGTTGCGATTATGGAAGGCCATTTAAACCTTTTAAATCGTTGGGGGAAAGACGATCCTGAAATTTTAGATGAATCATTAAAGGCCAGTTTACAAGAAATTAGTCGTATGAAGAGTTTGGTCCAAGAAATGCTTGACCTTTCACGCGCTGAACAAGTGGACACCCAATATGCAAATGAACGAACAGATGCTAAACAAGTAGTCTACCAAGTATTTAATAACTTCCAATTGGTTTATCCTGAGTTTCATATCACGTTAGATGACGATTTACCAACCGAAGTTGAACTGAAAATCTATCGTAATCACTTTGAACAATTGCTAATTATTCTATTAGATAATGCGATTAAATATTCAACAGATCGAAAAGAAGTGCATATTTCCATTTCTCGAACGATGAATGAATTTGAAATAGCTGTGCAAGATTTTGGTGAAGGAATCACTGAAGAAGACTTGGAGAAAATATTTGATCGATTCTATCGAGTAGATAAAGCCCGTGCAAGAAATAAAGGTGGTAATGGCTTAGGTCTATCGATTGCAAAACAATTAGTCGAAAACTATAAAGGACGTATTGATGCAGAAAGCGTATTGCATCAAGGAACGATCTTTAGAATTTTTATTCCAATCGCTGGAATAAAAGAAGAGAGCAACGTACAATAAAGTACGTTGCTTTTTTTACGAATGATTAACGAACATTTAAGTAAGAGAAAAGGGATTATAAGATAAAGAAACGAATGTTTTCTTTGCAGAAAATATTCATCGTTCGAAATTGAAAAAAATGTTATTTTTCTGCAAAATAATAGTTGCGTTTTAGAAAAATCCTTGGTATATTAATATCTGTTCTGACAAACAGTTCGTTAAGAAAAAAGTTTTAAAAAGTTAAAAATTTTTCTTGACGAAAAGATAAATAACATGTTAGAATAACAAAGTCGTTAAAGAGATTGCTTTTAAATCAATCGTTTGATCAAAAAAACTTGTTATAAAATAACAAAAAAGTTTTAAAAAGTTGTTGACAAACAACTGAGATAATGATAAGATATAGAAGTTGTCACAACAGACGGCAACGACCGAGCAAAACAACTTAAAAAACTTTTTAAAAAAAGTTCTTGACATTCAAACGAAAGTTTGTTATGATATAAAAGTTGCTGCGAGGTAACGTAGACCTTTGAAAACTGAACAAAGAATAGACGAACCAAATGTGTAGGGCGTCTTGATTCAATTCAAGACAACAAACATTTTTAACAAGCAAGCAATATGCTAGCAAACAAATTGAGCTTAACAATCGCAAGATTGTTCTAACTTTTATTATGAGAGTTTGATCCTGGCTCAGGACGAACGCTGGCGGCGTGCCTAATACATGCAAGTCGAACGCTTCTTTCCTCCCGAGTGCTTGCACTCAATTGGAAAGAGGAGTGGCGGACGGGTGAGTAACACGTGGGTAACCTACCCATCAGAGGGGGATAACACTTGGAAACAGGTGCTAATACCGCATAACAGTTTATGCCGCATGGCATAAGAGTGAAAGGCGCTTTCGGGTGTCGCTGATGGATGGACCCGCGGTGCATTAGCTAGTTGGTGAGGTAACGGCTCACCAAGGCCACGATGCATAGCCGACCTGAGAGGGTGATCGGCCACACTGGGACTGAGACACGGCCCAGACTCCTACGGGAGGCAGCAGTAGGGAATCTTCGGCAATGGACGAAAGTCTGACCGAGCAACGCCGCGTGAGTGAAGAAGGTTTTCGGATCGTAAAACTCTGTTGTTAGAGAAGAACAAGGACGTTAGTAACTGAACGTCCCCTGACGGTATCTAACCAGAAAGCCACGGCTAACTACGTGCCAGCAGCCGCGGTAATACGTAGGTGGCAAGCGTTGTCCGGATTTATTGGGCGTAAAGCGAGCGCAGGCGGTTTCTTAAGTCTGATGTGAAAGCCCCCGGCTCAACCGGGGAGGGTCATTGGAAACTGGGAGACTTGAGTGCAGAAGAGGAGAGTGGAATTCCATGTGTAGCGGTGAAATGCGTAGATATATGGAGGAACACCAGTGGCGAAGGCGGCTCTCTGGTCTGTAACTGACGCTGAGGCTCGAAAGCGTGGGGAGCAAACAGGATTAGATACCCTGGTAGTCCACGCCGTAAACGATGAGTGCTAAGTGTTGGAGGGTTTCCGCCCTTCAGTGCTGCAGCAAACGCATTAAGCACTCCGCCTGGGGAGTACGACCGCAAGGTTGAAACTCAAAGGAATTGACGGGGGCCCGCACAAGCGGTGGAGCATGTGGTTTAATTCGAAGCAACGCGAAGAACCTTACCAGGTCTTGACATCCTTTGACCACTCTAGAGATAGAGCTTTCCCTTCGGGGACAAAGTGACAGGTGGTGCATGGTTGTCGTCAGCTCGTGTCGTGAGATGTTGGGTTAAGTCCCGCAACGAGCGCAACCCTTATTGTTAGTTGCCATCATTTAGTTGGGCACTCTAGCGAGACTGCCGGTGACAAACCGGAGGAAGGTGGGGATGACGTCAAATCATCATGCCCCTTATGACCTGGGCTACACACGTGCTACAATGGGAAGTACAACGAGTCGCTAGACCGCGAGGTCATGCAAATCTCTTAAAGCTTCTCTCAGTTCGGATTGCAGGCTGCAACTCGCCTGCATGAAGCCGGAATCGCTAGTAATCGCGGATCAGCACGCCGCGGTGAATACGTTCCCGGGCCTTGTACACACCGCCCGTCACACCACGAGAGTTTGTAACACCCGAAGTCGGTGAGGTAACCTTTTTGGAGCCAGCCGCCTAAGGTGGGATAGATGATTGGGGTGAAGTCGTAACAAGGTAGCCGTATCGGAAGGTGCGGCTGGATCACCTCCTTTCTAAGGAATATTACGGAAATACACATTTCGTCTTTACTTTGTTCAGTTTTGAGAGGTCTACTCTCAATCAAATAAGTTCGGGGCCTTAGCTCAGCTGGGAGAGCGCCTGCTTTGCACGCAGGAGGTCAGCGGTTCGATCCCGCTAGGCTCCATTGATAGCTTTTGCTATCAGATTCGTTCATTGAAAACTGGATATTGAAGTAAAAAGAATCAAAACAAACCGAGAACACCGCGTTGAATGAGTTTTTTAATAAGTTCAATTGCTTATTTATTGATTAACCTTCTATCGCTAGAAGAAGTGATCAAGACCCAACCGTAAGGTTGATAAGGTTAAGTGAATAAGGGCGCACGGTGGATGCCTTGGCACTAGGAGCCGATGAAGGACGGGACTAACACCGATATGCTTTGGGGAGCTGTAAGTAAGCTATGATCCAGAGATTTCCGAATGGGGGAACCCAATATCTTTTATAGGATATTACTTTTCAGTGAATACATAGCTGATTAGAGGTAGACGCAGAGAACTGAAACATCTTAGTACCTGCAGGAAGAGAAAGAAAATTCGATTCCCTGAGTAGCGGCGAGCGAAACGGGAAGAGCCCAAACCAACAAGCTTGCTTGTTGGGGTTGTAGGACTCCAATATGGTAGTCTGTTAGTATAGTTGAAGGATTTGGAAAATTCCGCTAAAGAGGGTGAAAGCCCCGTAGACGAAATGCTAGCAACACCTAGGAGGATCCTGAGTACGGCGGAACACGAGAAATTCCGTCGGAATCCGCGGGGACCATCCCGCAAGGCTAAATACTCCCTAGTGACCGATAGTGAACCAGTACCGTGAGGGAAAGGTGAAAAGCACCCCGGAAGGGGAGTGAAATAGATCCTGAAACCGTGTGCCTACAACAAGTCAAAGCTCGTTAATGAGTGATGGCGTGCCT